>NZ_JANIGJ010000002.1:0-506805 GCF_024518735.1 Pseudoalteromonas agarivorans
GTTCAATCTGAGCCATGATCAAACTCTTCAATTAAAAAGTTTTGTGTCTTTCGACAGCTCAATGAATTCTGAATTTATTTAATATCTTTCGATATTGAATTGACTGTGCTGCAATTCTTTTCTTAAGAAAAACCTAAGTAAGTTATTGCTGTTGGTCACTCAGTTTCAATTGAGACTCTAAATTTGTTTGCCTCACTACCTAAGTAGCTTGGCTGTTAGAACTCAATCTGTACGAGTGCCCACACAGATGATTGCTTTATATTGTTAAAGAACGTTGCGATTAAAGCGTTAAACTTTATCCCGCTAGGGCTGCGCATCTTACGCTTTCCTATTTTTTTGTCAACACTTAATTTTGTTAAACTTGAAAGTTTTTAAAACTAAGTTTTACTCGACTCACTGAGTAGCTCGTGCCTCGCTATGCGTTGCGCTCTGCCGTCTCAGTGGGGTCGCATTATAGGGAGAAACGTTTTATACGCAAGCGTTTTATTGAATAAAATTGCATTTAATTTATACCCATAAAAACCTCACATTAAAAACACATGTTACCCACAAAAGCCTGTGGATAAGACCGCTTTTTTGCTTTTAAAACTAAACTCTTTTGATTTGTTATGGTAAGTTGCCAGCACTTTTACAACTCATGTACTTAGGTAGTATTCATGACAGATATAATAAATAGTATAAGTGCCTTACTTTGGGGCCAAGTTCTCGTCTACTTATTAATAGCAGCAGGTGTCTTTTTTACCATTCGGTTAGGCTTTATTCAATTTTTACAATTCCCACATATGTTTAAAGTTATGTTTGGCTCACGTAAATGTGGTGGAGATGAGATTTCTTCTTTTCAGGCTTTTTGTACTTCTTTAGCGGCGCGTGTTGGAACAGGTAATATGGCCGGTGTTGCCGTGGCACTTTATTTAGGTGGCCCTGGGGCTATATTTTGGATGTGGTTGATTGCTTTAATAGGTATGGCAACTAGCTTTGCAGAAAGTACGTTAGCGCAAGCTTATAAAACTAAAGACGCTGATGGCAACTTTAGAGGCGGCCCCGCTTATTATATGGAGCGTGGTTTAGGCAAACGCTGGATGGGTGTGTTGTTTTCATTGTGCTTAATTTTAGCCTTTGGCCTGGTATTTAATGCTGTACAGTCAAACTCTATTGCTGCCGCATTTGAAGTAGCGTTTGATGTACCTAAGTATATAGTAGGCATTGCACTTGTAATTGGCTCTGGCATCATTATTTTTGGTGGATTAAAAACAATATCACGTTTTGCCGAAATGGTTGTTCCATTTATGGCGCTTGCCTATTTGCTAGTTGCTATATATGTATGTGCGATTAACTTTACTGCCCTACCTGATGTTATTGTACTTATAATAAAAAGTGCTTTTGGTTTAGAGCAAGCAGGCGCCGGTGCAATTGGCTATGGTGTAACGCAAGCTATGATCCAAGGTATTAAGCGCGGTTTGTTTTCGAACGAAGCCGGTATGGGTAGCGCAGCCAATGCCGCAGCAACGGCAACACCTTATCCACCGCACCCAGCCTCGCAAG
The DNA here is from genome assembly GCF_024518735.1 of Pseudoalteromonas agarivorans. Classification (NCBI taxonomy): domain Bacteria; kingdom Pseudomonadati; phylum Pseudomonadota; class Gammaproteobacteria; order Alteromonadales; family Pseudoalteromonadaceae; genus Pseudoalteromonas; species Pseudoalteromonas agarivorans. The sequence goes on from NZ_JANIGJ010000002.1 coordinate 1,543, forward strand.
GGTATGTGCAAATGCTAGGTGTATTTATAGATACTATTGTGATCTGTACAGCCACTGCCTCATTAATCTTACTGTCTAATCAACTTGTGCCTGAATCGGGTGTATTAGGAATAGAGTTAACGCAAGCTGCACTACAAGAGCACGTAGGTGACTGGGGTACTTACTTTATTGCCATTGCCATTTTGTTTTTTGCATTTACCTCTATTGTCGCGAATTACTCATATGCCGAGACAAACCTAATGTTTTTAGAGCACAACTCTACTAAAGGAATGTTTATATTTAGATTACTTGTATTAGGTATGGTTATGTTTGGTGCCATTGGTGAACTAGGTATTATTTGGACACTTGCTGACATTTCTATGGGCCTTATGGCTATTGTAAATGTAGTTGCACTGTTTATGCTTTCAGGCGTTGTTGTGTGGTTATCAAAAGATTACAACGCGCAAAACAAGCAAGGTGTATTACCTACGTTTGACAAAGACAAGCACCCTAAGCTTGCCAAAGAGGTTGATCCTAACGCGTGGAAGTAACGCTAAATTAAAAAATTATTAAGCGAGCATTAGCTCGCTTTTTTTTGCCTTTCAAACTACATAAAAATTTATTAATGTATTTCAGAGATATATACCATAATTAAATATCAGTAATAGGCGCTTTTTGATTTACTTACGTACTATAAAATTGAAGTTTGTTATCTATAATATAAAGGAGTCATGATGGATGACCAATTGAACAAATACAGTATTGACACTACCGATTATCAGGTAGGTCAAGATAACGTACAAAAATGGGGGTTTGATGTTCATAATCCAGTGTTTGGAATAAGCGCATTTTTAGTCATACTATTTGTTGCCCTTACCTTATTGCTTGACCCTGAAGTGGTCAGGGAAGCACTTACCTCAACTAAAGATGCCATTATCAATAAATTTGATAGCTACTTCATGTTGATTGCTAATGGTTTCGTATTATTCTGCTTTGCACTTGCGCTCTCCCCTCTTGGTAAAATTCGCTTAGGGGGTGTTGATGCAAAACCTGAACATGGTTATCTCTCATGGCTGGCAATGTTATTTGCCGCAGGAATGGGGATAGGTTTACTGTTTTGGGGTGTAGCAGAGCCCGCAGCCTATTTTACTGATTGGTACTTAATGCCAATGAACGCAGAGCCAAATACCCCAGAAGCTCACTCTTTAGCCATGGGTGCTACCATGTATCACTGGGGCTTACATGGTTGGGCAATTTACGCCATTGTTGCACTTAGCTTAGCGTTTTTTGCTTACAATAAAGGCCTTCCTTTATCTATACGCTCCGTGTTTTATCCCTTATTTGGCGATCGTGCTTGGGGTTGGCTTGGCCATGTTATTGATATACTTGCTGTACTCTCTACGCTTTTTGGTTTAGCAACGTCTCTTGGTTTAGGGGCACAGCAAGCAACAAGTGGTATTAATTATTTAATGGGCACAGACTACGGTACCGCTTTTCAAATTACAGTTATAGCACTCGTTACCTGTATTGCTATTGTTTCTGTTATTAAAGGCATTGAAGGGGGTGTGAAAGTACTTAGTAACATCAATCTTATATGTGCATTTATTTTACTTGTAGCCATAATATCGCTTACTTTTAGTGACTCAATTACAGCAATATGGTTTACCTTTGGTGCATATGTAGAACATATGGTTCCGCTTAGTAATCCGTTTGGCCGTGAAGATGAAGACTGGATGCATGCCTGGACAGTATTTTATTGGGCATGGTGGATATCGTGGTCGCCGTTTGTAGGAATGTTTATTGCCCGCGTTTCTAGAGGCCGTACCGTGCGAGAATTTTTATTAGTCGTCATTGGCCTGCCAACACTGTTAAGCTTAGTGTGGATGGGGGTATTTGGTAATTTAGCGATTTCACAAATTATTGATAAAGTAGGCCCACTTGGGCAAAACGGGTTAACCGATATCTCTGTAACGCTATTTCAGGTTTATGAGCAGCTTCCGCTTAGTGGCCTTATTAGTGTGATCTCAATTGTGCTTGTTTTAGTATTTTTTATTACCTCTTCTGATTCTGGCTCACTTGTAATAGATGGCATAACCGCAGGCGGAAAAATTGATGCGCCGGTACCACAACGTATATTTTGGGCATCGATTGAAGGGGCAATAGCCGCCGTATTACTGTGGGTAGGTGGCTCTCAAGCCTTGCAGGCCTTGCAATCGGGAGTAGTAACCACTGCGTTACCTTTCTCAATTGTGCTTATTTTAATGTGCGTGGCGCTTATTCAAGGTTTAATGAGCGAATACCCTATTTATAAGGCACAAACAAAGTTATAGCATTATTTACTTTAGCAAAGCGGCCTTGTGTCGCTTTGCTTTGCACTTTATTTCCTCCCTTACCTACAACTTCAGTTAATACATTAACGAACGTATTTAATTATTAAACTGTTTAGCTTTGGCTATACACCTCTAAAACACGTTGATTTAAATAAATAGAACGCACATATCAGCGCATAATAACCAAGCGCTATTAGTTGCACCTTTAGCTTTCAAGTTTATATCATCCGGTAGTCGCGCATGTATGTAAATTGCTTTGATGAACTGAATTGGATTTAGACGGCAGCAGCAAAGCGATATAGGAAAAGTAATGTAGGTTTAAACAACTAACGCTAACGTGTAACAATACGTATGCTTTGCTTTAAGCACGATTGTCTTGTTTTAAGCCAATTGCTATTAATCTTTAAAGAATAGAAAAACATAAACAAAGTGATTGTTATATAAAAAATGGGTATTTATTTAAAATAGGGAGTATTTAATTTACTAAAAGGACTTTAGTAAAAGTGGTGCCCGAGGCCGGACTTGAACCGGCACGACTTGTTAGTCGAGGGATTTTAAATCCCTTGTGTCTACCAATTCCACCACTCGGGCATCGAGTTTGCTATTTAAAGCATGTGGAGTAATTAAATGGAGGCGGAACCCGGAGTCGAACCGAGGTGGACGGATTTGCAATCCGCTGCATGGCCACTCTGCCATTCCGCCTTAACGCTTCCAAATAATTTGGAGCGGCACACGAGGCTCGAACTCGTGACCTCGACCTTGGCAAGGTCGCGCTCTACCAACTGAGCTAGTGCCGCATTAAACTTTTCATTAATATTTTATCTAACTTTTAATTATTTTGGTAGAATAATTAAAAGTGGTGCCCGAGGCCGGACTTGAACCGGCACGACTTGTTAGTCGAGGGATTTTAAATCCCTTGTGTCTACCAATTCCACCACTCGGGCATCGAGTTTGCTATTTAAAGCAAGTGGATAAAACTAATATGGAGCGGCACACGAGGCTCGAACTCGTGACCTCGACCTTGGCAAGGTCGCGCTCTACCAACTGAGCTAGTGCCGCATCATATTAATTCTAAATTTAATTACACAAACTAATTTATGTAACATTGTTTTTATAAATTACACTTGGCGATGTAATTAAACCACAAAGTGGTGCCCGAGGCCGGACTTGAACCGGCACGACTTGTTAGTCGAGGGATTTTAAATCCCTTGTGTCTACCAATTCCACCACTCGGGCATCGAGTTTGCTATTTAAAGCATGTGGAGTGTTGAATGGAGGCGGAACCCGGAGTCGAACCGAGGTGGACGGATTTGCAATCCGCTGCATGGCCACTCTGCCATTCCGCCAAACCGTTGGACAACCTAATGAAAACTTGGAGCGGCACACGAGGCTCGAACTCGTGACCTCGACCTTGGCAAGGTCGCGCTCTACCAACTGAGCTAGTGTCGCATTATTATTTAATTATCTGCGTTATTCAACATCTTGCGATGTTTACGCTGCTAACTAAGTAACTTTGGTTTTCTTTATCTTAGGGGCTATGCCCTCTCAACACGGACGCATTCTACAGAGATTATTAAACGCGTCAACACAAAAAATGCCACTTTTGAACTGTTTGATTATTTTTTATCTAAAACGGTGCGTTATTAGACATTTACAATCAATTTTTGGTCAATTCACTCCATGCAGCCATTAAATATTGCACCATAGAGCTCAGTGTTAAATAGGTGGCTATATACAATAAAGCAAAACTTAAATAGATCATCCACGTATCGTATTGCCAAATTAGGCCAATAATCGCCAGCATTTGCGCCGCGGTTTTTATTTTGCCCATATTTGATACTGCAACGTTTCCACGTTTGCCTTGTTCGGCCATCCACTCACGTAATGCAGATATCACTATTTCACGGCTAATAATAATAAGGGCCGGAATCGTCATATACATAGACTGATAATGATCAGAGAGCGCAACAAGTGCAGCACACACCATAACCTTATCGGCTACAGGGTCTAAAAACGCACCAAAAGGCGTAGATTGCTCTAACTTTCGTGCTAAATAGCCATCAAGTATATCGGTGATTGATGCAAGCCAAAAAATAAAAGCGGCAGCAAAAAACGCCCAGCTATAAGGCAAGTAAAATATCACCAAAAATATGGGGATAAGAAAAAGTCTAAAGGTTGTGAGTGTGTTTGGAATATTCCACATAACTACTTGGATATGTCTTTTTTTCTATATTCGCATGAAGGGCTAGCCCTTGTCATGCAAATGGTTAAATATCTTCTCAGCCATGTCAGGACTGATCCCAGGAACTTTCTTTAACTGCTCTATATTAGCAGCTTTTACCCCTTGCATGCCCCCTAAATATTTTAATAATGTTTGGCGGCGCTTAGAACCTACTCCATTGATCTCTTCTAATAATGATTGCGTGCGCTGTTTTTGGCGCTTATTACGGTGCCCTGCAATGGCAAATCGGTGCGACTCATCGCGAATATGCTGGATTAAATGAAGTGCTGGCGCATCCGAATCCATAGGAATCGTTTTTCGCCCGCCATCAATTAATAAGGTTTCAAGGCCTGGCTTTCTGCTTGTGCCTTTTGCTACACCTACTAACAGCGGCATTTTAGCATGTGGCCACGTGGCAAAATACTGCTCTGCACGGCCTAGTTGCCCTTTACCACCGTCAATGAATATAACGTCAGGAATTTTGTCTTCATCTACCACTTTGTTGTAGCGTTTGTTCAGTGCAAACTCCATTGCCGCGTAATCATCACCGCCGGTTATACCCGTTACGTTGTAGCGCCTGTACTCTTTGTTATTTGGCCCTTGTGAATCAAATACTACACAACTGGCTACTGTGTTCTCCCCCATGGTATGGCTGATATCAAAACATTCCATTCTGTTTATATCATCTAAGCCTAGGGTCGCTTTTAATTGTGCATAACGTTTGTTTATAGAGTCTTGCGTACTTTGTTTAACGGTAATGCTGTTTAATGCGTTTTTATTAGCAAGCTGAAGATATTGTGCTCTCTCTCCGCGGGTAACCACTTTAAGCGATACTTTGCGCTCACTAATTTGCGTAAGAGCTTCACTCAATGCGCTACTTTCTTCAATCTCGAACGGTAAAATAATTTCTTTTGCTATGCGCCCTGTCGCACCAGGCGCTAAATAATATTGCCCTAAAAACGAAGTGAGTATTTCCTCTTGCCCCGAATCTTTAGGCACTTTTGGAAAATAGGTTTTACTGCCTAGCACTTTATGATCACGGATCATTAATAAATGAATCCCAGTTAATCCATTTAAGTGCGCAAAACCTACCACATCCATTTCAGCAAAATTACCTGAAATAGACTGCTGCTCCTGCATTTTGCGCAGTAGCATAATTTGGTCGCGCACTTTAGCTGCGAGCTCAAAGTTAAGGTCTTTACTCGCCGCTTCCATTTTTTTTATTAAATCGGCTATTACTTCGTGCGACTTACCTGTTAAAAACTTACGTACATAATCAACTTGTTCGCCGTACTCTTGCTCTGTCACTTTATTAACACACGGTGCTGAGCAGCGCTTTAGCTGATACTGTAAACACGGGCGGCTTCTAGCACGGTAATAGGCATCTTCGCACTGACGTACAGGAAATATTTTTTGCATTAAACGCAAACTTTCCGACACTGCGCCAGCACTTGGGAAAGGCCCAAAGTACTCGCCTTTTACCTTGCGGCTGCCTCTATGAAAGGCTAAACGCGGATGTTTATGACTGGTAAGTAATATATAGGGGTATGACTTATCATCACGTAATAAAATGTTATAACGCGGCTGATATTTTTTTATAAGGTTGTTTTCAAGCAGCAGGGCTTCGGTTTCGGTGTTTGTGAGCGTAACTTCAATATCGCAAATATTACTCACTAGCACACGGGTTTTGCTGTCGGTTAGATTAGATCTAAAGTAGCTACTTACCCGTTTTTTTAAGTTTTTAGCTTTACCGACATAAATAACTTGTTGTTCACTATCAAGCATACGGTATACACCCGGTTCACTTGATAGCGTTTTTAAAAATTGGGCGTGATCGAATTCAGACATAAATTAAAAAATTAATGAGATACGTCTATATCAATCATTTTATGGCGAATAGCCAAATGAGTAAGCTCAACGTCGCCCCCTACGTTTAATTTTTCAAACATACGGTAACGGTAGCTGTTCACTGTTTTTGAACTTAAATTTAAGCGCTCGGCAATATCTTGTGCTTTTTCACCTTTGGTGATCATTAGCATAATTTGTAGCTCGCGCTCAGATAAGCTTTGAAAAGGGTTTTCATCGGTACGCCCTGTTACTTGTGCAAGGGCAATTTGTTGTGCAATTTCTGGGGCGATATAACGCTGGCCTGCATGAACAGACCGTATAGCACGAACCATTTCATCAGAGCCTGCACCTTTGGTTAAAAAGCCATGCGCGCCAATTTGCATCACTTTTGATGGAAACGGGTCTTCGCAATTAACCGTAAGCACAATAATTTTTACATCTGGGCAATAGCGACAAATCTTTTTTGTGGCCTCTAAGCCACCCATGCCAGGCATGTTCATATCCATTAATACAATATTAGGTACGTGCTGGCGACAAAACTGTACCGCAGCCTCTCCATCTTTAGCTTCGCCTACCACTTTAAAACCACGTACATCATCTAATATACGTTTTATACCAGTTCGTACCAGCTCATGGTCATCAACTAAAAGCACATTAATCAATGTAATACCCTCATTAACCTAACAATACGCAACAAACAATCTAATTTGCCACATTACCACAGTTAAAGCGAAACAATAACTAATATTATTGCTTCGCTTTAGGTGTACTCATCTTTTAGCATTATTTTACTACTGCTAAAAACCAGTACTTTAGTTTTTTATGACGCTGCTTTTTCGCTAAAACGGTCTACCCATAGGGCAATAATACCATCGCCTGTTACATTACACGCTGTACCAAAGCTATCTTGCGCAAGGTAAAGTGCAATCATAAGTGCAACAGCGCCTTCGTTAAAGCCAAGCATACTGGTTAATAAACCGAGCGCCGACATTACTGCTCCACCAGGTGCACCTGGCGCTGCAATCATTACTACCCCTAACATCATAATAAACGGCAGCATCCCCATTAAAGAAGGTACTTCCATGCTTGGCGATAAAAACATAACGGCCATTGCACACGTCACAATCGTAATGGTAGAACCCGATAAATGAATAGTAGCGCACAGTGGCACTGTAAAGTTTGCTACATCTTCTTTTACGTTATTTGCTTTGCTTGATTGCAAAGACACCGGAATGGTTGCCGCGCTCGACATTGTCCCCAGCGCTGTAAAGTAAGCAGGAAGCATATTTTTAACGAGCTCCAACGGGTTACGTTTAAGTAATATCCCCGTAGAAACATATAATACGGTTAGCCACAGCCAATGCATAACAAGTGCTGCAATAAGCACAACACCAAAGGTTTGCAGTGTATCTACCACGGTCCCTGCTACGGTCATTTCTGCAAATACACCTGCAATGTAAAATGGTAATGCCGGAATAATTACTTTAGATAATAAAGCATCGATGACATCGCGACCCTGATCAGACACTTTTTTAAGTGTTTCTAATTCAAGTTGGCTCATGCCAATACCAAACACAAATGCAGTCACAAGCGCTGTCATTACACCCATCAGCGGTGGAATTTCTAAATCAATAAAACTACCAATTTCAGTGGCAACTTCGGCTTCAAACGTAATATTGCCACTTAGCAGTGGAATAACCGCACTCACTAATAAAAAGGCAAGCGTACCTGCAATTACTGTAGAGCTATAAGCAAAGCCAACGGTTTTACCTAATAAATGGCCAGACCCTTTAGGCAAGCCCGCAATGCCCGAAGCAATAAAAAATAAAATAATTAATGGGATGGTAAAAGAAATAAGTTGGCCAATAAGTTCTTTAACAGTAAATAAAAGCTCAACACCTGTGAGAGGCACATAAAGCCCGACCAAAATACCGGCCACAATACCGGCAATTAATTTTAAGATTAACTTCATTGTGATTGCTTAGTTGAATATAGATAGAGTGTTTTTAACATGTTTTAGGCGCATTGTGTGATAAAAGTATTCAAGTTATATTCATGTGCGCAAATAACACACAAAAACATCGCAATAATTAGCCTAATCTGAGCATTTTTTAACTACGTGGCGAAATTTACTCTTTAAATTTAAAAATGAGCCCGCATCTTTAATAACTAAAGCAACAATAATAACTAATTTTTATTTCGGCTGGTTATAAGCCCATTAGATATATGTTATAGCCAAACTTTACTTTAGTTTTTTTAAACTCGCAGTAAAGTGTATTTATATAGTTAATAGCAAAGGCTATTAACACATTGATCAGATTGTATCCAAAGGAACATTATGTCTACTATTTTTGAAGATAACTCACTAAGCATTGGTAATACACCACTGGTAAAACTTAATCGCGTAACAGGCGGAAACGTTTACGCTAAAGTAGAATCGCGTAATCCTAGCTTTAGTATTAAATGTCGTATTGGTGCATCAATGATTTGGGAAGCTGAAAAATCAGGTCAGCTTGTTAAAGGTAAAGAGCTAATTGAACCTACATCGGGTAATACAGGTATTGCCCTTGCATTTGTTGCAGCAGCACGTGGTTACAAATTAACACTCACCATGCCAAATACAATGAGCCTAGAGCGCCGCAAACTATTAAAAGCATTAGGCGCTAACTTAGTGCTTACAGATGGCGCTAAAGGTATGAATGGCGCAATTGAAAAAGCAAAAGAAATTCAAGCAACAGATCCAGAAAAATACATTTTATTACAACAGTTCGAAAACCCAGCTAACCCAAAAATTCACTTTGAAACAACCGGCCCAGAAATTTTTGAAGCGCTTGATGGTAAAGTAGACTTTTTTGTAGCAGGTGTAGGCACTGGCGGTACTATTACAGGTGTTAGCCGTTACCTTAAAAACGAAAAAGGCCTAGATGTCAAAGCGATTGCAGTTGAGCCAACTAACTCACCTGTCATTAGCCAAACGCTTGCAGGCGAAGAAGTAAAACCAGGACCACATAAAATTCAAGGTATTGGCGCAGGGTTTATTCCTGGTAACCTTGATTTAAGTGTGATTGATGGTGCTGAGCAAGTATCAAACGAAGATGCTATTGCAATGGCTCATGAGCTAATGAAAAAAGAAGGTATTTTAGTGGGTATTTCATCAGGCGCAGCTGTTGTTGCCGCTAAACGCCTTGCTGAAAAGCCAGAAAACGCTGATAAAAATATTGTGGTGATTTTACCAAGTGCCACAGAGCGTTACCTGTCTAGCCCAATGTTTGCTGAAGAATTTAGCGAGCAAGAATTAGTACAGTAAACTTCTCTCCTTGAGATACTTAAAAGGATGCTTATGGCATCCTTTTTTATTATTTATGATTCAATTTTCTATTTATTCCCCAGTGCTGCTTTACATCTTGTTTAATTAACCACACACTTTAAAAAAACTAATTAAAAACATTCAACATGAAAAAAACAACAGCTTATTTAAGTTTTATCGTATGCTTATTTTTAGCCGCCTGTGGCGATAGCGTACAAACGCTGGGCGACTCACCGGGCGATACAGCCACCGCTTACTTTGATGCATTGTATAATCAAAAAGATTTACAAAAAGCCAGCACAATGGCCACCCCTAACCTCAGCCGAATTATGAAATCCTATGGCACCGCTAAGCAATTTGCCCGCAACTTAGTAAACCTGCAATACGATGAAGTAGTAATAGAAGTCGATATGACCAACATGAGTGTACGCGAACAATATGGCGATAACGCCAAAATAAACCTCATTTTTACAGGCTACTTTAATGGCGATAAAGTCGATGATATGCGCAGCGTTAAAATGCTTCGTAAAAAAGGGAAATGGTATATAGATAAAATAGTTGCAGACCCTTACGCACGCTAACTTATAGACCACATATAAGGCCTTACACATGTAAGGCCTTTTTGCGTTTAGCGCTTATCTTAAGCGTTATAATTCACCGGGTTTAAAGTTATCAACGGCAATTGCTTGTTTTCTTAGTTTATTAGTATGGTGCATTGCATCTGCATCTGCTTGCGCAAGGAGCTCATTCTCTAGTGCGTAATTTATTGCACCTTCTATGTCGAGTGTTGCAGGGACCTTACCACTGCGTTGCCAGTGTTTTAATTCTTTAAACTGTGTTTGCATATCGTGCATAGCTAAAAATGCATTTTCCATCACGCCCGTGCCCGCATTTTCATCTACATAACATAAGTGCGTTAAACGGTTTCTAAACACCCCAGGTTGCGTCATATGCTCGCAAATACTTTGGGCTGTTTCATCACTTGGCTTGTGGTAGTGATTCCCCAGCGGAAACACAATGCGTTTAAGTAAAAAGTTAACCACCGGATTTGAAAAGTTTTTGAAAAAACCATCAAACGCTTGGCCTATCTCATAAAGAGAATTTTCAATAGCGTATTCCACAAAAGGTAAATCAGCCTGTTGGCGCCCTTCATCTTCAAAGCGTTTTAATACCGTAGAGGCTAAATATAAGTGGCTAAGTACATCGCCTAAACGCGCCGAAATCATCTCTTTACGCTTTAGCTCACCACCAAGTACCAACATGGCTACATCTGTGGTAAAAGCAAGCCCTCGGCTCATTCTGCTTAGCTGTTTGTAATACACAGCGGTTGCACCGCACACGGGCGCTTTTGCCAAACAGCTTCGCGTAAGACCATGCACAAAAGCCATGCCGGCATTACTGACAGCAAATAAAATGTGCTTCATCAATAAACTATCAAATTGATCAAGTGCTGCATCATCGTCTTCCATTGCGGCAGCTTCCATTTCCTTTAACACAAACGGATGACAACGGGTGGCACCTTGGCCAAAAATCATTAAGTTGCGGGTTAAAATGTTTGCCCCTTCAACGGTAATCGATACCGGGATCCCCATATAACCATGGGCTAAATAGTTATTAGGCCCAACTTGAATACCTTTACCAGAGTGAATGTCCATTGCATCGTTCATTACCGTACGCCCCATTTCGGTCATATGGTATTTTGCAATGGCGGTAACAACCGATGGGCTAAGTTTTAAATCTATTGCGCCTGCGGTCATTAAACGCGCAGACTCTAACGTATACGTTAACCCGCCAATACGTGCTAAGGCTTCTTGTACACCTTCAAATTGGCCAATTGATACACCAAATTGTTGGCGTACCACAGAGTAAGCAGAGGTCATTTTAGAGGCTAAATGCCCTGTTGCGGTGCTTAGTGCAGGTAAAGAAATACCGCGCCCAGCACTTAAACACTCAACCAACATGCGCCAGCCTCGTCCTGCGCCTTGCTCACCGCCAATAATCCAATCTAGCGGAATAAAAACATCTTTACCGTAGGTAGTTCCGTTCATAAATGCCATGTTTAATGGATAATGGCGCTCACCCGTTTCTACCCCTTCATGATCAGTAGGAATTAGCGCACAGGTAATACCTAGCTCTTTTTCATCGCCTAATAACCCATCTGGGTCATACATTTTAAAGGCAAGGCCAAGTACGGTTGCCACCGGCGCAAGCGTAATATAACGCTTAGACCAATTTAAACGCAGGCCTATAACTTCTTCACCATTATGCTGCCCTTTACACACTACGCCTGAGTCGGGAATACTGCCCGCATCAGAGCCAGCTTCTGGGCCGGTAAGTGCAAAACACGGCACATCTTTACCACTTGCAAGGCTTGGTAGCCAACGGTCTTGTTGCTCTTTTGTGCCATAGTGCAGTAACAGCTCGCCTGGGCCTAAGCTATTAGGCACCATAACAGTAACCGCCGCAGTTAAGCTTTTTGTGGCAATTTTTGACACTATGGTTGAATTAGCAATGGCAGAGAACTCACGTCCACCAAATTTTTCAGGAATGATCAGCGCAAAAAAGCCCTCTGTTTTTAAGTAATCCCAGACTTCTTTTGGTAGGTCTTTGTCTTTTTGTACAATTTGGTAATCATCTAGCATCGCCAGTAGCGTGTTCACCTGATTATCCATAAAGTCATTTTCTTTATCGCTAAGCTCAGGCCTTGGAAAGTTATGCAGTTTTTGCCAATCTGGATTACCACTAAATAGCTCACCATCCCACCATACATCGCCGGCTTCCATTGCCTCTCGCTCAGTTTGCGAGAGCGGCGGAAGTACCTTTTTAAACATTTTAAACGTAGGACGGCTGATCAGGTTAAGGCGAATATCTTTGACTGCAAAAATAACCACCACCACGACCAGCAATATTATAAATACTGACATGAGCACATTCCTTTTACATTGAATGAAAATAGTAATTTAATTATGACCCATCTTAGTTTAAATACAATCATTGCGCGATGCACCACACGCCTTAACGTATTAATTTTATTGTTTTAAACATCGCTGCTATTATCACTTTCTTAATAACAATAAACCAAAGGAATACAATGAACACGCCACGCTTTAAATTAAGTATGAGCGCCCTCATAGTCGCAAGTACATTAGCGCTAACCGCCTGCGAAGCAGAAATAGCCATAGACACTACCGATTCAGCACAGACTGAGCTCCCTCTTACAAAACAAGATGCCAATGCATTTATAGCCAAAGCCGAGCAAGAGCTAAGCGAGCTTTACCTAGAGACGAGCCGCGCTGAGTGGATTTACGCAAACTTTATAACACACGACACCTCGGCGTTATCTGCCGAAGTTAATCGTAAAATGACCGAGTCGGTCGTACGTTTAGCCAATCAGGCAGCACAATTTGACGACTTAAAGCTTGATTACGATGCACGCCGCAAGCTTAATAAACTTAAACTTGCGCTTACTTTACCAGCTCCTCAGGACGCTGAAAAAACAGCCCAACTTTCCACTATTGTGGCAGAGCTAGGTGGTTTATATGGTAAAGGTAAATACTGTAAAGACGATGGCAGCTGTTTAAGCCTAGGTGATATGACCGCAAAGATGGCCACCAGCCGTGATTACAACGAGCTACTTGATTTATGGCAAGGGTGGCGTCAAATTTCAAAGCCAATGCGCCCACTTTACGAGCAGCAAGTAACCCTAACAAATGAAGGGGCTAAAGAGCTAGGTTATGCTGATACCGGCGCAATGTGGCGTAGTAAGTACGATATGCCAGCCGATGACTTTACAACCGAGCTTGACCGCATTTGGGGGCAAGTAAAACCACTTTATAACTCACTGCATTGCCATGTACGCGCTAAATTAGGCGAAAAATACGGCACCGACAAAGTAGCCCAAGATGAGCCTATTCCTGCGCACTTATTAGGAAACATGTGGGCACAAGCGTGGGGTAACATTTACGATGTGGTCGCGCCAGAAAACGCCGATCCGGGTTACGATGTTACCGAGCTTTTAGCTAAAAATAATTACGACGAGCTAAAAATGGTTAAAGGTGCTGAAACCTTTTTTACCTCAATGGGGTTTGAGCCACTGCCAGAGACTTTTTACGAGCGATCGTTATTTGTAAAACCAAAAGACAGAGACGTACAGTGTCATGCCTCTGCTTGGAATATAGATAGCAAAGACGACTTACGCATTAAAATGTGTATTCAACGCACCGGCGAAGAATTTTCTGTTATTCACCATGAGCTAGGCCACAACTTTTATCAGCGCGCTTATAATAAACAACCTTTATTTTATCAAGAAAGTGCCAACGATGGTTTTCACGAAGCCATTGGCGACACCATTGCTTTATCGGTTACACCCGGTTACTTAAAAGAAATTGGTTTACTTGAGCAAGTACCTGATGAGTCAAAAGACATTGGCTTACTAATGAAAATGGCGCTAGATAAAGTTGCCTTTGTGCCCTTTAGCTTAATGGTTGATCAATGGCGCTGGCAGGTATTTTCGGGCCAAGTAAAGCCACAAGATTATAATAAAGCGTGGTGGGAGCTACGTGAAAAATACCAAGGTGTTAAAGCGCCTATTGCACGTAGCGAAGATGACTTTGATCCAGGTGCTAAATACCACGTACCAGGCAACACTCCTTATACACGTTACTTTTTAGCGCATATTTTACAGTTTGAATTTCACCGTAGCTTATGTGAAATAGCCGGTAACGATAAAGCCATTCACCGCTGCTCTATTTATAATTCAAAAGAAGCAGGGGATAAGCTAAACGCAATGCTAGAAATGGGCTCTTCTCGTCCATGGCAAGAAGCCCTTGAAACCATCACTGGCAAGCCGCAAATGGATGCAACCGCTATGCTTGATTACTTTGCACCGCTGAAACGCTATTTAGATGAGCAAAACAAAGACCGTAAATGCGGCTGGTAAAACTTTTACCACAGTTAATTTAAGTTAAAAACAACAAAGCCCGCTACAGTAGCGGGCTTTTCGTTCAGTAACTAACTTTTAGTTAAATTAGAACTGTAAGCTTACATTTGCAAAGTAAGCATCGTAATCAGAATCATCCCAGTTATTACCGTAACCTGCTTCTAAACCAACATTGTTATTGAAAAAGTGTTGAGCACCAAAAGCGTAGTCATCGTTCTTGTTGACTGTAACAAACACCGATGTTGCTTTACTGAAGTAGTAGTTAGATGCTAATTCCCAGCTATTAGAACCGCCATCAACATCTTCAAATTTACCTTCAACAGTTAAGTAGTTACCTTGCTGTAAATCAACAAAGTACTTAGCTGCTACTGCACGGTAATCAAACTCGTCATCTGCTGTTACAGTAAAGCCGATATAATCAGTGCTGTTTAATTCGTGGTTATATGCTAAGTCAAACACAAACTGATTGTCAGCATCTTCAACATCAACAAACGTTGCTTTTAATACAAGGTTTGGATTAAAGAAGTAGCCTGCTGAAAGTTCAATTACATCCGTGCTTGAGCCAAAATCACTGTCGAAATTATTGTACTGCGCACCTAATACGAAATCTTGTACAAAATACTCACCGCCAACGCTAGTAATATCTAAAAAATCATTATCACTGTATGCACCATAAACATTTGTTTGCTTATTGATGTACTCAAATTGATCATAAGGACCTAACGTCGCTTTTGGAGAAAAGTAATAAGTTGAGTCAACACTTACCGTGTCATCTCCATCAATGTCCATGTATCCTACATGGCTGATAGATTGGTAAGTATCGGCTGCCATTGCAGTAGATGCAGCGCTTGATAATAAAATGCTCGAAATGATAACGGCTAATTTTTTCATTTTAAATTCCCTATAAATGTTATTTTCTATGCTTGGGCCGTGTAGCCAAAGTCGGGCCGCATACTAACAGCAGAAAATGAACAAAAAATGAATGCGCGAACAAATTAAATACAATATCAACCACTTAAATTGTTAACTGTTATGTACAAATGTAAATATAAAGCACATCTTAAATCTACAGTAGAATTATATCTCAGCATTTAAACTTCAAAAGTAACAAATAAGGTACAAACTGTCGCTAAATTGAATACAACTTAACTATACGATAAACCTCACCAATATAACTATCCTTCATTATATTTTTTTCATTTTTCAAAAAAATTATTATTTTTAATTTAAAAGAAGCTATTTAGATGAGCAAAACAAAGACCGTAATTGCACCTGGTAAAACTTTTACCACGGTTAATTTAAGTTAAAAACAACAAAGCCCGCTACAGTAGCGGGCTTTTTATGCTTTTAATTAAGTACAGGGCTTAATTAAAACTGAAAACGCATGTTTGCAAAGTATGCATCGTTATCAGAGTCATCTGCATTGTTCTCGTAACCTACTTTAAGACCAATGTTTTTATTGATGAAGTGCTGAGCACCAAAGCTGTATGTATCTTGCTTGTTGTAGTTAGCAAATACCGAGGTTGCTTTTGAGAAGTAGTAGTTAGTTTCTGCTACCCACTGGTTTTCTGCATCTTCAATGCTCTCGTATTTACCTTCAAACGTTAAAAAGTTACCTTGCTGTAAGTCAATAAAGTACTTAGCTGCAACAGCGCGGTAATCAAAGTCGTCATCAGATGTAAGTGTTACACCTACGTAGTCTGTGCTGTTTAGCATGTGGTTGTATGCTAAATCAAACAAAGCAAAGTCATCGCCGTCTTTGTTTTCAACAAGCGTTACTTTTGCTAATAAATCAGGGTTAAAGAAGTAGCCACCAGTTAGCTTGTAAAGCTCACCGTTAGAGCCCGAATCTGGGTCAAGGTTTTCGTAAGATGCGCCAACAACGAATTCATTAATAAAGTATTCGCCACCAATATTAGTAACATCGCCAAAGTCGTCATCAGCATAACCGCCGTAAACGTTAGTTTGTTTATTAATGTACTCAAACTGATCGTACGGACCTAATGTTTTTTTAGGAGATAGGTAATAAATAGAGTCTACAGCAACGGTGTCGTTGTTATCGCTATCTTTGTAGCTTAAATTACTGATTGAATTGTAGCTGTCTGCAGCAGCCGCAGTGCTAGATAATAAAATGCTTGAAATAATAACTGCTAATTTTTTCATTGTAAGACTTCCCTTTGTGCATTGCTTTTTATGCTTTAGCTCATTGACTAAAGTGGGGACATGCTAACGCTGAGAAACTGAATGAAAACTTAATTAAGCAGTTGTATTTATTAAGTTAATTGTAAGTAGGTGTAAGAAACTGTAAATTTAAAGTAGTTGCAACATATAGTCAACAACTACTTAAAACATGTTCAGCAAACTAAAGCGCATGCTGACTTATTACACGATAAACCTCGTTAATATTATCGCCCGATTTAAACTCTTTACTAATAGGCGTTGGGTCTGAACCAATCCAAATTTTAAGCTCGGCATCTAAATCAAAGTGCCCTGCACTTTCTTTACTAAACTTAGTAATTTTAGAATAAGCAATACTCATCATTTCCATTTTAGAGCCGGTCATACCTTGCTTATCAATTAAAATTAAACGCTTATTAGTAAAAATAAACATATCGCGAATCACCTTATAGGCTTTTTCTACTTGTTCGCCATCTATTAAGGTATTGGCAAGTACTTTTTCTAAATCAGAGTCATCTACTTCGCTTGCATTTCCCATTAAACCACTGAGTAGTCCCATTATGCTTTCTCCTGTGTAAATATTTGATTTTCTAAGGTGTGACCATTTACTAACTGCCTATATTGCCAGTTTTGTTGATGGCAAAAGTTTAATAAAGCAATATCAAGTGGCTCACCGGTTGGCTGGTACTCAATCACGTATTCTTTATGTTGGCTCATATACACACGGCTTACACCTGCTAATGCCTGCAGTTGTTGCTCCACATTTTGATACGCCTCGTTGAGCATTAAGGTATAAAAGTGAGTATGCGTATTGTTGTCTTTTGTTTGGTGCTCGCTCAAAATGCCCTTATCTAGGTGGAGCACTTGGGAGCATAATCGCTCAAGTTCGGTTAAATCGTGCGAACTCAAAATAAAGGTGGCTTCATCGCTTAAGCTCGATACCAGCTCTCGCACCTCTCTGGCATGAATAGGGTCAAGCCCTGCTGTGGCTTCATCAAGCATCACTATTTTCGGCGAGCCAATCAGCGCTTGCGCTATCGTTACCCGTTTGCGCATACCGTGAGATAAATCGCCCGCACGCTGTTTAGCGACTTCTTTTAAGCCTACCAAATCAAGTACGCGCAGCGCTTCATTGTGGCTTTGTTTAGCGCCCATACCTTGAAGCTTGCCATAAAACGCCAGTTGCTTATCTATATTAAAACGCGGATCTAACTGCGCATCTTGCGGTAATGCACTCACTTGGTTGAATAACGCGGCACTACCAGGCTTATGCCCTAAAATACTGAGCTCACCGTGGCTTGGGTTAATATAGCCGCACAATAGACTAAATAATGTGGTTTTACCGGCGCCATTTGGGCCCACTAACGCCACCGGTGCACCTTTTTGAATTTCAAAGCTTACGTTGTTAAGTGCTTGCTTTGCGCCATACGATTTACTCAAGCCGCTGGCTTTTATTAATACGCTCATAGCGAACTCCTTGTAAATATTCGATGCGCAATCGCTATAAATACAGCACTTTGAATAAGCGGCACACCTAAGGCACTCAATAAAGGTAGGTTTTGCCCAGCTAAAAGCTCAGAATTAACCCCTGGGAAAAGGTAATCGAGCGCATTTAAAGCCGGTACTTGCCACGCCAATATACCCACAATAATGCCGCCACCAGCAAAATATAAAATGGCTAACACAATCGCTAAACGCGACGAGCGAGCAAACGTGTTAATCAAACTCATTAATGCTACAAACGGGCTAAGAACCACCACCATTATTATAAATATAGAAACCGCACGGCTTAACCCACCCATTAATAGGCTAGGCTCTCTGTAACCAAGTACACCAAGGGTTGCCACTAGGGTAATAGCTAATAAACACGCTAACACGCCAAGCTGACCTAAAAAACGGCCAAATAAAATTTCAAACCGAGTAGAACGCAATGATAAAAACCGTAATGTGCCGCGCTCTCTATCGCTAACGGTTTGATCGCTTGATATAAAAATAGCAAACAGCGGAAAGCTATACAAAGCGACTAGCCAGTACATAGCAAATTCGGCCTCAGGCCAATCAAGCAACTTACTTAAACCAATACTGCCTGAAATATCGCGTGCCATTTGTTCAAAATTGGGGGCACTAATAATGCTGACGGCTTGGCCTATCGGGTAGCGTAAAATAAGTAACCAAACAAGGGCAAAGGCGGCCATTGCAATTAAGCCGCGCTTGGTTAAAAACATACGTACTAGCTCAAAACCCGCTATTTGGGTTAACCGCCCTATGTTCACTAATGATGATGTTGCCATTGGCTTTCCTTAATGACGTTGCTCATGCTTTAAAATAAAGCGTAATGTAACAACAGTAAGTGTAAACACCTTGAATTACCAGCAAAAAAAAAGCTCACCATAAGTGAGCTTTGTAACAAACCGTTTAAATGTAACAGGCCAAACTTTGTTTATTTAGCCTATTTTTATAAATGCTGTTGGTATACCTCAAGTGCTTGGCTTAAGTCATTAATTAAATCATCAATGTCTTCAAGGCCAATATGCAAGCGAATAACAGGGCCTAAATCCCAACCAGTGTTCGAACGTAAACCTTTCATGGTCAAATTGGCGGTAACTAAACTTTCAAAGCCGCCCCACGAAAAGCCCATTTTAATGTGCTCAAGGCTATCTAAAAACGCATCAATGGCTTTTTGGTTACCGGTTTTCATTACAAATGAAAACAACCCATTGCTGCCATCAAAATCGCGCTTAAAAAATTCATGTCCAGGGCAGCTTGCAAATGCAGGATGGCGAATATGATCAACTAACTCATGTTGCTCAAGCCATTTTGCCACCTCTATAGCCGCCTTTTCGTGCTGATTTAAACGCACTGCCATAGTGCGTAAGCCTCTAAGCGCTAAATAGGCATCATCTGCGCTGGTGCATTGCCCCAATAAGTACGACTGCTCACGCAGGGTTGGCCAGTACTTTTTATTTGCCACTGCTACACCCATCATTACATCAGAGTGGCCAACAATGTACTTAGTTGCTGCTTGAATACTAATATCTACACCGTGTTCAAGTGGGCGGTAATGCAAGCCATTGCCGTAGGTGTTATCAAGCATGGTCATAATATTATGCTCATTGGCTACTTTAACCATGGCAGGTACATCTTGTATTTCCATGGTTATAGAGCCAGGCGATTCTAAAAACAGCACTTTTGTGTTTGGCTGAATATACGCCTCAATACCTGCGCCAATCGTGGGTGGGTAATAAGTGGTGGTAACACCTAGTCCCGCTAAAATTTTATCGCAAAAATCACGCGTAGGTTCATACACGTTATCAACCATTAAAATATGATCGCCCGCCTTTACAAACGACAATAACGCTTGGCTTATTGCCGCAGCGCCGCATGGGTAAAGTGCGCAGCCTTCGCCGCCTTCAAGCTCGGTTATCGCCTCTTGCAGTGCAAAATGTGTAGTTGTGCCTCGGCGGCCATAAAATAATGTTTTATCTCCGCGGGTTTTAGCGGCTTCTTTTAATTCGGCCACGCTGTCAAATACAATTGTAGAAGCGCGCTGTACTACGGGATTTACCACACCATGGGTGTAGGCTTTTTTACGCCCCGTTGATACTAACTGGGTATTTTTATTTTTGCTTGTCGACATTACCAATCCTTAAGCCTTATTAGAAAGCCATTGTTCAATTAAAAAACGCGAAATTGAATCGACCCGAGGGAGTTTATAATGATCGCCTTCATCGCCCATATTGCCAAACGCCTTAACTTCTTCGCGCGTAAACCATTTGGCATCGTCTAATTCGTCTTTATCTACGTTTATTTGCTCAGTTTTAGCCTGAGCAATAAAACCCAACATAATAGAAGAAGGAAATGGCCAAGGTTGCGAGGCAATATAACGTACATTATCAACGTCAATGCCTGCTTCTTCTTTAACTTCGCGCGCTACAGCTTGCTCTAGTGTTTCACCTGGATCTACAAAGCCCGCCAATGACGAATACATGCCTTGTTGCCATATTGCTTGGCGACCCAATAAACAACGCTCTATTCCATCTTCAAATACTTTAGTAACCACCATAATTACTGCAGGGTCAGTGCGTGGAAATGTAGGGTGCTTGCAGTGCTCGTTTTCACATAGGCGTGAATGCCCTGCCTCTACTAATGTATTTTTACTGCCACAACGCCCACAAAAACTATGCGTTGCATGCCAATAACATAAACCACGTGCAAGTGCGGCTATAGAGCCATCTTGTATATCAACGTGAGGGCCATATTGGCGTATATCAAAAAACTGTGCGTCGCCTATAACGCACTTGAGTTCGTCATCGTGTATGGCTGAAACATCTAACGCAAACACACCCTGTTGCTCAGTATTTGAGCCTAAATAAATAGCGTTTGATAAATCTAAATGGGCAATTTGCTGATACGTTAAGTAGCACACTTGAGCTGCGTCTTTATAAAACAAAGTGTGGTTATTATTCACCAAAAGCCACTTACTTTGTGCCGACATTTGTGCGTTTAACCACGCCGCGTTTTTACGAAAATTAGACCCGCGGTCTAATGGCATGTCGCTGTAATAAAGCATGTGAGTCCTCAATAACATGGTATGGCGTAAAATTACCATAACCGCTGAGTAAACCCAATTTATTACCGCAATAAAAAAAGCCTATATTAGCTATATAGGCTCTTTATTAAAAACTCTCATGTTGCAGGCACTTAGCCGCTATATTTTATGCTTTAGAGTAGCAAGCTATCATCAATTAAATGAAACTGTTCTGCACTTTGCTTAAGCACCTCTGCGGTTAACTTATCGGCGCCGTACACATCGCACGGTACATTGTATTGATTTTTTAAATGCCCTAGCAATAACGCAAAGTCGCCATCACCAGAGAGCAAAATGACTTTATCGAGGTTTTTGCCTTGCTCTAGCATATCTATCGTTATGCCTACATCCCAATCCCCTTTTGCGCTGCCGTCGCGGCGCTGAATAAACGGCTTTAGTTTTACCTCAAAGCCAATAGCACGCAAAATATTTTGAAACTGGTTTTGTTTTTCATCACCGCGGTGAATGGCATACGCAAATGCACAATCTATAGAATACTGCTGCTTCATGTGCGCCCAAAATGCATTGTAATCAAAGTTTTTACGGTAACTTTCGCGGCACGTGTAATAAATGTTTTGTACATCAACAAAAATACCGACACGTGGCTTACTGATTTGCTGATCGTTTTGTAAAGTCATTTGTTTCCTTAAGTGCTCACAGCTCAGCGCAGCTGAAATAAAACGCCATTAACGAGTGAACCTTGCAATTTTGTTTTAAGTAACCTAAATTGGTTACTTAACTAAATGTAACCAAATTTGGTTACCTGATTCTATGTAACTGCATTAAGTTACTTTTTGGATTTTTATGATTGGTGTGATCAGCGGCGATATAATTAAATCGCAAAAAATACCTAAGCAGCAATACGATGCCATGCTTTATCAGCTAGAGCAAAGTTTGCGTGCAATTAGTAATAATACCTCACTGTGGACCATATACCGAGGTGATGCTTTTCAGTTGCAAATAAATCAAAGCGAGCAGTTAATTAAAACCGCTATTATCATTTATTTGCATTTAAAGTCGGCAGGTTACGAACTACGCCAAAGTATGGCCTTAGGTGAGGTAGACAACCCACGCAGCGATATAAAAACAGCCACCGGCTCGGCCTTTGTGCTCTCAGGGCAAGGCCTTGATAAAATAGCCAATCAGCGCTTTACCTTACAGATAGCAAAGCACACCCTAGATGAAGGCTTTAGTCTTAACCTTGCCTTTGTTGATACCTTGCTTAGCAAAATAACGCAAAAACAAGCCAATGCGCTTTACGTGTATTTAACCCAGGCCGATAACAGCCATGCAGCACTGGCAAAAGAGCTTAACACCAGTCGCGAAAATGTCACTAAATTGCTTAACTTAGCAAATTATCAGCTAATAGAGCGATTTATAGTACACGCTAAACAGGTCATAACAACGATTGCAAAAGGAAGTGAGTAATGGGGTTTTCGTTATTATTAGTGACATTAATTATAGGCCACCTAGTCAGTGACTTTTTTTTACAACCAATGAGCTGGGTAAACGATAGAAACACCCACCACTTTAAAGCTAAAAAGCTCTACCTGCATGTATTAGTACACGGTGTGGTTAGCGCCGTTATTTTAGCGCTTTGGGAATATAGCTATGGCTGGCAACAACTAAGCACCGTGTTACTTTCAACAGCTGCAATTATGCTTAGCCACTACCTAATAGATATTGCTAAGTCGTATTCTAACAAAGGGGTTGTGCCCTTTTTACTCGACCAGATAGCGCATATAGCCGTAATAATAGCGCTGTGTATTTATATAACTGATAACCAAAGTTTAATCGCGTACGTAAGCGCACTTGCCATAAACCCTAAAGTACTCTGGGTTGTATGCGGATATTTAATTATATTAAGCCCAAGTGCCGTATTTATAAGAATGATGCTTGAAAGGCTCACCGCTAACTTTTCAAGTGAGGGCAGCTTACCGTTGGCCGGACAAAGCATTGGCATGATAGAGCGAGTACTTATGCTGAGCTTTATATTACTTGATCAATTTGCTGGGCTTGGCTTTTTGCTAGCTGCCAAGTCGGTATTTAGGTTTGGCGATTTAAGTGCCAGTAAAGATAAAAAGCTCACCGAGTACGTTATGCTAGGCACCTTACTAAGCGTTAGCGTCACCTTGTTTGTAGGATTAGGCGTTAATTCGTTGATCAGGTAAGTATAAATTACAGAAAATAAAAAACGCGCTACTTCTATTAAAAAGGTAGCGCGTTTTTTGTATTGGCATTTAATTAAAGGCCAATACAATCTTTAATAATGATTAATCATTATTTGGGCGACGACGGCGCTGGCCATTACCACCTACCGATTGGCGCTTTGCCCATGGGCTTTGTGCGTTGTCATCGGTTTTGGCTGCTGGTTTTTTAGAACCACCACGACGAGGGCCTGTACCGCTTCCCCCATTGTTTGGTTTTTTGCTGTTCGGCTTATCAGACTTAGGCTTGTTAAACGGCTGCTTTGCTTTTTTAGGCTTTTTAGGTTTAATTGGGCGAGCATCTAATGCGCGCTCAGGTACTGGGCTAGTTGGTTCAAATCCAGGCTCTTCAGCGCGAGGGATTAGCTCACCAATAAAACGTTCAATACCGTATAAATCAGCGGCGTCATCGGCTGTTACAAACGAAATAGCATGCCCTGATGCACCAGCACGGCCTGTACGGCCAATACGGTGAACGTAATCTTCGTATACGTTTGGTAAGTCGTAGTTAACCACATGCGGAAGCTCAACAATATCAAGGCCACGTGCCACAATATCAGTGGCTACAAGTACGCGTACTTCACCGCTTTTAAAGCCATCTAATGCTTTAACACGAGCGCCTTGTGATTTATTACCATGAATAGCGGCGCCTACTATGTCGTCGCGCTCAAGCTGTTTAACTAAACGGTTTGCACCGTGCTTGGTACGGCTAAACACTAATACTTGTTGCCAATCGTTGCTACGAATTAAATGGCTAAGTAATGCGGTTTTACGCGATTTATCAACAGCGTAAACGCTTTGCGTTACGCTTTTAGCAGTGGTGTTTTTTGCCGCAACTGATATTTCAACAGGGTCGTTAATTAACCCTTTTGCTAATGCTCGAATATCATCTGAAAACGTTGCCGAAAACATTAAGTTTTGGCGTTTAGGCGGCATTTTAGCAATCAGGCGTTTAATGTCGTGAATAAAGCCCATATCAAGCATGCGGTCGGCTTCATCAAGTACCAGCACTTCAACATTATCAAACTTAACCGCGTTTTGATTATGTAAATCGATTAAACGCCCAGGCGTGGCCACTAAAATATCAACCCCTTTACGAAGGCGCTGCATTTGTGGGTTTATTTTTACGCCGCCGTACACTACAAACGAACTTACATCAGAGTGCTTAGCGTATTCTTCAACGTTTTCGCTTACCTGCAAAGCCAGCTCACGCGTAGGCGCTAAAATAAGGGCACGTACGTGGTTACTTTTTGCTTTACTGCCTTTAGATAACAGCTCAATTAGCGGTAACGTAAAACCAGCGGTTTTACCTGTGCCTGTTTGTGCAGCCGCCATCACATCGCGACGTTCAATAATTGCAGGAATTGCTTGAGCCTGAATAGGCGTTGGCGTTTCATAGCCCTTTTCTAAAACCGCGTTAACTAAAGACTGTGATAAACCTAAACCATCAAAACTCATAAAATCTCTCAATAAAATAAAGGCCAAACCGGCCAAGGGCGCATTATACGCAACTAACTTAGAAATGCATGGAAATATTCACTTAGCAAATTAAGTGCTAACCTTAGAGTAGCTAATAACAATACAAATCAACGCTATGACATTAAAAACTAAAGCAAACCAAATAACACTTAAGCAATGCCTAGAAAGTATAGATTCAAAGCGTATTGAAGACACACAAACCTTACTAACCCTGTTTGAAAAAGTCACAGGGGCAAAGCCTGTTGTATGGGGTAAAGATATTATAGGGTTTGACCAATACAGCTATAGGTACGACTCCGGCCGCACAGGTGAATGGCCAATCACAGGGTTTTCACCACGCAAAACTAAGCTTTCTATTTATATTATGCCTGGCTTTGATCACCCTAAAATAGCGGCATTATTAAATAAGCTTGGTAAACATAGCCTAGGTAAAAGCTGTTTGTACGTGACAAAATTGGAAAATATCGATTTAGCTATACTTGAGCAAATAATTGCTGAGTCGGTTTTAATAATGAAACAAACTTACCCAAAAAATTAATACCAATCCGCTTAATTAAGTGATCTATTTTGAGAATAGATAAACGTGTTGATAGCTAGACAATAAATTCGTTATTTAGTTGTTCTCGGCAATTGCTCCTGCATTGCTCTACCTTCTGCATCCATATAGTCATAAATGAGAATTTTTTAACGCAGATAGCGACACGTTTAGCCCCTAAAAATGATTCAACATTATTGCGGATTGGTATAACCTTGCTTAAAAACAACAAAAGCGGCTAAAGCCGCTTTTGGTTTATATTTAACTCAATAAATATAACGTTATTTAACACCTAGCTCGCGTAATCGCTCTTGTAGGTAGCTGTCTGCTGTGTAACGCTCAGAAAGCACAACATCAGGACGTGGGTGTAAAAACAGCGGTAAAGAAATACGCGACTTAGTCGACGCTTTACCCGTTGGGTTAATTACACGGTGAATAGTCGATGGGAAGTACCCGCCCGACGCTTCTTGTAACATGTCACCAATATTAATAATTAAGCTACCAAAGTCACATGGCACATCTAACCAACCGCCATCAGTTTTTTGAACTTGCAGGCCCGGCTCATTCGATGCAGGTAACACAGTTAATAAGTTAATGTCACCATGTGCTGCAGCGCGAATTGCACCTGGCTCTTCATCACCTGTCATTGGCGGGTAATGTAAAATACGTAACAATGTTTGCTCAGAATCAGCAATCATGTCTTTTAAATCGATAGAAAACTTAGCACGTACATCGGCTGGTGCCTCTGCTTGAACCCAGCTTAAAAGCGTTGCTGCAAATTCGTTAGCTAAGCGGTAGTACTCACGTACGTCGGCTTCAAGCTCAGCAGGCACGCGACCTTTAGGGTAAACATGAAAGTACTCTTTAATGTCTTTTACTGTAAAGCCTTTAGCTACCTCAGATACAGAAGGCGGGAAATAACCGTCTTGCGTTTCTTTAGAAAATAAAAAGTCGTGCTTTTGCTCTGAATTAAAAAAGTCTTGCCATTTTTCGTAAATAGACTCAACTAAAGATTGCGGGATTGGGTGATTTTTTAATACACCAAAACCGGTGTTTCTTAACGATTCAACAAAGTGAGCAGCCGCATCGGGAGCTTTATAATCAACAGTAGGTAATTGCATTGTACGTTCCAGTGAATAGGTTGTTAGAAGTGAGCTGCTTTAAAATATAGCTAATTAGCCAATATAAAGTAGCAAAACCTTCATTATAGCGCTGTGCGAGGATAGACAAACCACCCAAAAAACATAAGGACAAATGTCCTCACGATGAAATAGTAAACAGCTTGCTTGATCAAGATCAAAGCATAATAAACATTGAAATTGCACTAATTAGTGCTTATATCTTATCTATTATTGTAACGTATTTTAATGAAACACTAAGGCTCTTCTATGCGACAAAAAGTATCTTTTAAAAGCGGCGATTTAGAACTTGCAGGCCAGCTTGAACGCCCAGCCGGCGATGTAAAGTTTTATGCTTTATTTGCACACTGCTTTACCTGTGGTAAAGATATTGCTGCCGCTACGCGCATAAGCCGCGCCCTTACCCAACAGGGTATTGCCGTACTGCGCTTTGACTTTACCGGCCTTGGCAATAGCGACGGCGACTTTGCAAACAGTAACTTCTCATCAAATATTCAAGATTTAGTGGCCGCAGCCGATCACCTGCGTACTTACTTTGATGCGCCGCAGTTATTAATTGGCCACAGCTTAGGCGGCGCTGCCGTACTGGCTGCTGCAGAGCATATTCCTGAGGTATCGGCTATTACAACAATTGGCGCTCCTTCAGATGCACAACACGTTGCACATAACTTTGAAGCCCATTTAGACGAAATAAACGCCGCAGGTGAAGCTAAAGTTAGCTTAGCTGGGCGCGAATTTACCATAAAAAAACAATTTGTAGAGGACATAGCAAAGTACGACCGAAGCCATATAGGCAAATTAAAGCGCGCACTTTTAGTTATGCACTCCCCTGTTGATGCCACGGTTAATATTTCAGAAGCCGAGAAAATTTACGCATCAGCCAAACACCCAAAAAGCTTTATTAGCCTCGATAACGCCGACCACTTACTAAGTAATAAAAACGATGCCGAGTACGCTGCTACGCTTATTGCTAATTGGGCAAACCGCTACGTTAAATATGAGCAAAGCAACTACAGCGCAAAATTAGAAAACGGCAAAGTACTGGTTGAAGAAAAAGATCATATATTTACTCAGCACGTAAGTACTAAAGATCATACATGGCTTGCCGATGAGCCATTAAAAGTAGGTGGCAGTAATTTAGGCCCCGATCCTTACGACCATATACTCGCAGGCCTAGGCGCGTGTACCTCAATGACACTGCGTATGTATGCAACCTTAAAAAAGCTGCCGCTTGATCATATAAAAGTAGAGCTTGAACACACCCGCGACTATTACAAAGATTGCGACAACGGCGAATGCACCCAAAACCTAGAGGCCATTACCCGTAAAATTACCCTACGCGGCGACTTAACCGAAGCACAGCGCCAACGTCTGCTCGAAATAGCCGACAAATGCCCAGTGCATAAAACCCTGCATAACAGCCCAATTGTAGTAAGTGAATTAGTTGAGTAACTAAAACAAAAATAGCGCAGCTGTGGCTGCGCTATTTTAGATGTTCAATAAAGCAATCTCACAATCTGAGATAAAATATAGAGGTTGAATAATAGGTACAATTCTAGTAGTTTGTTAGTAAAAATTATACAACCAAGGATAGGTATGAATAGTATGAATAGTATGAATATTGCTATATTCGGCATATCTTTTTGAAAATGCAGTGCGAACAGCCCAATGAAAACTTTGATCAATATTATATTTCTTTTAATTAGTTACTCTACTTTTGCCAACTCTGAAGAAGTTATCGAAGGTCCTATTGCTGCATCTTCTTATACATTTTGTCATATAGATACTAAATGTATAACTAGTATAAGGTTGGCAAATACTTCGCCTTATCAAGTTAAATTAAGCTCTCTCGCTTTCAATGGACAAGGTATCGACTTAAACTCAATGTTCATATATGAAGTGGATGAATACTTCTCAATAAGAGCAGAAAACCCCAATGCAAAGGTCCCTGAACAACCTATACAAGGGCGCCGGCGTGCACACAAAAAATTATCCTCGATAGAGTTCGAACCGCTTGAAGTAAAGTTTATTGAGCTAAAAGGCATGGAAGAAAAATTTGCTTTGGACCCCGAAAAAAAATACTTAGTGAGTACAATTACACCGTTCGTCAACTTGTACATTAACGGTAAGTTTGTTGATATCATTACCATAAGAACGAAATATTCACTCCTAGCTATTCCTACAAAAGATATGGAAATAAAGGAACGGCCAATAAAACAGTTTGCTACGCCGCAAGGGTAACCTGCAATAATATACATACTTTGTTTAATGCCACTCAAAATTCTGCGTCAGCTTAAACCTTTAT
Organism: Pseudoalteromonas agarivorans; assembly: GCF_024518735.1. Classification (NCBI taxonomy): domain Bacteria; kingdom Pseudomonadati; phylum Pseudomonadota; class Gammaproteobacteria; order Alteromonadales; family Pseudoalteromonadaceae; genus Pseudoalteromonas; species Pseudoalteromonas agarivorans. The sequence continues at coordinate 30,598 of NZ_JANIGJ010000002.1, forward strand.
ATATCAAGCCAGTTTAAAGTTGGCTTGATTATATATCTTGGCTAATTATCTAAAAACGCCCCTACTTCTTTACTCATTCTCTGTACCAGCCATTTTGGTCCGCCGTCGTACATATCGTTATGGCGCGATTTTTCAATTATTACTTGGCTAACAGGGAAGTTTTTTAGCTCTGTTTCATTTAATAAAACATTCGCATCGGCTGGGTAATCACTACCACGCAGTGTAAGCACGCGTATGTTTTTATTACGTGGGATCAGCATGCGGCGGTGATCGAGGGTAATTATTTGACTTACTTCATTTGGGTAAATTGAAGCATATAAAGCAGATATATCGCCGCCGTTAGAGTGGCCTAATAACGTAAGCTGAGAAAAGTTATACTCAGGGTATTGAGCACTTAGCTGATTAACTAAAAATTTAAGGGTAACCACACCGCGGTGCCAGTTTTCCATGCGGGTGGTTAAATAAGGCTGTATGTGATTAAGCGCAGGGTCGGTTTTTAGCTCATGCGCGACTGCAATGCTTAAATAACCCTGTGCATTAAATAGCTTACTCGCAAACGTGTAGTCATTGTGGCTAATACCGTAGCCTGCATTTACAAATGCTACAGGGCACTTTGCATGTACGCTGCATTGATTACGCTCATTAGGGTATGTGATATTTATAGGGATGGTGCGATTGCGGCTTTGATCCACTATTACATCATCAGCAAAGCTTAATGGTGATATTAAACTCGCGGTTAGGCTAAATGCACTTAATGTTAGTAACTTTTTTATTGTTTTATGCATGTTGTAACTTATATAAATTATTGTTTTTAAATAAAAATAACTTTTACTATAAAGGTTAGCGCGCGCCATTGCTAATGTATGCGATAATACGGGTATTATTTTTAGTTAATTTAGAAAAGTACCCCATGAAATCATACAGCACTATTGAACAACGTATCGACATTTTGCAAAGTCGAATAGAAGCCTATAAAGAAGAAATTGCCGTGTTACAGGCCGAGCCAAAAAGTAACAACGAGCGTATTATTTTTAAATTTATTGAAACAGGCAGCACAGGTAAAACAAAAGACTTTGTGCGCGAACTTGGTATTAAGTCGCCGCGCGATAGCTTATATTCATCAGGTGATGTAACCAAATTAATCAAAGACGGCGCTGATGACATCACCCCTGCACTGCTTGAGATTGCCCGCACATTGGCGAACGCTCGTAATAAAAATGGCCCTAGCTGTTAATACCAAGCTACAGGCCACTGTTTAACCTTATTAAAGGTTATTCATTGTTTAGAGGCTTGCAATATGCAGCTTCTAAACGCTCCTCACATATTAATCGCAAAGCTCAATATTAAGGCTTGTAAGTAAATTAAGGGCTTCAAAGCGCTCAAACTTAGCACCCGCTAACGTATTACTGTTTAAATCTATATTAAATTCTGTAGCCCCTACAAAGTCACACTCAGTTAAAGTGGTTTGAAAAAACTCACTATCGCGAAAATTACTTCCTGTAAATGTACTTTGCTTTAAATTGGCATGTCTAAAATCAACATTTTTTGCAAAGCAGTGTATTAATTTTAGTGATTTTAAAGTTAATTCATAAAAAGAGCTGTTACTAAGCTCACAACTATTAAAGCTCACCGGCGCATCAATACTTAGCGCTCCCCAATCTGCATCGCCCCATTGCACGCTGTTTAACTTACAATGGCTAAAGCTTACATTTTCAAGCGAGCTGTATCCCCATTCAATGCTCGATAAATTGCAATGCTCAAAGCTGCACTCTATAAATCGACACGTTTTAAATTGCCCCTGAGATAAGTCGCAATCTATAAACGTACACGCTTCAAATTCTGTATTTTCGAGTGTGTGTTTTGCTAGCTGTAAGGCACTAAATTGCTGATCGCAATAATAGCTATTATTAGAAATTGGCACTGTAACTACGTGTCCGTATTTAGGGTTGTTTAATGGGCATAAGGGCTGGTTTTTGGCAAGTCTTGTTTAAGCGCTAATAAGGCGATAAAAATTAAGCCAAAGAGCGGAAATACCGCTAAACACCCGCCTACAAAAGCCAAAACGCCCGGCATGGTGCTTTTGCGTTTACCTATTTTATAGCTAATCAGCGCAAAAATTGGAATGCAAAACAAAATAAAAAAAGCTAAAAATTCACCAAATAATGTGAGATTAAACGACATAAGAACTCCCTCTCTATTGAATAATATTTGATACCAAGCAACTTAAATATTTAACTATTCTAGCGTGCTAAATAGACTAATAACTTAACACAATTGGTATGAACTGGTTTAAATTTAACCATAAAAAACCCCTAGGCATACTCCTAAGGGTTTTTAAATCTAGCTAAGCGCATTTGTTGCGCGCGGTATTACTCTTCGCTAGGAATTGCTTTTTCTACCACACTGATTGCAAGCTCAGTTAACGAGTCGCTATTAGCTTTGCTAGGTGCATCGGTTAATAAGCACGATGCTTGAGTGGTTTTAGGGAACGCAATAACGTCACGAATGTTATCGGTACCACATAAAAGCATAACTAAACGGTCAAGACCAAAGGCTAAACCAGCATGTGGTGGTGTGCCGTATTTAAGGGCATCAAGTAAGAAGCCAAACTTGTCTTGTTGCTCTTGCGCATCAATACCTAAAATTCTAAATGCTGCTTCTTGCATATCAGCATTATGAATACGTACCGAACCGCCACCTACTTCGTAGCCGTTTAATACCATGTCGTAAGCATCTGAAATAGCCGCGGCAGGGTTTGCTTCAAGCTCTTCTGCGCTAATATCTTTTGGTGCTGTGAATGGGTGATGCACAGCATGTAACGTGCCTTCGTCATCTTCTTCAAACATTGGGAAGTCAACAACCCAAAGTGGCGCCCAGCTATCAAGGTTAGTGATTTCTAAATCAACACCAATCTTCAAGCGAAGCGCGCCCATTGCTTCGTTTACAACGTTGCGTTTATCGGCACCAAATAAAATAATGTCGCCCGTTTGTGCGTTAGTACGCTCAAGTAACTGGGTAATTACCTCTTCGTTTAAAAACTTAGCCACTGGAGATTGAACGCCTTCCGCGCCTGCATCGCGGTCGTTTACTTTCATCCACGCCATACCTTTAGCGCCGTAAATGCCAATAAACTTAGTGTAATCGTCAAGTTGCTTACGCGAAAGCTTAGCGCCACCCGGTACTGTTAATACAGCAACGCGGCCTTTTTCGTCGTTAGCTGGGCCTGAAAATACGTTAAACTCTACGTCTTTTACTAAATCAGCTACATCAACAAGCTTCATTGGGTTACGTAAATCTGGTTTATCAGAACCGTAAAGGCTCATTGCTTCGCTGTAAGGCATAATTGGGAAATCGCCTAAATCAACGTTTAATAATGATTGCCACATTTCACGGATCATTTTTTCAGTCATACCACGTACTTGATCAGAGCTCATGAACGAGGTTTCTAAATCTATTTGGGTAAATTCAGGTTGGCGATCGGCACGTAAATCTTCGTCACGGAAACATTTAACAATTTGGTAGTAACGGTCAAAACCCGACATCATCAACAATTGCTTAAACAGCTGTGGCGACTGTGGTAATGCGTAAAAGCTGCCTTTATGAACACGGCTTGGTACTAAGTAATCGCGTGCACCTTCTGGTGTTGCTTTTGTAAGTACAGGTGTTTCAATGTCTAAAAAGCCATTGTCATCTAAAAAGCGACGAACAAAGCTGCTTGCTTTAGCGCGCAGCTTAATACGGTCGCTCATTTCAAGGCGACGTAAATCTAAGTAGCGGTACTTTAAGCGGCGCTCTTCAGAATTGGTTTGATTAAAATCAAGCGGAAGCGGCTCAGAGCGGTTAATAATAGTTAGCTCAGTACCTAAAATTTCTACTTCGCCTGTTGCCATGTCTTTATTTACTTGGCTTTCTGGGCGCGCACGTACAACCCCTTTTAACTGCACACAAAACTCTTGGCGAAGTTTGTTAGCGTTATCCATTAGTCCTTCAACCTCTGGATCGAATACAACTTGTACTAACCCTTCTCTATCGCGTAAATCGACAAAGATAAGTCCACCAAGGTCACGTCGTTTGTTGATCCAGCCACATAGTTCAACTTCTTGATCTACGTGAGTTTTATTTAGCTGTCCGCAATATATAGAGCGCATAGTTTTCCTGTCAGATAAAAGGCTTAAACGGTTAAATTTATTTGTTTTAAGGCGTGTGATTTAAAAAACTGGTCACCACAATACAAATAAAGCCGCTAGCAATCTAAAAATAATCAAATTAAGCCCTGCATTATACCCAAGTAGTATCAAGATGCTAGGGCGTGTTGAACGTTGGTGGTTGAATTTGCAGCAGTATGTTTGGCTTTTAGGCAAGGCAGAGTCTATATAGTGTGGTTATTCCCCATAAAAAGGCGATAACGCAGCATAAATGCCAAACATGCGCTGCCCTTTGGGTTCTTTCTAGGGACGATTAACTCTTTGTTGCCTACATGGATGTAGGTAAGGGGCGTGAGCAGGACGCGGAAGCTTTGCTCGATTTTTACTTAGCCCACTAGGTTACAAACCTCGCACCGCGAATTAATCGCCCCTAAATTGAACAAATTTCAATCTACAAAGATCAACACGCCCTAGAGCGTGTGTTTAGCTTTGTAATGTTAATTTGCAGCAAGCACCGTATGTATTTGGTACACTTACGCCACGAAGTCATTAAGCCACCCTTTTTATGTTATATATTGGATGCCCTCAGTGGTCGAGCAGCGCCTGGAAAGGCAACTTATTTACCCGCCAATGTAAAAATGCCGATATGCTAAGCCAATATGCCCAGCATTTTAATTCAGTTGAAGGCAATACCAGCTTTTACGCAGACCCGGCGCCAAGCACTGTTTTACGCTGGGCTCAAAGCGTACCCGAGGACTTTAAATTTACGTTTAAGTTTCATCGTCGCTTTAGCCACGAGCTTGCGCTTAGTAATGTTCAGGCAGAGCTTAATGACTGGCTTACGTTATTTGCCCCAATACTTGAAAAAACAGGGCAAATAATGCTGCAATTACCCAAAGCGTTTGGTCCAAGCGATTTACCTAAATTAACGCAATTTATTAGCTTGCTCCCCAAAGAGCTAAATTACGGCGTAGAAGTACGACATAGTGATTTTTTTAAAAAAGGTGAGGCCGAAATTGCCCTTAATCAGCTATTAATGGCAAATAATATAAACCGTATTTCTATGGATACCCGTGCGCTTTTTGCAGTAAAGCCCACCACCGAGGCTTTAATAGATGCACAACAAAAAAAGCCCCACTTACCGGTACATGCAATAGCTACTGGCTCACAGCCGATGGCGCGCTTTGTAATAGCCGATTTACAAAACGACTATAAACCCTTTTATAAACCGTGGCTCAATAAAGTAAAACAATGGCTTGATGAGGGGAAATCCCCGTATGTTTTTTTTCATACTGCCGATAACCGAGAATCTCCACACCTTGCTAGGCAGTTTTGTGAAGACCTAGGGTATAATCACCCAGTGTTAAACCCATTCAGCGGCGAAAAAGAAGCCCACCAGCCAACGCTTTTTTAAATAGAGAATAAAAATGAGTGAATACGCACGTTACTTTACCGGCTACCCAGCTAACATTGTTGAGCAAGTATTAAGCCTTATAAATAACAATAAGGTATGTGACTACTTACTTAAAAAATACCCACATGCGCACACCATCACCACCGACAAACTACTTTACAGCTACGCCACTGATTTAAAAAAGCAGTATTTAAAAAACGCCCCACCGTTTGGCCGCGCTGCATTTAAAAAACAAGGTGATATGGTCACCAACGCACTCGGTACTCACACCTACCGCATGCAGGGTAAAACCCGTAAGCACGATTTAGCCATAAACAGTGACTTACTGCGCGCACCCGAGCCACTGTTAAAAGCGCTAGTCGTACACGAACTCGCCCACTTTAAAGAAAAAGATCACAACAAAAGCTTTTATAAACTGTGCTGCCACATGGAGCCGCAATACCATCAGTTAGAGTTAGATTTACGGATTTTTTGTGTGGTGGTGGCGATGGGAGAGAATCCTTATTTAAAATAGGGGTTTTACCGTTGTTTAACTGAGTGAAAATAACGCCCATGCTTAAGTTATTATATCCTTCCATAACCAAGCACCCATACCCATTCTTTTATCCCCGTAAGCAGTTGACAACTTAACGCCTTTTGGCTCAATAAAAACAAAAACATTTAAAACTACATAATTGCCCTACATTTGAGAACTACACTCCTAAGAGTTAATTTAATCTTTGGAGTTTTTAAATGATAAAAAATACCCATGCCTTTTTCCTCAGTGCACTGTGCTGCTTAACCTTAAGTGCCTGCAACAAGCAAAACAGCCAATCGCTTGAGCAATCAAACCTCAATGATTTTACTCTAACCAGCTCAAAAGTAAGTGATGGCGGTAGCTTACCTATTACTTATACATGCGATGGGCAAAGTATTAGCCCCCCTCTTAACTGGAGTGGTGCACCTAACGCAACCAAATATTATGCGTTAATTATGGATCATAAAGCGCCTGAAGGAATGCATTGGTATTGGATTATGTACAATATTGCCGCTGATAAAACGCAAATTAAAGCGGGCGAAACCCTCGGTGAAGTAGGCTCTAATAGCGTAAACGATTTAAACCAATACGCGCCGCCTTGCTCTAAAGGCCCAGGTGAAAAAAGCTATACTTATACTGTTTACGCGTTATCTGCACCGGTTTCCTTTAATAGCGATACAAAGGTAGACCGCTCAGCATTACTCGCTGCTGTAAAAAATATTACGCTCGATACTGCAAGTATGACGGTTAAATACTCGCGAAGTGCTAATAGCGCCGAGCGCAAACCTAATGCAAGACCAAAACCAAATGAGCAGCCAAAGCCTGATAAATCATATTTAACCGCTAACGTAAAATCACCTCGTTGCGATGCTGTTACACAATCAGTAAGTAATGCAGGGTTTGATAAAAGCGTATCTGTTACGTGCGATGAACAATATGCTTATATTGCCTCATCTACTTATCCTGATCATGAAGTAATGACTGGTATTACAGGTACTAACGAGCAAATACCCGTTCCAGCTAAAGGCTACGCTGCACCTATAAAGCTAAACCCAAAAAAAGCAAAGACAATAACAACAATTGATGCAGCCGTAGGTGTTGCTGTTAATGGCGTACCAATATACGACTATTCTTCGCAAGGTGAACTGGACGTAAATAGCTACGATGAAAAACACGACACGTTAGCACTCGGACAGTTAGATATATGTGGCGGACACGCAGGACGGGGTGATGACTACCATTATCATGTATCGCCAACGTGTATGATTGACACAATGAAAAACCAATCAAGCGATGCCATTATTGGCTGGGCTTATGATGGTTACCCGCTGTATGGCAGTAAAAATCCAGATGGCAGTTCAATTGCCAAAGGTGACCTTGATGTATGTAACGGACAAACCGACGACACATTTGGCTATCGCTATCAAACTTCAGCTACGCCGCCATATATTATTCAGTGCTTAGTAGGTGAAGTAGATACAGCTAAATTACCAAGAGTGTCACCACTTAGTGGCGATACTCAAGGCATAAGAGCCGACCTGCGCCCGCCACAAGGAGGCGTTGAAAATCTAACGCACTCAATCTCTGAAAACGGCAGTCGTACAATGAGCTATTCATACAAAGGTGAAAACTACTTTACAACCTACAGCCCTGCATCACAGGGAAAAGACTGCTATAGCTTTAAACAAAAAACTATCAGTAATCGTGGCAAGGTTCAAACAGGTACATTTTGTAGAGGCCCGCAACCAAATCACCTTACTCCTTCAGTCACTAAGCAAAATACAAATCCTGCCATTACAGGCAAGCATAACTTAAAGCTAGAAGCATGGGCTGATAACTGGTTTACAGCTTACATAGGCGAGCAGTTACTTGTTGAAGATTCTGTGCCCATAACCACAGAGCGTTCATTTAATGCCGAAAGCATTACGTTTTCTGCAAACTACCCTATTGAGCTTAATTTAATAATTAAAGACTTTAAGCAAAACGACACTGGGCTTGAATACATCGGTGCTAAAAATCAGCAAATGGGTGATGGCGGTTTTATTATGCAACTTACCGACACCGATACAAATAAAGTAGTTGCGGTAAGCAGTAAAAGCTTTAAATGCGAAATACTTCACAAAGCGCCGCTTAACAAATCATGCGAAAGCGAAACAACCCCAGTTGCGGGCGAAGGCGCTTGTACATTTATGTCAAAAGAAGCGCCCACTAACTGGCTGCAAAGTAACTTTGACGATACGCATTGGGCTAATGCAGTAGAGCACAACTTTGCCGATGTAGGGCCAAAAGACGGTTACGACGATATTAACTGGGATGAAAACGCAAAATTCATATGGGGCGAAGACTTAGAAACCGACAACACCCTTATTTGCAAAGCAACAATTGAGCAACCTCAATAAACAAAAAGGTCAACCGCTTCAATAAAAGGCAGTAATTATGTATTTTTTAAAAAAATTTAAATGGCTAATGCTAGCGTGTATTTTAACAAGTACGATCGCTCAAGTGAGCGCCCATGTATTGAAAAACACAACAGCCCAAGTAATTTTGAGAGACGGGCAAGTTGAGGTTAAAGTATTAACTAATGCTGAGCATTTAATTTCAATGCTGCAAAGCGAGCAAGCATGGCTTATGGGCGATATTGATAAGCTTATGCCTACAAATTTAAGTACAGAGCAACAAGAAGAGTTTGTAAAAAATGCACTTAAACAAAAAACGAGCTTACGTGTAAATCAGCAAGTTATCGTGTTTGAACGCGTCGCTTTTACCACCAGCAGCAACGAAGCGCACGACCTAGAAATTGTTTTTCAAGCGAAACACACGTTTTCAACAGTGGATGAGCTTGCTATATCGTTCCCTAAAAGTTTAGGCGCAGTACACGCAAGCTTTGTAAAACCACAATATAAGTTACTGAGTGCTGGCGATACCGCAAAAATAAAGCTCTAATCCATAAAATCAACATACCTAAAAAGCTTACTTAAAAAGGATTTTAGTAAGCAACTCCCAAAATACGCTAATTGTAGGCACATAATCAATATGCAATACTGCTCAGTACGTTAATGTGATGATCTTTACTATTTGCAAATCAGTGAAATTAATACATAAATTCTTTTTAGCTTTTTTTATCACTAATATCGCCCTTGTTGGGCTCATGTTTGTGTTTATATACATGACCTTTTCGTCAGGGTTTAACAAATTTGTTGAACAAGAAGAAACAAAGCATGTAGCAATGGTTAAGCATCAACTTGTTAATTTATATAACGAATTAGGCAGTTGGCAAGCCATTAAGCAAAACACGCAATTATGGCGCTCTATTGTAGAGCCGCAAAAAAAGCCAGGCGAGCCTAAAACTAATAAACACACAAGCTCCCCACCCAAACCAAATAGCAGTAAAGCAACTCCCTCTTTATTGTGGATACACTTACCTGCAGGCTCCCTTAAAACAGGACAACGTATAAGTTTATATGATCAAAATAAAAAGGTTGTTGTTGGCAGAGCTAATTTAAACGACCACCCACATATAGAGCCTATTTTATTAAACAATAACGTTATAGGCTGGATAGGTTTAGTACCTTCAAAACTTGTGCAAAGTAGCCCAGCAAAAGCGTTTTTAGCAACGCAATTTCATAACTACTTTATGATCACATTACTCGTTATTACGCTCGCATTTATTATGGCTATTGTGTTATCTCGCCATTTAATAAAACCAATAAAAAAAATAGTGACTGGCACCGATGAGTTAACAAAAGGAAATTTTGCCAGCAGAATCATCCCCTCTAGTAAAGATGAGCTAGGTACCCTATCCAACAACTTTAACACCTTAGCCCACACGCTTGAGCAAAACCAACAAATGCGATTTCAATGGGTGTCAGACACATCCCATGAATTAAGAACCCCACTTACCGTACTACGCTCGCATTTACTAGCCATACAAGATGGCGTATTTACAGCCGACACAAAGCGTATTAATTTACTCATAAACCAAGTAGATAACTTAAGTCACATTGTTGACGACCTAGCTCAACTAGCACAAACAGATAGCGTTAATTTAACCTATAACAATGCACATATTGATTTGATAAACATTTTTGAGCAATCAATTGAAAACTACACCGCTCGCTTTAAAGAGCGTGAATTAAATGTAGACAGCAAAAGCTTAACCAAAGCCGGCAAATGTATAATAAATGGCGATAAAGAACGCCTTGTACAATTATTTTCAAACCTATTAGAAAATACCTGTAGATACACGCATAAAGGTGGGCAAGTAATAATACTTGCCAACAAAACTCCTAATAACATTGAGCTTATTTTACAAGACTCAGCCCCAGGTGTTTTACCAAACGACTTACAAAAGTTGTTTGAGCGTTTTTATCGGGTTGAAAAATCTCGAAGCCGAGAGCACGGCGGCTCGGGCTTAGGACTTGCGCTTTGCAAACAAATAGTAGAGGCACATGGCGGTCAAATATCGTTGCACAACTCGCCACTTGGTGGGTTAGAGGTAAAAATAACGCTGAGACTTTTAGGTTAAAATAATGACATCACAAAAAATACTTATTGTTGAAGACGAAGAAAACATTGCAGAGGTACTTATTGCCTATGCTAAGCAACAAGATTACGTAACTGAGCACTTTAATAGTGGCAAAGGTGTGGTTAGTTTTGTAAAACAAAACGCAGTAGATTTAATTCTTCTTGATTTAATGCTGCCAGATGTTGATGGCATTGAGCTATGTAAGCAAATTAGAGCCTTTTCAAGTGTACCAATTATTATGCTTACCGCAAAAAGTGAAGAAATAGACCGCTTACTGGGTTTAGAGATCGGCGCCGATGACTACATATGCAAACCTTTCAGCCCCAAAGAAGTTATAGCACGCATAAAAGCCGTACTAAGAAGAACCAGCCAGCCTAAAATAAATATTATTAATCATAATAATTTTCAATTATACAAAGACGATTACGAAGCGCGCTTAAACGGAGAAAGCATTGGCTTTACCGCCGTCGAGTTTAAAATATTTTTATTATTTATAAGCCACGTAGGTCGTGTTTTCACCCGCGAAGATATTATTAATAACGTATACAGCGACACTACCGACATATCCGATCGCAACATTGATACACACATTAAAAATATACGAAAAAAGATTAACAACGTTCAAGCAGGGCTAAACCCAATAGCTGCGGTTTATAGTGTTGGTTATAAGTTTAAAGAGTAGGTTTACTGATTAAAGTAAATCTAACATGACGAAAAAGCGCGCTATTAGTCGCGCTTTTAACTAATTTTTTGCTGATAGCTTAAAACTGACATCTCAAAAGCACGTTGGGTTTCGCTTCGCTCAACCCAACCTACATTACAGCCCTAGCTCAGCCATAAAGTCATCATCGGCATCATCTTGCTCTGCTTCTTTTGACTTAGCTTTTGCTTTTTCGGCTTTTTGCTTAGCTTCGTTTTCGATAATGTCATCAGGGTCTATCGCTTCTACAATGTCAAAGTCATGTAGTTTAATAAACTCTGTTTTATCCATTGCCAGCTCTAGGTAAAAGATATTTTGGTTGCGCGTAGTAAAGGTTACGCGGCGTGCTTGTGGACGATCCATAGTGGTATCAACCGATATTTGCACTTGTTTATTAATTGCCATCATTTTTGGCTGGTTTTGCGTAATAGAGGTATGTAACTGCTCACGCACTTTAGAAGTGAAGTCACCAACAATTTGGTTCATCAGCTCGCCCATTACATTTGAAACGTCATCCGATAAATGACTGTGGGCAATTTCTTCTTCAGGCATGCCCATATTGCGCATGTAATCGCCGTAAATTTCCATTGCCGCTTGCGCTGTAAAATTAGTGACTACCAGCCCTGTAAAGCCACCATCAAATAATACAAAACAGCCAATGTCTGGACGCATACAGGTGCGCGTTATTTTTTGCACCATAGCCGAGTAGCTAATTTCGTTACCACTGGCTGATGACAGAACACCCGTCACTGAATGACATAGGGTTGCTAAAATATCGTCTGTGCTAATTACCTTACTTTTGCTCATTTAACGTTCTCTTTTATACTTATTATTCATAATTCTAGCCAAGCTACTGAATTTATCACTGACTATCCAGTATAAAATGTTAAAATAGTGCCATTATTTTTAAAGAGACTGCCTTAGTGAGTATAAAAGACAGTATTTACGCCTCTGAGCAACAAGTAAAAGATTTTAGCTTTGACCAAAATGTGGTTGAGGTTTTTCCGGATATGATCCAGCGCTCTGTGCCTGGGTATGCCACCATTGTAAGCACTATGGGTAAATTGGCTGGTGAATATGCGCAAAGTAATTCAAACCTTTACGATTTAGGCTGCTCGCTTGGTGCGGTTACCCTAAGTATGCGCCGTAATATTCGCACCGATAACTGCCACATTATTGCTGTAGATAACTCACAAGCTATGGTTGAGCGTTGTAAGGTTCATTTACAAGGCTTTAAGTCAGACGTGCCTGTTACAGTAACTTTAGGCGATATTAACGAGCTTGAGATTCAAAATGCGTCGGTAGTGGCCATGAATTTTACCTTGCAATTTATTCCGCCATTACAGCGCCAAGCCGTGCTTGAAAAAATTTACGCTAACTTAAAACCCGGTGGCGTACTGCTCCTTAGCGAAAAAATTAAAGCCGAAAACGAGCAGTGCGATAATTTATTAATTGATTTGCACCACGACTTTAAACGCCACAATGGCTACTCAGAGCTTGAAATAAGCCAAAAACGTACTGCCATTGAAAACGTGATGCGCCCCGATACGCTAAGCACTCACTTTAATCGTTTAAGCGACATTGGTTTTAGCCAAACGCAGGTGTGGTATCAATGTTTTAATTTTTGCTCAATGGTAGCAATTAAATAAAGAGAGTGACTTATGTCTCAATGGTTTAACCAATTTTACGCAGCAATTGCACAAAGCCCGCTTAGCCACTGGCTAGAAACCCTGCCCGCTCAATTAAAGCATTGGCAAAACGAGGCAAGCCATGGCGATTTACCAAAATGGCAAAAAGTACTTAAAAATCTGCCAGAAGTAAAAACAACCCACGTTGATATCGCCACTAAAGTAGAAATTGGCGCACCGGGGGAGATGAGCGAAGGCGAGCAAAAACAAGCCACGCATTTATTAAAACGCATGATGCCATGGCGCAAAGGCCCCTTTACTGTACACGGTATTGAAATAAACACTGAGTGGCGCAGCGATTGGAAGTGGGATCGCCTGCTTCCTCATATTGAGCCTTTAAAAGGCCGCACAGTATTAGATATAGGCTGTGGCTCTGGCTATCATTTGTGGCGTATGCGCGGTGAAGGCGCTGAATTTGTAGTAGGTATTGACCCTTCTGATTTATTTTTGTGTCAGTTTCAGGCCATTAAACATTACAACCCAGATGAAAACGTGCATTTATTACCATTAGGTGTAGAGGCACTACCCGAGCTTAAAGCGTTTGATACGGTGTTTTCTATGGGGGTGCTGTATCACCGCCGCTCGCCTATCGATTTTTTAGCGCAGTTAAAAGCGCAGCTTCGTCCAGGTGGCGAACTCGTGCTAGAAACGTTAGTAATTGAAGGCGATGAAAACACCGTACTGGTACCTACCGACCGCTACGCAAAAATGCGCAACGTTTGGTTTATTCCAAGTACTGCTGCACTAAAACTGTGGATGGAGCGCGTTGGCTTTAAAGATGTGCAAATAAAAGATTGCGCAATTACCACGCTTGATGAGCAACGCAGGACCGACTGGATGGAAAACGAATCGTTAGTTGATTTTTTAGACCCAAACGATACCAGTAAAACCATTGAAGGTTACCCTGCTCCACTTAGAGCAATACTAACTGCCAAAGCATAAATAACTTAAAAGCACCTAGAGTGCTTTTTTTGTGCAATTAACAAACTAATAGCGGACAAGTGTCCTTGTTAATTATTTCAAAACTATATTTGAGCTAGCCGCGCAGTTGCAATTGTTGTAAAATACGCGCGTTTCTAAGCTATCGAAAAGCAACCCCAAGCAATTATTTGAGGAAAACCTGTGAGCGAACAAAAACAGTCATTAAGCTATAAAGACGCGGGCGTAGATATCGACGCTGGTAATGCACTTGTTGAGCGTATTAAAGGCGTAGTTAAAAAAACGCGTCGTCCAGAAGTAATGGGCGGAATTGGTGGTTTTGGCGCTCTTTGCGAAATTCCAGAAGGTTACAAACAGCCAGTACTAGTAGCAGGTACTGACGGTGTAGGTACTAAACTACGTTTAGCTATCGACTTAAAAAAACACGACACTGTAGGTATTGATTTAGTTGCAATGTGTGTAAACGATTTAATAGTACAAGGCGCTGAACCCCTGTTTTTTCTAGATTACTATGCAACAGGTAAACTAGATGTAGACACAGCGGCCGATGTAGTAACCGGTATTGGTAAAGGCTGTGAGATTTCTGGCTGTGCCCTGATTGGCGGCGAAACAGCTGAAATGCCAGGTATGTACGATGGTGAAGACTACGACATGGCCGGTTTTTGTACCGGTGTAGTAGAAAAATCTAAAATTATTGATGGCACAAAAGTAGCAGCCGGCGATCAACTTATTGCCCTTGCCTCTAGCGGTCCGCACTCAAACGGCTTTTCTTTAATTCGTAAAGTGCTTGAAGTATCAAACGCCGATACGAACCAAGTTATTGACGGCAAAACACTAGGCGAGCACTTACTAGAGCCAACTCGTATTTACGTTAAACCTTTACTTGAGCTATTTAAGCAAGTAGACGTGCATGCCCTATCGCATATTACTGGCGGCGGCTTTTGGGAAAACATTCCGCGTGTATTACCTGATTCTGCAAAAGCAGTAGTTAAAGGCGATAGCTGGCAGTGGCCAACCGTTTTTAACTGGTTACAAGAAAACGGCAATATTACTACGCACGAAATGTACCGTACATTTAACTGTGGCGTAGGCATGGTATTAGTAGTACCAGGCGATGCGCTAGAGCAAAGCTTAAGCATTTTAAAAGAGCTTGGCGAAAACGCATGGCACCTTGGTGAAATTCAAGATGCTGTTGCCGGCGAAGAGCAAGTAGAAATTGTAGGTGGTGCTAAGTAATGGCACCCATTCGCTTAGTGGTATTAATATCGGGTAGTGGTTCTAATTTACAAGCCATTATTGATGCCTGCGAGCGCGGCGAAATAAACGGACACATAGCGGCTGTTATAAGTAACAAAGCAGACGCTTACGGCCTTGAGCGTGCAAAACAAGCAGGTATTGCTACAAAAGTGCTCAGTCACAAAGATTTTGACTCGCGCGAGGCCTATGATGCGCAATTAATGAACGTTATTGACTCTTTTATGCCAAATCTAGTTGTATTAGCTGGGTTTATGCGTATTCTTACTCCTAGCTTAGTGCAAAAATATGTTGGAAAAATGTTGAACATTCATCCATCTTTGTTGCCTAAGTATCAGGGGCTGAATACCCACCAAAGAGCAATTGATGCAAAAGACGATGTTCATGGCGTAAGTGTTCATTTTGTAACTGAAGAGTTAGACGGCGGTCCCGTTATTCTTCAAGCGCAAATACCTGTACTCAAGGATGATACAGCAGAAACATTAGCTAAACGCGTGCACGAACAAGAGCATATAATTTATCCTTTGGTGGTCAAATGGTTCAGTGAACACAGACTTACTATGGAAGCAGATTATGCAGTTCTTGACGAAAAACAACTTCCTGCACACGGCGCGCACTACCCACAATAAAAAAATAAGTGCCCTGCTGTTATGTGTGGGCGCTTTACTTCCTACTAGCCTAATTGCAGGCGAACTAACAGAGTATCAAGCCAGCTACGATATTTTACGCAAAGGTAAGAATCATGGCGAGGCAGTACGCGAACTTAAAAAAGTTGGCGAGCAAACGTATCAACTTACTTACCACAGCAATATTGAGTGGATGATTTTCTCTGACAAGCGAGAAGAAACCTCTGTATTTACTTTTTTAGATAACAAAGTCACTCCTCATCATTACAATATGGTGCGTACCGGCACCGGCCCAGATAAAGATTATAAAATAGACTTTGATACACAAAATAAAGTGGTCACCAGCAGCACTAGCGAATACCCACTAAAGTGCGAATGGACTGACGAATTTCAAGATGCTATTTCGTATCAAGTACAAGTACGCGAAGGCTTAAAAAAAGGCGAAACTTATTTTTCGTTTCCGCTTATTGATAAAAAAGGCAATCGCCGCGACTACAACTTTGAAGTGGTTGGCAAAGAAATGATTTCGCTGCCAATTGGTAACGTAGAAGCTATAAAAGTAAAACGTTTATACGATAACGATAAACGCCAAGCCCTTGCCTGGTTTGCACCAGAAATGGACTACATGCTAGTACGTATGTGGAAAGGCGAAAAAGGCATGGAGCAGTTTGAAGTACAAATGAATTCATTTACCGTTACCCAGCCTGTTTCTACTCCAGTAAGTGAGAGCAGCGAAGTAAGATCAGAAGCGCCGTAAACACGGTGATAGCAAACACAAAAAACGCGATTTTATATCGCGTTTTTTGTGTTTGCTTTTAGGCTATTTAACTAAATTAGTTCGCCCATTTTAAATAACGCAAACTCCCCTGGCTGCATTTTTTGCCAGCGTTCGTCGTTGGTTAATGGGCGTGTAGCTATTACTGTTACTACATCGTTTGGGGTGGTTTCTTCGTTAAAATCAACCACCATATCGGCATCAATTAACGTTGCTTTACCAAATGGCGCACGGCGCGTTATGTAGTGTAAGTTATTAGTGCAGTACGCCAATACAAATACGCCATCGGTCAATAACATATTAAATACGCCCTTTTCACGTAGCGTATGCGAAAGCTTAGCCGCATATCTAAATACAGAGGCCATATTAGAGGGACGTTTTGGGTATTTTTCACGAATTTTATCTAGCAACCAACAAAACGCCAGCTCACTGTCGGTGTTGCCCACAGGGCGATAATATTGTGGTTTTAAATCGTGATAGTTAGATAACTGGCCATTATGTGCATAGGTAATTTCGCGTCCCCAAAGCTCACGGGTAAACGGATGGGTATTTTCAAGGCACACTCGGCCACGGTTGCCTTGGCGAATATGGCTAATTACCGACACACTTTTAATGGGGTAGGCTTTTACTAGCTTGGCGATTTCTGATTGATAGCTTGGCTCAGGATCTTTAAAGGTTCTACACCCTTTACCCTCGTAAAACGTAATACCCCAGCCATCTTTATGCGGGCCGGTATTACCACCGCGCTCTAATAGACCTGAAAAACTAAAACAAATATCCGTAGGTACGTTGGCTGACATGCCAAGTAATTCACACATTAATAAACTAACCCTTAAAAAATACGTATAAATAGCGCTGTACTTTGCTATGCGCTACAACAGACATACTTACTTAAAAAAACTTTTTTGGCTAGCTGATTTACTGATTTTTAGCGCTTAAATAATCGCTGTGATTGAATTAAACACAGCAGTGGTGCATGCTTGTTCCTTATAAAGGGAATAATGATAAGCATAATGGCTAGTTTGTCGTTAATTTAACGCTGTAATGTACTTGAAACTTACGCTCACTAGCGCTACTCTAACCGAGGTGGTCTGACCTCTATTAAGGAATAAGCAATGACACTCATATTTACACTCGGTTTAATCGCACTGCTCAGCATCGCGGTTTACCACAGAGCGAGTTGGAACACAGCACTTGGTGTTTCTGCCGCAACATTATTAATTGGTACCTTTGCAGGTGCTTTTGGTTTAATTAGCTGGTTGATCTTTTTGATCATCGCAGTTCCTCTTTCTGTTACTGGCATTCGTCAGCAATATATAATCAAGCCGATTTTTACTACCTTTAAAAAAGTAACGCCAAGCATGTCTGACACTGAAAAGTCAGCAATCGATGCCGGTACTACGTGGTGGGAAGCTGATTTATTTTGTGGTAACCCAGATTGGAAAAAGCTACACCAATACCCAGTACCAAAGCTGACTATTGAAGAGCAAGCCTTTATTGATGGCCCTGTAGAAGTAGTTTGTAGCATGCTAGACGATTGGGAAGCAACACACGAGCTTACCGATTTACCGCAAGATGTATGGCAATATCTAAAAGATAATAAATTTTTTGCCATGATCATCAAAAAAGAATATGGCGGTTTAGAGTTTTCTGCGTTTGCACAATCATGTGTTCTGCAAAAGTTAACCAGTAAATCGACCTTGCTATCGTCAATTGTAGGTGTACCTAACTCGTTAGGCCCAGGTGAGTTATTACAGCACTACGGTACTGAGGATCAAAAAAATCATTATTTACCGCGCTTAGCCCAAGGCCAAGAAATTCCATGTTTTGCATTAACCTCGCCAGAAGCAGGCTCTGACGCAAGCTCAATTCCTGATTACGGTGTAGTGTGTAAAGGGCAATGGAACGGTGAAGAAGTAGTAGGTATTAGCCTTACTTGGAACAAGCGTTACATTACTCTTGCACCAGTGGCTACAGTACTTGGTCTTGCCTTTAAACTACAAGATCCAGATGGTTTACTAAGCGACAACAAAGAGCCAGGCATAACCTGTGCACTTATTCCAACTAACACGCCAGGTGTTGAAATTGGTCGTCGCCACTTCCCGCTTAACGTACCATTTCAAAATGGCCCCACTCGCGGTAAAGATATTTTTGTACCCCTTGATTACATTATTGGTGGCCCAGAAATGGCTGGCCAAGGCTGGCGCATGCTGGTTGAATGTTTATCGGTTGGCCGTGCAATTACATTGCCGTCAAACTCTGCCGGTGGCATTAAAACAATTGCCGTAGCAACAGGTGCATATAGCCGTATTCGTCGTCAGTTCCGTTTACCAATTGGTAAAATGGAAGGTGTTGAAGAGTCACTGGCTAAACTTGCAGGTTACGCATACAGCTCAGATGCAGCGGTTAGTATGTCAACGGGTGCGGTAGATTTAGGTGAAAAGCCATCGGTTGTTTCAGCTATTATTAAATACCACCTTACCGAGCAAATGCGCGAGTCGACCATTCATGCAATGGACGTACTTGGCGGTAAAGGGATTATGCTTGGTCCAAATAACTATTTAGGTCGTGGCTATCAAGGTGCCCCTATTGCTATAACAGTAGAAGGTGCCAACATCTTGACCCGTAATATGATTATTTATGGTCAAGGTGCAATTCGCTGTCATCCATTTGTACTAACCGAGCTTGGTGCTTGTGAAATTGAAGACCGCGAAGAAGCGCTTAACGTATTTGATAAAGCGCTAATGGGCCACATTGGCTTTACAATGTCGAACCTTGTACGTACTAAGTGGCTTGCGCTTACCGGTGCACGTTTTACTAGCGTACCGTACAAAGACGACACCGCAGAGTTTTACCGTATAGCATCACGCTTTAGTGCATCGCTTGCGCTTATGTCTGACATTAGCATGGCGGTATTTGGTGGCTCGCTTAAACGTAAAGAACGTATTTCAGCACGTTTAGGTGACTTACTAAGTTACTTATATTTAGTGTCTGCAACGCTTAAACGCTATAACGACGAAGGCCGTAAACAAGAAGATTTAGCCCTAGTAAAATGGAGCTGTCAGGATCATCTTTACCACTGCCAACGTGCCCTTGCTGATTTAATTAATAACATGCCGTCTGCCCCATTACGTGGTGTATTAAAAGTATTGTTATTCCCGTTTGGTCGCCCGGTTCGTAAACCTACCGACAAACTTGAGCATAAACTAGCACAACTACTTCAAGTACCTAGCGAAACGCGTAACCGTTTAGCAAGCTATGTTTACTTAAAAGATGAGCCACTAAACCTAGTTGGCCGTCAAGAGCAAACACTTAAAGACGTACTGGCTGTAGAGCCGTTATTTGAACGAGTATGTAAAGAAAAAGGCCTTAAACTGCCATTCTTCCAACTTGATAAAGTAGCGCAAATGGGCCTTGAAGCTGGCATATTAAGCCAAGCAGAAGCTGATAAATTAGCCGCTGTTGAAAAAGCCCGCTTAGATGTGATTAACGTTGATGACTTTGACCCAGCTGATTTATTAGCAGGCAAAGCCGCACGTAAAAGTGAAGACAGCAAAGCAGATGCAGCTTAACCCGTTAGGTTAACGCAGCCAACAGTCCGCCTGTTGTGATCATCCAAACCAGCGCGTAATGCGCTGGTTTTTTTTGCACGATAGCTTGTTGGAGTGCGCACCAAATAATGCCAGTTAATAGCAACAAGCCACTTGCTTGGTTGAATAAAGCAAAAAAAACAATAAGCGAAAGTAAGAGCACAATTAAACTAGGAACAAATTGGCCAATAAAAAATGCTGTTTGCTTATTCTGCATTTTAAAAAACACACTATATTGTTGATGTAGATGACTACAATCAAATTGTAATGAACTACTAAACAACACCACAAAAGCTAGTGACAAAATACTAAATATATCAGCTAAATTAGCGCGCTCTTGTAGTAGTACCTCAAATGCCATAAATACGCACAACAATAAAGCACCTCGCCAAATCAAAGTCCAGCTGTTGTGTATAAAAAACATTAGCCAAAAGCCTGTAAGTGAGCTTAGCTCTAACTTAGCTGCAAAATTAAAAGGTACCATTAAGGTGCTTAAGGCAAATAACAGCACAAAGCCACACTGATAAATCAGTGGACTTAAATCAAACGGTAACATTAGCCACATTGCAGATAACAAAAATCCATAAACAAGCGCAATTGGCTTGTATAAGCATAAAATGCCGAGCGTAAATTGTAATAGTAAAAACACCAAAAAATGCGGCACCCTAAGCCACTGGTTTATGCTCAGGTCAATCGCGATAACAAGGCTTGCAATCAACCAGCCATTACTTAACAGCAAAAGCTTTATATCCACCAAACCAAGCCAATACCGCTTAACCAATGTCTGTTGAAACGCTCGTTGGGCTGAGTTTTTTATTGCAGACTTCATTGCGCTTAACATTACACTTTGTAGCAACAAATACAGCCAAGCCATTTTCGCACCATATTGAGGTGCATCACTACTATCAATAATTTTTCCAAGCCCTAAAAAAAGTAGCAATATCAAACCCAACACTGACGAGCCTAACACCACTAAAAATAACACCCCAAAGCTTTTCAGTTGTAATAATAATTGTGTAAGTTCAGTCTTGTATGCCAGAAAACGATAATCCATAAAAGAGCGGTATTGGCCAATTGATTGTTTTAAATTTGCAATCATAAAGGCGTACACTCAAAGCCATGCAGTAAAAAAGGCTCGGGCTCGTGACAGGTGATAATTATTTGACCTTGTGGCTTATTTACTAAATATTCATCAAGTAAAATTAGTAAATACTCAATACTCGCTTGATCAAGCGCTGCACTGGGTTCATCTAACAGTAAATACGGTGCATCACGCATAAGCGCTAAAATTAACTGACACTTCTTTTGGTTCCCTGATGATAGAGCGTCAAAGCGTGTATTTAGAAATTCATTAAAATTAAACCCATCGACTATAGCTGTTGGCCAACAACAGCCAAATGTATTTGAGGATAAGTTAATTATTTGCTTTGCTGTTAAAAAGTCGGGTAAAGCAATACTGTCAGAGGCTATAGCAACTTGCTTATGTGGTTCGGTTAATGCGTTTCCAGAAAACAAAAGCTCACCACTTTCGTAAGTTTCAAGCCCCGCTAATATCATCAATAGAGTTGTTTTCCCTTGGCCATTAGGTGCTTCGATGCACACTTTTTGGCTGCTAAACACTTTATTGTAATCACGATAAACCACGTTGGTAACAAACTGCTTATTTAAGCCAATCACTTCAATCATAAAATATCCCTATAAGTAAGCGTGATATTATAAATAAACTTTTATGAGAAACAAAACCCATCAACAGCTTTAAAACAACACTAACGGGAAAGTAACGTCGCTTTCTAATAGCGATAAATCTTTTAGCAAAGTGAAACAGTATCAGAAGCTCTGAAAAAGCTTGTGACATCAACAGCGTTCCTCTCTAACACTTCACTATAAAGATAAGCTTTTTACATCTGCGGCGCTATGACTTAGCCTCAAGCCATATAAACTACTTTAAAGGACAATTTGAATTCTGATAACACGTAAAGCTATGAACTAAACTAAAAATTAAGCTATGAGTTTTTAATTCAAATCTACTACGGTTTACGTGTAAATTATGACTGATAGCTGATAGCTGATAGCTGATAGCTGATAGCTGATAGCTGATAAAAATTATATTTGGATTAGTTAATAAGGAAATTATTTATTGCTTGCTATTGAGGAAATAACAAGTGGCGGAGTGGACGGGACTCGAACCCGCGACCCCCGGCGTGACAGGCCGGTATTCTAACCAACTGAACTACCACTCCGCAGTGGTATGTGCATGGGGTAATGCACTTACTAATTTTGTTACGATATCAAATGGCGGAGTGGACGGGACTCGAACCCGCGACCCCCGGCGTGACAGGCCGGTATTCTAACCAACTGAACTACCACTCCGCAGAGATATCATATTACTTGTCATTACTAAATTTGTTGGCGGAGTGGACGGGACTCGAACCCGCGACCCCCGGCGTGACAGGCCGGTATTCTAACCAACTGAACTACCACTCCAGCATACAAATTTTGTAACATAACAGTGTTTAAATAGTGGCGGAGTGGACGGGACTCGAACCCGCGACCCCCGGCGTGACAGGCCGGTATTCTAACCAACTGAACTACCACTCCAGCGCGTATTTAAACTGTTATTTTTTCTTGTTGGCGGAGTGGACGGGACTCGAACCCGCGACCCCCGGCGTGACAGGCCGGTATTCTAACCAACTGAACTACCACTCCATAATAAGAATATTTTTTACAACCATATGTTGTGTAAGTGTTGGCGGAGTGGACGGGACTCGAACCCGCGACCCCCGGCGTGACAGGCCGGTATTCTAACCAACTGAACTACCACTCCAGCGTCTACTTACAAATTGTCGAAAATTGGCGGAGTGGACGGGACTCGAACCCGCGACCCCCGGCGTGACAGGCCGGTATTCTAACCAACTGAACTACCACTCCGCATTTTCGTTTCTGCTTAGGTCTCCCTTTGCAGCGGCGTGAATAATACGAATCAGCCCCTACTTCGTCAAGGGCTTTTTTGTTTTTTTACAGGTTTTTTAGTCATCTGACATCGAAAGGTTTAAAATTTCACCTGATTTGTCACTTTTTGAGCCATTTTTGCCGACTTGATTTTTTTCTGCATCGGCGTTGCTCTCATCGTTTACTTTCTTTTTGTTTAAAAAAGGCAGTTTAAAGTTAAATTTGATTGGCTTTTTCTGTACAAAAATACGAATTGCTAACCACCCTAACAATAAAATGAGCAAATTACAGCCCACGATTAAAGTCACTAATGTAGAAGTGGCCATTTTTTCTTCAACGGGTTCAGCTTCCAAGGCCAGATTTTGATCAATAAGCGTAGCAGGGTCTATTTCGGGCACTGCTTCTATTGGCCTTTCTATCTCAAATTTGTATGTTGGTATTGTCGCCATGAACTCACGACCGTTTATATTAGTGCCAAAAACAGACAGTTCAACGCTGTATCTTCCCCAATCATAGTTTTTAATTGCTAGTTGGCGTGTATCACCCGCTTGCGCGTCAATTGTAAACATTTGCTCTTCATTGTTAGGGTAATAAATTTTTCCCTGCACAATAACGGTTTCGGGTTTAACTATGTTGCTATCTATATTAATAGTTAGCTGGTGATCGTCAGTATCAAGCTCTGCCAGTGCGACCTCAGATTTAAATGGCGGTTCATGCACAATGATAGGGTCTTGCACAATCCGTCGCTGTAATAAGGGGGTCGCTATATAGAGTTCTGGTGTCCACTGCCCTGCAGGAAAATCTAATTTAAATTCGCCAGTAAACACTCCATCGTTAGGGCGTTCATCAAAGCCGCGGCCATCGTCTTTAAATTCGGCAACTTCTTGAGTGCCTGCACCAAAGTTTGCATAGCTTTCATCGTTGGTACTTACAAAGTCAACGTTTAGGCTTACTACATCTGTGAATAAGTTAGCATCGATAGGCTCATCATCATTTAAAATTTCGCCCGTTATTTTTATTGTCTCGCCTCTAAACAACATAGGAGGTAGTGGCTGTGCTTTTAAAGACACTTCCCCTAACACCACAATGCGGCTGTCGGGCAAAATGCGGCCAATAACTTGCCATGGGCCAGCCATCGGTTTTTTTATGGTGATTAAGTCGTAACTAAGCTCATCAAACCAATCGAGGTTGGGATCTTTAACGGCGTTAGTGGCAAAGTACTTACTGCCATCGGGCCTGACTAAAATAACCGCGGGCGAACCTGGCTTTCTAAAAAATAGTAAGGTTATTTCGTCTAATTGGCTGTCTATACGAAAACGGTTATCTAGCAGCGGTATTTCATTTTGTTCGCCGTCGCGTTTAAGTAGCTCTACTTGCTTAACGGCAAACGCACTGGCGCTAAACAGCGAGGTGGCGCACAGTACAGTTATAAAATACATCGTTTTCATAGTTGGCCTTATTCAGCGCGCCATAAACAGTGGCCGCCTTCTTTGTCTACAAGATCGAGTCGTGCTTCATGTGCGCTTTGCTCAGCGTCGCTTGCCCGCAATACAACTAAAGGTGCTCGGTCACTACTTAAGCGTCTTATGCCACCAGTCTGTTGCTCACTGCCGTCATCTTTATTTTGGTTTAAGTTTAGCTTGGTTTGCCCGCCCGTCATGGCAAGGTAAACATCGGCTAAAATTTCAGAATCCAGTAATGCGCCGTGTAATGTTCGTTTTGCGTTGTCTATATCGTAACGGCGGCACAAAGCATCTAGGTTGTTCTTTTGACCAGGATGCAAGTCACGCGCCATTTTAAGGGTGTCGAGAACTTGGCAGTACTCGTGCGTATTTGGGTAGCCTTGGTTAAGCAGCGCAAACTCGTTATCCATATGGCCCACATCGAACGGGGCGTTATGTATTACAAGCTCTGCACCTTTAATGTAGTCAAAAAACTCTTGCGCTATATCGCGATAAAGTGGTTTATCACGTAAAAACTCGTTGGTAATACCGTGAACATCTATTGCTTCTTCTTCAATGCTGCGTTGTGGGTTAATGTAAACATGAAAATTATTACCGGTTAAACGTCGGTTTATTAATTCTACACACCCAATTTCTATAATCCGGTGCCCCTGTTTGGGGTCGATGCCGGTGGTTTCTGTATCTAAAACTATTTGTCTACGTGCCATATCGAATTTAGCCTGACTCTGGTATCTTTCTATAATCACTTTATTGTACATAATATCAAGGTAAAACAGTGCAAAAAACCGTAGAGATTTACACCGATGGCTCATGTTTAGGTAATCCGGGCCCTGGTGGTTATGGTATTTTTATGATTTATAACGGCCACGAAAAAAAATTAAGCCAAGGGTATAAGCTCACCACAAACAACCGTATGGAAATGCTCGCTGCCATTGTTGCCCTTGAATCACTTACCCGCCCTTGCACCGTTAACCTCACCACAGATAGCCAGTATGTTAAGCAGGGTATTGAGTCGTGGATTGCAAATTGGAAAAAACGGGGCTGGCAAACATCGGCAAAAAAGCCGGTTAAAAATGTTGATTTATGGAAGCGACTTGATAGCGCTTGTAGCGAGCACACGGTTACATGGAAATGGGTAAAGGGACATAGCGGGCATAAATATAACGAAATAGTTGACGATTTGGCACGTGACGCTGCAGGCAGTAGCAACCTACTTGATGATGTAGGGTATCAGCCTTAACCCGTTAAAGCTTTCGCACTTTTTAATGCCATGAATGTAAAGCTCATGGCTGGGTTAAAAAGTGCGTACTTACATTATTTAACTATTATTATTTTTTTGCTCACACTGTTTAAAGTGCTGCTTTGATGTTTGTCTAAGCCCTGCCCCTTTTACAGGTGAAAACTGCGGCCTTGCATGCCACTTAGGTTTTATAGGCGTAAGCGGAGCCACGCGTTTTCGCGCCACCAGCATATACACACTCCCCATAGGTTTTAAATACTGTTTGGCAAAACTGCGCCAAAATACAAACCGTGAAAGCCTGTTACCACGCGCAAGAGAGGAGTAAATAAAGCGCTCATCACTAATAATTTCAAACCCCAATAAATTAAGCCAATCTTTTACCCGCGCAGGCGTAAAAAAACGCCCCGTCCATGGCAGCTTTTGGCCGCTAAAAGGCAACATTTGCGCCAATCCACATAAACTAAACGGATTAAATCCGGTAATAACAATGTAACCACCGGGTATAAGTGTGCGATGCGCCTCGCGTAATATGTGATGTGGGTCTGAGTGATACTCTAAGCAGTGGCTTAAAATACACGCATCAACACTGTGCTCATAAAAAGGCAGTTCGTCTATATCGGCTATTACACCTGTGTAAGGCCCCTCTTCGGCAACACATACTTGGTGTTTTATAGTGCTTACGCTGGTATTAAGCTCGCCACTTAAATTACCTAATTTAAGCATATGGTAACCAAACATACGCGGCAGCCATTGATCCATTTTTTGTTCAATGTCAGCACGTAAATAATCCCCATGAGGGAACTGCTGCCATGACAGCGGTTTGGGTCCTTCTTGAAAACTAAGGGCTGGTTTCATTTTTATAGCTCGTTATACTAGGTGTTACCCGTCACTTTATAGAGCAAATTAATATGGTGCAAGTTAAAGCAATTAAAGCATTTTCAGACAATTATATTTGGTGTTTAACTACCCATAATAGCAACCTAGCGTGGGTGGTTGACCCAGGCGACGCACAGCCCGTTATGGCGCATTTAGCAGAGCATAACTTACAGCTTGGTGGCATTTTAATTACCCATCATCACAGCGATCATACCGGTGGCGTAGCCGAGCTTGTAAAACAGTTTTCAAACATTGCAGTGTACGGTCCTATAAACAGTCCGTTTGCGGGGATCACCAATACACTGGTTGATGGCGATAGTATTGAGGTATTGGGTACGCGTTTTAACATTATTACCACCCCTGGCCATACCCTTGATCACATTTGTTATATTCATGAAGAGTTGGCTTTTACAGGCGATACCCTTTTTAGTGGGGGCTGTGGGCGATTATTTGAAGGGACGCCTGAGCAAATGTGGGAGTCGTTTAATAAGCTGCGTGAGCTACCTAAAAGCTGCAAAGTGTATTGCACGCATGAATATACACAAGCCAATTTAGCATTTGCAAAAGCCGTAGAGCCGCGTAACCCTGAGCTACTCCAATACAGCGATAAAGTTGATGCACAGCGTGCTAAGGGCGAAATTACACTGCCAAGTACAATAGGCCAAGAGCTTAAAGTTAATCCGTTTATGCGCAGCGACCTACCTACTATTACAGAGTTAATTCCAAAAGAATTTGTGTTGGTTACAAAAAACAATGAACCATGGGAAAACTTTGCAAGTCTGAGACGATTCAAAGACAACTTTTAGTTAAGATATGTTGACCTGTTGTAATTAATTTTGCAGCATCGTGGTTAGGAATATCCTAGGTAAAACCATTGGTTTAAAAAATAGCGAATGGTTTTATCAACATGTTAAAGTTGGTCGTTAAGTGGCAATGTTGACTCATAACGGGTAGTATTCGCCGAGTTTTTTTACCTGATGTATTGGTATATATGAATAAATCTCCTCTATTAATTGCCTTGGCGCTTGCGCTAAGTGGTTGTCAAACATTAACAACCGTAGATTCAGACGCACAAGCTGCGACCCAAGCAAATAAGCGCTTAGAAGGCGCAAGCCCTAACGATATTAACAATGCATTGATGGTAAACGCCCAATATCAACACGTTGAGCAGAGCGAAGACGCCCCCGTTTTTGATGATGTGTGGGAGCGCATTCGCTACCAACTGTCTATTGATGTACCGCAAAACCGCCCTGTTGTTACCGAGCGTAATTACTATGCGCGTCATCAAGCTTATTTGGACCGCATTTCAAAACGCGCAGAACCTTACTTACACTTTATTGTTGAAGAAGTAGAAAAGCGCGAAATGCCTATCGAAATTGCCCTTTTACCTATTGTAGAAAGCGCGTTTGACCCATTTGGCTACTCTAATCGCAGTGCTTCGGGTATTTGGCAATTTATGCCAGCCACTGGCGAGCGTTTTGATTTAAAACAAAACTGGTGGTACGACGGCCGACGCGACATAGTGCAATCTACGCGTGCTGCCCTTGATTACTTATCGTATTTACACAAAACCCTTGAAGGCGATTGGTTAAACGCCATTGCCGCTTATAATTCAGGCGAAGGGCGTCTAATGCGTGCGATTAAGAAAAATCGTAAAAAGCATTTACCAACAGACTTTTGGTCTCTCGACTTACCAAGCGAAACCACCGCGTATGTACCAAAGCTTTTAGCCCTTGCCGATTTATTAAAACGCGCTGATGAGTTTAATGTAAAGTGGAAACCGGTTATCAACGCGCAAGTTGTAGAAGTGGTTGATGTAGGCACGCAGATTGACTTAGCACTGGCGGCAGATATGGCCGATATGACTCTTACTGAGCTATACAGGTTAAACCCAGGCTTTAACCGCTGGGCGACCGACCCTAACGGTCCGCATTTTTTACTATTACCCACCGATAAAGCGGAAAAATTCAGCCAAAAGCTGGCGCAAACCGATGTTAAAGACCGCTTACGCTGGCAGCAATACACTGTGGCGCGCGGAGATAGCCTATCGGTTATTGCTAAAAAGTTTACCACCAGCACCAGTGCTATTCGCTCGCTTAATAAATTAAAGTCAAACACCATACGTATTGGCCAACAGTTATTAGTACCCTTAACCGATGGCGCAATTAATAGCGAACATTTACCTAAGCAAATGCGTTTAGCTGCTAATAAAGCCACCCGTACTAAGCTGTCGCACACGGTTAAAAGTGGCGACACCCTGTGGGACATTAGTCGCGAATACGATGTCACCATGGATGAGCTGGCCTCGTGGAATAAACTGAAGAAAAACTCAGTATTGCGCTTAAATCAAAAGCTCACTGTTTATAAATCAGCGAGTAAACCACAAGCAACTGCAAGTACTAATCGCACCATTACGTACAAAGTACGCCGTGGTGACTCGCTTGCTCGTATTGCGTCTAAATTTAATTTAACCGTAAACGAAATTATTAAGTGGAATAACTTAGCCGGCCAAAAGTATTTACAGCCTGGCCAAAAGTTAAAGCTTAAGGTTGATGTAAGAAGTAGTTAACCAACGGTTTAATAATTAAAAAAGGAGCGCATGCGCTCCTTTTTTTGTACATATAAGCAGTTAATACCAATTCGCTTAATTAAATGCTCTATTTTGAGGCCGGAAAAACGTGTTAATAGCTAGGCAATAAATTCGCTATTTAGTTGTTCTCGCCAATTGCTCCTGCATGGCTCTGCCTTCTGCATCCATGCGGTCGTAAATGAGCATTTTTTAACGAAGGTAGCGACACATTTAACCCCGCAAAATGATTAAGTATTATTGCGCATTAGTGTTACTAAGCTGGTAATTTTTCAAGCCATGCTTTTAACCACGGCTCTGCTACAGGCCATGGCTCAAAGTCTTCGCAGGCATCTATTTCTAAACGGTTTCCTACAGGCTTAGCTTGCAAGTCACGTAGTAGCTCATCAAAGCTGCGCCCTGCACCGCAAAACGTATCGCCGTAGCATCTATCGCCCATGGCTATAACACCAAATGGCTTATCAGTTAGCATCGGAAATGTGCTGTTCATAGCAAAGTAGAGCCCTGCTAAATTGCTAGGTACATCGCCTTGTCCTGTGGTAGAGGTAACAACTAATATATGTGAGGCGTTTTTAATATCATCAAGTGAGGCTTCACTAATAACGCTCGCAGTGTGCCCCGCTTTTTCAATTGTATTTGCAACGTCGTAGCTTAAACGTTCTGCTCCGCCGTTAACGCTGCCTACAAAAATACTAATATGTGCCATTAATAATCCTTTTCTTGCTGTGGCCAACCTAGTTGCTTACATATACTAAGCATGTCTTCACCTAGTGGCGCTTTAATTACGATGGGTTTATGCGTGTAAGGGTGCACAAAACTAAGCTGTGTTGCAAATAGCATTAACCGCCGCAGTGCAAAATGCTCCCTAAAAAATTGATTATGCTGATTATCACCATGATTTACATCACCAATAATAGGTATTGATAAATGATTAAGGTGGCGCCTAATTTGATGCTTTCGCCCTGTTTTTGGAAAACACTCTACGAGCGAGTAACGCACCGTGGGGTATTTACCAATAGGAATTGGTAGCGTGGCTTGATGCAGACAATTAAATTGTGTTTGCGCCGCTTGTGGCGCTTTATCTTGCGTGGCAAATTTGTCAGCTATTTTATCAAGCTCTTCTTTTAACGGTTTATCTAAAAACACCGATTCAGGCGCAAAACCACGTACAAGCGCTAAATAACGTTTTGTAATAGTGCCTTCAATAAATAGCTTGTTCATGTCTCGGGCAGATTCTGAACTTAAAGCAAATAGCAGCACACCTGATGTTGGTCTATCTAGCCTATGCACCGGAAATACATGTTGCCCTAATTGGTCGCGCAGCATCTGCATTGCAAACTGAGTTTCGTGTTTATCTAAAAAAGAGCGATGAACCAATAAGCCTGCGGGCTTATCTATGGCAACAAAGTATTCGTCTTGGTAAAGAATATTAAGCTCGCCGTACTCTACAGGTTCTCCCTTTTCAGTCATGGGGTTTACCTAAAAAAGCATCAAGTTCACTAAGTAGCGTTATAATTTCGCCGCTGCCGGTTTTACCCACTAACGCCATTTCTGCCATTGGCGCAATGGCAAAATTTTGCGGCAATGGTTGGCTGAGCGTTATTAATTGCTGCATTTTTTCAATAAATACAAACTGTAACCATTGCTCAAATGCCATGGTATCGTGACAAAAAGGCACTTGAGATTGTAATTTATGCGCCTCTATTGGCGTGCTTTGCCACAGCTTATGTTTTTTTAAAAGTGTGCTTAATTGGTTTAAATAAGCCTGAGTTTGCTGATACATAACCACTCTTCTTTTTACGTTATAGGGCAATTATACCCTGTTCCCTCAATGCCTGCTATGGCGTATAATTAAGGTAATTTTGCAGTAAAAACAATTGAGATAA
Source organism: Pseudoalteromonas agarivorans (assembly GCF_024518735.1). Classification (NCBI taxonomy): domain Bacteria; kingdom Pseudomonadati; phylum Pseudomonadota; class Gammaproteobacteria; order Alteromonadales; family Pseudoalteromonadaceae; genus Pseudoalteromonas; species Pseudoalteromonas agarivorans. Next base: position 61,772 of record NZ_JANIGJ010000002.1, read on the forward strand.
CGATGAGCGAACACATAGCGACACTTGGCCAACTTTTAGATGGCGCCGGTACACAATGGCGTGCTTTTGATATTGGCAGGCATATTACTAAGCTTGATAAAAAACAGTTTTTAGCTATTGAGCAAGCGCAAGTTCCTTATCCTTATCCGCTTGCGGGGCATGCATGGCTGGCTATTCAATTTTGGGATAGCAAAGCAAGTAAAGAACCTTATGTATGGTTTTTAAAGTTTCCACTTGATGAGCAAAGTAAATTAGTGAGCGCGAGCCGCGATCATTTCGCTAATATGGTAATTGAGGCTCTAGGCAGCGAAATTACCGGTGAGCAAGCCGATGGTAAGCTAGATAATAACCCTTATGTGTTTACCCCTAATGCAAATAAATTAGCGGCTTTTAACGCCCAACTTAAAGTATTGTTAAAGCAACCAGCCTCTAAATATTACGAGCACACGCAGCTGTACTTTAGTGGCACTTTAGGTTTTGATGATTGGCAAAACGTTGCGCTACAAGGGATTGCTGATTTTGCACTGCGCCTAAATAACGACAACAACTTAGCAAACTTGCAAAAAGCTTGGCCGCATTTACCACTAGAGGTATTGCAGCCTTTGAGCGCCATGCTTGAACATGTAGAAATACCGCCATCACTCAGTGAGCTTTTAGTCGCCTATGGCCACACTGCCATTGAAAATAACGATACAATTGCACTAACTGCCGCACTGCGCTCACTTTCAAAAGGCCAAGCGCAAGGACTGTGTACACAACTAGTAGATGCTGTATTAAGCTCATCTGTTGGCACTGATTCAGATGTACTTTTAACGATTGCAGGGCGATGCTTTTCTCAACTAGAAGAGCCTGAGCGCTTACATATTTTTATGGATAATTGTGCGCACCACCAGCAAATTGCCGAGCTATTTCCCAGTATCTTTGCTGATTTAGTTGCAATACCCACTATACGCCCACACTTACTAGGCTTATTACGTAAAGAAAATCGCAGCGAAACGCTCGCTCGCGCAATTGGAAGGTTGTTCTCTTAATGGCTACTTTGTGGACGTTTATCGCCATTGGCGCTGTAATTTACTTGTTTTGGCTAAACCGAAAAGTAGCAGAAGCTGCTAACAGTCATGCCGCGCGCCAAGCTGAGCAATTACAGGTTCAGTTAATGAGCGTAGCGTGCACAAAACGCCGCTTTGGCATTTTAAAAAATGGCAAACCGGGGATCAAAAGCGAATTTATGTTTGAGTTTTCAAGTGATGGCGAAAATGCCTATCAAGGTATTTTAATTATGGAAAATGAAATGCTAAAAAGCGTTGTTGTGCCGCCACACAAAATTTAACTCTAATCGTTAAAACCGGTGGGGTTAAAGTGAAACCACTAAAATAAGTTAATACATAAAACTAAGGCGTAACAAAAGTTACGCCCCACTCTTACAGCATCCTGCTTGTTATCCTTGACCCAAAATCCGTATTATCATCCCCTGAACGAGTAAACAACCCTATTTACCCTCAACATTGCATCCTGCAAAATCCATAACCACCCTGGCTAACCCACGTAAACTAACGCTTGGCTACTTGCTGTAGCATCATCCTTGGTCATCCTTTTAAGTAGCTCCTGCCACTTTAAATGCATCCTGCATTTTCCACTTGCCGCCTTGGCCATCCTGCGTAAACTAACGCTCCTGCTACTTCCTGTAGCCTCATCCGTAAATATCCTTAAGTAGTTCCAACTACTAAGCGCTTCATGCACTTCCTAGTTCGTCCTTGCGTCCTTTTTAACTTGTCCTTTATGCTTCCTGCTAGCATCTGCTATGTTGCCTATTCCGTATCCTTGGCAGTAGCTTAGTCATTAAGCTATGTCGTCTTGACAAGTTAAATACTACGCGAGTTTAGGTTTCATCCTACTAGGTAAACAAAATTAATTTTTCGTAATATATATGAAAAAATATAAAACCCTATATTAAACAAAAACTTACCCTTTTAAAGCTGCATTTATGAACGAACGTAACTGATAATGCGCACGTCAATGTAAGATATATCTCACGGGCATATGTCCGTAATGGCGCTTATCCCTTACAGACTTACTTTGCATATGGTTTAAAAAGAAGCTCTCCGGATACTTTATTAAAGGCAAGTGCTTTATAAGTGCTAAATCCTTCTGATTTAAAAAACGTATTATGCTCTTGGCGTGTAACAAAAACGGCAAGCCCTTTAGCCCCTGTATTTTTAGTTGCTAAATCATCTAAGCCTCGTAACAGGTAGCGCCCAAGCCCGTGGCCTTGCACGTGCGGGTCTACCGCAATAAACGCTAAATAGTAGTAATCGCCAATCTCATTAAGCGCAGTGCGTATTGTTTGCTCTTTTTCTATTAGTTGGTTGGTTTGCAAATACCCTGCGCTGAGCATTAGCTTTAAGCGCCAATGCCAATAACGCTCTGGTTGTAATTGGCTGCTTGACTCAAATACACACGCCACCGCTTTTAATTTATCATCGCGGTACAACCCTATTAATGGCAGTTTTTCTTGCCAAAAAGCACTGAGTTCTTCGCGTATCACTGAGCGTAATTTTTTCTCGTAGGCAGCCATATTATGTTGATCATAACCTAATAAATTTTGAAGTAGCGGATCATCATGATAGGCCTGATAGATTAAACTCCCTGCAGTGCTTATATCTTCAGGGGCAAGGTATTGTACGCTTAATGTGTGCTCATTAGAGGTGACTGTCATTGTGTATCCTTTTTGCTTTACTACCCTCAACGTTGCCAAACTATTTACCGTATATAAAGTAATTGTATGGCGAAAATTTTTATCTATACTGCAAGTTAACTATATACCTAAAGCAAAAATACCGTCAATTCAGCGAGAGTTTAACTAGCAAAGCCTATAGTCTGGCTCTAAGCTTGGTTTAATTTAATCAGATGGAGTAATAATATGGATACGACAAAACACGATATGAAAACGTTGTTTGCACAATTGGGTTTACCTAGCTCAGAACAACAGATTGACGATTTTATTGCTTCTCACTCACTAGAAGACACAACGCTTTTACAACAAGCTCCTTTTTGGGATGAATCACAGCAGCATTTTTTAGCAGAATCGCTAGCAGAAGATGGCGCGTGGAGCGAAGTAATTGATGAACTTGATGTGAGGCTTCGCCAAGAAGGTAAGTAATACTAGTTTGCTTAATTATGCGACCTATTTTGAGGTTCGATAAACGTGTTTATAGCTAAGCAAGAACTCACTATTTGCTGTTCTAAATGAAAAATTTTTAACGCAAGTAGCGACACGTTTAGCCCCGCAAAATGATTAAGTATTATTGGGAATTGGTATAATCCCCCCTCTGCTTATACCAAGGCTTTATGCGCCTTGGTATTGTTGCTACTATAGCACCCGCGCAGCAAACACTTGCTGCGCTTATATATTAAAGAGTTACAAATCTAATGAATGCAGTTGTATTTGATGCAATTAAAGTCCTTCTTGATGAAGGCAAAACCCCTACTGTTGCCCTAACTAAAAGCCGTTTAGCACAACCTGTGCCTATGCCGGTTATTATTGCCGCAGTAAGCCAATATAAAAATAACCCTGATTCAATCCATAATTTAATGAAAAACCCTGAGCAGAGCATCGTTGAGCCTAAAACATCTCAACTCGATCGCATTGAGAAAAAACTCGATAGGTTGCTAGCCCTGTTAGAGCAAAAATAATTTGAGACTATAAATGTTCGTTGTTGATTTAACGTTTGACTGCTACCAAGACACCACCCTAGAGCACGCTGAGCAAGCCATTAACCGATTAGTTAATGCACTGCGTTTTAATGGCCAAATTATGGGTGAAGAATTCCCAACTGTACTAAAAGATGGCTATTTTATTACCCGTGTAATGTGCCCAACCGAAGACGCCATGCACCCATTAAATAATAGCCCTTTTGTAAAACACAGTATTGAGAAGCTGCACAGTGCAGGTTTACTTGCTCCTAAAATAAAAGTTATTGGCCAAGACATTCACTCAAACGGTGCCGATACTTGTAAATCGCCTTCAAGCTATATTTTATACACAACCTATGTGCATACCTGTAGCCCACTGTATTGTGGTGATGACTTTTTACCCGTGCCATTATTTACTATTCCGGCCATTGCAAATGGTGATTATAAAACACTCATAAAATGGCAAGAAGATTGGCAAGCCTGCGATCAAATACAAATTAACGGCGCTATTCGGTGTGAATTTCCAGCCCTTGAAGAAATATCAAGCACACAAAGTGACTTATATCGCCGCGGTAAAGACATTGCTAAACGTATCCGCTTTTTAACTCAAAAACCGGTTTATTATTATTTATACCGTGTAGGCGGTGTAGATAAAGCCTCAGAACTTGAGCGTAAATGCCCTAGCTGCAATAGTGAGTGGAAATTGCCAGAGCCGTGGTTTGGGTTATTTGATTTTAGGTGTGAGCCATGTGGGTTAGTATCTAATGTTTCGTGGGATTTTCAGTAACTAAAAGCCTGCACTTTGCAAAATAAAGTTACACACCTTATAAAAAATCAGCTTAATGCATTGCACTAAGCTGATTTTTTAATGCTCAATTAAATTAAGTAAAGGCCGCGAGTAAGGCTACAATATCGTTACTTTTTTCTGTAATAACTAAGCAACCTTTAACGCGTCTTGCACAGGGGTTATCCTGCACAAAAATTAACGATTACTGCACATTAGTTTAATTAATCTAAACCTCAAGCGCTTTTAAAAAAGATTCTATATTGGGTGCAAGTACATGATGCGGCTTTTTACCTACGTACTCTAAACATACCTCACCGGTATTTACCTGCACGGTAACCAGTAAGTCATCTTGCTCAGTTAAACCTATAAATAGGGTTTCTGGCTGTTTTAATTTTCGTTTCATTAATACATGACCGGTAATATTTTGTTGCAGCAGCTCAAAATCATCTTTATTCCAAGCTTGTAATAACTCCACACGGTGACCATCTATGCTGGCTAAAATGCTACCGCCATACATGTGCCCATAAAACTCATCAACCCCTGCTGGGAAGCTCAGCTCAAGCGCGCTAGCTAAATCTGATAATGAACCTGCGGGGGTTTGCAAAGCACTTTTCCATTGAATATTGCCTTGTGCGTCTACCTCGCCAAACTCGCAAGGGCTAGGCCATTGTTCATCGTGTGCCATAAGCGGATATTTAGCGGTGTTTTTAACGGTTTTTTCACAAAATTGCGTGTGAAGTTGGGCCATTTGCATTGCAACAGACATACTGCGAAACTCATTTAAATTAGATATAATGTCCCTATTGTAACTATTTAAGAGCAAACATGACAGATTACAGCAATTCTCCAGACCTTAAAGGTAGTGTGTTAGGACAATCTACTGAATATGTAGATGTATATTCGCCTAGCTTGCTTTTTCCTATTGCCCGCAAGTTAAATCGTGATGCTTTAAATATTGACGAAGCCGAGTTGCCCTTTAAAGGCCAAGATATTTGGACAGGTTATGAGCTTTCGTGGTTAAACGCTAAAGGTAAACCGCAGGTTGCCGTGGCGCTGTTTACTTTTGCGTGCCAAAGCAGCCATATTATTGAGTCTAAGTCGTTTAAACTTTACTTAAATAGCTTTAATCAAACCCGCTTTGAAAGTACTGAGGTGGTAAGACAGCATTTAATTGAAGACTTATCAAATGCGGTAAATAGCGATGTAGCGGTAACGTTATACGCACCTGATGACTATAACTGCTTACCTTGCACGCCATTACCTGGGCAATGTATTGACGATTTAGATATTGAAATAGATAACTACGATATTGACGCCTACTCACTTAAATCAAAAAGTGACACCCTGGTTACTGAGACCCTGCATAGCCATTTGCTTAAATCTAACTGCTTAATTACCTCGCAACCAGATTGGGCCAGTATAATTATTCGTTACACTGGTGAGCAAATATGCCATGAGGCACTCTTGCGTTATTTAATTTCATTTAGAACCCACAATGAGTTTCATGAGCAATGTGTAGAGCGTATTTATAGTGATTTGACCACGCAGCTAAACATTAAAGAGCTTGAAGTCTATGCGCGTTATACACGCCGCGGTGGGCTGGATATAAATCCTTATCGTTCAACGCACTATAACGATACGCCTTTTGCGGTAAAAATTAATCGCCAGTAATACCAATCGACTTAAATATCACCATAAAAAAGGAGCTTAAGCTCCTTTTTTATACCCGCTATAAGCTAGTCAATGCGCTTAGTCGGAATAGGCATTGCGCACACATCAACATAATTATGGGCGTATACAAACCAAGGTTCGGTACGATTTTTTCGCGCCTCAATCAATTCTCTAAATGATTGCGAGTCTGTTTTCATAACATTAAAGGTACTTTTATCACGCTTAATATCGGCTAACACCTCAATGTTTGTAATTGGGTTAAATGGCGTATTAGCAACAGGCTTACGCTGTAAACGATTAAAGTGCTGCATACCTTCAAGCACTCTTCCAAATACGGTAATATTTTTATCAAGGTAGCGCGGACCTTGGCCAATGGTGACAAAAAATTCAGTGCTTGCACTGTTTATCTCATTGCCACGCGCCATGGCAAACACACCGTGGCAATGTACCTGCCAAGTTTGTGTATTAGAGGCGTTTTGTGCGACAGCAAAACCGTTTAAAAACCCCGTTACAGGCGCGTAACCATCGCCTTGTAGCTCTGTAATTTTAAGCGGCTGTGCGGTGCTATGGTAAAACTCTGCAGGCACAGTTTTATTAGCCGTTTTAATTGCTTTATTGCCTGAGCTGTCGCCACCTTGTGCTACAAACCCTTCAACAAAACGATAAACACGGGTATTTTTATAAAAGCCTTCTCGTGCAAGTTGTTTTATGTGCGCAGTATGTTTAGCTGCAAGCTGTGGGTTAAGCTCAACATAAGCCTCCCCTGTAGGCAGCGTAATTTTTAAAACATTTTGCCTGTCTACATTTCGCCATTCGTGCGCTTTAGCGTGCTTTATTACCTCGCTTGCGCTACGGATTGGGGTTTGTTAAGTGCCCGCGTGTTGCTTTGTGTATTGGGCGCACCCAGTTAATCCTGTTATTAGTGCTGCTAAATATAGTCCTTTCATATAATCCTTATACTGCCTATTTAGTCCCAATCAAACTTATAGAGTAAATCAACATTTTGATTTAAACCACTGGTGATCTCTACATAAAATTGCGAAAGCAGCTGATAGCGAATAGCGACCTCGCTGAGCGAGTCAAATACCCCAACGCTGTATTTAACTTGTAAGCTAGGCGCTACATAGCCCGATATTTCAAGCTTAGTGTTATCGCCAGAGCCCGTTGAACTTAAGCTTACATCAGATAAACCAATGGTTTCGCCAACTTTAGATACAACGCCTTCACTGCGGCTCACCCCTTGTGAGAGCAATAACTGAGTAAGCATGGCATCGCTTGAACTGTCGCCCTCGCCTAGCGGCTGCCCATTGAGTAAATAGGCCAGCGCTTGTGCTTGATCCATTGCCGGCTCAGAAAATACTTTTAAGGTAGGTTGCTCAACGTTACCAGTAAGCGTAACACCTGCCACAACATCGTTTGCTGTGGTGTCTGGATTACGTATGGCTTTAATATTTAAAAACGGTTGCTCAATCGAGCCACTAAACCCTATTTGCCCAGTACTAATAATTAAATCTTGGCCAAAAGCTAAATACGTACCATCGATTAAATTTAGCTCGCCGGTGGCAATTATAGGGGCGCCCTGGCTCATTTTGATGGCTAAATCGCCCGCTATTTTCGACTCAAGACCAAACGATTCTATTTTTACATCGTTTTTAACAATCACTTTTAAATTTACATCGTAATCAAACGGCACGTTTTCTGCCGTTTCAGTTTGTTGATCAACAATAATCTCATCGTCACTCACTTGAACGGCGCCCTCTGGCAGCTCTTCAATCATTACCCTGCCATAAGGCACAATCACTTCGCCAGTCAGCTTTAATGCATTATTTGCAAGTCCAATGGTTAAATCAGGCGAGACTTTAAACGTCACGCCTTGCTGCGCGCGAACAAAAAACTGCTCGCCGTTAACGCTTACATTTACCTCAGGCTGTGCACCTTGCCAATCTACGTCGCCGGTTAGGTTGATTTTACCGCCTTGGGTGTCGTTTAAATTACCTTTAATTGTGGCGGTGGTTTTATCAAATAAAATGTTTACATTAGATTTTTGCAACACCACCGGCAACTGCTCACCTTCTAAATTGATATCACTGACATTTAGCTCACCATTTAATAAAGGGTCTTGCAAAGTGCCGGCAACTGCCACGTTACCTGTTATATCGCCTTTTAATTGCTCAAGGGTTTCGAGAAATGGATGTAAGTCTGATAGCAATATTTTATCTATATTAAGGTGACCGTTTAATGTTTGCTGATTTTGAATATCATCAATATTAATTTCGGTGGCTATTTTACCAAGCACACTTGAGCGTAAATCGGCCTCTAGCTTACCCGTTTGAGAGTCAGTGTAGGCACTAACTTTTAGCGTCTCGATGGGCAATTTAAACCGGTCTTCCTCTGAGGTAAGAACAGCAACAAGGTCATCCGCATTTAAATTAGCGCGAAGTGTTTTTAATGCGCCCTCGTTCCAATTTGCAGCAAAGTCGCCGCTTATATCGCCACGCGTACGCATGTTATCTGGTAAAAAGTGTTTAAGCTCTTCAAGCGCTAAATTGCTCAACGTAGCATTAAATTGACCCAAGTTTTTAGTTTGCGCTAGGGTGTTAATACATAGCTCACTATTGTTTGAGCGCCAGCAATGCGCACTCACATCAAAATCGCTGGTTTGGGTATTAAACATCACCGCAATTTTTTTACTATTACTAAAGCTGAGCTTTTTGTCACTTAGCGTTATGTTACTCAGCGAGCCATTCCATACGTCATTATTGAGCTTACCGGTTACTTCAAGTTCAGCAGCGCCTTGCTCTGCATCTATGGCGGCAACCAGCTGATGGTCGGTTTTATCGCCAGTGGCAGTTAGCTCAACACTATTAATTACCTGATCAGCAACCATTGCTGAGCCTACGTTTAAGCTCACATCGGTTTGCCAATCTGCGGCTGTATCGAGCTGACCGTTAAGGGCGAGTTTGTTAACGTTTATGTCGTTATACATAAAGTTATCGAGTAATAACGATAAATCAACGGCGGGGGTTAAACGGGGCCCTCTAACTTTTAAATCGGCCTTACCGTTTGCAACGAATGGCAGATTAGTTTGCTCATTTCCTGTCAGTGTTACTTTTCCGTCAACCTGCCAGGTGTCGTCAACTTGCCCGCTCAAGGTTAATTTATTGGCACCGCTACTTAAATACAGGCTGTCTATGTTGGCTTTTAGCGTATTGTTAAGTGTAAAGTTTGAGGCAAATTCAAGCGGTGTTTGGTTCAGTGTACCTGCAAGTTGTGTATTATCCATTTGCAAGTGCCAGTTTTGCCCTTCGCTGTTAAAGCGCCCTTCTAGCTGGCCAGAAATATTACTTGTAAGCGCATCTGTTAAGTATTGTACTTTTAAGCTATTTAACGAACCGGTGAAATCGGCTTGTATGCCCTTTTGCCAATTAACATTACCTTTAAATATTGCACTACTGTCGTTTGCTTTTAGGCTTAAGGTACTTAACTGCGCTTGGCTAAGCGAGCCGTTTAATTGCGTGTTTAATACTACAGCTGGATAGGCACCTAATTGGCTATGCGCTTTTAAACTTAGTGTGTAATCATCCGCATTACCCGAAGCTGATAAATCAACATTATTTACTTTTAGCTCGTTACTTTGAGCGTCAATCAACCATTGCTCAACTTTACCAGTAAGTTCAAACGGATAATTTTTTTGTTTTAAATTAGCCGTTGCCGTTAAATTTAATGGGTACTGACCAGTCGTTTGTAAATTTATATTTAAATCAGATAGATCACCACTTAACGCTAAATTCGCTTGGTGCAAGTCGCTGTTTAGCGCTACTTTAGCGTTTAATGGTAAGTTACCTGCAAGCTCACTCGTTAACTCTGTATTTAATTGCCATTGTTGATACTGCGCGCTAAGCGTTTGTAAGTTAACTTTTTCATCTTCTACATTTAATACAAGCGCTATATTTTCGATTGTGTGAGTTTGCTCACCTTGCTCAATATCCACCTTTTTAACGTCAAACTGCTCTACCCGTAAATTAAGGGGCGATGTAAATTCTATATCTGGTAACGCAGGTAGCGCTGTTAGCGCTTGGCCTTGATTAGCCGTTGCTTGATTAGATGAGGCGGGTTGCTCTTTAAGCTTTACCAATACATCACTAATAGTTAGGCTTTTTAGTGCTAAGGTTGCATCTTCAGCTTTCGCTGCAAGGGTAAAGTTATTTACGGTTACATCAGCACTGGGATGATTTAATACAAATTCGTTTATTGCTACATTTTTAACGGCAATATTAAAGGGAAACGTAATTTTAGCTAATGGCTCTGAGGTGCTCTGTTGTGTGGCTTCGGGTGCATTGCCAAGGGCTAGTTTTATTGACCGCGCGCTTACATTTTCAATACATAGGCCATCGCACTGCCACCAAAATAAATCTATTTTAAGCTGCTGCGCTTTAAAATCTGTACTTTGGTTTTTAAAACTCACATTAAACGGGTTGTTATATAAAAAGCGCCCTTTTTTAATCTCAATATGTAAGCCGTCCACCATTTTATTGGCACTATAAGCAATAAATTGATTACCGGGCGCAGTAAATAACAAGCAAAATATAATAACGGCAAGCGTGATTAAAACGCCGATGACGGCGGCGGATATTTTTTTAAATACTGACATTAAATTTCTGGCCCTATGGTAATGCTTAAACGTGTGCTTTTACTTTCTTTAGTAAGCCCCCATGCATGGTCTACTTTTACGGGGCCAATGGGTGTTAAATAACGAAAGCCAAAGCCTGCGCCCACTTCAAAGTCGTCCGAAAAATCATTTGTGGCGGTACCGCCATCAACAAATAAAGCGGCGCGCCAATTTTGTGCAAATTGGTAATTGTATTCAATAGTACTGGTTAGTAAGTATTTACCACCAATTAAATCACCGTCTTCATCTTCAGGTGAAATAGACTGATAAGCAAAGCCACGTACACTTTGGTCACCACCGGCATAAAAGCGCAGCGAGTAAGGGACGTTTTCAATATTATCGACCAGCATGGCGCCCACGTTTGCTTTTAAAAAAACTAAGTGTTTATCTAAATAGGTTCGCAGCCACGCATGCTGCAGCTGCACCCGCACTAAGTTTGTGGTTGAAAGTACATCATCTAAACCAAACTCGGCCGAAATTAGCCACTGCTCACCCCAATAAGGCGTTGTGCCTCCTTTTGACTTTTTGCGGGCATAGCTAATACCGGGCATAAGCATTTCGGTGCTTTCTTCTGGTTCATCACCAATGCGGTATGTTTCTTGGTCACGACGTAAAAAGGCCGTGCGTACCCATTTATCTTCAGTTAACCATTGGCGTTGCAGTTGGCCGGTCAGTATTTCACTGTATATGTCATCGGCAAGTTCATCTTCTAACTTGTAACCCACTGATAAACGCCATAAATCGTCGTTAGGGTCATCTACCGGAATGGTGTATGCCATAGAAATATCTTGCTGTTTCTCAGCTACATTTAAATTGCTTTCCAGATAATGCCCATCTTCTGTGATCCAGGGTTTACTCCATTTAAAACGCACTTTCGGGCCCAGCTCGGTATTAAAGCCACCGCCTACTTCGTAGCTATTAGCAGGTTTGTGTAGCACATCAATATTTATAGGCACTTGTCCGTTAGCTCTGGCTGGTATATCGGCATAAATACGCACGCTTGCAAAATACGGTGTGCTTGAGAGCTCAAGGTTATAATCGGCAATTTGTGTGGCTTTATAAGCTTGCCCTTGGGTAAAAGGTGCAAGTGAACGAATGTATTTTTCTGCGGGGGTTTCGCTGGCAATGATTATATTGCCATACGTGTAGCGCACGCCGGTATCTATATTAAATGTAATAACGGCACTGTTTTTTTGCACTGATACCGCAAGCTTTCGGGCTGGCCATTTAGCATCAAAATAGCCTAGCTCTAATAGCATTGACTCTATTTTTTTATGAGCTGAGTCGTACCTGCCATGATTAAGAACATCGCCCTGGGTTAAATTTAAGTTTTTAATAACGTTTTGTAATTGCGAGTCGTTTTTACCCTCACCATTAAGCGTTATATTGATAGCTTCTATGCGCGTTGCAGGGCCGCGCTCTACTTTAACGATAAGCTCTTTGTCGTCTTTATCAAACTCAATGTCTACCGTTGGGTTGTAATACCCCAGCGCTTTAATACTGCTTTGCACTTGCTTTTTAGCATAGCGACGCAAGGTTCTGGTGGGTTTTTCGCCAACCAGTTGTTTTAAATATAGCTCAACGTTACTTTCTAACTCGCCACTAATCCCTTTAATTTCGTAATCTTCAATTACCCTTTGCTCAGCGCTGGCTTGAGTGCTTATAAAAAAAGCTAAAAAAAACACAAAACGTAATAACTGTTTGAACAAGTAAATATCCTTACTTTTTATTCTTTAAAATTTAACCACCAATGAGTTACATACTACCATAGCCATAATGAGCAACACATTAACTTAATGGTAATCTTGCACCAAATTTCACTCCCCTTTAATGCCTATAAAGTCAAAATTAATACGCTTTAAAGCAATATTTTGGTTACAATAGTGGCTACGAATACAAAATTAATTTTAAATGAGTTTTTAATGCAATTCCCTGATGATGATAACGGCCAACTTTTAGCCGAAATAGCCGCTGCTGGCGTTGATTTAAGCAAAATGCACCAAATCGATTTTTTCATTTTATTTGAACAACAAGCTGATGCTGAAAAATTTGCCAAAGAAATAATCTCTGATGCATTAGTACAAAGCGCAAACGTTGAAAAATGTAAAGACACTGGCGTGTGGGAAGTGATTACTCATGTACAAATGGTGCCAGAGCACACATTGCTTGGCCAAGCAGAGCAATACCTTGAAAGTATTGCTAACAGTTACAATGGCTATGGCGATGGCTGGGGTTTAATGGACGAAGACGCCGCTTAACAAAAATCAGTTAAGCTTAACCGCTTAACTGATTAGCTTTTCTAAAGTTGCCAGTGTAATCAAATAATTTATCAGATACCTTCCAGCCATACTTTTTACTTTTACGCGCGATAACAAAATCGGGGTGCACTAAATCGAACTGTGCCTTAATTACCTGCTCAGCACTTTTAAATTCGACAGGCGCTTGCCCCTGCCCTAGACGTTTACCAAACTGTTTATTAAAAATATACTGCCCGCCTTTACTGGCAAGGTTATATACCTCATCGCAACTTGCACCATCTTCATCAAAGTAGGTTATTTTAATTAAATCATCTTTAAGTTTTACCACTGATAACCCACTACAGCGCAGTACTAACGCATCTTTCAAATTAAGGGCGTTACGTAGCTTGTCGTCGGGGTCGGCCATTACTGCGCCACAATCATGGCATTTACGAGCTGCTATATCGTTTTGAGCGCCACATTGTTCGCACTCTTTAAACCTAAACCGATAATCGCATTGCTCTTTATGGCCTTCGTCATCTTTTAATAAACCTTGGCAGCGCCTGCCAAAATGCTCAACTACTTTGCCATCAGCATCGGTTTTTCCCCAAAAAATATTTGCAAACCCACACCCAGGGCAAAGCACTTGAACGGGCTCATTATCGCTATCACCTTTTTTATCGCCCACCTCAGGGTGAAATAAATCAAAGCCGTTGCCTGCGTAATCTATAACTAAGCAGTCTGTTTTTCCTTCATTTAGCCTAAGCCCACGGCCAACAATTTGTTGGTATAAGCTAACCGATTCGGTGGGACGTAAAATAGCGATAAAATCGACATGCGGCGCATCAAATCCGGTGGTTAAAACAGAAATATTAACGAGGTATTTTATGTTTTTTTGTTTAAATTGATTTATTAATTTATCGCGCTCTACATTTGGGGTATCGCCAGTTATAAGGGCACTTTGCTCTGCGGGTAAATAAGTTAAAATTTCTTGCGCGTGCATCACCGTTGCCGCAAATATCATCACGCCTTGGCGGGTTTCACTGTATTGTATTACCTGCTTCAGTATAGCTTGCGTTGCGCGCTCACTATTTTTTACAAGCGCATTCATGTCATCAGTCGTATATTGACCAAACGCATTAGTAGCCAAGGACGAAAAATCATAATGACTAATTGCCGCGTCCACTTCATTTGGCGGCGTTAAGTAATTATGTTTGATCATATACCTGAGCGGTAATTCAAATATACAGTTTTTAAATGGACTTTCTTTATTACCTTTTACAAAACCATGGTAATGATGATGGTATATCCACCCCATTCCTAATCTATAAGGTGTGGCCGTTAGACCCAATACTTTTAACTGAGGATTATATTCTTTGAGCGTATTTATAACCTTTCCATATTGACTTTTTTTATCACCATTTACTCTGTGGCACTCATCAATAATAAGCAAAGAATAATGCTCATTTAATTTATTTAAATTACGCGATAAAGACTGAACACTGGCAAAAGTAACTTGGTGGCTGAGTGATTTTTCTTTTAACCCTGCTGAAAATATACTCGCTTCTAAACCAAAACTTTTATATTTTTGTGCGTTTTGCTCTACCAACTCTTTAACATGTGCAAGCACCAAAATTTTTTGCTTAGCAATTCGCGCAAGCTCTGCAATAACCAGGCTTTTACCCGCACCGGTAGGCAGTACAATCACGGCAGGATCATTTGTTTTTCGAAAATGTAAAACGGTGCGCTCTACGGCCTCTTGCTGATACGGCCTTAATTTATAGCTCATGAAAATAGTAAATAGAATAACCAGAAATGCAGTTTAACAAATACTAAGCGACTGCGGGGAGTTTAAGGTAAGTTTTGGCCAATTAAATCTAGCGTACAAAGCGTAAGCCTTAGCCTAAGTTTAGTTATTAAGTTATACGCCATTAAAAAGAGAAGCCGTAGCTTCTCTGTTACTTTATTAAGCTAGGTGCTTTTGTAAATCAACACCTTCAAACGCTTTAGGGCGACGACCACGACCGGTCCATTCAATCACTTCGCCATCTACTTCAATACGATACTTAGCTCTTACTTTAGTACGTTTATCTGCAGTACCGTCTTGTAAATCTTCTAACGTAAGTCCTTTTTCTTTTAAAAGATCCAACACTTCCTGTTTAGCTTGTAGCTGCTCAGTATATTTTGCAATCGCATCAGTGATTAATTGTTGTGCTTTTTCTAGCTCAGTTAATGATGCTGTTTTAATAAAAGATCGAACTTCTTTCATTTATATCTCTCTTGCTTGTTGGAGTTAACTTTTTAGTTTCAAAGCAAGTATAAACCCAACAATATATTTTTACCATGAGCAATTTTACTCCATAGCAAAAGGTATAAAAGCAAATACTTTAGCATGAGAAATCAGCATAGAATAAGTATAGTAATGGACTTTAATATCAAATAAAAAATATTTAACCTCTATTAATTTTTTAATAGAGGTTAATAAACTTATAAAGTTAAAGTCTATTTATCAATTTTTACACTACCACGGGTCATCTCTCTCATTGCCTCTTGGCTTAATTCTTCTTGGTAAGCAATTTGTTCAGGTGTTCTACACACTCTTGTTGCAATGTTGCTACCTGTGGTTTTTTCGAGTTTACATATTTTGCCATCGCTTTCACTGGCGTTAAGTGCTGCTGCACTAGTGCAACCTGAAGCTAAAATTACTAATAATATGGTACAAAGATGTTTCATTGTTTATCCTTAATTTAAGTGTGTTGAGGGAGTATGTCATAAGCAATTGTTACTCGTTCCATTTCACTATTTAGGGTATTAGTCCCATGCCAAAAATAGGATGGAAATTGAATAAGTTTGCCTTCCTCTGGTTTTAATGTTGTCTCAGGTAAAAGCTTAGTGTGCATATTAAATCCTGGCTCACCTAGCTTTAACCACCCTTCTTGGTTGGTTGATTCAGATATCAGCGTGGGTATAGATACATAAAATGGTGAACTCATCCAACCTTGGCTGTGATAATGATTTTTATGAAAACCTTTACCTTTCAGAATTACCGACCATGAATCAGTTACTTTAAAATCACCAACATTTCTTTTTAAAAAAGGGTGTTGATTATCTTTTGGAAGCCTTGATAAAAAGCATGACGTTAACTCGTATAGCTCCTGCTTAAGCATTTTTAGTATCGGCAGTTGATAATCAAATAACTTTTCTGCGGTTTGAGAACCATTCACTAAAGATTGCTCTAAAGGATGGTTTTGATAATAATGATACTGTTTTAACGTATCTTTAAGCTCAGTTAAAAAATCATCTATAGAAGCAAAGCCAGAAGGTGTTGCTATTTTCTCCTGCATAACAAATAAATCATAATTGCAGTAATATGAGTACAGCTCGCTTTTTAGTAATCTCAGTGCTGTATTTTTAATACACAAGTACTCTTGGTTATATTCGTCTTGATTTAATAACTTATTTATAATGTTCAATGCGTGATCTGGTTTATCTATCGCAATATAGCTTTTGGCTAATTCTATGTACGCGTGATTATTCTTAAACCTATTACTGGCAGCTAAATGGGTCTTTAAAGATTCATCAAATAAGCTGTTTTCACGTTCGTAATCACCCACTATAGAAAACGCTTTTTGTGGGCAATTGCTTTGAGAGAGTATTTGCTTTGCTATTTTGTAAGCCTCAGTTTGCTTACCCGATGTATAAAGCTTTTGTGCAAGCTCAGCTTCCAGTGCGGTATTTTTTCCTGTTATTTTTAAAGCATGGTTATATGAGGATAAAAAACCAGAGTCTGCAGTTTCCCATAGCATTTGGTTCAGCCAATGATGACTGTCTAAATCTAGCGGGTTGATAGTTGTTAGTTCTGTATATATTGCTTTGGCTTTTTTAAACTTACCGGCTAAGTGATAGCAACTGGCTATATTTTTTTTAGCTTCAACTAAACCTGGGCTTAATTTTAAGCCTTGCTCAAAAGTTATAATTGCTTTATCCCAAAAGCATAAAGCTTTTAAAGCCAACCCTTTACTATTGAGAATACTAGCATCAGCACCAAAATTGCGAATATAATCATCTGTGAGCCTATCGACCTCAGTAAACTTCTCAAGCTTTAAGTCTGTTTTTATTTTTGCACTGAGAATAACTGCATTTTTAGGGGATAGTGTAAATGCTTTATCAATGTATTCTTTTGCTTTAGTAAATTCATTCTTTTTAAAGTACAAAACAGAGATATTATAAAGTGTTTCTATATCGTCACTATATATAGCCAATACATTTAAATATTGTTTTATTGACTTATCAGGTTCACCCAACAAGTTATATAATTTTGCTTTATTTACATTTAAATGAAAATGACGTGGACTTAGTTTAATACCTTTTTCAATCTCGGCTAAACATAATATATAATCTTTTTTCTTTTGGTATGCTATAGATTTTAAGTGATGAAGGTGCGCTACAATACTCGATTCATTACTTTTAATCGAATTAGCAATTTTTAATGCCTTAAGGAAATTATTATTATTAATTTCCTTAAGGATTAAGTTGCTTACATCTTGAAATGACATGCCTTGGCTTTGCATATGTTCTCTTAAATAATAAAAAGGCCGATAATATACCGGCCTTAGCATTAAAGCTTATGCTTAGAATGAAATAGTTGTACCTACAAAGAAGTTACGACCGATGTACTTATACAACGTAGTATCTGTATTGGCATCATCATAATCGCTGTAATATGGAGGCTCTTCATCTGTTAGGTTATCTATACCACCACGTAACGAAACATGCTCGTTAAGTTGGTAAGTACCACTTAGTGTATGTGATACAAACGAGTCAGCTTCTGGTGAATAGTAATCCGCAGGGTCTCCATCAAATAATGCAACTGATTCTGTAACAAGCGAATCTACATACATCACTTTGTATGAAACAGTCCAATCATCACCGGCTGCACGTAAGCTTACATTATGTTTCCACTCAGGAATTGAGCCAGAACCACTTGATGCAACACCTACGTAATCTTGAATAGGCTCACCAGCAAACTCTTGTACTTCCCACTTAGAGATGTAAGAAGCTTCCCAATCAGCTCTCCACGCTAAGCCAGCAGCGTCAAAGCTATATTGAGCGTTGAAATCTACGCCCGATAGGTTCCAAGTAGAAAGGTTTTGATCAAGTGATGGAGTACCATCAAAGTTACCCGTTGCATCACGTACAACACCTTCACAAAGTGCAAAAGAACCACCTTGTCCACCTTCTTCACCCGCGCTATAACACTTATCTAGCTTAGTCGTAATACCAACAGAGCTTATTACGTTATCTACTTCAATATCGTAGTAATCAACAGTAAAGCTTAGCCCTTCAATAGGCTCAACAACAAGACCAACTGTAAATGTATCAGCAGTTTCAGGACCTAGGTCTGGGTTACCGCCAACAACAGCACGAAGTTGACCACTGTTTTGTGCAAACGTACCATCTGAAGGAATTAGGCCGGCTGCTGCATCAGAAGCACAGGCTGTTTGGTATCTAGAATCAAAGCCAGCACCACCAAAACCAGTACAAGGGTCTGTATAATTGGTGAAGCTATCTGACTGACCACCGTAAAGCTCACTTACACTTGGTGCGCGAAATGCTGTTGATAATACAGAGCGAAGCATAACTTCATCTGTCATACGCCAAGTTAGACCTAACTTATAAGTAGTATCTGATCCAAATGTATCGTAGTCAAAGTAGCGAAGCGCAGCTTCTAAATCTAAAGACTGAACCAGTGGTAAATCATTCAATAGTGGAACAACAAGCTCTACATATGCTTCATCAACTTTATAGCCACCAGAAGTTGGCTGTACAGCATTACCTGAACCGATACCTGATGAAGAGAATGCATCTGGTTGATTAAATGCTGATTCTTCACGGTGCTCTAGACCAAATGCAAAGCCAACAACACCAGAAGGCATTTCAAATAAATCACCCGAAATTGAAGCGCCTAAGTGGTGCATTTCTGTACCTGAAGTACCCTGATCGGTGTAACGCAAGTAATCGGCATCTGACTGTGAAAGCGCGCCTTCACCGAAGTAGTTAATACATGGAGCAGATGCATCGTTGCCTGTAACCGTGTAGTCACTAGGCGAACCTGTAACCGAGACACCTTCACAGTTTTCATTTACTGACGCTATCATTTTGTCTACGTTGATGTAGTTTTTAGAACGGTCAATAGCGCTATTTCGACCATATGTATAGAACACATTCCAAGCGTATTGATCAGCGATAAAGCCCTCTAAACCAGTTGTAAATTGTGCTGTATTTACTTCTTGCTCAAATACACGGCCACCCATTTCTGACATACGACGCAGTGGTAACATGTCTACATTGTCGCCAGGAGTTGCAAAATCATACAAGCCTGAGAATGGGTAAACTTCTGGGTTTTGACTTAATACCCAACTACGACCATCAACACTGTATGTGTAGTTGATAGGTGCTGGTGCCATTTGTTGCGTTGAGGTACGGTTTGTATAGTACGCTTCTGCAAAAAAGTTTAAGTTATCTGCTAATTCATAATTACCTAACACGCTCACATTATAACGAGTTGCAGGCGTAGATAAGTATGAAGCAGAAGAGTAGTTATAGGTATCGTTGCCTTCGCCACTACCCACATATGTGTGATAGCCAGTATCAGTTGATGAACCGTTACCGCCAGGCTCAAACTGAACTCTTCTACCATCATCTAAGATTGCATTCATACCTAAAGAGTTACCAGAACCGGCACAAAAACGCTCACCGCCACTTTCAGCGTATGGACATGCTGAATAATCTCGGTCGCTGGCACGTACAGTACCACGGTCGTAAAAACCAACGTTTACAACAACATTACCTTTATCACTGCTCACACCAAAGGTGCTGCTTAAGCTAGCTTCTTCACCGTCACCTTCACCTGTCTCTGCATAGCTGGCATCTAGCTCAAAGCCTTCAAAGTCATCGCGCATGATAATATTAACCACACCAGCAAGAGCATCAGAGCCGTAAACAGCCGATGCACCGTCTTTTAAAACTTCTATGCGTTTTACAGCGCTAAAAGGAATGGCATTCAGATCCACGGTAGAAGATGCACCAGTACCTGAGGCAATCATACGGCGCCCATTAACAAGTACCAATGTACGTGATGAACCCATACCTCTTAAGTTAACAGTTGCATTACCATTACCGCCATTATTTACAGCAGCAGTTAATCCACCCGACTGAGCGGTAAGGTTTTGTAACGCATCGGAAATATTTGAAATACCCTGAACTTTCATATCTTCAGTAGTAATAATGCTCACTGGAGAAGCGCTTTCAAGATCTGCACGTTTAATTCGTGAACCGGTAACCTCTATACGCTCTACCTTTTCAACTCCCTCTTCAGCAGCAATTGAACTTGCTGAAAATACAGCTGTAGATGCCGTACCAAAAGCAATCGCTAAGCGCACCGCTTTTGAAACTTGGTTATTTAACATTGGATTCTCCCTGAAATAATTTTATTTATATATTTATTATTTTAGCCATTAAATAAATAGCTTAAGAAGTGAAAGTATCGCTTCTTTTGTGAATGTTAGTATCAATATATAAACATAGTCAACATATTAAAACCAATAATTCACATCATTTTAAATATAATTAATATTAGTTTATTTCGATAAAAGGGACAAAAAATAAAATATGAATATACCAATAATCGGCACAATGCATTTTTGAAAATAAAACGTAAAATACTTCTACTTATTTACATTTTTAAAGGTGTTAACAAGGTAATTTAAAATTTATAAATGACAAGGTAACCAAGAACAATGTTTAACAAGTCGCCAAAAAGTAGAGGAATCGGGAGCTGCAGCTCGTATGACCTTTGGAATACCATCAAAGCTGCTAGATTATTAATGCGCAGAACAGAACAAAATTGAGTGATGGGGCTAGCTATTTGCGTCCTTTGTAAAGCGTTCCGATATATTCATTATTAGAGCCAACTAAAGCCTCTTTAAATGTTTTATCGCCTAACAATAACAACTGGCTAATATCCTGAGAGTTTAACGCCGCTTGCTTTAAGTCACTTAACCTAAAGATCAGCCCTTCGAGCTCTTGAGTAAATAATTGATAAGCGCGTTGCAAATCAATTTTTCTATTATTCAAAATAAACTGAAAAAAGTCGGGATACCGTGTTCCATTAACTGCGTGAGGGTGTACTTGCCTTTCAAGCTGGATAAGGTTATTTATTGTTTTTATCAAGCTATTGACCTGAGCATTATCATCTTTTTTCAGCTCATCAATTAGCTGCTTTAAAGGAGTTAACAAGTCACTACGTACACGTACAGCAGACTCCAATATAAGCACATTTGGTTTAACTATATCTGAATCTATTTCGTGGCAAACAATTTGATATAACCCACCCGGTTTTAATACCCTAAATAATTCAGGAATGCTCCTCGAAAGCTCACTGTATTCAATTGCAAATTGAGCCACTATCGCATCAAATTCATTATTTTCAAAAGGTAAGGACTCTGCACTTATATTTGATAAAATACTAGAGTCGGGCACGCCTGTAACGCTCTTTGCCACTGTTGCTTTATCAATACCAATAAAGCTCAGCTGATCTTTACTACTATCGTGTATAAGCTGTACCAGTGCGCCATTGCCTGTGCCTATGTCTAGTATCTTACACTGTGGACTAAGCTCACTAGCAAAACCTGTCCAGCTCTGCTTGAGCTTGCCTGTATAGTTTTTCTTAATATCCTGCCCAAATGAAGTTAAATACCCTTGAGACCAATACTCACTCCAATAATTTTCCATAAAAAATCCCCATAAAAAAAGGGCTGAATAAATTCAGCCCTATATATCAACCTGTTTCTAATTAATATTAGAAGCTAATTGAGTAGTTTACACGGTAATCACGACCAAAGTTGTTGTAAAGGTCTTGGTTATCCCATGTACCAGCTGAAGAAAGAACCGGGTCTTCGTCAGTTAAGTTACTTACAGTAAATGTTACAGCGCCGTAAGGACCTGCATTGTAGCTGTAAGTTAAGTTATGGATTAACCAGCTATCTAAATCACCTGATTGCTCGTAGAAACCATCGCCATCTTCATCAACTTCAGTTTCAGACGTGCTTGCTGTGTAAGTAGAGTTCCAAGATACTGTATGATCATCAAGTGACCAAGAAATTGTTGCTACTGACTTAAGATCAGGTTGGCCAGACCAACCAGCAGTATCTTGTACAACACCACCTACTTCAGAATCGTATGAAAGTGTTACACTATTAACATTGTTAAAGCGGAAGTCACCAAAATCAGTCTCTATGTTTGCATTAATAGTGAAATCAAAACCTTCAATTTCAAAACCAGCACCGTTAAAGTAAGAAGTACCCGCTTCAAGTAGCGTACCTGAAGCAGAACGCTTAAGGTAGAAAGTTTCGTTAGACGTATCTGTATCAGCACTTACTGCAGTGATTAGGCCAGCTGCCTCATCAGATAATAAGCCCTGTAGAGATTTAGACTGAATAACATTATCAATAGAAAGTTGGAAGTAATCTAACTTAAAGCTTAAGTTGTCGTTTACATCCCACGCCACACCTAAGTTGATGTAATCTGACTCTTCCGCTTCAAGCTCTGAGTTTGCTGTGTAGTACGTATCGTACTGACGTGATGTAGTAGAGCCTGCAGAGTAATCGATTGCAGATTCAGCTGAGAATGTACGTGCTGCGTTAAGTAAATCTAGGCCTGGCGCGCGGAACGACTCAGAGTATGAACCACGAATCACTACGTTATCAGCAACCTGCCAACGAGCAGATACTGCAGGAGCAAGGTTATCACCGAAGTCAGAGTAATCATCGTAACGCGCTTTTAAGTTTACTTCTACTGTATCAGAAACTGGTAGTACTGATTCGAAGAAAACAGCTGTCACATCACGGTCACCCATTGAAGAGTTACCAGCAGAGCCACCGATTAGGCCAGCTTCAGATTGACCATCGTAAATATCTTCGTAAGTTTGTTCAAAGTACTCAACACCTACGTAGTGAGCAACAGCGCCCCCTGGTAGTTCAAATAAGTCAAAACCTAAACCAGCAAAGTATTGGTCAAAAGTAGAAGCAGAGCTTTGTAACGTAGTCGATTTCATGTTGGCAATGCCTTCATCAGAGCCTAAATCGATATCGTTAGCTTCGTTGTATGCTAAACCGCTGTAAGAAAGGTAGTACTCGCCCACAGATTTGTTATCTGCTTTATTGTGGTGGTAGTAAACTTCCCAAGAAGCGTTGTTCCAATCTAAATCACCACGTAAACCAGCTGTTAAATCTTGGTTGTAATCGTCTACGTTACCATCACGTGTACCTATACCTACCCAGCGGAATAAACCATATGCACCGTCTTCACCGTATGGGTTGTGCGGGTTATCAGCTGCCATGTTTTCCCATGGTGCAGCCGGTGGAGCGTAACGACCAAATGAAGAGTTTTGTACAAACATTGTTTGAGCAAAGAACTCAATGTCGTCTGTTAGCTCGTAGTTAGCACTAACATATAATGTGTTACGGTCAATTGAAGCTGTGTTGTAAGATACGTTAGCGAACGCATACATACAGTACTCAGAGCCTGGACCCCAGCTTTCGTTTGCATCAACGCGGCGGAAAGTATCTTCACCGTATTCAGAGATTAAATCATCACATAAAAGTGAAGCTGACGCTGTAGCAAAATCAGGTGAAAGTACAGTAGCGCCGTAGTAAGACCAACCTACAGTATCTGCAGTGTAAGCTTCAATGTCGCCATCACCGTCTAAATCACCAAGCTGAGCTTTAGTGTAGTCACGGTCAGCATCTGAAATACCTTTACGAGATTGGTGATCGAAAGAGAATGTAATGTTACCTTTATCGTTTGAAACACCACCAACTACAGAAAATTCAGTTGAAGTAGTGCCTTCATCTTGGTCACGGTGACCCGCGCCAATGTTGAAAGTTAAACCTTCAAAATTCTCTTTCATAATTACGTTAACAACACCTGCCATTGCATCAGAACCATAGATAGAAGATGCACCTTCAGTCATGATATCGATACGCTCAACAGCTGCCATTGGTATAGCATTAAGGTTAGCAGAAGCGCCACCTAGTGTTGGTGAACCTGGGAAACGGCGGCCATTTAAAAGTACTAAAGTACGGCGTGAGCCAGCACCACGTAAATTGATAGTTGCTTGAGATTGTGCTGAGCTACCAGAACGCTCTGAGAACGAACCGAATGAGTTTAATGAACTAGAACGTAGTGCATCTGCAACTGTGTAGTCACCTTCTAGCTTGATATCAGCAGAAGTAATAGATACTACCGGAGAAGCACCCTCTAAATCTGTACGTTTGATACGTGAACCAGTTACTTGGATGCGTTCTACTTTCTCTGCAGACTCTTCTTCTGCAGCAAATGAACTTGACGAAAATGCAGCTGTTGATACTGCACCAAATGCAATCGCTAAGCGAACTGCCTTTGAAACTTTATTATTTAACATTTGATTCTCCCTGGGTCACCACTTGTTAGAAGCGACTATTATTTAATTATTTTTTGTTGTCACAGTTTATTAACAGCGACTAAACCAAATACTAAACAAAAAATATCTAAAAGCCAACTACTGTTAACCAAATATTAATTAAAAAAGGGTTTTTTATTGTTTTTTAGCTTAGATGAGGAATAGCTGTACAAAAATAAAGCTATAGCGTGGATTATGTAATCAAAAATTGCATTAATAGGTACAAGTTAGAATAATTCGAACTGTTTTAGCTCGAAACTGTTTACGTTAACGTTAACAAATTGCGTAACCATTTCTAATAGAGGTACAATTTGTTTGTCTATATACAATGGGTAGTCGTAGCTATGCAGCCCTTGATACAGCTCAACACCGTGGGTTGTGTAAACAAATGTAACAAATTCACCTCTTTTTAGCGTAAATTCACTATTTTGTTTCTGAAACTTTTTTACTGCTTGCACATGTGGAGGGATATTTTTTTGATAGTCGGTTAAGTTTTGACCTAAACGTTTTTTAAAAACCAGCAAATGATCAAACTCACCGTGTAAAAGTTTACTAATGTAATCGTTTACAAGGTCATTTATTTGCTCTGGTTTCTCAAAAAGGAGGGTAAATAAATCAAATTGAAACTGTTGAGCCAGTTTAGTCCAGTCACTTCTTACGGTTTCTAAGCCTTTAAAAACCAATTTTGATTCATCCGGCTTTATTAACTGCCCTACATAGCGTTTTTTAGACCCCACACTTTTACCTCTTATGGTGGGTAAAAAGAATGGGCTGTAAAGCGATTCAAACTCTATTTCTAAATGGCTAGTTAAATTATGTTTAGCGTGTATGTTTTGCTGCCACAATGTGTTTATGTGTTTAGCTAACTGTTTACCTATTTTATTACACGCCTCAACACTTAAATCATCCGTTAATTTTACAAAGGTCGAATCTGTATCTCCGTAAATAACACTATAACCTTGCTCTTCAATCCACTTTTTAGTTTGCAGCATTATCTCATGACCACGCAAAGTAATAGAGCTTGAGAGTCGAGGGTCATAAAAACGACAGCCTTGTGAGCCTAATACACCATATAAACTGTTCATTATTATTTTAATCGCTTGAGATAGCATTAAATCGTGATTATCTTTTGCCCGTTGGCGCTGTAGCGCTAGGCTTTTTATAAGCGCTGGTAAATGGTGCTGCTCTCTTGAAAACAATGCGTTATTAAACCCTTCAATACTGTTTTCAGGGTTTTCAATCCCTTCTATTAGTCCAAGCGGGTCTATATAAAAGGTTTGCATAATACTGGGGTACAGGCTTTTAAAATCAAGCACGATGACATTTTTATACAGCCCCGGTACCGACTCCATAACATAACCACCTGGGCTTTCAAACGTCAGCCCATGGTCGCCCATATTAGGTGCTACATAACCGCTGCGATGTAATAAAGGCAAATACATGTTTACAAAAGCCGCCACTGAGCCGCCGCGCTTTTCCAGCTCAAGGCCTGTTAATTGTGTGCGAATAACAGCAAAATCGAGAAGTTTTAGCTTATCGAATATTTTATTAACGAGAATGCAGTCTTGGCGATTGTAGTTAGCGAGCGAGAGTTTATCTTCATTAAATTGACGAATAATTTCTTGTAAGCTATTACTAGATTCAATTAATTTAGACTCGCCTAAAATTTCTTTAGCTACATTAGCAAGTGAAAAAGTTTCAAAACTATAAGTGGCATTTTTTAGAGTATCAATGCCATCAATTACACAGCGCCCGGGAATAGAAACCCGTGTAAAATGGCCTTTTCGAACATATAAAGGAAGGTTTCCTCTTCCTAGTAATAGTTTTACCCCAAGTGCCACAGAGCGCTCATAAATAACTGCAAAATCAAACTCAATAACATTCCACCCAATAATAATATCTGGGTCGCACTGCTTAATAAGTGTTACAAGTTGCTGTAATAGTGCAACCTCGTCTGCGCACCATATAATAGTATAACCAATCACTGGGTCGTGATGCTCAGGCTCTCCGATCATGATTACGCAATCTAAACCACAGCCTACCAAGCCAATAGAAAACAACACCCCACTTTCATTGCACTCTATATCAAGTGACAACTTAGAAAGCACAGGCGTATATTCGGCATTGGTTTTTAATTTAGCATCTAAAATTTCAGTGTAATGTGCATGATCCACTCGTTTACCCGTGACCCACGCCCCGCCTTTAATAAAGCGCTCCATTAAATAGCGCTCAATGGGCCTTATATCATCTTCATAGAGTGTAATACCGCGACTTTTTAACGCTTTGCTCGCGCTATAAAAGTGTTTGAGTGAGTAAAAGTAACAGCCACACATATCTTGCTGCTGAAAATTTTTAAGTGAAAGAGGTTTAATTAAAAAGTTTAGTGATTCGGCAGATAAAATAGCTTTAGCTGCTTTTTCATCTGCGTTTTTTATAAAAAATAGTGCAGTTTCATTCTCAGAAATTGTCTTTATTGGTCCATTATCGGTAGCAAACCAAATTTCATATTGTAAACCCTGAGCGCTATCGTGCGCTTGTGCAGAAAGTACAAAACCAGATGTTAAATACACTATCAATAAACCTTACTTATATTTTGTTTTTCTACTTTAGAGCCATGAACGTTAAGGATTGAAAATTGTTCAACCTCAAAATATAAACAGGCCATAATAGGGAGTAATTTATAAACTTAAAAAATTGCCGCATTAATTTACTAAATTAATTTCATCCTTGCTTGTAGTTACACGGTTATAACTCTAAAATCCATACACTGTAATTATATACATATTTTAGGTTTATCTCCCCATGCTTTCTGACCAACTAAAAAAAACAATTAGGCAAGTACACCAGCATGTGGCTAGTAACCTTAGTGATTACCGCCCCCGCAGTAGCCAAAACTACCTTGTTGCCGAAATAGCAAAAACACTGGCTGGCGAATACCATAAAAAGCAGCGAATATGTGTTATTGAGGCTGGCACAGGGACTGGTAAATCGCTTGCTTATTGTTTAGGCGCGTTACCGCTTGCCCTTGCTCAAAAAAAGAAGCTGGTTATATCTACTGCTACCGTGGCCCTACAAGAACAATTAATAGCAAAAGAGCTGCCTTTTTTTAAAAAACACTCTGGGCTCGACTTTAAGTTTGACCTAGTAAAAGGTAGGCAACGCTATATATGTGCCCATAAATTACATAACGCTGTTAATGGCGATAGCCAAACGCAAATGGAGTTTATGCCCACACTTACCTCGCCGCTAAGTGATATGGAAACTAAATGTTTAAAAGGCCTTTACGATGCCTATGTAAATAAAAAATGGCAAGGCGACAGAGATAGTTGGGCCGACACCATACCCGATAGAGTGTGGAACTTAATCGCATGCGATAAACACGCTTGCCAACGCCAAATGAAAGCCCATCAAACCTGCCCGTTTCAGCTTGCTCGTAATCAGCTTATGCAAATGGATGTGCTTGTTATTAACCATTCACTGCTACTGGCAGATTTGGATTTAGGGGGCGGTAAAATTTTACCCGAGCCCGATAACACCATTTATGTCATAGATGAAGCTCACCACCTTGCGCATATTACCCGCGACTTTTCATCGGCAGCGGCCACTATTAAAGGCACCATTGATTGGCTCGATAAGCTCACTAAATTTAGTGGCAAAATGTCTAAAGTATTAGTAGGTCAAAAGGCCATTGGTCAAAATTTCAAATTGTGCGATAGCATTAACGATGCTAATAAAGACTTAAAAGTGGTACGTGATATTCTTGATAATGCCGACTTTGAATACTCAAAAGACGATACATATCGTT
This sequence comes from Pseudoalteromonas agarivorans, assembly GCF_024518735.1. Lineage (NCBI taxonomy): Bacteria > Pseudomonadati > Pseudomonadota > Gammaproteobacteria > Alteromonadales > Pseudoalteromonadaceae > Pseudoalteromonas > Pseudoalteromonas agarivorans. The sequence continues at coordinate 90,134 of NZ_JANIGJ010000002.1, forward strand.
TTGAGCATGGCGAAATACCAAAATCATTGCACAACAAAGCTAAAGATATAAGTGACGCCACACTAGATGCACTGCGCTGTTTAAATAAAATGCACGATACCCTCACTCAAGATGTAAGCGATGGCGATATAAAACCCTACGTTGCCGACCCTGTTTTGGCCGAAAGCGGGCACTATATAAACCGCTTAGAGCAATTAAATAAGCTGTGGTATAGCTATGCAAATAAAGGCGAAGGCACACCTCACGCAAGGTGGATCAAACGTTTAGAATATAAAAACCATCACGATCACCTATTAAGTGATTGCCCTATCGAAGTTGGCTACTACTTAAAAGACAAGCTATGGAATGAATGCGCAGGGGCGGTACTATGCTCGGCAACTTTAAGTGCCCTCGGTTCGTTTGACCACTTTGCTTATGAAAGCGGCTTAGCAAAAGAAGAAGGCGTTAAGTTTATTAAAGTGCCCTCTCCGTTTGATTACCCTAAACAAGCCACTTTGCGTATCCCGGTAAGTAAAATTGAGCCAACCGACAAAGCATTTAGTGACCATATAGCGCAAACATTGCCAGAGTACTTAAACACAAAAAAAGCTAATTTGGTGTTGTTTGCCTCGTACTGGCAAATGGACCATGTGGCTAAGTTTCTTAGAACAAAAGGTTTTAACTTATTAGTGCAAGGCGAAATGTCGCGCGAGGCATTATTAAAAAAACACACCCAAAATATTGATATCGGTAAAGGTAGTATTTTATTTGGTACGCAAAGCCTCTCAGAAGGGTTTGATTTACCTGGTAAATATTTAGAAAACTTAATAATTACAAAAATACCGTTTGCAGTACCTACATCACCAATAGAAGAAGCCCAAGCCGAATTTGTACAAAGTAAAGGCGGTAATCCATTTTTGTCTATTACGGTGCCCGATGCAGCAAAGAAATTGGTACAAAGCTGTGGTAGACTGCTGCGAAAAGAGAGCGATGAAGGCCGTATAACCATTCTCGATAGACGCTTAATTACCAAGCGCTACGGCAAAGCCATGCTCGACACCTTACCACCTTTTAAAAGACAAATAGATTATTAATGTTTGAACTTGCTTTAGATCCCACAACACTGGCAGTTTTATGTGCCGCAGCCCTTGCTGCTGGCTTTATTGACGCAATTGCCGGCGGCGGTGGCTTATTAACAGTCCCTGCACTACTCACCGCAGGCTTGCCACCGCATGTAACGCTTGGCACCAACAAGCTTGCGGCAAGCTTTGGCTCATTAACGGCCAGCTACACGTATTATAAAAAAAATCTATTTAGTCCTAAATTTTGGGCAAATTCCATTTTTGCTACAGCCATAGGCGCTGTGATTGGTACGTTAATAGTCGATCACTTAAGTATTGAATTTTTAAATAAGCTTTTGCCTATCATTATTATTATGGTGGCCTGTTATAGCTTGTTTGGTAGTTTAAGCACCACACAGGGCGATGATTTACCAAAAGTAACAGCAATACTTAAACTAAAGCAGTGGTTACAGGGCTTAGCGTTAGGTTTTTTTGATGGCGTAGCAGGCCCAGGCGCCGGTACTTTTTGGACCGCATCTAATAGTTTATTTTATAAAATGAGCTTACTGCTTAACTGTGGTTTAGCCCGTTCAATGAACTTTGTATCTAATTTTATATCGCTTATTACCTTTGTGGCACTTGGTCATGTAAACTTTTTATTAGGCCTTATCATGGGCTTTTTTATTATGTTAGGTGCTTGGATTGGCGCTCACTCAGCCATTCGCTTTGGCGGTAAGTTTATTCGCCCTGTTTTTAACACTATGGTTATACTGCTAGCATTAAAACTGATTTACGAGGCTTATTTGTAAATGCAAACCCACGCGTTAGATAAATTACGCCAACAAGTTGCTACGCTTAAACAACAAGCTGAGCAATTTGATAGCGCAAAGTTGTTTTCTAAAAACCGCTATATGCAGGCGCAGCCTAGTTTATTTGACCGCGGCGTATTTAGTACTAAAAGCATGAACCTAACTGACTACGTAACAGAAATTGAAGACGAAATTACCAGCTTACCACCAAGTGATCATCGCCATGCTTATGCTTATGCACTCGAGCGCATAGGTAATCAAGTACAAGCTGTATTTAGTGTTATTAAATCGACCCCCATCTGGGCAAAAGAAAACAAAAGCCAGTACAAACCTAGACCCAAAAATACGGTTTATAAGCAAGCCGTAAAAAAAATAATGCAATCGTCGCACGAGCTATACGACGAGCTTAAACAAAACCATGAGTTTGAACGACGCTTAGTGTTAATGATTGAAGAGCGTAAACTACAAATGGAAAAAGCCAGCCCAGCGCAAGCGCAAAAACTTAATATGGAAATTTTAACCACGCATGCGCGTTTAGGCCGTTGTCGTAAAGCTATTTCGGCCACCGAAGATAAAATTCAACAAGTCGAAAAACAACAATTACGCTAATGCAGCTTTTTTACCACCCGCTTTACAGTGATTTAACGCTTCCTGAGCGCCACCGTTTTCCTATTCAAAAATACCAAATGCTAAAAGCAGAAATAGAACGCTTAGGCTTTGGGACTACACAGTTTAATACACCAACCAAAGCTACGCCCGAGCAGCTTGCACTGTGCCATAGCCCAGGCTACATAAATGATTTTTTAAACGCCACGCTCAGTAATAAAGCAATTAAAAAAATGGGTTTCCCGTATTCACGCAAATTAGTAGAGCGTACGCTACTTTCGGTTGGGGCCAGTATTCAAGGCAGCGAATACGCACTAAAACATGGTTTTTGCGCTAATTTAAGTGGTGGCTATCATCATGCATATAGCGATTACGGCAGTGGCTTTTGTATTTTTAACGATTTGGCTGTGGCTGGCGCGCATTTAATCAATACAAACCAAGCCGATACCGTATTAATATTTGATTGTGATGTACACCAAGGCGATGGCACGGCACAAATTACGCAACATAATAACGCTATAATTACTTGCTCTATCCATTGCGAGCAAAATTTTCCGCGCTTAAAGCAACACTCCGATTACGACTTCGCCCTACCTGCAAACACATCAGATACCGAGTACTTAACAACGTTAAAACAAGCCCTCGAATTTTGCGTGCGTCTTCATAACCCCGACATTATTTTATATAACGCAGGGGCTGATATTTACGAAAAAGACGAGCTAGGGTTATTTAACGTATCGCATGAAGGGGTTTATGCGCGCGATCATTTTATTGTTAACTACTGCAAAGCCCATAACATCCCACTTATGTGCGCTTTAGGTGGCGGTTATCAACGTAATTTAAATGCGTTAATTAATGTTCATAAACAACTATTTAAAGCTGCTATCGATTTATTTTAGTGCTTAGTATACACTCAAATAAACGGACTCTATAAAAGGCGCTAGCACGATGCGACTGCACGACGACATACATAACTTTTACGAAAAAATTGTAGTTGAAGAAATCATTAAACGTAAACTAGATAAAGTTTACAGTGAAGATGTAATGGCCGATTTTTGTTGCACGGTACTTAATCAATTGCCGCCACGTTATATTAGATACGATGTAGATATGGCCTTTTATTTACCACAAAGTGAACGTATTCACATGGAAGAGCGCGTACAAACCGCTATTGATGTTGCTATTAGCCAAATTTCAAAAAAGAAAGATTTAGATGACCAGCCCACTTGATAACGCCCCTACACATGTAAAACTGGCAGTGGATTTAATTATGCTTTTGGAGCAGCACGAGGTTGCTCCAGAGGATGTACTAAAAGCGCTCGAAATTGTAAAAAGTGACTTTGAACAAAAACAAGCCACCGCTTAGCATTACTCTTTTGTTTGCACTTCGTATTTAGTCACAGTGCCCTCGTGTTTGTTACAATCAATTTTAATCTCGCCAAACGTGCGTCTTGGGGTTGTTGATCGACGGCACGTCATTTTTTGAGCTTTACTACCATATTGGCTTATGTACAACGCAACGGTTTCGTCTATTTTAAGCTGTTGCGCCGAAGTGGCCGCGTTATAAAAGGTATTGTATTGCGCCTGCCAACTTTCAACTCCAGCCTCTTTTGCAACGCCTAGCCACCCCATACCCATGTTAGTAGATTGTGTTAAGTACTGCCCTTTTAAAAACATAAACGACAATGTGTATTGCGCGCTTTTATAGCCAAGTGCTGCAGGGTCTTTTAGGTACATAAAAGCTTGTTTATAATCACCTTTTTTATACGCTTTTATGCCATTGTACTCATGTTTTTTCATGGTTATGTCATCGTATAAATTAATAGGCGTAGACCCACAACCACTTAATAAACCCACTCCCATAATTGTTGTGATCAGTAAATATCGGCTCATGACTATTCCTTTTTTATTATTTTTATATGCGAGTACCGAATCTGGCTTACAGTTAATGCAAAGCCTGTTACTCTGTAAATTAATTTGTATAATTAAAATACTATCATGAGCTTAGCAAGTTTACTTCGGTTATTTTTTCTGGCTGCAATTTGGGGCGCGTCATTTTTATTTATGCGAATGGCAGCAAACAGCTTAGGCCCAGCGGTGTTAATAGAGTTTAGAGTTGGCTTTGCCGCACTCACCCTCTTTATTGTGGCGCTGTACTTAAAACGCCGCTTGGCGTTTACTACGCACACAAAGCACTTTTTTATAATTGGTGCACTTAACTCCGCCCTACCTTTTTTACTGTTTGCTTATGCCGCGCAAACGATTAGCGCCTCTACTTTATCTATTTTAAATTCTACAACGCCCATATGGGGCGCGGTGGTGGGCATTATTTGGAGCAAAACCAAACCGACTAAAAGCATGGTGTTAGGTTTGCTGTTGGGTTTAATAGGCGTGGCAATTTTAGTTGGGCAAAATCATTTTGTATTGAATAGTCAGTCACTTATTGCGATTGCAGCAGCGCTAAGCGCCTCCCTGTGTTATGCCATTGCATCCCATTATACAAAAAATGCCCCTAAGCTTGCCCCGTTCGATAACGCACACGGCTCTATGTGGGCAGCCAGTTTTATAGTACTGCCCCTTATACTTTTTATGCCAATGCGCGAAGTACCTAGTACCAACGTTATGCTTAGCGTATTAGCACTTGGCGTGGTGTGTACCGCACTTGCTTATATTTTATTTTTTAAACTTATTGACGATATAGGCCCAACCTCAGCTTTAACGGTCACGTTTTTAATTCCGCTATTTGGCATTTTTTGGGGGCATTTAATTTTAGATGAGCAAATAGGGCCAAATACGTTACTCGGCGCATTATTTGTTATTGTGGGTACTATGCTGGTTACTGGTTTTTTACCACGAAAAAAGCACTTAGCTAAAACAAGCTAAGTGCCTTAAATTTTATATAGCATTAAAGTTTAAACAAATTGTGGGTCTTTTGGCGCGTCGTGGCGGCGCGTTATATAAAGCACACAGTCGGTTTGGCTATTATTGCTATAGGCTCTTACGTGCTCAATAGGCACTGAAAAAGTATCACCTTGGTTAAGCGTTAATACTTCATCACCTAAGTCGATTGTTACGCTTCCTTGATGAACAAATATAACCTCTTCTTCAAAACGAATATGAGGCGCAACCTGTGCATCTGGTTGTAACTTTAACGCAGAAATATTAAAGCCATGAGCCCAGTTTAGCTGTGTTTGAATACATGTTTTGGCGTTTAAATTACCGACTAACGGCGCTTCATATACGCCATCAAACTGGCTAAGGTACGAGCGTTTATTCCAGTTAAAGTTGCTGGCTTTAACCACTGTTTGTGCCAGCTCTTCATCGGTTATTACTCTGTGCTGCGCTATTTGCTCTTGGCTGGTCACTGCCATTGGCTTTACGCCATCGGGAATGGTTTCATTTAACGTGGTATCTACTAAGCTGCCATTTTCTAGCAAAATTAGTCCGTATTCTTTTGCCATGTCAAATACTTGCGGAGCCCAAAGTACTCTACCAGGGTTATCACTTCCAAGTACCGCATATAAATAGCCTACGCCGTCGCCAACATTTTCAAACCCTCTAAATATATCCATCGGGATCGAAATAATATCGCCTTCATTTAAAATTACCTTGGCATCTTTACCGTCAACACCAGTGTAAAAAGCCCACGTACCACTGTGTACTACAAAAATTTCTTCAGTTAAATGGCTATGCTGCGAATTTAAACACCCTGCAGGTTGGCGCGCACCACCAATATTAAACCCATGAGGAATAGAAATATGTACATGTTGATTTGGGTTTTCGGCAACGCCTGGGCCAATAATTGTAAAGTTTTCTTTTTGATCGCTCCCCGGCGAGCGTGTATCAATAAAGGCATTTTTACACGCAATTAAATCATCGTATCGTACTAACCTATCTGCAAATACACTCATTACTCTCTCCTAAATTGGTTACTGTGCGGTCCAACCGCCATCAATTTTAATACTTGTACCGGTGATCATTGCTGAAAGGCCGCTTAGTAAAAACACACAAGCATTGGCAATATCATCGGTTTGGGCAATTTTTTTCAGTGGGATCATGTCGTAAACAAACTGCTTAAACGTCGCATCTTCTAGCATGGGTTTGGTCATTGGGGTTTCTACAAAGGTGGGGGCTACGGTGTTCACGCGCACATTTTTATCGGCAAGTTCAACCGCCATTGCTTTGCTCAACCCCTCTACCGCATGTTTGCTCATGCAATACAAAGTACGTTTAGGTGAACCTACAAACCCCATTTGCGACGACATATTAACCACCGCCCCAGCGCCAGAATTTATTAGCGCTGGCAGTGCCGCTTGGCTAATTTTGTAAACGCTGCGAATATTCATCGCAATTACGTCATCAATATTTTCATCTGTTTGCTCAAGCATGGGCGCAACCCGATTTATACCAGCGTTATTTAACAGCCCATCAAGTGTTTTTAGCGCCTTTAAACGCTCAAAAAAAGCATCGCTATTTATATCTAGCGGCCAAATTTCTATTTGCTCAGGCGCGTATTGCTGCAGTGTTTGTAAATCACTGAGGGTACGTGCTACTGCAATAACTTGAGCCCCTGCATCTACGCATTTTTCTACGCATGCTTTACCAATACCTTTGCCTGCACCTGTCACTAAAATGGTTTTACCCACTAAAAGCGTTTTATCAAATCCCATTTGTTCACCTAAATTCTATATTGCATTCGAAGTCATTATTAATTAGAGTGCAGTTAGATGCAAGACATTATTTAACCAATACGTCTCATCAAATGTGTATATAACAACGACTCACTAAGGACACTAGCAATGATAAAGCATTTAAAAAAGGGTCAACCAATTGACTCAAAACAAAAACAAAATCAATCAGTAAGAGATATTGTAGAGAATATTTTAGCGCATGTTGAAACCGAAGGTGACGCAGCCATTCGTGAGTACTCTGAAAAGTTCGACAACTGGACTCCGGAGTCTTTCAAACTTTCAGAAGACGAAATTAAAGCCTGCTATACACAACTTGATGAGCAATTAATTAACGATATTAAGTGGGCGCAAAGCCAAGTACGTAATTTTGCACAAATACAACGTGACTCAATGAAAGACGTAGAGGTAGAAACTCTTCCGGGCGTAACCCTTGGTCATAAACATATCGCTATGGATAGCGTAGGCTGCTATGTGCCAGGTGGTAAATACCCGCTATTAGCCTCTGCGCACATGAGCGTATTAACCGCTAAAGTAGCGGGTGTTAAACGCGTAATAGCCATGGCTCCACCGTTTAATGGCAAGCCATCACCTGAAATTGTAGTCGCGATGGATATGGCCGGAGCAGATGAAATTTATTGTTTAGGCGGCGTGCAAGCGGTAGCTGCAATGGCAATTGGTACACAAACTATTGCGCCGGTAGATATGATAGTTGGCCCAGGTAACGCGTTTGTGGCAGAAGCAAAACGTCAGCTATTTGGCCGTGTTGGTATTGATTTATTTGCCGGGCCTACCGAAACCCTCGTTATTGCCGATGACAGTGTAGATGGCGAGCTATGTGCGGCAGATTTACTCGGCCAAGCAGAGCACGGCCCGACTTCACCGGCTATTTTACTCACCAACTCAGAACAACTAGCTAAAGATACAATCGCTGAGGTGCAAAGGCAGCTTACTATTTTACCTACCGCCGATATTGCAGGCGTAGCATGGGAGGATCACGGTGAGGTAATTGTATGTGACACCTACGAAGAAATGCTGCAAGTTGCCAACGACTTAGCGTTTGAACACGTGCAAGTGATGACCAGCAATACCGATTACTTTAAAGAGAACATGCAAAACTTTGGCGCTTTATTTTTAGGTCCGCAAACTAATGTTTCGTATGGTGATAAATGCATTGGTACAAATCATACACTACCCACAGGTAAAGCTGCGCGTTATACTGGCGGACTATGGGTAGGTAAATTCATAAAAACATGTACTTTTCAGCAAGTAACAGAGCAAGCCTCGGTGGTTGTTGGTGAGTATTGTTCACGATTATGTGCTGCAGAAGGGTTCGCAGGCCACAAAGAACAAGCAGACATTCGTGTAAGACGATATAGGAAGTAAATCTTGAAGCAAAAAAGAGTCACCTCATACGATGTTGCCCGTGTAGCGGGCGTATCGCAATCGGCGGTATCACGTGTTTTTAGACCCGGTTTTAGTGTGTCTAAAAAAACCCGTGAAAAAGTAATCGCAACGGCCAATGAAATGGGCTATCGCCCAAATGCTATTGCCCGTATGTTGATCACCAAACAATCGGGGATGGTTGCGGTTATATTGTCATCGCAAGCAAACCTGAATTACCCAGAGGTGCTTTCTGAGCTAAACAGAGAGCTGGCACTGCACAATAAACGTGTGCTGCTCTTTACACTTGATAACGCAGAAGAGCTAGATGAATTACTCGAAAACATATGGACCTTTCAGGTTGATGGTGTAATTGCCCTAGCTGCTCACTTTGATAGTAAAAGCTTAAACTTATTTGCTAAACACAGTACGCCTATTGTGCTTTATAACCGCCATGTGCCTGAGTCGAATGCAAACACCGTTTGCTGTAACCACGACAAAGGCATTAAACAGTTAATTGATTTATTACACGAAGCTAACCATAAATCGTATTTAATTATCTCCGGCCCTACCGACTCAGATGTTGCAAACGAGCGCAGAGAAATAGCCGAAAATTATTTACAAACCCTAGGCGTTAAAGACACGCCGGTTATTTATGGTGATTATGGGTATAAATCGGCACGCGACGCACTTAAAAAATGGTTAAAAAAACACCCCAAGCCCGATGCCATAATATGCAGTAATGACGCTATGGCAATTGGCGTAATTGATGAACTAAAAGAAAACTTTTGCATTAAAGTGCCCGACGACATGTCGGTTGTAGGATTTGATGGTATTAATGCCTCTTCGTGGTACAACTATCAAATAACCACAGTACAACAGCCAATGAAACAGCTTACTAAAGCCGCTGTTGATATTTTAATGGAGCGCATTGAAAACCCTCAAGCGGCTGCAGAAGTTCGGGTATTTACTGGTTCATTAATTGAAGGGAACTCTATTAAAAAACGTTAAATTAAGGAATTTTTGTGGCCAAAAATCCTGTTTATATTTTACCTGGTACACTATGTAATCACCGCATGTTTGCAGCGCAAATTAACGCACTGCAAAATGCAGGTTATACACCGAGCGTAATACCCTTCACCGAGCAATCTAGCATTTTGCAAATGGTAGAACTTTGCAAAAAAATTGTACAAGAGCCGGGCCCATTTATAGGTTTTTCCATGGGCGGAATTGTTGCGCTTGCCCTGTTAAAATCAAACCCTGAGCTTGTTACCTCCTTGTGTTTAATGTCGAGCAATTATTTAGCCGATAAACCTGAGCGCCCTGCAATTAGGCTCAAACAAATTGAACACGCCAAAAGCACCAGTTTAGAAGCCCTGCTTAAACGTGACTTTTTGCCGCACTACTTTTACCAACCAAGTAAAGCCTATGAAGAGACCGTACTTATCATGGCAAACGATCTGGGTATTAACGCCTTTAGCGCCCAGCTGAGTGCACTTGCCACCCGCGAAGATACGTTAAGCGTAATAAAGCAAAGTACAAAAAAACTACTCATTATTGGGGGCGAGCATGACCCGTTATGCCCGGCAAGTGTTCAGCAAAGTATGCATGAAGCAGCGCCTAATAGTGACCTTGTACTGCTTGGTCATTGCGCTCACTTTGCCCCGCTTGAACGAAGTAATACGGTAAACGCAATTTTATTAGACTGGTTGGAGTCTTTATCATGAATTTAAAGCAAAAGTTAAATGCAAAACAACTACTGCTAGGTACTTTTATTAAAAGCACGCATTATCATAATACAGAAGTATTGGCTCACACTAACCTTGATGTTCTGTGCCTTGATGCAGAGCATGCGCCATTTGATAGAGGCGATTTAGATAGCTGCATAATGGCAGCACGTACTAAAAATATGCCCACGCTTATACGTGTTAGTAATGCAGACCACGCCACTTTATTAAGTAGCTTAGATATAGCCGCAGATGGCCTTGTGCTGCCGCATATAAAAACCCCCGAACAAGCAAAAGCAATTATTAAAAACTGCTTTTATGGCAATAACGGCCGAGGCTATGCCGGTTCAAGCCGCTTTGCTGGTTACACAACCCATGCCCTAACCGATAACCTAGCAAGCAATAAGTCATCAACCTGTATTATTGCGCAAATAGAAGATGCCGATGCACTGGATAACATAGAGCAACTGTGCCAAATAGATGAAATAGACTGCATTTTTATAGGCCGTATGGATTTAACGATTTCCCTTGGCGAAACCAACCCAAGTGCCCCTATTGTACTTGAGGCAGTTACTAAAATAGCCAAGGCAGCGGCTAAATATAATAAATGCTGTGGCATGTTTGTAGGTAATTTGAGCGAGCTGAGCCATTGGCAATCATTAGGCGTGAGCTTTTATTTATTAGGCTCAGATCACAGCTTTTTATTAAGTGGCGCTAAGCAATTGCGAGACCAATTTGAAACAGCAACAGGAGCCCAAAACAATGAACATTCATAATAAAAATAAAGCGTTAATACACGACTTTAGACAGGCTCTGTATAACTTTGATATAAACGCCTTGCATACACAAATTAATACCGTGTTTAGCGATGACGCGCTCATTCAGCTGTGTTACCCGTTTGAAACACTTGCCAACCCTAATGCACTTATTGAGCAAGTTTATTTACCGCTTAGCGAGGCATTTGTAGGCTTAGAGCGCCGCGATACAATCGTTATGGCAGGTAGCTCAATTAACGACTCAGACTGGGTAGGTTGTTGCGGTTATTATACCGGTTCGTTTGAAAAGCCATGGCTTGATATCCCCCCTACTGGGCACCAAGTTAGCATGCGTTTTCATGAATTTTACCGTATTAAAAATAACAAAGTGGTAGAAGTACAAGCTATTTGGGATATTCCCGAAGTAATGATGCAAGCTAAAGTATGGCCGCTTTCGGTAAGCTTAGGGAAAGAGTGGCATGTACCAGGCCCTGCAACGCAAGATGGATTAATCACAAACGCATACAATGAAGAGCACGCAGCACAAAGCTTAAAACTTGTGGGCGACATGTGTGAGCACCTTGGTTTTTATGCCAAAGGCGGTATAGAGGCCATGAAGCTTGAGCAATTTTGGCACCCGCACTGTAGCTGGTATGGGCCAAGTACCATAGGCACTGCACGAGGTATAAAAGGGTTTAGAAACTGGCATCAAATTCCGTTTTTAAATGCCCTCCCAAACCGAGTAGGTGATGCAAGTAAAGGCTATTTATTTGCCGATGAAAACTATGTTGGCTTTACCGCATGGCCGGGTATGAGCATGACTATTAGTAATGATGGTTGGTTAGGTATTGCGCCCGCAAATCAGCAAATAACCATGCGTAGTCTCGACTTTTGGCGCGCCGAGAATAACTTAATTCGCGAAAACTGGGTATTAATAGATATTCTTGATGTCTACCATCAAATTGGGGTAGATGTATTCGCACGCATGAAAGAGCTTACCAAAGCGCGCTATTTAAACTTTGCGCCCTAGGGCGTATAAACAAAAAAAGCTCTGTAAAACAGAGCTTTTTTATTACTTAAATAGACTATGCGCCAGGGTTCGCAATACTTTGCGTGCGCTTTAAAATATCTAGGCCTTGTTGTTTTAACCAATAAGGAATATCAATAATGACCCAGTTTTCTACCAGTTTATCGCCCTCACGGTGATACACATCCACCACGCGCATATCTGCTGGGGTATTAGCACCCGGTAGGCCTAAAAAGCCCCCAATGGCCGTGTTAGTTAAGTTAGGCCAGCCAAAAAAGCAGGCAAACTCATCTTCAGCAAACCGGCAAATATGGCCGTTAAATACTTTACCCGTTAGCCCTTCTCTAAACGGATACATGTGCTGCTGCTGATAACGCTTAATAGTGTAAGTAGCGCCAATGCCTGCTGGGCCATACCACACCATGTTTTCATCCCAGGTTTTACCAAGCACTTCGGGCGGGCACGTATCAACGCCACTTTTATTAAGCGCGGTTAGGTTATCAATCATTTGATTTACCAGCGCCATTGTTTTTTCGCTTTGCTCGTCGCTACTTTTACCTAAACGAATACCATCGTGCGTACGCGGCCCAGGATACGTAAAATATTGCCCGGTTGAGAGCGGCAGCGGATTTAAACCTACTTGCATCATAAGGCCAATAATATCGACAAAAAAACCGGTCTGAATTATTTTTCCGTCTTTAACACAGTTAAATTCGGCATAGCGCAAAGTGGCCAGTTTATGGGTTGGCGCAATACCTAGCCAATCTTTATCAAATAAGCCCATAAAATGGCCCATGCTCATCACCCACTGGCCACCGTCGGCTTCGCTTTGCCCTGCAATAAAAATATCCTCACGGCGCTGCAGCGCACTAAACGAGCTAAATAATGGCTGCCAAACTTGGGCAATTACATCATTAGCGCACTCAAGCTCATTAAACGGATGCACCCCTTTAAAGCTGTATTCACTGGCCATAAACTCATTAAATACGGCTTGTAAATCATTGCCTTGTGCTTTTTCTAGTGCAGTATGGAATTGACGAACTAGTTGTTTATCTTTAAGTATATCTGCCATGATTATTCCTCATTGTTTGCGCAGTCAAATTAATGTCTTCAAACCGCCGTTAAACACACTTTAACAAAATGTATTGCATTTAAAGAGTAATTAAAAGCCTGTGAATAGTAAGTTATAAATTGCTTTAAAATAATACTAATGAGAATTGACTTCGAAGTCAAAGTGATTCATGATGATTCAAAATAAAAAATACAAATAGGCTCTCAAGCCCGTAAAACCTAATCTAACAGGATTAATTATGAATGATTTTGGATTGTTGAATTGGAGCATTCTCATCGGGTACATAATTGCCAACCTAATACTTGGGTTTGTAATTAGTAAAAAGATCAGTAGTGCTAACGACTTTTACATAGGTCGAAAAACAACACCTTGGTGGGCTATTGGTATATCGGTTGTTGCTACTTATGTAAGTGCGCTCACCTTTTTAGGTGCGCCAGCGTGGTCTTACAAAGAGGGACTCTCGGTTATTGCCATACACCTTAACTACCCACTGGTTATTGTGGCGGTGGTGTGTTTGTTTTTTCCGTTTTTTTACAACGCGGGTGTGGCCTCTATTTACGAATACCAAGAGCGCCGCTTTGGTAAAAAGGCCCGCTTACTTATCTCTACTATTTGGTTAATATCGCAAACTATGGGTTCAGCCGCAGTGCTGTATGCAACCTCCTTAGTGTTGGCCTTTATTATCGATATAAATGTTATAACTGCGATATTTTTAGTTACCATAATCGCCCTTATTTATACCATGCTAGGTGGCATAACCGCCGTTATATGGACCGATGTAATTCAGTCAGCCATCTTATTTATAGGGGCTGGTATTATTATGTATGCCCTTATTACCTCTATGGATGGTTCATTTAGCTCAACTCTGAGCGAGCTAAAAAGCCAAGGTAAATTAGACCCACTTAATTTCTCGCTCGACTTTACCCAAGTAACTACCGTGTGGTCTGGCGTGCTGGCTATGTCGCTGTATCACATTACGGTGTATGGCACTAACCAAATGATGGTGCAACGCACCCTTGCCGCTAAAAATATTGGCGATGCTAAAAAATCCTACTTACTAATGGGCTTTATCGCGTTCTTTATTTACTTGTTTTTTATATTTATGGGCGTGCTGTTTTATAGCTACTACGGCGGGCGCACTTTTGAAAACGACAACTTAATTATTTTACAGTTTGCAGCTGATTATGGCTTACCAGGGTTAATGGGTATTATTGCCGCTGCGGTAATGGCAGCATCTATGTCGAGCCTCGACTCAGCACTTAACTCACTTTCAACCATAAGTACTATCGATTTTTATAAAAAGTACTTTGCGCCTGAAAAAAACGACGCTCACTATTTAAATGTTACTCGCTTATTTACGCTAGGTTGGGCGGTGATCATTATTATTCCGGCCATTATGTATCACCTATACAGCGAAGGCTCAATTTTAGAAATACTCACTAAAGTAGGCTCGTACTTTGTAGGTGCTCAGCTTGGCATGTTTGCCCTTGGGTTTTTCTCTAAGCACACCACCGAAAAAGGCTTATTAATAGGCACTTTAGTGTCGTTTATTACCGTTGCGGTGTGCGCACTGTTTACCGACATTGCATGGCCATGGTACTGCGCCATAGGGGCAATAACCTGCCTTGTATTTAGCATTGCGTTAAGTATTGCATTTGATGGCTATCAAGAGGATTACAACGAATACACCATTAAAGGTCAGTTAAAAGCATTTAAAGATGAAAAACGTCCAGAAAAAGAAAACGGCTGGTACTTAATTCCGGGTAAGTTTGACTCAATCAATTACTGGTTACTTGGCTTTTTTGTACTGAGCTTTGCCTCTCTTATGTTATTTGAATATTTTGTGTAAGGTGAAATAAATGAATATTTTAGAACAGCTTTTCGAAAACTTCAGCGCTGCAGAATTGCCAAATCAAGCATTGCTTGCAGACTCCGTTCAATGGCAGGTAAGCCACCCTTTTGAGCCTATTAGCACAAAGCAAAATGTGATTAATGACTACTTTGGCGTACTTAAACATTCGTTACCTGACATAGAGCGCAAACCGTTTATCTCTATCCAGGGCGACTACAAAGGTGAGCAATGGGTGTGTGCAACAGGGTATTTTACCGGCACATTTACACAGCCTTTATTGGGTATTCCTGCCAGCGGCAAAAGTGTGTTTATTCGCTACAGCGAAATGGCGCAAATAGAAAACAACCAAGTGGTTAATGTTTACACATTTTTAGATTTAATTGATGTAATGAACCAAGTAGGCGTAAACCCATTACGCCCAAGCTTAGGTTACCCAGGTTTAGTTATGCCCCCCACCACACTTGATGGCGTACCAACAGGTGATAAAAACGAAACGCTTAGCAAAACCAACGAGCAACTTGTAGTTGATATGCTCACAGAGCTTGGCCGCTATGACGGTAAAGACTTATACAGCATTAATTTAGAAAAATACTGGCACCCAGACTTTATTTGGTATGGCCCAGCAGGCATTGGTACAACCCGCGGAATTAGCGGCTTTAGAGAGCACCATCAAGGGCCGTTTTTAAAAGGCTTTCCTGATCGCGGTATTAATAAAACACTGTGTTTAGTAAGTCACGATAACTTTGTTGCTACCGGCGGCTGGCCTCACATGTATGGCACCCATACCGGTGAAGACTGGTTAGGTTTACCGCCTTCTGGCAATAAGCTGTTCCCGCGTGTCATGGACTTTTGGCGCTGCGAAAACGGCATATTAAAAGAAAACTGGGTCGCTATTGATATCCCTCATTTATTAGATGGAATGGGCATTGATATTTTTGAGCAAATGCAACGCAAAATAGCCGCAGCTAATTAAGAGGTGAGCATGAACAAGCACAATAATATGACCCAACCTTACTGGCTGCCGTTATCGAGCGTGTTAAACCCGCAAGGTAACAAACAACAGCCTTTAATCGGTTTTGATGACGAATTTGTTGATATCGTTGATTACATTTTACGCATAACGCACCGTATTTGGGAACAAAAAAACATTGGCTTATGCTATCGCTATTACGCCGATGTATGCCCTGTTTTTACCCTTGGCGCCTATGGCGAAAACATAGAAGATGTTATTCAAGGCACCCTTAAAACTATTGCCGCCTTCCCCGACAGAAGCCTAATTGGCGAAAACGTGGTGTTTTCAGAAGAAGCCAACGAGCACTATTACTCATCACATTTAATTAGTAGTGTAATGACCAACACAGGTAACTCTGAGTTTGGCCCAGCAACACATAAAACAGGGCGTGTTACAACCATTGCCGACTGCGTATGCTTTGAAAACAAAATAGTTAAAGAGTGGCTAGTGCGCGACAACGGTTTTTTAGTTAAGCAGCTTGGCTTAAACATTATTAATGTAGCCAAACACATGGCAAACATTCCGAGTAAAGAAAAACACACGCAGTGGCTAAACGATGAATTTAACCGTGTAATTGCCATAGATCACCGCGTTGCAAGTACGCCCATTGTAGAGGGTGAGCTTGCGGCATTTGCCCATACTTGGTTAGACACGCTATTTAATCAAAAACAGTTTGCTAAAGTGCACGAATTTTACAGTTTAACGGCCACACAGCAATGGCCTAGCGGCAGAATGGCCACCGGACTTGCACAAATTAACGGCATATTTATACAATTTTTTGCAACCTGCCCCGACGCCAAATTAACGATTGATCATATAGCTATTACCCCATTTGACGAAACCACAACAGATGTAGCGATACGCTGGTCGCTAGCCGGCCACTTTAATCCGCAAAATAGCGAGCTAAGTGAGCTTAAACAGCAGCCTTACTTTATTTTAGGCGCATCGCATTTGCGTATTAAAAACAAAAAAATCATCGAAGAGATCACCGTTTTTGATGAAGTAGCACTTTATGCAAACTTATTTAAAGCACATGCATTAGTCAACAAATCACTGTGGGAGGAAAATGCATGATCAACGCTATTATCGATTTATACACTAAAGCCGACATTGAAGGCCTAAGCAGCAAGTTGCTTCGCAGTAGCCGTTGGCAGCAGCACCACTTTACCGCCATGGGTGCTTTGCAGGCGCAGCCTTTGTGGCTTAGCTTTTTAGCTCAATATGGTCTGTCTGAGTGTGTATCGCACACTCATAGTGTAGGCGCAGAACGTGAAACCCTACAGCTGGTTTTACAGCCTAAAAAGCTTAAAAACCCAGTGCGTTTAACGTTTGTAATAAAACACAACGGGACTTTTATTAAGTCAGTAAAATGTGTGGTTGATACGTTGTCGCTAGCGAATAACGAGTATGTAAATACAACGGTAAATAACAGCTCGGTTATTCCTAAACTACCAAAAAGTGACCCGATTATTGTTAGCGATTTAGATAACCAGCTGCACCCTACTACTTTTCATGCAACCCCCAGCGCTATTTGCGAGCTGCCCTCTCACACTGCTCGTACTTTAGATAACTGGTGGCAAATTTGGCAAACTAACAACCTGGCTCAGTTTGAAACCCTTTATACTCCAAGCGCTACGGCTGTACTTGCAGGTAACACACAGCCACAACCTATTAGCGCGCTGCTTGATTGCCACTTAGATTTTACGCAATCGCTAAGCAGACGCTATGCCCAGCTAGAAACCGTTGAGTATGACAGTACGCAAAACCAAGCCACCCTATGCTGGACTCTCGATGGCAGCTTTAATGCTAAAAACGTACGTGTACGTCAGCAAATAATTAGCGTTATTAGCATCAGCGATAATCAAATAACCCACGAAGTAATGCAATTCGACACGCTGGCACTTAACCAGCAGTTTGCATTATAAGGTCACCTTTTCCACTTCCCTTCAAGCGCTCACTGAGCGCTTTTTTTATAGATGGCCTTTGTAGCAACCTGTAATCATACTTAAGCAATTTTTACCTTGTTAATGACTCGCTTTTATAACTCAAAATAGCTCACTTAATTAAGCGATTGGGTATTACTTATTTAAAAAATAACGCTTTAAAATAGTTAAAGGCAGTAAATAAAGTATCAGCCTCGCCTTACTAAAGCCCGAGTATCCAACCAACAGCCAAGCCCCCCATTGTAAGTTACGCACTTATGGCTTAAATACACGTATGCATTTAGCAAACTTAAATTAAGGTCAGGTAAGAGGGGTTAAGCTTACAATCTAAAGCCAATAAAAGCGCACTTAATAAATGCCAGCTAAGGTGGGGGAAATACAATAGTAAAGTTAAATAGTAGCTAACTGAAGCTAACTGAAGCTAACTAACAAGCTTAAAATAAAAAAAGCCAGCTAATAAATAGCTGGCTGAAAGTAATGACCGTAGCGGCCATTTTAGGAAATTCTAAAACTGATATTTTAAGCTTGCGCCCCACGTACGTGGGTTGTTCCAGTTAGCTTGTACTGAGTTTGCAGGTAAGCCATCAACGATTTGTGAGTGCACTACACCACGGGTTAAAATCGCTTTATCACCAATGTTTTTAACGTACGCTTCTACTTGCACACTGTCGTTAATGTACCAAGTTAAACGTGCATCAGCCATTAAGTGTGCATCTACTTGCACCTCTGGGATGTTCGTATCAAACGCGTAGTAATCGTCTAAGTAATTTAGTTGAATGTACGGTACTAAGTACGAATCCCCCCCTAAGCTAAACTCATAACGAGCTGAAAAACCTACACTGTACTCAGGTGCCATAGCTGGGCTCCAGCCTTCAAAACTAAACTGACTAGAGCTGTCGTTTATATCTTGGCGACCTTCTAAGTTACCTAATGCTAATAATGGGCGTAGTTGCTCATTACCTACTGCATAGCCATCAGCAAATTCGCTATCAAGCAGAGATAAAGTACCGGTTAGTGTTAGGTTATCAATTGGCACCCATTGAATATCAGCTTCTAGGCCCACAGTTTCTACATCGCCGCCGTTTTCGTAGTATTCAAAGGTGGTAGCAGTACCTGCTGCAACACACTCTAAAACAGTATCGCCAGTGGTCGTATCGTTACATGAGGTTGCAAATAACTGTGCTTTTACATCTTCGTATTCGTTCATAAATACCGAAAGATTTAAACGCATTGCGCCATCAAGCAAATAGCTTTTCATACCCATTTCGTAAGAGATAACATCTTCGTTATCGTAAAGTGGGTCAGCACCGCGAGCTACAACGCGCGAATCGTTTGCGCCACCGGTTCTGTAGCCTGTCGCTACACTTGCATACACCATAATATCGTTATTAATGTCGTACTCGGCAGCCGCTTTATAAAGCAGTGCTGAGTCATCCCAATCTGGTATTGTATCGCCGGTAAATGTTTTGTCGTCTTGGTTTACACGCAACCCACCTACTACGCGCAAATCTTCTGTTACTTGGTAGCGTAATTGCCCATACGCCGCAATAGATTTAGCCGTATGCGGGTCGTAATCTGGGTTCCCCCACGAAGGCACTACAACAGAGTCTGATACACCATCGCCTGTGGTATCTGCATGCGATAACCAGCTCCAATCTGCTTCTTGGTCAAAGTAGTAAAGACCACCAATCCACGAAAAATCACCCTCATCGTTAGATGAAAATTGTAGCTCAGATGAAAGTGTTTTTTGGTCATCCTCACGACCAAAACCACCTACAAAATCAATGCCACCGTCGCTGTAGTCGTTATCGTAATATTGCTTACCACTAAGCGTTGAGTAGTTGGTGGTCCATTTAATATCAGCAAAGTCGGTATACCATTCAAGTGCTAATGTGGTCGAAAAGCTTTCTTGCTTATCAAGTGAAAAACCATTGCGGTATACATCATACGGGCCAAGGTCTTCGTGCTGTGCATCACTTGGCTGATAAATATGCCCCTCGGTTATTGTAGGCGTGGTGTTAAATACACCCGACCCCGGCGAGGTTTCTTCAATTTGGTAGCCAGCTATTTGTTGGTAACCCCAAATAGCTTCTGAGTTTGAGTCTTTACGAGAGTAATCAAAGCGCACTGTGGCATTAAACTTTTCGTTTGGCTCCCACTTAGTAACGTTACGCATATAAAACTGGTTTTTCTCGCGCAAGTCATCTGAAGGGCCTGGAACAACTAAATTATTGATATAACCATCGTGACGATCAGAGGCCACTACAAAACGGGTTGCCACGGTGTCGCTTACTGGAATATTTATAATTCCTTCGTAAGCGCTGCGGTTATAACTGCCTGTTTCAACTTTTATACTCCCCAGTAAATCGTCAAAAACAGGTTGATTAGTAATA
This sequence comes from Pseudoalteromonas agarivorans, assembly GCF_024518735.1. NCBI lineage: Bacteria > Pseudomonadati > Pseudomonadota > Gammaproteobacteria > Alteromonadales > Pseudoalteromonadaceae > Pseudoalteromonas > Pseudoalteromonas agarivorans. Next base: position 110,441 of record NZ_JANIGJ010000002.1, read on the forward strand.
ATATTAATACTGCCCGCAAACGTGTTTCGGCCATATAACGTACCTTGCGGCCCGCGTAATACCTCAATGCGTTGAACATCCACCAGCGCGCCTAAGCCCGATGAGGTAGTCGGCACATAAATACCATCTTGAAATATACCTACAATTTGCTCAGCAATACCGGTGCCTGCTACACCTACTTCGTTGGTGCGAGCGCCACGCATAGCGGGTCTAACTTCACCACCCGACGACCCCATACGTAAGCCTGGTACCACTTGTTCAAGACCCGTAACATCAATAATACCAGCGCGGGCAATGTCCCCTTCCCCTAATGCTGTTATTGATGATGATACTTCCTGTAGGTCTTGTGAGCGACGGTTTGCCGTTACCGCTATACGCTCTATCGCGGGCTCTGCGGTTTGTTCTTGTGCTTGTGCTTGTTCTGGCTCTTGCGCAGCATGTGCGTTCATTGTGGTTGCTGCAATAGCGGTGGTTACAGCAAAGTGAACGAGAGTCCGTGTAAATTTAGCTTTCATTATAGTTATTCTCCCCAGTATAAAACGTATTTAGTTCTCCCCAAACCTACATTTTCAATTATTACAGTAAACAAGTTGTATCAATTGAAAATGCATGGTTCTAAAATAGACTTCGAAGTCAAAAAGATCAACAACTTTTTGCTCGAATAATAACCTTATAGAAATTAACCTAAATAAAACAATATATTAAAATGAAAATAAAGTGATTTCGAAACACAAAAAAGCCAGTAATAATTTATTACTGGCTCTATGTAAGCGATTGTTTAATTTAAAATTTCAATGCTATATTTTAGCAAAATGCACAAACTTACACTTTTACTTAAACCTTAAAATACATTATTGAAAAATGCCTAAAAGTTATAGCCTACCCTTACACCATAAGTGCGAGGATTAGCATAATCGGCCGCAGCCACATTACCACCAAAGCGGACTGTCCTAAGTAGTATAAGCTCATCTCCTGCGTTTTGAACATACGCACGTACAGACCACTCATTATCTGCCGAATACCATGCAAGGCTAGCATCGTACTTTTGGTAACTTTCTTGAGTACCAAATGAAAAAGGCAAATCGTTGGTTGTATACGAATCCGATAATTGAATACTGGTAGCAGGCACAACGCGGCCTTTATCACCTAAATCAAACTCATAACTGGCCAATAGTGTAATATTGTATTTAGGGCTTAGCTGCACGTCATTACCATCTAGTTGCAGTAAGTTATCCACGCCATTAATGGTCTCTCCACCCTCTTCAAATACATTTGGCGTAACAAAGTCGCCATACGTTGAGTCTGTAAACGCGGCGCGTGCCCCTAGGCGCAATGCATCACTTGCCTGCCAATCAATTTCTAACTCAAGACCTGCAGCATCAATTTCCCCGGCATTACCAAAAAACGACACCGCCGTACCACCCACGTTTTGAAAACGAGTAGAAAGTAGGTCCTCGTACTGGTTGTAATATAAAGAAGCGTTAAATCTTAATGAATTATCAAGCAGCATGCTTTTAAAGCCAAGCTCGTAAGCTGTTACTGTTTGCTCATCGTAGCTATCTTCGCCATTAAAAGCGCCCTGTGCGTTACCCGCTAAAAAGCCTGTAGAAACTGTAGCATAAAGCAGTTGAGAACTTGCTAAATCGTGCTCAAGACCTAGCTTCCAGGTTACTTTACTCCAATCATCGTCTGCGTTATCAACCTCAAGTACAGAAAAATCGAGCGTGCTTAAGTTATCTGGGTTTTGGCCGTAAATATCCCACTCACGGCTGTCATTTGTATACCTAATGCCGGCTATACCGCGTGTATCATCATTAAATGTGTAATTACCTTGAAAGTAGGCGGCAGCTGATCTTGTTTCTAACTGAATTTGATTTAACCACGACGCGTACTGAAATTCTTGGGGTTGCGTTGTATCTGGCACATTATCAACCACAGCCCCATAGCTGCCATTTAAAAATGCGTTGTCTAAATCTTCTGAGAGCAAATAAATACCCGCTACCCATTCAAAGTCGCTTTCATACGTTGAGCTAACCTGCACTTCTAACGAGTTTGTTTTTGATTCAATCGCATTGCCATCAACCGTGGTTGCATAAGTCGAAAAATCACCATCAGTAAGGCGCGTTTCTTCGTAATCCATTGAGGCTGCAATCACTTTCAAATCTACCGACTCTAATGACCAGTTAAGCTCTGCACTAATGCTTACATCACTTACATCACGCGATGGTTTATAGTCAAACTGCTGAGTAAATGGGTCTGACGATACCGCCTGTGCGGTATCAAGCCCAGGTGTTGCAGCGTTATCTAAACCTGCGCCAAAGCGGCCACAATTACTGCCACACACATCGTCACGACCAATTCGCTCAGTTAATGGTGCCGACAAACTTGTTTTACCCGTTGCAGGATTTATAGGAACGCCTAAAATATGGTAGCCAAAAGCACCGCCGCCATTTGATTCATCCTGCCACGTTTCTACTTTTACATTTAAATTTATATCGTCGTTAATTTCAGTAAAAACTTGGCCACGTAAAAAATACATATCAGCATCTTTTAAGCCTGCATCTTCATTAAATGTATTTTCAACGTAGGGATCTCTTATTTCTCGAACGCCAGTAAATCGCACCGCGGTATCATCAGTAAGCGCTGCATTAAAAAAGCCCTCACCACGTAAATGACCATAATTACCAAATGTAACGGCCATACCGCCTTCGGTAATATCTAGCTCTGGTTTTTTAGCTATAACATCAATCGCACCACCAAATGAGTTACGACCAAACAATGTACCTTGTGGCCCGCGCAATACTTCAACACGCTCTAAATCAACAAACCCAGCAAGCGCCTGCCCGTGACGAGGACGATAAACACCGTTAGAATAAAACGCGATGGCAACATCGTTAGCCTCTACTTGCTCTGTTCTAGCACCGCGCATAGCTGGGCGAGCATCACTGCCCGACACACCCGACTTTAACCCTGGCGCTAAGCTATCAAGGTTTAAGATATCAGTAACGCCATTTTCTAGTAAATCTTTAGCAGATACAGCGGTCACAGCCAACGGCACTGATTGAATACTTTTAACACGCTTAGTAGAGGTAACCGAAATAACCTCCAACTCTTTGTTAGGGTTTAACTTTGCCTCTTGCGAGTATACCGAGGCTGAGCCCAATATCGCCGTGTTTACTGCAGCAAAAATAAGTGTTTTACGTAAAATATGTGCGGCCATGAGATTAATTCTCCACCTGTTGATATAAGTTATTTTATTAAGCATTTAAGGGCTAAATAACCCGTAACCGAATTTTAAGTATTTATAATGATTTAAAGCGCGATTTAAATGCCTATTTTTTCGACTTATAAAAACTATCGCTTTTTGCATTCGAATGCAATAAAGATTATGTAAAAGTTTTACATGTTCATAACACTAAAAACGAAGCAGCGTATTTAAATAAAAATAATCCCTTTAAAATTATAAAGTTAATTTACAAGTTTATTCTTTAAAGCACTGGTTTGATCTGTTTAATTTAACAATAACAACCAAAGAAAGAAGTATGGTAGAGAAAATACAGATTAAAAGACTCCGAAGTCCAAGGGGGTGTGTAATCACATTTAAAGTAGGCACCTAACCGACTAATAATTAAGTGCCCACTGTCTCTAAAGGTTAGACCGTAAGTGTGTAGCTGACATATAATCACATGTAGAATAACAACAGCTAATAACTATTCTCATAATTAGTTTTGTGTCTTTTTGCTTAAGTTTTCAATTAAGTCTTGTGCGCTATAGCTGTTGTCGCTGGGTTTAATACCTTTGCCCATTTTAATGTCAATCAGGGTGTGTACTTCTTTTCGTTTATCATTGTTGCTCACTTGTACGCCTACGCTATTGCTCGGGCGTACGCGTGTTTCGCAGGTTAATAAACCGCAGTTTCGCTCATATTGCTGGCTGTGTGATGCACTAATAGATGACGCGGGCGCTTGCGATTTAGACTCAACAAAGGTTTCTTTATTTGTTACAACAAACCAGTCGTAGCCCTGCGCTTGGGTAAGTTCAGCCGCGCGTAACAATGCATAGTCACCGGCATCGGCTACGTTGTTTGACACACTTTTAAACTCGACGCGGTATTGATCGTCACTAATTTTTTGCTCGCTATAACCTTGTGAGCCATTATTAGCTGGGCGGTAGTCGGGTTTAGATGCGCAACCCGCCATAAGTAAAATACTGATAATTAAAATAAATGTTTTCATTATTCACCTCGTTTTATAAAAACTATTATTGGTTTAACTGCCACTTTGCACTAATTGCTTGCTGCTCTTGCGCTCTATCTAGTGGTGCGCCGCTGATCATGCTATCTATAACAGCATCTAACTCACTGTTATTAGACGCCGTTTGATATTGCGCGCCATAATCACTTTGCTGCGCGGCTGTTTGCGCTTTTATTTGCCAGCCGCTTTGCGTTTTACAAGCAATGCTTGTTTGCGTGGTATTGTTTGAGCTTAGCGCATACTGCCTACAAAGCTCACCTTGCTGATTTTTAAAGCTAAGCTGCGCGCTAAATACTGAGCCATCACTTTGCTTATACTCACCACTACTTAGCTGTGTATTAAGTGCTGATGCTATGTTACTAGCTACTAAATTTTGCGACTCATTGGGTTGTAAATAACTAGTCATTGCAATACCAAATACCACGGCAATGCTTGCAGCGATTGCTAAGCTTTTATTAGCCGACTGCTTAACCCTTTGCCAAGGCGTTAACGCCACTACATTGCTATTTAACGTGTTTTTTGTCGTTGTTGTATCAAGCTTTGCAACCGTTTTAGCTAATGAGTCACTAAGTGGTGCGTCGTCAATACTTGCTGCGTGCTCTTTTACTAACATGTCTACTTCGCTTAGCTCTGCAAGTCGCATTACTAGCTCATCATCGGTTTCAAGGGCTTTACGCACTTGCTCCATTTCGTGCTCGCTTAGCTCTGAGTCTAAAAAGGCGCTAAGTGTTTCGTCGTTAATGTTCATACTTGCTCCTTTTTAAAGTCGGGTTTTATTAAATTATAAAGTGTACTGCGTGCGCGCGATAATTTACTCATTACACTGCCTATAGGTATATCGAGTGTATGTGCTACCTCTTTATAAGCCATGCCCTGCACTGCCACCAGCGATACTATGGCGCGTTGCTCTTCGGGTAATTGCCCAAGTGCTGTATTTACATTTTTAAGCATTTGTTTATTTTCGAGTGTTTGGTGTTCATTGCTTGTAATTGGCTCTGGTAAAACATCGGCCTGAGCCGTATTTTGTCTTACCTTGCGCGAGCGGTATTCGTCTATCCACACATTGCGGCAAATTTTAAACGCCCATTTAGCAGGCTCAACGTCATCCGGAATGCCTTTTACTAATAGTTTTTCAATTGTTATTTGCACTACATCGTCTGCATCTGCTTTACTACCCGTTAGCGAATAGGCAAAGCGCCTAAGCATGGGCAATAAGGTTTTTAGAGTTTCGTTCATTGATTTTTACCCCTTTTATAAAGAAGACGATTCAAAAAAACATTTATTCCCAAATAATCAAAATAATTTGAATAATGAAATATTTCTATGTGTTAAACGTTAACTAACCAGCATGATAAATTTAATAGAAGTAACCCACTATGAATATTAAAAACACACGCGTTAAACACATAATAGCCGCTTCGCTTTGCATATTTAGCGCAACGAGCTCTGCCAATATAGTGAGAGTCGATCAAGTGCTTGAGCAGTTAAACCCAATAGAGCAGCGTATTGAGCAAACTATAGAGCGCGCACAGCGCCTGCCACTTCCGGTGCCTGTACCACAAGTTTCGATTGATGAACTAAAAGCGAAAATTAATGAGCCAATTAGCAGCTTACCCAATGTGCTTAACATTAATATAAATAGCCAAAACACCGCATTTGTTGAAGTAGAGCTAGAAAACGGCTTTAGAGCAATAGAGCGCCAATGGTTATTAATGGCAAATAGCCAACAACTTAATACCCTAAAACAGCAAAATGTAACCATTGTATCGGTAAAAAATTACAACGCACTTAACATGAGCTTAGTGCGCTTTAACGTGCCCCAAGGTGTTAATTCTAAAAGTGAGTTATTAAAAGCGCTTAACTTAGATGAGTCTGCAATACTTGACCGAAACCACATATACCAAGCGCAAACAGGCGAGCCTACCGAAAAAGTAACACCAAATAACTCTATTGCCCCCTACTGCACACAAAGCGTAAAAATTGGCATGATCGACAGCGCCATTAATACCAAACACAGTGCTTTTGAAGGTGCAAATATCACTACGCAAAGCTTTTTACCACAAGGGTTAAGCTCGCCAAATTTACACGGCACCGCCATTGCAGGGCTAATTACAGGTAAAGGCGCAAAACTTAGCCCGCTTTTAGGCAATGCCAAGCTTTACAGTGCCGAGGTGTTTTATAGACAATCTGAATATGCTCAAGGGGCTACATTATTTGCCATAGTAGAAGCACTTAACTGGTTAGTAAGTAATAAAATACCCGTAATTAATATGAGCCTAACGGGGCCAAATAACGCAATTTTAGAAGCAAGTATTACTGCAGCAATAAAACAAAAGGTATTAATTGTAGCCGCTGCGGGTAACCAAGGGCCGGCGTCGCAGCCGTTATACCCAGCTGCGTATAAAAGCGTGATAGCGGTAAGTGCTATTGATGCAAATAACCAAATTTATAGATGGTCAAATAAAGGCGATTACATAGACTTTGCAGCCCTTGGTGTAAATGTTGTTACAAGCCAAGGCAATGGAAAATTTGGAAGGGAGTCGGGTACGTCAATGGCGGCGCCGCATGTAAGCGCGGCATTAAGTTGTTTATTGTTAAAACATGGTAATAATAAAACCAAAGCACTAAACGAGCTTACATCGCTGGCCGTCGACTTAGGCGAGCAAGGCAAAGATACCACCTTTGGTTATGGCGCCATTTACCCACCTAAAAGTGCACTTTAGCTGACGCCGATAAAACCGATTGCGTATAGGTATTGCTACTAAGCTTTGATTGATAATCGCCGTATTCAGCCTCGGCTATGAGTGTTACGTGCTCAAATAAAGCTAGGTTATAAAACGCATTAACGACATTTCTGTGCTCATCTCGCGACGGTATTTGCTCAAAAAAATCATCCGTTGTTTGCTCATCGTAATCTTTATTTCGATAACGCCAACCTGCCCCCACTTTGTTAGCCATATTAAAGGCCGTAAATTTGTGCGTAACTTTAGTAGTAAAACCGTAGCCGTTAAAGTCGTATTGGTTGTCGTCGGCGTTTTCTTTATCGGCACTTAGCGCTGCCATTAGCATGGTTTGGCCGTTATTTATAAAATGATAAAGCGCTACATCCCCACCTACGCCGTCGGCATTACGTGCTTTTGCAGTAGCAAAACGTTTAGCTTTGGTTTTTACACTCATACGCAAATACGTATGCGGGTTTAAAAAATGGCCATAGTAGGCGCTGGCTTGATTAAAATGTAAAAATGTATCGCCATCTACATTTGCTTTTGCACCGTCGTAACGAACCCCTACCTCATGGCTATTAAAGCTGTAGCTACCATCTAAACCATATTGATGCAGGTCTAAATCGTATTGATCAAATTCATCGTAGTCTTGTTGTTCAAACTTATAGCTTGAGGCTAATTTAGCGCTTTTGGTTACTTGCCATTTTGCATTAACACCGGCTGCGGTTTTTATGCCGCTGTCGCTTTGCGAGGAAATATCGTCAAGCTCTTGAACAGAGAGCGCCGAGTTACTTAATACCCCAACTTCAGCATCAGCATTTAGCTCAAAGCTACTTTTAAAGGGCTTATTTTGCTCAGCTGTTTTAACGTGGTTGGTTTGTGCAAGCACCGCTTGGGCACTAAAAACACACAAAGTGGCGGTTATAACTGCTTTCATATTTATTCTCCAACAGGCCGAATAGGTTTCCCCATTCGGCATTTGTGCAAGCACTTGGCGTATTAAAGCCCTAGGTCTAAATCGTTAGTAATGTTGGTTACTACTTCACTTGCGGTGCTAAGTGCTACATCGTTACTAATTTGATCAGTGACCGCTGCACTCACCTGCCCGCTAACACTTTGCTGTACCGTGCTTTGTAAACTACTAACCGTACTGTCTTGCACACTGGCAATTAAAGATTGCTGAACACTGCTTACTACTTCATTACTGGTATTAATTGCATCAACCATTTGCAGTGCAGAGCTTACTGAGTTTGCAGCCGTATTAGTAATTGCTAATTGGTTTGTAAGCTCACCCGCATTAAGCGCATTAGTTGCATCAGCTTGTGTAACTGAATCGGTAGCGCTGCCCACATTTGAAAGTAAAGAGGCATCGGCTGGTGTATCGGTAGAGTCTGGCTGAGTGCCTTGCTCAGAGGCAACAGAAAGTAATGACGACTGGCTCACAGCGGTTGTTAAATTACCCGCCGATGAGGTTAACTGCGCTGTTGCATCGAGCGCTGTATTGGCTGTGGTATTGCCTGTGGCATTCAAAGACGAGGCCGATGCATTTAATGCATTATTTAAAGATCCGCTTGCAGATGCAACTAATGTATTTGCAGGCTCTGCGGCCTCACTGCTTTCTTGCGCTGGAGTTTGCGTGTTATTCACCGTTGGATCTGTGTTTTGCGAATCATCAGCCGTTACTTGTGTATCGTTAGATACGTTTGACTCGTTGCTACCACTGGCTGTTAAACCATTTTGTGAAAGCGCAATAGATGTAGATGTTTGTTGCTGCGCCGACGTTGACTGAGATAGTTCAATATCAGCGGCGTGCACTGCACCTGTAAAAGTACACACACCGCTTAACATCATTACGCTTACAATTTTATTTAATTTAGTCATTGTTTTGTCCTCTAGTTTGTCGGATTGACATAAAGAAGACGATTTACAAAAACACTTTATTCCAAAAATAATTAAAAATTATAATAACGTTACTTAATTATTTAAGTTTCATACTCTTAAATATAAATTACTCGTTTATTGCGTTAGCGTTTCACTGTTTTGGATCAGCAATAACAGCTCGGCAGTGGCGGTAGCATCGGCCAATGCGCGGTGATGGCTGGTTAAATTTAAATTAAAATGCGCGCTGAGGTTACCAAGCGAATACGACTTTAAGCCTTTAAACGCTCTGCGCGATTCAACCACGGTGCACATTTTTGGCATTTTAAAAAAGTGCCCTGCAACCTCGCATTCTTTTTTAATAAAACCGTAATCAAAGTTCACGTTATGGGCTACAAAAATACTGCCTGCAAGTTTATCTAGTAGTGGCTGTGCTATATCGGCAAATACAGGCGCGTTGCAAACCATGTCATCGCTTATGCCGGTTAGCTTAGTAATAAAGCTTGGGATATGGCGCTGCGGATTAATAAGAGTCGTCCAGGTATCAATTACTTTACCGTGCTGCACTTTAACAATGCCAATTTCGGTAATGCGGTTACCGCCTTTTAAGCCGCCCGTGGTTTCTATATCAACCACGCTGTAAATACGGTTAGGGTCTACAAACCACTTAACTGCAGCAATATGTACTGTAAAACCCACATTTTTTAAATTATCAATGGTGGTTAATTGGTTGCGCCTAAGCTTATCGCCTGGGGCTTTTACCTCTTCAAAATGTACTTGGCCATTATTAATAACCATTAAGTCGGGGTAGCCGTCTTTTAGCTGTAAATAGTGTTTACTCATTGCCGTTAAGTGCGCAATTAACGCTTCAAGCGGGCTGTTTAAAATAAGTGCCTCTAGTGGCTCTAATAAATTGCTGCGCCATCTAAATAAACCATTGGGCTGCTCAAAATATTGCGCGGCATGTTTACATACCAAATTAAGCAGCGCCTGATTAGTGCCGCAGCTTTTTAAACGTGCGTCAATTTGCGTGCTTTGTGCTTCATAAAAATTACCAAGCTGCAAAACTTGCGGGTAAATATCAAATTCATTACACGGTGGGTAAGGCGATTCAATAAATAACTCGTGCCAAAATACTAAGCCAAATAAGCTTTGCCATAAGGTGTTTTCGGTATTAAAAACCGTTAACCCTTTTGCACTGTAATGCTCATTTACGCCTTGCTCTACATCGCCTCGGTAAATTTCGTCAATTTCAAGCACACACTGGGTGTCGGCCAACATAGTACTTAAGCGCGAACGCGTTTGTTTATTAAACTTACGCATTAAAAAGTCATCAGCGAAGTACAGTAAATCGTCGGTGAGCGGGTTTTCTATAATTTGCTCTAGCTGCGCTTTAACCCACGCTTTATTACCTAGGCGGTATTGCTCTCTTATTTGAATTTCTTGTGCTTCGGCGTAATCGGTGCAGCCTTCAAGTAGGCTAAAGGCAAGTTCGCTATCGGTATTTTTAAGTTGTTTGTACAGCCTAACCAGCAATTTATTTTTAATATCGTGCGCTTGTGCACCGTGCGCCGGTTGCACTAATACTAAATGCGCAAGCTCGGTGTAAGGGGTTTTGTCATCAAAGGTTTCATCTTTTGTATTACCGGCTGTTTTGCCGATGTTTTTAAACGCTAAACGGTAACGATTTAAAACGTAATTAGATTGCGCCTCAGCGAGTGTATTAAAGCGTGACAAGCTCTCGCTGTGCCCTTCGCGGGTAGCGGTTAACCCTAAATCGCGCATAACAAAGCGGTTTTGGTGGTTTACATCGCCACTACTTAAGCGCCCTGCAAATAAAAACTCAAAATACTCGTAATAATCTTCACGGTTATTTATCACATATTGGCTATATAAAGGGGCTAAATCATCTGCGCGCTCACTAAAAAATTGGCACGCAATAGTGACCAAATCCCCTTTAGCTGCGCTTTTCTTAAAGCTTACTTGCTCACTGTAATTACTGAGTAACTCCACCAGCATGGGCTTAGTTAAATGCGCTATAAGCTGCTTGTAATGCTGTGCGTTTGGCTCATATAAAATACCCGCTGTTTTTAGCGTATAAATAGCCTGATGCGGCGAAGTTATTTCTTCATAATTGAGCGATTGCGCCTGCACTAAATAAGGCTTGCGCGAATACACACGCGCCAACATGCATTGGCTTTGCTCATCTAGTTGGTTAATTTTACTAATAAATTCACTATGTTTAGGCTCAAGTAAATGCATACATTTACTTGTTACAAACTCAATAAGCTCTCTAAAATGCGCTAAATAGTATTTTGCTGGTAATTCTTTTTTCATAACATCGCCACAACTGTATATAAAAACAGTATCTAGCATTTGTGCTTATTATTCAATCTTAAACTTGTAACTAAAACACGCTATAGTGAGCGTATAAAAGTAAATTTATTAAAAATAAAGGACTTACCATGAGCGCGCACCCATACGATGTTTTATCACTTAATAACGGCGCAAATATTATTTTTACGCCTTGCCCTGGTACAAAAACGCAAAACCTAGCGGATTCAATCGCTACATTAAAAGCCACTGGCACTCACATGCTACTATCGCTTATGCCACAAAAGGAGCTTGAAAAAAACAACGTACAAACAATTAATAGTGAGTGCAATAAGCACGATATAACTTGGTTTCATTTACCTATAAATGACGACGAAGCACCCAAACAGCCTTTTACATCAAGCTGGAACACCCACAAAACAGACATACTACAAGCCATACAGCAAAAACAAACCATGGCCATACATTGCAAAGGCGGCACTGGCCGCACAGGGTTGGTTGCTGCGCTTATTTTAAATTCGGCAGGTTACACAAAAGATGAGGTATATAGCTTAGTACAAGGTATTCGCCCTAAAGCACTGACTATAGAGCTGCAAAAAGAATACTTTAATAACTTTGAGGTGTGAGGGGAAAACAGGGGAATATGTTAAAGCTCATTCTTAGTTACCCTTGGTAAGCTTAGCCACTTATTAACGGTAACTAATCGTAATTATGTAAACCAAAAAACCTCCAAATAGGAATGAGCCAAAACCTGCAGGCCTAAATGTACTTTTAAATTTTTGAGCAGACCACACAGCAATTAAATACACCTAACTCTCCTAAAAACTAATGCCTGCATAGGGTAATACAGTCGGACTTGACTAAAGTTAGTTAAAGAGTAGTGAAACCAGGTACTTTACGCCTCTTAATACTGTTGCTATTAGACTCGCAAGCTCATGTAGTAGAAACGATCATCTTTTCTATCGACTGCAAATCCAATACGGCTATATAACTTAAATGCTGGGCTACGCTGAAATACTTTGAGGTCTATGAATTTGACGCTGTGTTGTCGAGCTATATCAACTACTTTAGCAATAACAAGAGCACCATAACCTTTGTTTTGAAAAATAGCTGCAATCTGAATATCGCGAAGTTGGCAACGCCCTTCATCAAACGATAAGCGCACGACACCTATGTGTTGCTCCTTACACAAAATATCAAAATTTTTAAGGTTTTTGGTAGCTTGATAAACGTCTTCTACATCCCAATCTACCGCATACATTTCGTAATAGGGTTTCATATTGTTAAACGTAAACTGTGCGGCAGCCTTTAAGTCTTCAGTAGCAACAATCTCTAGCATCCATCTAGCCTCAAAAAAGAATTAATACTCAATAAACTAATTAGCCACTTTAATTGAATAAGCTAAACTGCGCTATAAATTACGCGTGCTAATTGGTTAATTAGTTTTAACCAGCTTTCAGGGGATATATTCAACTTTTAATGTAAAAGAAAAAAGGTAATATCAATATGACCGCACAGCGTTGGTCGCTGCGCTTATTTTAAATTCGGCAGGTTACACAAAAGATGAGGTATACAGCTTAGTACAAGGTATTCGCCCTAAAGCACTGACTATAGCATTGCAAAAAGAGTACTTTGCAAGTTTTAGCAGGTAATAAAAAGCTAACGTAAAACAGCAAAGCTACTAATAGTTAAACGCCCATTAATTGGATCGCATACATAATCGTTAGCCGCATTTATATTACCAGAGTGCAATAAGTTGCTTGGGTATATAACAACCCGATTTAACTTTGCCTCTACACTGTAAACTTGCTCAAACAAAGCTGTACTGCCATTTATATAATGTGGGTTTTTGTGAAGCTTTTGCGCCATAGCTTGCTGCTTAATAGTTTGCCTATATGGCATAAGTCGCTCTTTTGTTATGCGTTCATACCCTAGGGCTCTATGCTTATAAAATGAAGTGCCACCATGCGTTTCATCACATAAAAAGTGCACCATAGCAAGTTGATTCATATTAGGTGTATCAAAATGAGGGAGCATTTGTATTGGCCTTAGCTCATCAGGTTCAGTGCATGCAATTGAAAAAGCAGAAAGTATTACATCAAACTCGCTTTTATCTGTCATATCAAAGTGTGAATTAATAATTGGCGCAAGGTCTTTTAACCGCTCGATATAACTAAGCGGTGCTGCTTTTCTTACTCCTGGATAAAAATCACTTTCTTGTGCGCAAAATGTTTCTCTGGCGTTTTGAGAAAACACAGCAAAATTAATAAGTTCATCTACATTATTTACAAAATCATCAATAACAATAATTGGGGTTTGCTCCTCCCCAACAGTGTGTATCTGTAACACCATATTTTTGTTAAGTGTAAAATCAATCATCGGCTAAATTAAGCACCGCATTTTTACGCTCAATCAATGGGTATATTTGGCCAAGTGAGGTTATAACAGTATAAATAGCGGGTAATAAAGCGCGTTGATGTAAAAGCGTAATTTGATCACTATTAAGTTGTGCGAGTCTTTCTTGATTAATAGTGTATAAGCCGTTTAACTTTGTTTTTTGACTGTTCTGAAACGTTACCTCAAGCGATAATGGCTGCAGTAGCTCATGCTGTAACAAGGTATCTATTAACTTTTTATTGTCTATTTCGCCTTGTAGTAAATGCCCTAAACACTGCTTTATTTTTTTAAAATAACCACTTTCTTCTGCGTTTTGGGTATAAATTGGTTCTAAATCATTCTGGCTTTGCGCTTGGTTATCAATGACTGCTGGGCTATTTAAATTAATACACACAGGGTATTGAGTTTGCTTTGCATGAGTATCACCAACAAAAAATGGCTGACGCTGTAACTGAAGCGGTAAATATACTCCCTGCCACTGCGAGTGCTGATAAAACAAGTTCTCATGTTGCTCAAAGCCTAATAAAGCATTGAGTGTAAACTCCCCTGTTTCTGAGTTTTTTGCAAAAACTATAGGCTGCTGAACGGCAATTTGATTAAGTTCTGCCATAACAACAGGGATCATATTAATGTTTTCAGCGTGTGATTGTGCTTTTTGTGTGTCTATTTTTATATGCTGATGAGCACTTTGCTCTAATGCGACTAAATTTTCCATGCGTGTCTCTTTATTGTTTTTATGTGTAAATTTTTAAGCTAAATAGCGCTAAAGCCATGACTCTTAATTTTATTTAACAATTCTCGGTTACTAGGTAAGTTAGTGACTGCTTGGTTTATCATGCTTTTATTTTTATCAAACTGACTTTTAGCAAAATCAGTGTCTTTAAGCATATAGGAAGTTGTGCTGTAGTCACTTTTAAAGCCCATACCATATAAAACATATTGATAACTCGCCGCTGGAAACACCTCATTGTTACTTGTAAAGTCGTGGTCAGCAGGGGCGCGGTATTGCCATAATTTCATTAGATCTTGTAGGCTTTGAGGAATCGTTTTTGGGTCTCTGTTATCACGCCAAAATGCGTTATCGTCACGGGTTGATAAAATATAGTGTAACTTTAAAAAGTCGATTATTTTTTCCCACCTGTAGCTAAACGTCTCATTAAAGCGCTTGGCGGTAATATCTATAATATCGCGGGTGTGGGGGAGTTGTTCGCTTATCATTTGCGCTGACATTTCTACTAATACCAATGCAGAAGCTTCAAGCGGTTCCAAAAAGCCAGCCGAAAGCCCTACCGCAACACAGTTGTTCTGCCAAAAGTGTGAGCGATGGCCACTTTTAATAGGGATTTTTCTAATTGTTAACGACTCTATTTTATCGCCAACATACTCTTTAAGCTTTTCTCGTGCTTGTGCTTCGCTACTGTATTTACTCGAATACACATAACCTACCCCACGGCGGTGTTGTAACCCTATATCCCATATCCAGCCTGCTTCTTGCGCTGTTGAAATTGTGTGAGACGCAATGCTCTCATCTTCATTCTCATAGGGGACTTGCACTGCTAAGGCGGTATCGATAAACAGCACATCATCGCAAGGCATAAAAGGAACCTTATAATGCTCGCCTAATAACAATGATGAAAAACCGGTACAATCGACAAATAAATCACCGCTAATTTCACCTTGTTGCTTTGTGGTAACACTTGCAATATCGCCATTTTTACCACTATTGACCTGTGTTACATCAGCTAAAAAATGTTTAACGCCAAGCTCCTGCGTACAATGTTTTTGTAAAAAAACGGCAAATTTTGCCGAGTCTAAGTGGTAGGCATAATTGGCTAAGGCAGCATATTCTGGGGTGCGAATTGTTTTAGGAGCAAGCCCTTGCTCACAAATAGCTTCTTGGTAACACACTGCATTTGAAAAAGACGTTGACTCAGCGGTGTTATTTAACCAATGCCCTGCCATATCTGTTTTTGAAAAGCCCTGTGGCAAAACTAATGGGTGATAATAAAAATCATCATTGCTGCCATCCACCCATTTGGCAAATTTTGCACCTTGTTTAAAGCTTGCTTCGCACTCACGTATAAAGTCGGTTTCGCTAATACCAAGTGCTATTAATGTACTACGCATGGTAGGCCAAGTGCCTTCACCAACACCTATAATTGGTACATTTGGAGATTCAACTAGCACAACATTAAGGCCATCGGGGGTATTACTTTTATGGTGCGCCGCTAATCGTCCGGCTGTTAGCCAGCCCGCTATACCACCACCAACGACAACCACTGTTTTTATTTTTTTATTTTGCTGGTTCATACTTGTTACCTATAAAGGCATATTTAAAAAGTGGCTATTACTAAATGTAAAAGCCACTTTATTAATTAAAGTTAAAAACTACCGCGAATACCTAACGCAAAACGTCGTCCGCTATCTTCAACCAATAATAATTGATTAGAAAAACGACCACGCTTGTGCACATATTCTTCGGTTAAGTTAATACCTTCAAAAAATACCGATACATTTTCGGTAATGTCATAGCTGCCGCTAGCATCAAGTTGTGCGTAATCTTCCACAATTGTCACACCATCACCATTTAGCTGTGTAAGTGACTGTACGAAGCTATCGCGCCAGTTATAGGCTAAACGCGCTTGAAATGGTCCATTCTCATAAAAGCCAACCACATTATAAGAGTCGCTTAAGCCTGTTAATGCAAATACTTGAGTTATATCTGCAGGGTCTAGCTCTGCATCACTGTCTACAAATGTTGCATTAACCATAAAGCCAAAGCCACTGTCAAAACTATGCTGTAAGGCTATTTCCCAGCCATCAACAATCGCCGATTCGCTATTATTTGGTAAGGTGTTTGTAAATACAGCCGTTGAGTCGGCTGCATCAGGGTTATCTACATCGTTACCTGTTGAAGGGTCAGTCAACAATCCGCCACCAGACAATTCAAAGGTTAAATCTTCAGTGGTATTGATAATGAAGTTAGCAACATTCTTTCTAAAGTAACCAGCGGATAAATAACTGGCATCAGCGTAATACCACTCTAATGATAAATCTAAGTTATCAGAGGTAAACGGTTCAAGTTCAGGGTTACCAGAGCTTGATGTTAAATTGCCCCCCTGCCGAGTTGTTTCGATTACAGTTACAGGCGACATACTATCGAGTGTTGGTCGTGTAATTGTTTGTGATACAGCAGCACGTGCTATTAGCTCATCACTTATTTCAAGCTTTACACTAAAGTTAGGTAAAATCGCTTCGTAATCTGAACTTGCTGAAATATTTTCTACGGCGCCAAAGTTAGCAAGCATTTCCGTTTTATCTAAGATCGTTAATGCACTAACTGGCTCGTCTGTGCCTTTTACTTCTACATCGGTGCTTTCGTATCTAAAGCCGGCTGTTGCGTATAAAGGCATGCCTGCAAGTTCAGCTTCAAAATCAAATTCTGTATAAAACGAGAAAGTATCTTCAGTTATCTCAAACGACTTATTACGCTTAACTGCATCAAAACTAATAGGCTGACCATTCGCTGCAGCTATTTGCTCAAGGTACGCAAAGTTTGCCTCACCATCATGTGCAAGCCATGACGTTGGCATACGACCGCTGCCGCTCACATCAGATAAAAAGTCATCTCCTGCGTCAAATACAAATTGCGCTAAGCCATCCATACTTGGGTCATCTGGGTAACCACAAAAAGTACAGTGAATACCAACACCTTCGTTATCCCAACGATCGAGATTTTTTGTTTCAGTTGAATACATAGCACCAAATTTGACCGAGACTAGGCCTGATGTACCATCGTTATGCCAAATGCTATCCCAACGAAACTGATCCACGGTATCTTCTACAGCCCAACCACGGCGTAGCATTACATGTGCTCGGCTATTGGCTGTATCTAAATGGTTTGATACGCCATCAGGTGTAACTGCAGGGTTATAAGCAACACCGTCCAGCTCTTGCTGGCCGCTATAAATGTTAGGGTTAGCAGAGGCAAACTCACTCGCATAAGGTAAAATCCCCCCATCCACTTCAAATCGAACTCGGTTAGCATAGCCAATCAACGATAACTGATCCCCGCCACCATTATTAGCCTCACGCTCAGCTTTTGAGTGGCTTAAATCAAACTTCATATTTAAGTTATCGTTTACATGCCAATCAAAGTTTAAACCTAATGCGCTAGAGTTGGTTAAACGATCAAACTTTTTAGCGTGCATATCGGTGGCAAGGCCTACCTCTTGATATAAATCAACCACAGTGCCATTTTCATCAACAGTTGGCCCTGCAGCGCCGCCAAAGCCTTCTAAGTTTGGCGCTGTAAACCAATGCCCATAAGACGTTGTGTCTGCTTCTACATCAAAATCAGAGTAGAGCGCATCAGCAGTGATAACTAAATCATCTGAAGGTGCGTACTGTATTACTAAGTTTGCATTGGTACGTGTACGTGTTTCTGTTGTTACTTTATGATCGTAATTACGCGGCGAAAAAATATTACCGGTGTATGCTTGCCCGCTTTGAGTTTGCGGGTTTGGGACGCCCACGTTTTCTAACCAGCCGTCTACCTGCGCCTGGTTTAAGCGTGTTTCGCGCTCTTGGCGAGAAACAGCGAACAACACACCCAATGTGTCATCATTAAATGTATTACTAATTAATCCAGAAATTTCAGGTGTGGTTTCTTCGCTATTTTCATCGTAAATACCCTTAACGCTACCTGCCACTTTAAAACCGCTAATCGCAAATGGTCGCGCAGTATTTACATTTACTGTTGAGCCAATACCACCAGATTGCATAGTGGCTGTTGAGGTTTTAAATACATCTAAGCTTTTAACTAGCTCTGATGCAATAGTATCAAAGCTAAACGCACGGCTTTGATTTTCAGAGGCCATTTGGCGACCATTTACAAGCACAGTATTAAACTGCGGGCCAAAACCACGCACCGTAATAAGCTGCCCTTCACCGCCTGAACGGTCTATTGAAACCCCCGTAATTCGCTGTAAAGACTCAGCTAAATTTGTGTCAGGAAATTTACCAATATCTTCTGCTGAAATGGAGTCGACCACGCCGCCCGCTTCTCTTTTGGCATCCATAGCTCGGCCAAGCGAGCCTCTGATCCCGCGTACTTCAATTATTTCTGGTTCTTGTGCTGCTGTCTCTGCCACTGCAGGGAGCGTTGCCATTGTGCTTAGTACAGCTAGTACAGCACTGGACACGCCATTTTTTTTATAGTTAGCCATGTTGTCAGTTCTCTCGAAACTTGGGTCTATTAAAATAGATATTTGCCCATCTTCGCTAACATGCGGTTGCAACCCTGTGCCATCGAGTAAAATCTGTAATGCGTTTATTATTGAATACTCGCCAGCAATAGTATTTGTTTGTAACTGCTGAATTTTATCCAGCGGAAAAAGCAAAGTAATATCGGCTTGCTCGGCAAAATTTATTAGCGATAAATCGGCCCTTTGTCTTGGAATATTAAACACAGCTTTATCGTTTACAGCGCTCGCTTTTACCTCGGTGGTGAGTAAGCTAAAAACCAGCGCATAAAGCGGTAAACAAAGCGGCAAATGTAAATATTCCTTGTGTATAGTTTTTGGCCACACACAGAACAAAGACGAGTGACTTTTTATTTTCCTCCATAAATTTTTTTTATTTTTTTTTAATAAATTATTTTTTTGACTAGCCATGCTAATTTTTTTTATGCCTTTATTATTTTTATTGTTTGCGCTTTTAACTGTATTTTTAAACAATTAAAAATACAGTCCACATTGCAGTTTTTTACTTATTAATTAAAAAGTTAAAGTTTCTAAAGTACAGAGCCAGTACTTAGTAAGGTATTTATAATGGCAAAAACTGTAGTACACTTCGCCTTTACATTACAAGCTTTATGCCCTTTGCGGTTAGTGAACATTAAATTTAAAAATAAAAAAACTTATTTATTTTTTAAATTTAATGGCGGATTTTTTCTTACCATTCGTCTTAGTTTGTATTGGCAAAACAATAACAATAATTGCCGTAAACACACACACGAGACACACACTAAATGACGAAAGACACACTTTTTTATAAGGTCTATTTGGCCTCGCGCAAAAGTCTCTCAAATGTAGTTGCACGTATAGTGCCGCCACATGAAATTGAAGATATAGTGCAAGAAACTTATGTGCGAATTTGTCAGATTAAAAACACTGAAAACATAAGCTCACCAAAATCTTTTATTTATAAAACGGCGCGAAATTTAGCGCTCGATTACCAAAAGCAAGCCAATATACGCCTAGTCGATGGGATCGACAACATGGAAGCGTTAGAGCAACTCTTAGCGGAACACCAGCAAGACGAAATGTACGAAAAAGCACTCACCGATAGTGAATTTTCTAATTTTTGTGAAGCCATACGGCTTTTACCTGTGCAGTGCCGTAAAGTGTTTGTATTAAAAAAAGTGTATGGTTATTCGCAGCGAGAAATTGCTGCTCAATTAAACCTTTGTGAAAGTACCGTGGAAAAACATATAGCAACAGGCATGAAACGTTGTACGCAATTTATGCGTCAATCTACAAAAAGTGTTTATGGGCAACCAAATACTTCTTCGCAGCTAAATGCAGGAGGGAGGAATGAGTAATGTTCATCATATAAACGAACGAAACACTAGCGACGATGCGCGCCTTGATAAAGCAAGTGAGTGGCTGGCTAAACTTGATCGTGGACTGTCTAAGCTCGAAGAACAAGCGTTAAAGCAATGGTTGTCACAATCTTATAAAAATGTAGAGGTGTTACTTGAAGTAGCACAGCTTTGGGACAAAATGGACGACCTCAGCCGCTTGTCAGATCTGTTTCCACAAACACCAGTAAAACAAAAACGCCTCCCTGTGTGGTTAGGTGCAACAGCTGCATCTATTTTATTAGCTGTTGCACTTAGCTTTTTTCAAGAAGCGTTTAACTTTTCATTTTTTTACCCGGTTAATCAATCAGCTGTGGTTGCTAAACAGCTTAATTTTCAAACCGACGTAGGTGAAAGTAAGGACATACTGCTTTCTGATAAAAGTAAAATCACCTTAAACACAAATAGCTTTGTTCAAGTGAGGTATACCCAACACGCTCGCGTAATAAATTTACTGCGTGGCGAAATTCATATAGACGTAGCTCACGATAAAATGCGCCCTTTAAGTGTTATCGCTGGTGATAAAGTTATTCAGGCTGTTGGTACTGCATTTAATGTAGAAGTAGGTCAAAAGCAAATAGAACTGATTGTGACAGATGGCAAAGTCCTTGTTGCAGAGCAAAGTACCAAACCGTTACCAAATCTTTCCCAAGGGACTAATAAACAAGGTCAGTATTTATCAAATAGTTCAACTTCGGTGTCAAAGGGAGAAAAACTTGATTTAAGCTTCAAAGGCAAAATTGCTAAAGCGGCCGAAAAAGTTGATCCTATGGATGTAGCCGCTAGATTATCGTGGCGTAAAGGTAGCTTAATATTTAGAGGTGAATCACTTGCTGAAGCCATGGCTGAAATCAGCCGCTATACAAATATAGATTTCGAGCTTTCAGAGGATGACCGTCTCAAAAAAGTACAAGTAGCTGGCATGTTCAAAACGGGCGATATTAAAGGACTGCTAGAAGTATTAAACAATAATTTTAATATTGATTATGAGAGAGTTAGCCCAGATAAAATTCGTTTAAAATACGCAGCACCACACGTCTCAATATAGTAAAGTACACAATAATAAAAACCAGGACACACAATTATGACATCACCTCTCTCGCCGAGCAGTAATAGCTCGGCGCACACATTGGGCACATGCTCTCTTTTTTACGTAATTTTTATCTCTGCCGTGGCTGCTATTGGTGGCTTTTTATTTGGTTTTGACTCGGGTGTTATTAACGGCACGGTGTCGGCACTCGGTAATGCGTTTAATTCAAGCAGTGTAGCTACGGGCTTTAACGTAGCGTCTGTATTACTTGGCTGTGCCTTAGGTGCACTTGCTGCGGGGCCGCTGGCTGATAAGTTTGGTCGCCGTGCAATTATGATCATCACCGCGATTATTTTTGCCATTAGTGCGTTTGGCTCAGGCATTAGCGAAAGCTCGGCCGAGTTTATTTTTTACCGTTTATTTGGTGGCTTAGGTATTGGTGCTGCATCGGTATTGGCGCCGGCTTATATTGCAGAGGTTGCACCACCTGCCCTTCGTGGTCGTTTAGCTACATTACAGCAACTCGCTATTGTATTGGGTTTATTTGCTGCGTTTTTAAGTAACTATTTAATTGCTGATGCAGCAGGCAGCGCGCAAAATATTTTAATGCTTGATATAGCCGCTTGGCGCTGGATGTTTTGGGCTGAGCTTGTGCCTGCAATACTTTTTTTAGTGGGGGTGTTGTTTATTCCTGAGTCGCCTCGTTATTTAGTGGCGCAAGGTAAATTAGACGATGCAAAAACAGTATTTAGTAAAATTTCGAACGACAACGTTGCTGCGCAAATAAGCGATGTTAAAAGCTCCTTACGTAGCGATAAAAAGCCAAGTATTCGCGACTTATTTATTGATGGCAGTAAAAAAGTACACCCGATTGTATGGGCGGGTGTTGCGCTGAGTGTGTTTCAGCAATTTGTAGGTATAAACGTGGTGTTTTATTACGGCTCTGAGCTGTGGCAAGCCGCTGGGTTTGACGAGTCGCAATCGTTATTTATAAATGTATTAGCGGGTACGACTAATATTGTATCGACCTTTATTGCTATTGCCCTTGTTGACAAAATTGGCCGTAAACCACTGTTGCTTATAGGCAGTATTGGTATGTTTATCAGCTTAAGCGCGCTTACTTATATATTTGGTAGCGCAGGCCTTGATGAAGCAGGCAAACTTGCCCTTAGCGATAACATGGGTACGTTTGCGCTTATAATGGCTAACTTATTTGTGGTATTTTTTGGTTTAAGTTGGGGCCCTGTTGTGTGGGTGCTATTAGGCGAAATGTTTAATAACCGTATTCGCGGTGCAGCGCTTGCTGTTGCTGCAAGCGCGCAGTGGATTGCTAACTTTGCCATTACCATGACCTTCCCTATTATGCTGGCTAATATTGGCCTTGCCGGAGCGTACGGCTTTTATGCTTTATCGGCACTTATTAGCATATTTTTTGTGGCTAAATACATTACAGAAACCCGTGGTAAAACACTTGAGTCTATGTAATTAGTCCTGAAAGCGGTGAACCCTTTTCACCGCTTTGTGTTTTTTAGGTAAGTGATTGATTTAACAGCAGCATTAAACCATCTAATAATTACTGCACTAAACATTGGCTTACCAATCGCGTTCAGTATTCCTTTTTACTATAAGGAATCGATTTAAATTCCTTTTTTGAATATAGAAAATTAGCTATTGTCCGCGTTTTCCCACTACGTATGTCTATCAAAATGAAAAATAAGTTAGTATCTGGTTTGGCCCTAACCCTCACTTTAGGTTCGTTTAACGCATTTGCTACCAATGGGTATTTTACTCATGGTTATGGCATGACCCACAAAGGCATGGCGGGTGCGGGTGTTGCGCTATCTGAAGAGTTAATGTCTGGCGCTAATAACCCTGCTACCTTTTTAGCTAATGGCACGCAATTATCTGTGGGCTTGGAGCTTTTTTCGCCTGATCGAAAATACTCAGCATCTGATGTAGATACCTTTTACCCTGACGCATTTTACCTGCAAGCAAAAACCCAAAAAAGTGATAACACTTTATTTGCTATTCCTGAGTTTGCTATTGGCCACCAGCTTAATGACAAAGTAAGTATTGGCTTATTAGTTTATGGTAATGGCGGTATGAACACCGACTACAGCGCCGATTCAGAGCCTGAAGGCACATTTTATGCTGGCACTACTGGTGTTGATTTAAAGCAAATGTTTATTAGCCCAACAATAAGCTACAAACTTAACGAACAAATACGCCTTGGTGTATCGCCAATTTATGCAGTGCAGCAGTTTAAAGCTACAGGCCTTGGAAACTTTGCGCCTTTTTCTCAATCGCCCCAAGCCCTTACCAATAATGGCACCGACACCAGCACAGGCTTAGGTATTCAATTAGGTATTAGCCAAGATATAAACTCGTCATTAAGCTGGGGAGCAAGTTACCGCTCATCAGTATCTATGCAAGAGTTTGATAGCTATAAAGGTTTGTTTGCAGAGCAAGGTGGATTTGATTTACCTAGTTCGCTTCAAATTGGCGCAGCTTATAAAATTACGCCAAACAACCAGCTTGTATTTGATTGGCAAAAAATAAATTACAGTGAAGTAAACAGCATTGCTAACCCGATTGATAATTTAATGTCGGCTCCATTAGGTGGTGATGCGGGCGCAGGTTTTGGTTGGGACGATATGACCATTTATAAACTTGGCTATCAGTGGCAGCGTACAGCAAAACAAAAAATTCGCTTTGGTATTTCGTATACAGAGCAACCTATTCCTTCATCAAACGTTTTACTTAATATTTTAGCGCCAGGTGTGCAAGAATGGCATTTTACTACGGGGTTTAGCCATTCTATTAGTAACACGGTACAATTAAATGCAATGGCTTTTTACTCGCCAGCTAAAAAAGTATCGGGTGCTAACTACTTAGCGCCAAACCAACAAGTATCAATTGAAATGGAGCAATCAGGCCTAGGTGTGTCGGTTGTTTGGGGAATATAAAATGGTTACAGAGTTTACGCCAATAGCGGCAGCTATAGGGGGGGCTTTAATAGGAATAGCGTGCGCACTATTACTGGTTTTATACGGAAAAATAGCCGGTATATCAGGCATTGTTAAATCTGTTTTTAATAAGCAAACGGCTGAGTCGCGTTGGAAATTATACTTTATTGTAGGGCTATTATTAGCCGGTATTGCGGTGCGTATATTTGCGCCGTCTTTATTAGAAGGTGAGCTGAGCTTATCGCCTGTGCTTATAGTTGTAGCTGGGCTACTTGTCGGTATGGGCACCTCATTAGCTAATGGCTGTACAAGTGGCCATGGCGTATGTGGCATGTCGCGTTTTTCTACCCGTTCGTGGGTTTCAACATGTACATTTATGGCCGTGGCTATAATTACAGCAAACCTAGTAGGGTAAAAAAATGACAGCAGTAATTCATGTTATTTTAGGATTTATATTTGGTTTAGGGCTTATCATTAGTGGTATGACAAACCCCGACAAAGTACTTAACTTTTTAAATTTTCAAAACCAATGGGATGGCAGTTTAATTATTGTAATGGCTGTGGCTATGGGAATAATGATGCTGGCGTGGTTTTGGGTTGCCAAAAAAGATAAACCACTGCTTGGTGAAACGTTTACTTTAAGTGATGTTAAAAACATTAGCCCTCGGCTAATCACTGGCTCTGTACTGTTTGGTTTAGGATGGGGATTAAGCGGCATATGCCCAGGGCCGGGCCTTGTGCAACTTACTTCACTTAAAATGGAATTTTGGTTATTTTTTGCAGCCGTACTTGGCGGTATGTGGATAGCTAAAAAAGTATAAATTTAACTTCGAAAGATATACGGCCTTAGTCCTTTATTAAAACTGGCAGGTATTAGATTGCATTTTAACGCTATTTAAATAGCCTCTCTTTCCTGCCTTGGCTAACTATTCATATAGGTACATAACTTGCTGCTTACTCTTTTAAGTTTATAAAAGAGAGGTAAGTAATGTCTGCTACTACTTTTTACAACCTAACAGAGCAACCTTGGGTTGTTATTGCTATTTGTTTAGTTTCTATAACTATAGCTTTGTTTTGTATCCGCTTTTTTATAATGTACTGGCTTAAAAAGTGGACCTCTCATACTAAATTTATATTCGATAGCTTACTTATCGCCTCTATCTCTAAACCGCTTACCCTTTGCACAATTATTGTGCTACTCACCATTATAGAGCAAGGGTTGTTAATACAAGGCGAGCCGGTTGCGAGCTATATTTCGTTTTCGACCATTAATATTATTTTGGGCTTAGTGGCTATTATTTTATTTTTTGACCGCTTTTTTGTGGGCACCATTAATTACTACAGCAAAGAGTCGGCGGTGATTTTTAATTCGCAAAGTATTATTAAAGGCATTATTAGGGTAAGCGTTTTATCGGTCGGGGCTTTAGTGCTGTTAGGCACCTTGGGTATTTCTATTACGCCTATAATTGCCTCGTTAGGTATTACGTCATTAGCGGTGGCACTTGCCCTGCAACCCACCCTTGAAAACTTTTTTTCGGGCGTACAGCTTGTTATAGATAAACCCATACGGGTGGGGGATTTTATTGAGCTTGAGTCTAAGGAGCAAGGCTTTGTAGAGAAAATTGGTTGGCGCTCTACATGGGTTAAAATGCTGCCAAATAATATGATTATTATTCCTAATAGTCAGCTTTCTAAATCGCGTATTATTAATTACTTTTACCCAGAAAAAGAACTGAGTGTACCTGTTGATGTAAGCGTTCACTACAGCTCAAACCTAGAATTTGTAGAGCAAGTAACGCTAGAAGTTGCGCGCCAAGTACTAATTGACCATGAATGGGGGGTTGATGATTACAATACCTTTGTGGTGTATCACACCTTTGATAACTCAAGCATTAATTTTACCGTAATGCTGCGCGCAAAAGAGTACTTTAATCGGTTTTGGGTTAAATCTGCTTTTATTAAAGCGCTACATAAACGCTATAACCAAGAAGGTATTGTGATCCCCTTCCCTATTACAGCTATTAACACAGCGCAAGAAGCCGCTAATTTTAATAGCGATAAAAATTAAGCGCGAGATAAGCTCGCGCTTAAATTGCTTTAAAATTTATAGGTTACTTGGCCTACTATTTCTCGTGGGCTGCCCGGGAAATGACCGTTACGCTCACTAAAGCCACTTACTGCGTATTCTTTATCAAATATATTATTAATATTTACGCTTAATAACACATCGTCAAAGCGCGTAGTCCAGCTCATATCAAATACAGTAAAGGGTTTAACTTTTTGGCCATCTTGGCTTATTTGCTCGCTTACGTAATTTGCGCCAAATGCTATAGACGAGTCGATGCTATCAAGCGCAAAACGCGACCATAAACCTGCTTGGTGGCGCGGCGCATTAGCAAAGCGAGAGCCATCACCGTAGGTGCTTGAAATAGTATCGCCGGTTGCACCTTCAACAACCAATGTATCGTTGTAGGCGTAGTTAGCGGTTAGCGTCCAGTGCTCGGTTAAATCGCCCACCAGCGTTGTTTCAAATCCGCGGCTTTCTACCTCACCAATATTTAAAAGTGCTGCAATGCCATCACCCGCGCCAGTGTCGTCGGGGTTACTCATTACTACGTTTTCTTTATTAATTTGGTAAATAGCAAAGGTGCTCATAATTTTGCCATCTAGCCATTGGTTTTTCATACCAATTTCGGTTTGTTTACCGGTTTCTGGCGTTAAGTTGCCCTCGCCCTCTACATCTTCTTGATCGCCCGATGATGCTGGGTTAAAGCTTTCTGAGTAGTTTATGTATAACGAGGTATTTTCAACAGGTTGGTATGTAACGGCCACGCGCGGTGTTACATCGTTATCTGAGTAACTGTAACCAGTTTCTTTATTTAGCTCTTTAAAATAGTCGTAACGCAGGCCGGCAATCACGGTCCATTGCTCGTTAATGCTTACAACATCTTGTACGTAAAAGCCAAAACGGTCGGTTTCAACACCATCGCGGTTCATGTCGGTAAGGTTATAAGTGCTTGGGTCGGTTTCGCCGTAATTTAAGTCAAATATGTTTAAGTTAGCCACGCCATCCGCTTCATAACGGGCGCGTAAGTAATCGTACTCGGTATCAACTATGTGGTAGTCGCCACCAAATAATACTTGGTGTGCTAATTGGCCTTGCTCAAAGCTATAAACAAAATCGGTGGTTAAGCTTGTTTCTTCGTTGGCGCGGTATTGCTTTCGGTATTCGCGTTTAATGGTTTCGTCATCAATGTTTGCTTCACCATCGCCGTTTACATCTACCCAGCTTTGCGACTCATGGTAGGCTTGGTCGCGTTCGTTATCCATGTAACGCAGTGTGCTACTTACAGAAAAATCATCATTAAAGTAATGCTTTAGCTCGGCTTGCAGCACTAACGCTTCCATGTCTTGGTAGTCAAATGCTTCATTTGCGTTGTAACTAGGGTCAACTAAAAAGTTGCCATTATCATCTACCGGTACACCACGTAAACGGTTACCGCCTAAGTCTTGCTTAATGTAATCAACAGTGGTGGTTAGTGTGGTTGAATCGGTTAAATCAAATAATAAACCAGCGGTAAACTCACTGTTTTTTGAATCTGCATTATTACGAAAGCTGTCTTGCTCCTCATAATAACCACCTACTCTGTATGCCATGGTGTTGGTTAAACCGCCGGTCATATCAAGTGAGGCACCATGTGTGTTGTAATTACCAAGCGTTAGTTTTAGCTCTTTAGTTTGCGTATAACTTGGCTTTTTAGTCACGTAGTTGATCATACCGCCTGGCTCACCGCCACCATATAACGCAGAGGCTGGGCCTTTTAATACTTCTACACGTGCAACATTAAATAATTGGGGTACACCAAAGCCCGAGTACGGGTCGCCGCGTACTCCATCGTAAAATACATTGGCATCGTCTCTAAATCCACGAAAAGTAACGCCCGAATAACTGTACTCACTTACCCCGGCTATTGAGCGGTATAAATCGGTGATATCGCGCGCGGCTTGGTCAATAATAAGCTGCTCGGTTAATACCTGCGCAGATTGCGGTAATTTAATAAGATCTAAATCCGTTTTAGTCCCAATTTTACTTTCGGTTTCTAGGTAAAACTGCTGAGCGCGGCCTGTTACTTCTATTGTTTCAATTTCGTTATTTTGCTCGGCAAATGCCACATTAGAAAAAGCAGAAAAAGACGCAGCAATACTAAGCGCCAAGTATTTTTGGTTAAACATGTTGATCCTGAAAAGAGGTGTATAAAGCGCCGCGAATGATAACGACTATCATTACTATATGCAATGCAAATAATTTCATATTCATCCTTATTTTTCGAATTAATCGCAACTAAAATAGGTACTTAAAGACTTTTATGCTCACGTTTTATACATATTCCCTTTGCGCAGTGTTGAACCAATTAAGGAACTCAGATAGTGTGTATTTTTCATACGCTTTATAATAGCAATTCGCATTAATACTTAATCATTGTGTGGGGCTAAACGTGTCGCTACTTGCGTTAAAAATTCTCTTTTACGACTGCATGGATGCAAAAGGTAGCGCAATGCAGGAGCAATTGCCGAGAACGACTAAATAGCGAATTTTTTGCCTAGCTATCAACACGTTTTTCTAGCATCAAAATAACCACTTAATTAAGCGAATTGGTATCAGCCTTTTTATGAGGAGCAAACCATGTTAAACCGACTATTTTTAGGGGTTATTTTACTCTCGGCCACGGCCGTGGCGAGTGCGAATGACAGCTTAGTACGTTTTCAAAGTAATTATTCTGTTCAAGAAACGGCTAACCGTTTTGAAAAAATAGCCAGTAACAAAGGGATAACCATTTTTGCGCGGGTAGATCATCAAAAAAACGCTCAAAATGTTGATATGGAATTGGCCCCAAGTGAAGTGATTATTTTTGGTAATCCAAAGGTAGGCACACCGTTAATGCAGTGCCAGCAAAGTGTGGCGATAGACTTACCGCAAAAAGTACATATATCTCAAGACAACAATGGCCAGGTTTGGCTAACCTATAACAGCCCCACTTATTTGCAAGAACGCCACAATATAAAAGGCTGCGAAGAAGTACTTAATAAAATAGCTGTGGTACTTAATAAGCTTTCTATGGCAACAGTGGCCAAATAATTAAAGTTATACCAAACCGCAATAATACTTAATTAAGCGAATTGGTATTAATATTAAATAACTTAAAAAAACACGCAATAAAAAACCCGTTAGCTAACGGGTTTTCTATAAAGTTAATAACACTTTTTATCGCGTGTATTAAGACTCAATAGCCAAAAGCTCTACTTCAAAAATAAGCAGTGATGCAGGTGGAATACTGCCCACTCGCTTTTCGCCGTAGGCTAATTGGTGCGGTACATAAAATATGTACTTATCACCTGGGCTCATAAGTTGTAAGCCTTCGGTCCAGCCTTTAATAACTTGATTTAATCCAAAGCTTATTGGCGTTTTACGCTCTACTGAGCTGTCAAATACGGTGCCATCTATTAACGTGCCGTGGTAATGCACGTTTACTTTACTAGTAGGGTTAGGTGTATTTTCGCTTTCACCTTTGTGCAGCACTTTATACTGTAAGCCTGAGGCGGTTTCTATTACGCCCTCTACTTTTGCGTTAGCGACAAGGTAGTCGGCTTCAATTTGCGCATTAATGCCAGCTTGTTGCTTTGCTTTTTTACTATTTTGAAAAATTAAAAAACAAAATATAGCGATGATCACCGCTAAAATTATATTTATCATTTAGTGTTTTTCCTCATCTTCATCGGCTTCTTTATCTTCTTCGCTATCGCCATTAACTATGTCGGCTATGTCTTTTAAGCGTGCTAAAGCAATACCGTTAACAGAATCCTCTGGGTATTCGCCGTCAATAATATCGCCGGCATCAATATCCATTAATAAGTTAAGTGCTTGGTCTACAGTTTCTACTGCGTAAATATTAAATTTACCGCGCTCTACTGCATCAAGTATTTCATCATCAAGTACTAAGTTAACTTGGTTAGATTTAGGAATAATAACGCCTTGCTCGCCTGTTAAGCCGCGCATTTTACACAGCTTAAAAAAGCCTTCTATTTTTTCGTTTACGCCGCCAATAGCTTGCACATCACCGTGTTGGTTAATAGAGCCTGTAAGGGCAATAGACTGGCTAATAGGCAAACTGGTAATAGCCGATATAAGCGCACATAACTCAGCAAGTGAGGCGCTATCGCCATCTATATACCCGTAGCTTTGCTCTATAGCTATGTTAGCGCTTAGCGTTAAACTAAAGTGCTGGGCGTATTTGTTACCTAAATAACCGGTAAGTAGCATTACACCTTTTGAGTGAATTGCTTTACCTAGTTCGGCTTCACGCTCAACATCTATTACACCATCGGCGCCGGCATATACGGTGGCGGTAATACGCGCGGGTGTACCAAACGACGTATCGCCAATGTGCAGCACTGTTAAGCCGTTTACTTTACCAATGGCTTGGCCTTGTGTGGCAATAAGCGTGTGGCCTTCTTTTATATCGCTTAGCATGTTTTCGCTTATTTGGCCGGTGCGGTACTGCTTACCTTCAATGGCTTCATCAATATGATGCGCATCAATCAGTGTTTGCTTATCTTGCTTGGCGTAAAAGCTGGCCTCAGCCACCAGTTCAAGCACATCGGCAAAGCGCGCCGATAATTTATTATGGTGCTCTGCTTGGCGGTAGCTAAATTTAAGTAACCGCACCATGGCGGCCTCTGTGGTTGTGCACTTTAACGTTTGCTGGCAGTACTCACTCACTTTAGTAATAAATTGGTACTGAAGCTTATCGCTACTTGGTAAATAGTAATCAAAGTCGGCAAGTACTCTAAACAGCTCTGCAAACTCTTCATCGTACTCACCTATGGTGTAATACAAATCGCGCGAGCCTAATAAAATAATTTTTACATCAAGAGGAATTAATTGCGGGCGCAGCGTAAAACTGCTGCCTACTGAGCTGTCTTGATACGGTAGGTCGTTTTTAATTTGGTGCGTTTTAAGCGAAAGCTTTAAACCATCCCACACTTGCGGGTTGGCCATCACTTTTTCGGCATCCATAATTAAGTAACCGCCATTTGCACGGTGCAATGCACCAGGCTGTATAGAGCGATAACTAGTTATAAGCGAGCCTTGCGATGTTGAATACTCAATTTTGCCAAATATATTGCCAAAGGTTGGGTTTGGCTCATACACCACAGGTGCGGCATCGTCTTCTTTAAATTCAACTAAAATATTAGGCGCAAAAAAGTCGGTAAGCATGCCTTTACGGTCAAAGTCTTCTTTGCTTTCTTCGCTTTCATCTTCATCATCTAGCCATTCAAGTACTGCATCAATTATTTCTACGCGAATGTCTTTTAAGTAGCGCAGCACTCCAATATGTGCAGCGTATTTATGCTCTAAGTCTTTTAATAATGGCTTTGTAGCTTGCTCGGCTGTGGCCTTTTTTAGATTACGCTGTTTTTCTTTTGATTCGCGTTTCCAGCGAGGCAGCTCAATCAGCGCTTCAATTAAGGCATCTTCTAGTTTTTCTATTTTTTCAAAAAACTCATCACGAAGCTCTTCATCTAAGGCGGAAAATTCGTTATCGCTTAACTGCCTGCCTTCAACTAAAGGCGCAAAACCTACGGCGTTTTTCTCTTCTATTAGCGCTACGCTTTGCTCAAGCGCCATTTCTTCTACTGCGGTAATAGCGCTGTCGTAAGCGTCGTTAAATTCGCTCTCGATTGACTTTTTTTTGCGTTGATAAGCAGGATTATCAAACGCTGCCGGAAAGGTGTCGAGTACTTCATCTAAAAATGAGTCTATGTCGTCACTTAATTGCTTGCTTTGCCCTGCTTGCATAAATAGCGCAATTGGCTCGCGGTGGTCGTCGTAATTATTAACATACAACCACTCGTTAGGTGTGGGGCGATCTTTTGCGTGTTGTTTAAGTTTGTCTTTTACGAGTGTAAATCGGCCATGCGCGGCCTCACCCATTACATAAACATTGTAGCCTGGCAGCTCCATCCCAAGTGAAAAGTCGAGAGCACTTTGGGCGCGTTGTTGGCCTATAAAGGTAAGTTGCTCTGGGTATGGATTGCTCATACACGTGCTAACGTGATTAGTAGAAATGCTCGGTGCGAGCTGTGAAACAGATAATGGCTGCAGTTTTTTCGTCATTCTAACTTCTTTTTGTACCAACATACTCGCTGGCTTTGGGCGTATTAAGTGGCCTACAAGCCACTTAATACATATATTTAGGGTTGTAATGCCTTACGGCTAAAATAAATACCATCACATTCAATGCACGGTGTAATTTGTGTAGCGTGATAAATATCAAAACTATGGGTGCAATTCTTACATACTAATGTGCCCATGGCTATCCATTCGCCTGCGTGATACATCCCATTGTGCTTAAAATCTTGACTAAGAGACTGCCATTCAAGCTGGGTTTTGTCCTCTATGTGTGAAAGCTCATACCATAACGACTCTTTAAGCTCTTGCCATGCAAGCGAATTATAGTGCGATTCGTTTTCTTGAACGTGTTCTATGTCGCGCTGCAAATAACTTTTATAGAGTCCGTATTTTTCTTTGCCTAGGTCTTTAAGTGCTTGCTCAGATTCAACAAATCGGGTCATTGCATCTTTTACTTCGTGATCTTTTACATCTTTTAGCCAATTAGTTAAATCGTTAAGCCATGTTTTATAATCTGCCATTTTATACTCCATCAAAATCAAGGGCGTGTTGGCCTTTAACATAGATAAGTATAGGTTAACCTGCACTGAAAGTGAGATTTTAACAAAACCGTGCTTATACGCTGTGATTAGGCTTTTATTTGGGGTATCCTATCGGCAATTTTTTATTAGTTTGCAAGAAGTCTGGAATCATAGATGCAAGAGCAATATAACCCGCAAGACATAGAGTCAAAAGTCCAAAGTTACTGGGAAGAAAACCAGGTATTTAAAGTCACCGAAGATGAGAGCAAAGAAAAGTATTACTGCCTTTCTATGTTCCCATACCCAAGTGGCCGACTGCATATGGGTCATGTGCGTAATTACACCATTGGTGATGTTGTTTCTCGTTTCCAGCGCCTGCAAGGCAAAAACGTAATGCAACCAATGGGTTGGGATGCGTTTGGTTTACCTGCAGAAAACGCCGCTATCAAAAACAAAACAGCGCCAGCTAAGTGGACGTACGAAAACATTGATTACATGCGTAACCAACTTAAGCAATTAGGCTTTGGTTACGACTGGGATCGTGAAATAGCCACGTGTCACCCAGAATACTACAAATGGGAACAATGGTTTTTCACTAAGCTGTACGAAAAAGGCTTAGTGTACAAAAAAATGTCAACGGTTAACTGGGATCCAGTTGATCAAACTGTACTTGCTAACGAGCAAGTTATAGATGGCCGCGGATGGCGCTCTGGTGCAGTGGTTGAGCAAAAAGAAATTCCACAGTGGTTTATTAAAATTACTGACTACGCACAAGAGCTTTTAGATGACTTAGACAAGTTAGAAGACTGGCCTGAGCAAGTTAAAACCATGCAGCGCAACTGGATTGGTCGCTCTGAAGGGTTAGACATTGAGTTTACGCGTACCGACAACAACGAAAAGTTTAGCGTATACACAACACGCCCAGATACATTTATGGGTGTAACTTACCTAGCCGTTGCCGGTGGCCACCCTATTGCGCAAGAAGCCGCTAAAAACAGCGATGCAATTGCAATGTTTGTTGAAGAATGCAAAAACACCAAAGTTGCCGAAGCAGACATGGCCACTATGGAGAAAAAAGGCATTGCAACAGGCTTTTACGCGACTCACCCATTAACGGGCGAGCAAGTTCCAATTTGGGTTGCTAACTTTGTATTAATGCATTACGGCTCAGGCGCGGTGATGGCAGTACCTGCACACGACCAACGCGACTATGAATTTGCCACAGCATACGGCCTAGACATAAA
Organism: Pseudoalteromonas agarivorans; assembly: GCF_024518735.1. Lineage (NCBI taxonomy): Bacteria > Pseudomonadati > Pseudomonadota > Gammaproteobacteria > Alteromonadales > Pseudoalteromonadaceae > Pseudoalteromonas > Pseudoalteromonas agarivorans. The sequence continues at coordinate 144,621 of NZ_JANIGJ010000002.1, forward strand.
ACAAGTAATTGCACCGGTTGAAGGCTCAGAGCTTGAAGTAAATTTAAAAGAAGAAGCATTCACTGAAAAAGGCGTGTTAGTTAATTCTGGCGAATTTGATGGCCTTGATTTTGAAGGCGCATTTAACGCTATTGCCGACAAACTAGAAGCACTGGGTGTGGGTGAGCGTAAAGTTAACTTCCGCTTACGTGATTGGGGTGTTAGCCGCCAGCGTTATTGGGGTTCACCAATCCCAATGCTGAGCGACGAAAACGGTAACGAATTAGCCGCCACCGAAGAAATGCTGCCAGTACGTTTACCAGAAGATGTAGTTATGAATGGCGTTACTTCGCCAATCAAAGCAGACCCAGAATGGGCAAAAGCAACGGTAAATGGCGTACCAGCAACACACGAAACAGATACCTTTGACACCTTTATGGAGTCGTCTTGGTACTACGCACGTTACTGTAGCCCGCGTCACGACGAAGGTATGCTTGACCCAGCAGCAGCTAACTACTGGTTACCAGTAAACCAATACATAGGTGGTATTGAGCACGCTATTTTACACTTATTGTATTCGCGTTTTTTCCATAAGTTATTACGTGACTTTGGTTTAGTAAATTCAGACGAGCCATTCGATCGCTTACTTTGTCAGGGCATGGTACTTGCCGAAACGTTCTACCGTAAAGATGAAAAAGGCGGTGACGTATGGATTTCGCCAAGCGATGTAAATACCGAAACTGACGAAAAAGGCCGCGTAACTAAAGCATGGCATAAAGAAGATGGTGAACCTGTGTTCTCATCGGGCATGAGCAAAATGTCTAAGTCTAAAAACAACGGTATAGACCCACAAGAAGTAATTGCCCAATACGGTGCAGATACTGTGCGTTTATTTATGATGTTTACCGCACCACCAGAGCAAACGCTTGAATGGTCAGACTCAGGCGTTGAAGGCGCGCACCGCTTCTTAAAACGTATTTGGAAATACGCAGTAGATGTGAAAACAGTTGGCTACCAAGCACTTGATAAATCAGCGCTTAGTAACCCACAAAAAGTGCTGCGTCGTGAGCTACACAAAGCCATTGCAAAAGTGAGCGATGATATTGAACGTCGTCAAACGTTTAACACTGCAATTGCTGCCATTATGGAGCTTTCTAATAAGTTATTAAAAGCGCCGTTAAACGATACACAAGATGTTGCTATTGCTAACGAAGCATTAGAAGCCCTACTTATTATGCTTGCGCCAATTACGCCGCATTTATCGCACCAGTTATGGCAAGAGCTTGGTAAAGAGGGTGACATTTTAGATGCAGCATGGCCTAAAGTTGACGAGTCTGCCCTTGTTGAAGATGAAAAATTAATCATCGTACAAGTAAACGGAAAACTACGCGCTAAGCTAACTGTAGCCGCCGATGCAACACAAGAGCAGGTAGAAGCACTTGCGTTTGCTGAGTCTAACGTAACTAAATTTACTGATGGCGCAACCATTCGTAAAATTATTTACGTACCGGGTAAACTACTTAACGTGGTAGCTAACTAAATGGTTAGCTTTAACACCCTTAAAAACACATTAGCCTTAGTGCTAATGTGTTTTGTGTTATCTAGCTGTGGCTTTCATTTAAAGAAAGCCTCTAGCCTGCCTGATAACCTTAAAACGCTTACACTTAAAGGTGATGATGAAAAATCATCGTTATTTTTAAACCTTAAAAAAGAGCTTAAAGCCAGTAACGTAGAACTGACGCCTTCGGCTAAAAATGTTGCCCAGCTTTACTTACGCAAAGAAAGCATTGAGCGCCAAACCTTGTCGTTGTTTCAAAATGGTCAGGTGGCTGAATACGAGCTTGCCTACGGGGTTAGCTATGTTGTTAAACGCCCAGGCGAAAAAGCCATAGAAAAACGCTTTGAGCTTTATCGTAACTACCAAGACGACCCCGATCACGCACTTGCAAAAGCAAAAGAGCTTGAGCTGCTTATTAGCGAAATTCGTAAGCAAGCCAGTGGTCGTATTGTTAGAGAGCTGTCGCAACTATAATGCGCTGTTATGCTAATCAGTTACCGAGTGAATTAAATAAAGGTTTGAAACCCTTTTATTTAGTGTTTGGTGAAGAACCGTTTCAAGAAGCGCAATGTGTGCAGCAAATACGCGACACAGCAAAAGCCCAAGGCTTTGATGAGGTAATTAAATTTACCCTAATGCAAGGGTTTGATTGGCAAGAAATTATAGCTCAATATCAAAGCATGTCTTTGTTTAGTGCGCGCACTATAATTGAGCTTGATTTAAACCAACAAAAACCTGGCACCCCAGGTAGTAATACCTTTAAAAAAATAGTCGAGTTAATTAACCCTGATACCATTTTAATTGTAAAAGGGGCTAAAGCCAGCCAAGACGTACAACGTGGCGCTTGGTTTAAAGCGCTCGATAAACACGGTGTATTTGTACCGTGCTACCCGCTTGCAGGGAATCATTTAAAACGCTGGTTAGATGAACAAGTAGCGCGCCTTTCTCTAAATATGCAAAACGAAGCAAAACTGAGCTTAATTAACGCTACCGAAGGCAATTTGTTAGCGTGTTTTCAGGAGCTCGAAAAGCTCTCGCTACTGCATGGTAATGCCTTAATAACCCAGCAACTTGTGATGCAAGGGCTATTAAATCAAGCCAAGTTTGATATTTTTGATTTAAGTGATGCCCTATTAAATGGCCACGCCAAGCAAGCAATTAAAGTACTTAATAAACTGGCCAGCGATAACACCGAAGTGGTGAGTATTTTATGGGCTATAAATAAAGAACTCACCAGTTTGCTCACTATTCAGCAAGGGCTTTTAAATGGCGAGCCTATCGCACAGTTATTTAAAAAAAATGGTATTTGGAAAAACCAGCAAGGCCCAGTGCAAAATGCGATTAACCGCTTAAATATTAATACCCTTGAGCAAATAAGCAGTGAGCTTGCACTGTTTGATTCAAGCTACAAACAAGGTAACTTAATTGCGCCTTACCAAGCGCTTGCCCATATTTGTATTAAGTTTTGCCAGCCGCTTGATATTCCAATACCTTGCCACGCACTTAACTAAAGATTTTTAACATGATTGCAATTTTTGGCGGCACCTTCGACCCCGTGCATTTAGGCCACCTAAATATGGCCTCACAGTGTGTAAATACATTTAAATTATCCACGTTGTACTTTATGCCCTGTGCCCTGCCCGCGCACAAAGCTGCGCCAGGTATAAGTACAGCGCACCGTATTAATATGCTCAATGCCGCTATAGCTCCTTACCCTCATTTTGCACTTGATTTAAGAGAGCTTAATCGTACTGGGCCCTCGTACTCATTGTTGAGTTTACAAGAACTAAGAGCTGAGCACCCAGATACGCCAATTCTTTTTTTAATGGGCATGGACTCGTTTAATAACCTCAACAAATGGTATGAATGGCAAGCAATTACACAGCTATGCCATATAGTGGTTTATCATCGCCCGGGGCAAACATGTAACCCAAATAAGGCGCTTAAAAGCTATGTCAGTAATGCCCACACTGAAGCGCCACAGCAACTTGCCACACACAACTTTGGTAAGCTTTATTTTTTATCTGGTGAGACCCTTGATGCTGCCTCAAGCACTATTCGAGAGCAATTAAAAAAAACCAATAAAAATAATGAACTATTACCCGAACCTGTCAGTCACTACATTAAGCAACACCAGCTTTATCAAAGTGATGATTAAAACCCCCTAGCATGTTAAAATGCACGCTATTAAATTTAAAATTGAGACAATACCTTGGATTCGAAACAACTACTTGCCTTTGCACTAGACAAAATTGACGATATGAAAGCACGCGACGTGGTACAACTAGACGTACGTGACAGCTCAGACATTACCGATTACATGGTTGTGTGTTCGGGTACTTCTAAGCGTCATGTGCAATCAATTGCTGATAACGTAGCAAAAGAAGCTCGCCACGCTGGCGAAGAACCTTTAGGTTACGAAGGTCAAGACGAAGGCGAATGGGTACTGGTAGATTTAGGTGATGTAGTTGTACACGTGATGCAAGATCACGCACGTAGCTATTACGATCTAGAAAAACTGTGGGGCTAAGCGCCACTATTTTTTAATTGAGCTTGGAAGTATTACGTGAAAATACAAATGATTGCCGTTGGCACAAAAATGCCAGCGTGGGTAGAAACCGGATTTGCAGAGTACCAACGCCGTTTTCCTAAAGATATGGCGCTTGAGTTAATAGAAATTCCGGCCGGTAAACGCGGTAAAAATGCCGATATTAAACGCATTTTGCACACCGAAGGTGAAAAAACCTTAGCCGCTATTCCAAAAGGCAATCGCATTGTTACCCTTGAAGTAACAGGTAAACCACTTGATACTCACCAGCTTGCTAAAAATATGGAAAAGTGGCAGCTCGATGGCCGCGACGTTAGTTTGCTTATTGGCGGCCCTGAAGGGTTAGCCCCTGAGTGCATTGCCGCCTCTGAGCAAAAATGGTCGTTATCTAACTTAACGTTACCGCACCCTTTGGTGCGTATTATTGTTGCCGAAAGCCTATACAGAGGCTGGAGCTTAAATAACAACCATCCTTATCATCGCGAGTAACGCCTTGTTATGATTAAGCAAAGACCCACAATACGCGACCATTCCGCTGAGGCAAACTTATTTGCACGGCGCGCATTTGTGGGTTTTATTTTTGTTTTAGGCTTAGTGGCAATTTTGCTTTCTAATCTTTATACCATTCAGGTAGAAGAACACACCGACTATCAAACCCGCTCTAACGATAACCGTATTAAAGTCATTCCTATTGCGCCAAACCGTGGCCTCATTTACGACCGCAACGGTGTACTGCTTGCTGAAAACAAACCCGTTTATAACCTCGAGGTTATTCCTGAAGAGGTCGATGATTTAGCTAAATCGCTTGAGCAAGTTAGCAAAATAATTACGATTACCGAGCAGCAAAAAAAAGACTTTATTGATGACATAAAGCATACGCGTCGTTTTAAGTCGCAAGTACTAAAAGCCCGCTTAGATGAAACCGAAGTGGCCCAATTTGCGGTTAATCAGCATAAATTTCCGGGCTTTAGCATTGAGGCGCGCCTAGCACGCTTTTACCCGTATGGCGATACGCTAACCCATGCACTAGGCTACGTTGCCAAACTAAACCGTAAAGAACTTAATAAGTTAGAACAAGAAGACCAAGCCACAAATTACCGCGCTACGCACGATATTGGTAAGCTTGGCATAGAAAAATATTACGAGCAGCTTTTGCATGGCCAAGTCGGCTCTCAACGCGTTGAAGTAAATAACCGCGGCCGTGTTATTCGCACATTAAGTATGACCCCCCCGCAGCCGGGCAGTGATTTAGTGCTTACCTTAGATATAGGTTTACAACAAATAGCCCAACATGCGCTTAAAGATATGCGCGGCGCGGTTGTAGTAATGGATGCCAAAGATGGCGGCGTATTAGCACTTTATTCAAACCCAAGTTACGACCCTAATTTATTTGTCCATGGTATTAGCAGTAAAGATTATAAAGCACTGCTAAACCCCGACCGCCCTCTAATTAACCGTGCCACTCAAGGGCGCTATGCGCCAGCTTCCACAGTAAAACCGCATATGGCTATACTGGCACTTGAAGAAAACATTGTCAGTGAAAGCACCTCGGTGTGGGACCCTGGTTTTTTTCAAATACCGAATGTTGAACATAAATGGCGCGATTGGAAACGTTGGGGCCACGGCCACGTAGATGTTTACAAAGCGATTGAAGAGTCGTGCGATACTTACTTTTACGATGCGGCATACCGCTTAGGCATAACAAAAATTAGTAATTTTATGGCGCGCTTTGGCTTTGGTGACTTATCGGGAATAGACATACACGAAGAAACCACAGCCATATTGCCCTCAAAAGAGTGGAAAGAAGGCCGCTTTAAAGAGTCGTGGTGGCGTGGCGATACTATTTCCGTGGGCATTGGCCAAGGGTATTGGACTGCCACCCCCATTCAAATTGCTAACGCGACTAACATATTGGTTAATAAAGGCATAAACCACCCGCCGCATTTAGCACAAGTGGCTAAAAAAGAAGACCAAGTGACGCAAATTAATAACGAAGAAAAACCGCCAGTGGTACTTAATAACCCTGATAACTGGCGTATCGCGCTCGATGCCATGCACAATACCGTAAAAAAAGTAACAGGAACGGCACACCGTGCTTTTAAAGGCGCTAATTATGACCCTGCGGGTAAAACAGGCACAGCGCAAGTAGTGAGTATTGCCCAAGGTGAGCGTTACGATGCAAAATCACTTAAGGAGCGCCAACGCGATAACGCGATTTATATTGGTTTTGCTCCGTATGACGACCCTAAAATTGTGGTTTCAATTGTGGTAGAAAACACCGGTGGCGGCAGCTCTGTGGGTGCCCCTATTGCACGTGAGCTAATGGATTACTATTTTGCAGCAAACCCAATAGAAGTTGCTAGGAATACAGCGCAATGACCGTATTAAACACCCAGCGCTCGATATGGATGCGCATGCATTTAGACTTACCGTTACTAATTGCCTTATTACTTATGATGGCAGGCAGTATCACCATAGTATATAGCGCAAGCGGCCAAGATTCGGCCATGATGATCCGCCATATAACCCGTATGGGCGGCGCTATTATAGGCATGATAGTGCTTGCACAGTTCTCCCCCGCGACACTTAAACGCTTAGTGATCCCCCTTTACTGTGTTGGGTTACTCATGTTGGTGGGCGTATTGCTATTTGGCGTGAGCTCAAAAGGCGCTCAGCGCTGGTTAAATTTAGGCATTACTCGCTTTCAGCCCTCAGAACTTATGAAGCTAGCGGTCCCTATGATGGTGGCTTGGTATATTGGCCGTAACCAACTTCCGCCACGTCCATTACACCTAATTATTGGCTTTGTCATCGTGATGCTGCCTACCTTATTAATTAAAGAACAGCCCGATTTAGGCACCTCAATTTTGATTGCCAGCTCAGGAATATTTGTGTTGTTTTTATCCGGTTTAAGCTGGCGTTTAATTGGCTTTTTAAGCTCGGTTGTCGCACTGGCTGCATGGCCATTTTGGCACTACGGTATGCACGACTACCAAAAGCAGCGCGTATTAACGTTTTTAGACCCAGAGAGCGATCCGCTTGGCTCGGGGTATCATATTATTCAATCCAAAATAGCCATCGGTTCTGGTGGTATAGAAGGTAAAGGCTGGTTGCAAGGCACGCAATCACAACTCGAATTTTTACCAGAGCGCCATACCGACTTTATATTTTCGGTATTAAGTGAGGAGTTTGGCTTATTTGGTGTGTGTGTTTTATTAAGCCTGTACTTATTTATTATCGGCCGTGGTTTATACATTGCGGTAAACGCGCAAGATGCGTTTGGTAAATTATTGGCCGGCGCCCTTACCCTCACCTTTTTTGTTTATATTTTTGTAAATATAGGCATGGTATCGGGCTTGTTGCCTGTTGTAGGTGTACCTTTACCCCTTATTAGTTATGGCGGCACCTCTATGGTGACGTTAATGGCCGGATTTGGCATTATTATGTCAATTGCGACAGATAAAAGGATGCTTTTAAAATAATGAATAAGCCTACCCAGCTGTTATTTATTTCAGCCTTAATATTTATGTTAAGCGCATGTAGTAGCGGCTCTAATAGTCGTTATCATATGGAGCACGATGCCGCACCTTTACGCGCGCCAACCGCACTTGAAATGCAAGATGCCGTTGTGGTGGATGTTAAAAAAAGTGCCAGTGCAAGTCGTCCCTACGAGGTATTAGGCAAGCGTTATACGCCAATGCTTGATGAAAAAGGGTATACAGAAGAAGGGATCGCTTCGTGGTACGGCCGTAAGTTTCATGGCTACCATACCTCAAACGGTGAAATTTACGATATGTTTGCCATGAGCGCGGCCCATAAAACCTTACCCCTGCCAAGCTTTGTACGCGTTACTAATACTGCCAACAATAAATCGGTAATTGTACGTGTAAACGACCGTGGGCCGTTTCATGATGACAGAATAATAGATCTTTCGTATGCTGCTGCTTATAAATTAGGCTATTACACTCACGGTACAGCCAAGGTTAAGCTAGAGGCGATTACGCTCGACAGCATTCCTGCACGTAAAACATATATACAGGTAGCTGCGGGTAGTACGCTTAGCAATATTGAAGCATTAGCTTCTACATTACGCCTGCAGTATCAAGTACCTACTAATATAGTAAAAGCAGACAACATATATCGTTTGCATTTGGGCCCGATTAAAGATGCCCAGCATGCACAAGACGTATTAAAAAAATTAAAACAAAACCAATTTCAAAACGCGTTCTTGCTTTACACTCAGTAAGACAAATACCTAAACCACGCCAAAATGTAGGATTCAGCGTTGTATTGGGGCTTAAAATCTAGGTGTTATTTTTTAAATGGCGATCCCTTTTAAAAAATAACAACACAGAAAATCAGCCTCAGTGAAACGCCCTGAAGCGTGGTTTAAAAACGATTTATACTGCGCTATTGATTTGAACAATAGAGTGACTATTATTGACAATCAATGCCTTGTCTAAGCTGTTTTTAATTCCAACGACGCTCGCATCTCGGGGTAGTTTGGGTATAAGATGGACTAACGCGAATTTTTAACTTTAACCATTAATGAGTATGATGAAATCAATTAAACATAAAATCCTCAAAGGTGTATGCGGCTTAGTTTGCACAGCCGCCGTATTTTCAGCCAGCGCCCAAATTATTCCGGCTCCACCTCAAATTAATGCAAAAGGTTATTTTTTAGTAGACTTTACAACAGGTAAAGTTATTGCTGAAGGTGAAGCTGATACAAAGCTAGCCCCTGCAAGCTTAACTAAAATGATGACCAGTTATGTAATTGGTACAGAAATAAACGCCGGTAACATTGCACCAACCGATATGGTTACCGTGAGCGAAAAAGCCTGGGCTAAAAACTTCCCTGAATCGTCAAAAATGTTTATTGAAGTAGGCAAGCAAATAAGTGTTGATGAGCTTAACCACGGTATTATTATTCAATCAGGTAATGATGCATGTGTAGCCATGGCTGAGCACATTGCAGGTAGTGAAAGCGCATTTGCTGATTTAATGAATGCCCATGCCGCAAAATTAGGCATGAGCAACAGCCACTTTATTAATAGCCACGGTTTAGATACAGACGAGCATTACACTACCCCACGTGATATGGCGACCCTAGGCGCTGCACTTATTCGTGATGTACCTGATGAGTACGCACTTTATAAGCAAAAATCGTTTACTTACAACGGTATTAAACAGTACAACCGTAACTCTTTGTTATGGGATGAAAGCCTAGATGTTGATGGTATTAAAACGGGTCACACATCAGAGGCAGGTTACAGCTTAGTAACGTCTGCGACTAAAAACGACATGCGTTTAATTGCGGTTGTTATGGGCACATCAAGCGAGCGCGCACGTAAAGTAGAAAGCAAAAAACTACTTAACTACGGATTTCGCTTTTTTGAAACAATTACACCTTACAAAGCAGGCGACAGCTTTGCAGAACAACGTATTTGGATGGGTAATAAAGAAAATGTATCGTTAGGTATTTTAGAAGATACCCCAATTACCATTCCACGTGGTCAACATAAAAACCTTAAAGCTAACTTTGAGCTAGACAACACGCTTGAAGCACCATTAGCGAAAGGCACTAAAGTAGGTACGTTATTCTTACAACTAGAGGGCGAAGACATTGCACAATACCCACTAGTTACACTTGAAGAAGTGGAAGAAGGCAGCTTCTTTAGCAAAATTTACGACTACTTACGTTTACAAATTATGTAAACGTAAAAATAACCCGACAGTCGTTGGGTTGTTAAACGAAGCGCCTCTGTTATGAGGCGTTTTTTTTTGCTTGAAAAATGCTAGAATGCGCCCCATATAAGCAGGATCACCCTAAACCTGCCAGTCACGCTTAGCGTTATACCAATTCGGTTAATTAAGTAATCTATTTTGAGGCTGGAAAAACGTGTTGATAACTTGGCTAATAAATCGCTATTTAGTTGTTCTAAATGAGCATTTTTTAACGCAGGTAGCAACACGTTTAGCCCCGCAAAATGATTAAGTCTTATTGCGGATTGATATTATCTCACGTAGCCAACATTTTTGTTTGAGGAGTCACCGTCGTGGTTCAACCTGTTAAAAATACTAAATTTGATGAGTACCTTGAGTACCCATGTCCGTTCACATTTAAAGTTATGGGTTTAGCAAACGTTAACCTTACGGAACAAATTTTAGCTAAATTACAACCTATTGCACCTGGTGACTACGCACCAAAAGTAAAGCCAAGCAGTAAAGGCAATTATGAGTCGGTAACGTTTGTTGCCACAGTGACAAGCGGTAAACACATAGAAGAAATTTACAACGTGATCAGCAACATTGATGACGTACGCCATATGCTTTAAGCCATAGTTGAGACTTGTTGTGAACGAAAACACTTTAATCGTACGCCAACTAGGCCGTCAGCGTTACATGCCAATTTGGCAAAAAATGCAAGCCTATACCGACACCCGTGACGACAGCTCGCCAGATGAAATTTGGCTTGTAGAGCACGAGAGTGTATTTACACAAGGCCAAGCAGGTAAAGATGAGCATTTACTCGCCCCTGGTGACATAGAAGTCATTAAGGTAGACCGTGGCGGGCAAGTTACTTACCATGGCCCCGGCCAACAAATGATGTATGTATTATTTAACTTGCGCCGCTTAAAAATTGGTGTGCGCGAGCTTGTTACATGGCTTGAAGAGTGCATTATTGATACCCTTAATGAGTATGATATAAAAGCCTACGCAAAAGCCGATGCACCCGGTGTGTACGTAAACGACAGTAAAATTGCATCATTAGGATTACGTGTTCGTCGTGGTTGCTCGTTTCATGGATTAGCATTAAATGTTAACATGGACTTAAGCCCGTTTTTACGCATCAACCCATGTGGTTATGCTGGCATGAACATGGTGCAAACGAAAGAATTAAACGGCCCTCAAAACTTAGCACAAGCAGGTGCAGGGCTGGTAAAACACATGATAAAGAAGCTTAATGCAACACAGGTTAAGCATACTGAAGGGTTTGAAAACGAATGAATAAACCAGTCAAAATGGAACCAGGTGTAAAACTACGCGACGCAGAAAAAATGGCGTTGATCCCCGTTAAAGTTTTACCTACAGAAAAAACTGAAATGTTGCGCAAGCCAGAGTGGCTTAAAATTCGCTTACCAAAATCTACCGAGCGTATCGACGGTATAAAACAAGCTATGCGCAAGCACGGCTTACACTCAGTATGTGAAGAGGCCTCGTGCCCTAACCTTTCTGAGTGTTTTAACCACGGTACTGCTACCTTTATGATTTTAGGTGCTATTTGTACTCGTCGTTGCCCATTTTGTGATGTTGCCCATGGTCGCCCATTAAAACCTGATGCAGCAGAGCCTGAAAAGCTTGCACTGACAATTAAAGACATGAAGCTTAGCTACGTGGTTATTACCTCGGTTGACCGTGATGATTTACGTGATGGCGGCGCACAGCATTTTGCCGATTGTATTCGCGAAATCCGTAAGCACAACCCAACTATTACTATTGAGATTTTAGTGCCAGATTTTCGTGGTCGTATGGACCGCGCACTGGAGATTTTAATTGAAACGCCACCTGATGTGTTTAATCACAATCTAGAAACTGCCCCGCGTTTGTACAAGCTTGCGCGCCCAGGTGCCGATTACAAATGGTCGTTAGAATTACTTCGTCGCTTTAAAGAAGCACACCCAGAGGTAAAAACTAAGTCAGGCTTAATGGTTGGCCTAGGTGAAGAAATTAGTGAAATAGAAGAAGTATTACGTGACCTACGTGCGCATAACGTTGACATGCTTACCGTTGGCCAATACTTACAGCCTTCTAAGCATCACTTGCCAGTTAAACGTTACGTGCCACCAGCGGAATTTGACGCACTAAAAGAATACGCTGATGAAATTGGCTTTACGCATGCTGCCTCTGGCCCATTTGTTCGTTCAAGCTATCACGCTGACCAACAAGCTGCAGGTAAAGAAGTAAAATAGTTACTTTTTAAAACGCATTAAAAAAGCCCTTAGCAATTAAATTGCTAAGGGCTTTTTTGTCGCTTTAATTTTTACCACTGCGTTTAAGTATATAATAAAACACAGGTGTAAGTATTAAGCCAAATACCGTTACGCCTATCATGCCAGAAAATACCGCAACGCCCATAGCTTGGCGCATTTCAGAGCCTGCTCCCGATGAGAACACCATAGGTACAACCCCCATAATAAATGCTATTGAGGTCATTAATATTGGGCGTAATCGCAACCGGCTCGCCTCTTTAATGGCATTAAATGCATCCATACCGGTATCTTGCAGCTCTTTTGCAAACTCAACAATTAAAATAGCGTTTTTAGTGGCAAGTCCAAACAACACGATTAGGCCAATTTGGGTGAAAATATTATTATCACCACCATAAATAGCCACCCCAATCAGCGCACTTAGCAATGTCATAGGCACAATTAAAATAATAGCGACAGGCAAACGTAAGCTTTCGTACTGCGCTGCTAAAACCAAAAATACAAGCAACACAATAAGTGGAAATACATACATTGAAGTATCGCCCGCTAAAATTTGCTGATAGGTTATGTCTGTCCACTCATACGCAATACCCATTGGCAGTGTTTCATCGAGTATTTCTTCTATTGCGGCTTTAGCTTGGTCAGAGCTATACCCTGGTGCGGGTACGCCGTTAACCTCAGCCGTAACATAGCCGTTATAATGCATTACTCTATCTGGCCCTAAACTATGCTCAATACTAAGCACTGCGCCAAGGGGGATCATATCGCCATTTTTATTGCGCACTTTTAATTGCTTAATTTGCTCTACATCTTCCCTATAGGGTGCATCTGCCTGCACATTTACCTGATACGTGCGACCAAATAAATTAAAGTCGTTCACATAAACTGTGCCCAAATAGCCTTGCATCGCTTCAAATAAGGTATTTATTTCAAGCCCTAAGCTTAGCGCCTTTTTACGGTCTACCTTTACATCTAGCTGCGGTACGTCGGTTGTAAAACTGGTAAACGCATTAGCAAGAGCGGGGTCGGCTTTAGCCTTAGCAATGACTCCATTTGTTACTTGCTGCAAGGTGTCAAACCCTAGTGAGCCTCTATCTTCAAGCTGCAGCCTAAAGCCACCAATGGTGCCCATTCCCCTTACTGGAGGAGGCGGAAATATAGCAACATTAGCGCCTTTTATTTGACTAAGTTGTTTATTTAAATCTTCCGCTATTTCAGCTGCCGACATGCGCGGGCTCTGCCGCTTTGAAAACGGCTCTAACGGTGTAAACATCATCCCCGAACTTGGGTTTATAGATAAACCATTAATGCTTAAACCTGCAAAGGCGACGGCGTCACTAACGCCTGGGTGTGCCCTGATTATCTCTGACATTTGGCGAACCACCGCTTCAGAGCGATCTAGCGATGCTGCATTAGGTAATTGCGCAAAAGCGACGAGATACATTTTATCCTGCGGCGGAACATACCCTGTTGGCGTATTTTCAAACTGCTGCCACGTTAATGCCAGTAAACCAACGTATAGCACACCAATTATGCCGCCCTTATGCACTATTCGGCCAACGGCTCCTGTGTATTTACCCGAGGCTTTATCGAACATTTTGTTAAAAGGCGCGAATAACCAACGGCCAAATAAGTTATTAATGGCACGACTTAACCAATCGTTGTCTTGCCCATGAGGTTTGAGTAATAACGCAGCCAGCGCGGGGCTTAGCGTAAGCGAGTTAATGGCAGAAAGCACTGTTGAAATAGTAATTGTAAGAGCAAATTGACGATAAAATTGCCCTGTTAAACCGCTCATAAACGCAGTAGGAATAAACACCGCAGCAAGCACTAAAGTAGTGGCAATAATAGGCCCTGTTACTTCTTTCATTGCTTGAGTGGTTGCATCAATAGGACTTAATCCCTCACTGATATTTCTTTCAACGTTTTCGACCACAACAATGGCATCATCAACAACAATACCGATTGCTAACACCAAGCCAAATAACGACAACGCATTAAGTGAAAATCCCATTAAATGCATAAAAGCAAAGGTGCCCACTAATGAAATTGGCACTGCCACCAGCGGAATAATAGATGCTCGCCATGTTTGTAAAAACAGCACGATGACCAACACAACTAATAAAACCGCTTCAAATAATGTATCGACTACGGCTTCAATAGAGCCCCTTACAAATACGGTAGGGTCATACACTATTTCATAGCTCATACCCTCTGGAAATAGCGCCGATAGTTCAGCCATTTTAGCGCGCACATCGTCAGAAATTTGTAATGCATTAGAGCCTGGCGCTTGAAAAACAGGCACAGCGGCAATGGATTCATTATTAAGAAGTGGCCTAAGGGTATAACTATCTGCACCTAGCTCTACTCTAGCAACATCTTTTAGCAGTGTAATTTCGCCGTTATCGCCCGTTTTTACGATTATTTCTTCAAACTCGTCTTGCTCTATTAAGCGCCCTTCTACATTGATAAGCCATTGAAACTCACTGGTGCCTATGGGTTGTGCGCCTAGGCTTCCTGCCGCAGCTTGCTGATTTTGCGAGCGAATAGCATTGACTACATCACTTGGATTTAAATTGAGCGCCGCTAATTTGTTAGGCTCTAGCCACACACGCATACTGTAATCGCCTGCGCCAAATACACGTACTTGGCCCACGCCATTAATACGCTTTAGCTCATCTTTTATAAATTGATCGCTATAATTAGACAGATACAAACTGTCGTATCGCCCTGAAGGCGAAGTTATATGTACCGCGAGGGTAAGGTTAGGTGATGACTTTTCGGTGACCACACCTAGCCTTTGTACTTCCTCTGGTAGGCGAGGTATTGCTCTATTTACCCTATTTTGTACCAAGGTAGTTGCTTCGTCAGGATCGCTCCCTATCGCAAAGGTGACTGTTAATGTCATGGTGCCTGCAGAGTTTGCAAGCGATGACTGGTACAGCATGTTTTCTACGCCGTTTATCTCTTGTTCAAGCACTGTGGCCACGGTTTCGGCTATTACCTTAGGATTTGCACCTGGGTAGTTAGCTGTAACAACAACCGTTGGGGGTACTACATCTGGGTATTCTGTAATAGGTAACTGCCATATGGCTATGGCACCCCCTATAAAAATAAGAATAGATAAAACCGCTGCAAAAATAGGTCGATGAATAAAAAACTGAGAAAAATTCATTATTACATGCCTATTTCAAGTGTTGGCTCGGCATTGGCTAAGCGGTTTTGGTTATCAACCTTTTGCTGCCAAGCTTGTAACTCGTTTAAAGTACTTTGCTTTGCCATATTAATTAATTCTGGCGTAATGAGTACGCCAGAGCGCACGCGCTGCAAGCCATTAACTACTATGCGTTCGCCGCTTTTTAAACCTTGTTTAATAACTCGTAGCTCACCCACTTTGTCGCCTAAAGTAATGGCGCGGTATTGCACTTTATTTTGCTCATCAACCGTTAAAACGTATTTATTATTTAAATCGGTACCAATAGCTTTCTCAGCAATTAAAATACCTTGCTCAGTATTGCCACCTGCTAATTTTAAATGGGCGAATAACCCAGGTAAAAGCGCGCCGTCTTGATTATTAAATACAGCCCGCACGCGTAATGTACCGGTTTGGGTATTTACTTGGTTATCAACAAAATCAAGCTTGCCCCAGTGTTGGTAATCTTGCTCATTCGCTAAACGCATCGCCACAGGTAACGCGGTAGATTGATTGTTATCAAGGTGCGCTTGTTGATAGTTAAGCCATGTTGCTTCATCAATATCAAAATAGGCATAAACCTGCTCTGTAGAGACAATAGAGGTCATTTCAGTTTTCCCTGCACTGACATAGTTGCCCTCGGTAATTAACGCACGAGACACTCGCCCAGAAATAGGCGCTTCTACGCGTGTAAAGGTTTTGTTTAGCTGTGCAAGCTCAAGGGATGCATTACTTTGTGCTACGTAGGCATTTGCTTGGTCAACCTCTGCGCCTCGGGTCTCTAATAACTCTTTAGATATTGATTTACTTTTAAATAGCTCTTTAGCTCGATTAAAATCTTGCTTTGCTAGTTTTAAGCGGCTTTTTGCTTCATCAAGTTGCGCTGTTAGGCGGTTTACTTGTGCATTAAATTCGCGGCTATCAATTAAAAATAAGGTGTCGCCTTTATTTACCAGCTCACCCTCTTCAAATACTGCCGCTTCAATATAACCAGATACGCGAGGACGCAAAGACACTATTTGCGGCGACTCTAGCCGCCCTGTAAAGCTGTCCCACTCGGTTATTCGCTGACTTATTACTTCGGCCACTTCTACGGCCACCCCTTGCGTAGAATCATCATTACTTTGAATAGAACTTGGTTTATCGCTGCATGCACCCAGTATTATCGCTAATAGCGCAATAATAAACGTGTATGTAAATTTATATATAGCTGACATGGTTAACTCTCTTGCTGTACGAGTTGTGTTAAAATCTGCTTATATTATGAACGCGGTAAAAGCATAAAAATAATTATATTATTGTATAAAACACATCACTAAAAATGATGTAAAATAATCTTACATTTAAAATTTATAACGGTGCTATATGCGTCCTCAAGAGCTTAATTTACTAATGATTTTTGATGCCATCATGACTGAAGGCAGTATCACTCGTGCAGCAGAGCAATTATCGCTGACACAACCTGCGGTATCTAACGCGCTTGCACGTATGCGCGCAGCGTGGGGAGAAGAGTTATTTATAAAAGATGGCCGAAATATTCAACCTACAGCATTTGCTAACAATTTATGGGGGCAAATACAGGGGCCACTTGGATCATTAGAACATGCTATAAACCAAAGTGAATTTAACCCAGCGACAGCGCAGCGCACTTTTCGTATTTCTGCCGCTGATATATTTGTAGAAATGATATGGGGGCCTCTTCGTAAAATTATTGAGCAGCAGGCCCCAGGCATCAATATCCATGCAATCCCTAATCGGGCGGTAGAGGCTGCCAATGTACTTAAAGACGCCGAAGCCGAACTGGCAATTAATCGCTACACCCTGTCTGAAAACGTTATTAGAGCCGAGCACTTATTAAAGCCTAAATATGTTGTACTTATGCGCCCTGACCACCCGCTTGCTAATGCCCCTTTAAGTATTACTGACTTTGCTAATACAGATCATTTATTAGTATCAATTACGGGCGATATTTTAGGGCCATCTGATCAAGCACTAAGAGTATTAGGGTTAAAGCGCCGAGTAGCGATGACGGTAAATAACGCGGCAAATGTACCTAACATTCTTAAAAATACCGATCTTATTTGTGTCCTCCCCTCAATAGCGCTTGAGCAGGAAATATTTACCAATAAGCTCGTGGTTTTAAAAAGCCCTATTGATACGCCACCAACACCCGTCTCTGTTATTTGGCATAAGCGCCAAGACAACGATGCCGGTTTGCAGTGGATACGCCGTCACATAGTGGCTATTATTCAACAACGTGTAAGTAGCCACGATAAAAAACTAGGCAAATATTTACTGCGCTAGAACGCCTTTTTTAATCACAAAATCAGCAAATCGTACTTGCTCTTCTTCAGCGCGAAGGCTATCGGTTTCGACTATTGAACGATAGATACCCCATTTAGGACGGGCAAAGTCATCATCGCTAAAGCCACGCCACATATCTATGTTTTGCTCGCTAATGCTAAATAGCACCTCGTTGTCACTTAAGCGGGTTAGGGTCATTTCAAATTGCCCCGCTTCACTAAAAGTGGCTTGTACAAATACCGCTATCCATTCATCAGTAATGAGTGACCAGTCGGTTTCGATAAGGTTTTTATCAAGCCCTGTGCTGTTACCGTTTTCATCAAAGCCTGCGCTATAACGTACTTGCAGCTGATTACCTGTACTGTTTTTTTGTGCACCAGAGAGCGTAATAATAGGTTGGTCGTCGTTGCCATTGGTATTGTCGTTGCTGTCGTTACGGGCTTTTATTTGGAAAAAGTGACTGAATTTACTACTCAGCTCAAGCTCGCTAGAGACTTTAAACTTCCAACTGTATTGTACGGTTTCGTCTTTAAAGGCAAGTGTTGCGGCGGGCGATTTATCAAAGGCTTTTATTTCGTTGCGCTGGCGGTCGGTTGCGCCCTTATCTTTATCTTGGTCTTCATCACGATGTGCTAAAAACACAAAGTGATTACCTACAGTTGAGTCAGTATCTTCAATAATATGCACAACATTTTGATGATTACCGCTATACATATCAGGCGATTCAATTGCACCTTCACTAAACGCATTTTCTATTAATGTATAAGCACTTAGCCCTGTGTTTTCGCCATCGGCATTGAGGGTTGTTTCTTGCGTTACTATAAAATCATCACGGCCTGCAGTGCCTATAATGGTTATAGACACTGTCGCTTCGGTGCCATCTGCAGATGTGACGGTTATTTCATCAAGTAAGGTTTCGCCCTCGTTTAATGCACTCACAGTGGCATGCTCGCCATTAAGTGTATATGACCAATTACCATCCTCAGTTAAGCTAAATGAACCATAAGTTGTGGTGTTATTGCTTTGCGTTTTAAATACTGCCTCATTGGCTTGTGCATCCGTTATAGATAGTTCACCTGTAATTGCTATATCGCGGGTATTTTCAATACTTACAGCTGTTTGACCGCTAATTACTGCGGCGTTTTGCGCTACAACCGATGCATTTACAGGCTCACTTTTTGACCCTGAGCTGCCGCACCCTACAGCTAAAATACCCAAAGAACAAACACAAGTAATAGTTAAAACACGCAAGCCAAACTTTGACATAAACAACCACCCCAGGTTAATGGTAAGTAAATAAAGTGAAATATAACTTACCAATTATTTGTTTTAATAACTAGATTTTTATTACCAGAATAACGAAATCGGTTTTAACTTAATAAGGAGATAACTTGATTTTAGCAGTATATTTGGAAGGGTGGCTTCATTGGACAAGGAAGGTACAAAATGAAAAAGCCGATTATCTACCGGCTTTTATAAGTTAACCTTCACAAGTAGCTAATTTAAAACCACTAACATGTGTTGACCTATTTGCAACAGAGTTGCGAGCCCATTCAGCTTTACTTCTAATGTCTTGCAAAATTTTTGCAGATTGACACTCTTTATATGTTTTATGATAACTAATAGCATTTGTTTTTTCAGCGTTTAGCAAAACAATAGTATCATTATTTGAACTTGTGGTGGAATTACAAGCTGTTAACAATAAAGCAGAAATACAAACTAGTACTTTTTTCATAATCGTCCCTCTTAATTTAAACTTATTTTGAATTTAGTATATTTTTTATGCATTGTAAATATTTGCTCTTTTCTCCCAAATTAAATAAAAGGCTAAATAAAATTAGGTTAAAACCAAGTTACTTGAGATAATCCTCAGCGAACCCCTTATTTAGGTTATATATGAAATTATTAGTTCGTAATTTGTCTCGCGCTACCACAGAGCAAGACCTTCGCACGTTGTTTGCAGCACACGGTAAAGTAACTACCTGTAACTTGGTGCTTGATAAAGACACTGGTTTATCAAAAGGTTTTGCCTTTGTAGAAATGCCAAACGACATAGAAAGTAGAAGCGCTATTAAAGCACTTAATCAATTAAGCGTTGATAAAAGCAAAATTCGCGTAAAATACGCAGATGAGTAATTAGTTACTTGCTATATGATTAAAACCAGCTATTTGCTGGTTTTTTACGTTTTAAGGTACGCTATATAACAGATTAATATTAGCGCGACGCTTTAAAATATTAAGCGCCTAGGGTGCCGCTTTTTTTATACTAATTGTACCTAGCACTACAAAGGATGCAGCTAAAGCAAAAAACATGGCTTGCTGTGCGAGCAAAGCTGCTGCAAAAAATGCTACGCCGCTGCCTATAAACAGGTATCCGCTTTTTTTAGATTGGCTCATTATGTGTGCTCCATTTATTGTTGTCGATTATTTATACACCCTACACCGGCAATTTTCAATTTTTGAAAAATAGAACTGGCAAGATGATAAATATTCGACTCACATCAGTGCTTCCTTTATATTAAAAACCAATTTTTAAAACTATTCAGAAAACTATGGCCTCTACTCTTTTTAAAAGCGCTAGCCTAAGCCTGCTAGTCGCTCTCTTTGGTTGCTCTGAACCTGCAAGCGAGCATTATTCTTTAGAAAATACGCCCGGCGTAAGCCTAAATAACGTTAAACAGCATATAAAAACGCTCGCCTCTGATGACTTTCAAGGTCGCGGCCCACTTACTCATGGTGAAGTAAAAACAGTAGGTTACTTGAGCGAGCAATACGAAGCTATGGGTTTAACTGGGGCGTATAATGGTAAGTTTTTACAGCCGGTAAAAATGGCAATGGTCACGGCCAATCAAAATATGCAATTGCAGGTGGGCGACTTAAAGTTTAAAGCAGGTAACGATTTTACCGCCCGTACAGAGCAATTACAGCCAGTAATAGATGTACGAAACTCTGACATTGTATTTGTGGGTTACGGTATTAATGCCCCCGAATACAACTGGAACGATTACGAAAACATTAATGTTGAAGGTAAAACCGTTATTGTATTGGTAAACGACCCTGGCTTTGCTACACAAAACGATGCGTTATTTACAGGTAATGCTATGACCTACTACGGCCGCTGGACTTACAAATACGAAGAAGCCGCACGCCAAGGTGCCAAAGCAGTATTTATTGTGCACGAAACTGCCCCTGCGGCTTACCCTTGGGGCGTGGTTGAAAGCTCAAACACAGGGACTAAATACACCCTGATGGACAATAACCTAAACGCTTCTAAGCTCCCAGTTATGGGCTGGCTAACACTTAATACTACTGAGCAAATTTTTAATGCCGCACAGCTTAACTATCAAAATTTAAAACAAAAGGCTTTAAGTGATGACTTTAAAGCCACAGCGCTTAATTTAACAGCCAACCTTTCATTTAAAAACGAAGTATCGCATGCCAAATCACATAACGTAGTTGCGCAAATTACAGGAAGCGACGCCCCTAATGAGTACGTGGTAATAGGTGCTCATTGGGATCATTTTGGTACCAAGCAAACCGACAGCGGCCCTAAAATTTATAACGGTGCAGTGGATAATGCCTCTGGCACAGCGGCCACACTTGAAATTGCCCGCATTATGAATCAAATCCACCAGCAAACACAGTTTAAACGCTCTATTTTATTTGCTAATTTTACCGCAGAAGAGACTGGCCTCATTGGCTCGCAAGAATTTGCAACCGGTGGCGTTGTGCCCACTAAACAAATGGTCGGGCTATTGAATATTGACGGAATGAACGTGCTAGATGGCACCGATTACATTTTGCAATACGGTAACGATTTATCCACCCTAGAAAACTACCTAGCAAACGCGGCAAAAGCGCAAGGTCGCGTTGTTAAAATGGACCCTCGCCCGCAAAACGGTTTGTTTTTTAGATCAGATCATTTTTCTTTAGCTAAGCAAGGTGTGCCTAGTTTATTATTTATGAGCCTTGGCGATACCGACCCTGATTACATTGCGCATAAATACCATAAAGAAGCCGACGATTACTCGCCGCAGTGGTCATTAGGTGGCGTAAAGCAAGACATAGAGCTTATTGTTGATATAGCCACACAGCTTGCTAACAATGGCGATTGGCCTATATGGACGAGTGACTCAGACTTTAAAGCAAAGCGCGAGCAAGATAAGCCGCATTAGCAGGTAAAGTTTAAAGCTAAATAATAATCATACCAATCGCATTAAAATCCTCCTACTTGGAGGATTTTAATTTTGAGCGCGCCCGCATTAGTAAGGTTTCGGCTTTGGCCCCTAAATACACATAAATAGCCAAGGCTATTAAAAGCCCTACCACCGCAAGCATCATCGCAATGGCCGGTAATAAGTATTCAGCCTGCCCCAACGCTGCCTTAAACATGGTTAATAGCGCCTCAATAGATATTGCAATTAGCACGGTAGATATAAACCGGGTAATTGTGCGCCGTGTAGAAGAGTGCCTAAATATATCCTTATGCATTAAAATCTCTTCTTCGAGAATGGTCTTTCCTAAATCAAACACGGCCAACGCTAAAGTAATATATATAATAATGCTAAAGGGCTCGAGGGGATCAGACGCTGAGTCAAAGTGGGTTAATAATGCATATATATCGTTAAATACTATGCTCAGTAAAAAGAGTACCAAAGTAAATAAACACGCCACAATCACCCCATAACCCGCTTTAAAATAAGGCGAAATACCGGCACGCGCGCT
Source organism: Pseudoalteromonas agarivorans (assembly GCF_024518735.1). NCBI lineage: Bacteria > Pseudomonadati > Pseudomonadota > Gammaproteobacteria > Alteromonadales > Pseudoalteromonadaceae > Pseudoalteromonas > Pseudoalteromonas agarivorans. The sequence continues at coordinate 166,919 of NZ_JANIGJ010000002.1, forward strand.
GTCTCCCATTACAAACTCAATTAACTGGGTTAAGCATACGTCTAACACTAAATAATGCTGCTGGTTAATTGGCTTTTTTAGCTCTTTAATAGCCGAAATACATACATGATTAGTTGCGATAGAAATATACGGATCGGTAAAGCACACCGAATCGGTTTGTTTAGATTGTAAAAAGTAAGGGCGCTCACTTAAGTCTTGCTGATTGCCTTGCTCGGCTAATTTTTTATAGGCACGCTTAAAGCAAACGTTATTGCCTTGCTGAAGCCCAGATTCGTTTAAACAATATTGCAGCTCTAAAAAGGGATATTGCTTTACTAAAAAACGCGTATCTCGATTTTTGTTAAGCCCGTCTTCAATACTCATTAAAATAGAGTCAAGCAAGCTGTGTATTACTTGCTCATACTCATGGTAGCGCTCAACACTACTTATATAACTCATTCGCGCCATAATTGTGTACTCACTCAGTTGCTATAGCGTTAACTAAGCAAGTTTAAAACCAAGTATAAAAAGTGTTTTTATTCATCAGGTTAAGGTTTTAACTTGCGCTCATTTGCACCTATTTGGTGAAAAAGCAGTTATGCCTGCGCCATGCACAAAAAAAGCAGCTAAGTAAATGTTACTTAACTGCTTTGTGAGTATGACCTGATAAATTTTAAGCGCGTAAAACTACGCCATAAAATTATTGTACTTTAGAAAACTCTTGCTGTGAAAGCTCACCATTTTTATCTGTATCGAGCTTATCAAACAACCGTGCTAACTGTGCGTTGGCTTGTGCTTCTGTTTTGCTAATTACGCCATCGCCATTGGCATCAAAACTGTTAAAGTCGACCGCGGCAAACGCCGCTGATGAAGAGGCAAGGGCTAGAAGTGCGATAAATTTTTTCATAATCATTTCCTTAGGTTAAGTGCCTGGCAAAGGGGAAGAAATCCTTTTCTGAGATCCATAAAGGGAGAATCGGTTATTTGTATTCAAAAAAATCGTTTTCGGTTAGGCTATTTCGGCTTTGCATATTTAATTGCTGCATTATTTGTTCTGCTGATTGATCACTTTGGTTTGTTAAACCACCTTCGCCTTGCATAGGTGTTTTAAACTCTGTATTTGCCAATACCACCGATGATGACACCAAGGTGATAAGTACAAGTGTTGTTTTCAGCTTAGTCATAATGTAATCCTTCAATAATATGCATTACCTGTATAAATTTGCACTGAGGTGGTTACAATTCACTTCCTTGTTATTCTTTTTAATAGGCTCCCTTGCCTATTTAGGTTGTCTTTGGCAACTCAGAATTATGCTTACACCACAGCGCATTAATCGTCTACGCTTGTAAAACCTCTGCTTTAAAAAGTTTACCGTTTGTGTTGGTGTCAAACTTTGCAAATGTGCCAGAAAATACCAGCGCTATTGCAAGCAAAGTTGGGTATCGCTTTTACATATCGATTCCTTCGCTATGCGTTTATAATAAAATGCCCTGTGTATTACACTGTCCTTGTTATTCTTTATGGTAAGCTCCCTTGCCTACTTAGGTTGTCTTTGGCAACTCAGAATTAACGTGCCACTGGGCGTTAACTACTCAAAGCACTCACTTATGCTTTGTCGAACTCACTCTTAGATAGCTCGTTGTTTTTGTCAGTATCAAGTTTTGTAAACTGACTCATTAATTCAGCATCAGCAGATGCTTCTAACGGGCTTAATGTGCCACTGCCATCTTTATCGAGTGTGTCAAAATCTGTTACTGCAAAAGCCGCTGATGAAGAGGCTAAAGCCATTAATACCAATGTTGATTGTGCCTTTTTCATAATGAAATCCTTCATAGGGTTAGGGGAGTAGCCAATTGGCGTTACCCACGTTTTGCTTAATACAGCTTAACTATTACAACTTCAGTTACAACTTCAGTGCCATGTTTTATTTTCAATTAATAAACAATGAGTTATGCGATAAGTATATGGAAAAATTAAGTTTCGAGGGGTATTTTTGTTGCTTTTTAGCAACAGTTAGATGAGCCACTTAAAATAAAGCAATAGAATCAACAGCTTATGATTTATAAAAAAGCCACACATGAGCTAAAAGCTAACTAAAAACATAATCTGGGGAAGTTTAAGAATAAACTAAAGCTGAACAGCTTAATTAAAACAATTAAACGTCATAAAACCTAAAACATAACCAATTGAAATATATTGATATTTAAAAAATATTTAGCGTTTATTTTTTAAAAGCATGGCAAGCCTGTAAAAAACAGGCATTTGTTGCCAAATGGCGAATTTAGTAAAAGGCAGGGATTAAAAAAAGAGCGCATTGCATTTAGTTGGGCATAACAAATTGGCGTTTTTAAAGTATAAAAACAATTTAACTACTTCCAGCCTTGACGCCATTTTTGTGTGTCTTTTAAATCTCGCCAGCGTATTGAGTACTGATTTTTAGAAAATACCGACTCGGTAAGGCACTCAATTACATTACCCTCTTCATCGTATTCTACTTCTACAATGATAAAGTGTTTTTCTTTATTGATAGCTGGAGTGGCAGTCCACTTACTGTTTAGTAATTTTTTAGGGTTTAAGTTATTCATTAAATAATCTAGTGTGCTTAATTAACACTAATACGACATAACCCGTTGTTTAGCTCAACATAAAGTTAGGCCGTATTAATGTTACTTCATCAACTTATTGGTTACTCAGCGATTAACTTACCTTTATACATTTTCATTTGGCAATGAAAGTCGTACTCACCTGCTTTTAGTGCAGGCAAAGTGATTGTATTATCTCCCATTGCAAGGCTTTCACTTACATCAAGCTGCGGGAACACCATAGTTTCGGCGCACGGTGCACTGTCTTTTCTATCAAATGTAAGTGTGACTTTTTTATTGGCCGCCACCTTTATATGACTTGGTTGATAAACGCCGTTATCTACCACTATGGTTTGCGTATTATCATTACTGTGTATTTGCTTTGGCTTATAAAGCCAAAACCAATAAATAATGACCACTATTAATACTGCACCAAGTAAATTTATCATTAACATTATCGACTCCTTAGCGCTTATTGGGTTTATAAAAACGTAAGCGATTAGCATTGGTGACTACTGTCAGTGATGAAAGCGCCATAGCTGCGCCCGCTACTACTGGGTTTAGCAGTACACCAATAAACGGATACAACACACCAGCTGCAATAGGAATGCCCGCAACATTATAAATAAATGCACCAAACAAGTTTTGTTTAATGTTTTTAATTGTTGCGCTGCTAATGGCAATAGCATCGGCAAGGCCATGCAGTGAGCCACGCATTAAGGTAATATCGGCGCTTTCTATGGCTACATCTGTACCTGTGCCAATTGCAAAACCGACATCTGCTTTAGCAAGCGCGGGGGCATCATTGATCCCATCACCCGTCATGCCTACAATCTCGCCTTGCTGTTGACGTTTAGTGACTTCGTTTACTTTATCCTCTGGCAACACTTCTGCGATAAAATCATCAATACCGACTTTTTTAGCCACAGCGTGTGCGGTCGCTTTATTATCGCCAGTGAGCATTACTAGATGAATACCTTCATTTTGCAGGCGCTTGATTGCCTGTACTGAGTCTTCTTTTAGCGGGTCCGCCACCGCAATTAAGGCCATAAGTTGGTTATTACAGGCAAAGTACATCGGGGTTTTTGCATCATTTGCAAAGGTGTGTGCTTGCTCTGTGGCGTCATCAACTGCAATCTCGTATTTATCCATAAGCGCTTTATTGCCAAATAACAGTGTTTGCTCATTCACCGTTCCACTTACACCTTTACCGGTAATGGCATCAAAGTCGGTAACTTTACTCAAGGTTACATTTTGTTTTTGAGCGTACTGTGTAATCGCCTCCGCAAGTGGGTGCTCAGAGCTACTCTCGAGGCTTGCAACTAATTGCATTACGTTATTTTCATCTGCGTTATTAAACGTTACAACATCTGTTACCTGTGGTGCACCTTGGGTGATAGTGCCGGTTTTATCTAAAATCATGGTAGTAATTTTAGAGGTAGTTTGCAGTGACTCGCCATTGCGAATTAATATGCCAAACTCGGCGGCTTTACCTATTCCCACCATTACCGACATAGGCGTTGCTAAACCCAACGCACACGGGCATGCAATAATCAGCACGGTGGTTAACGCTACCACTGCATAAGCAATTGAAGGGGCTGGGCCAAAATTCAACCATGCAAGGGCTGCTAGTATCGCAATTATCATTACTGTGGGCACAAAAATGCCCGATATAACATCGGCTAATCGCCCTATTGAAGGCTTAGAGTTTTGCGCGCGTTTTACCATATTAATGATATTGGCAAGGGTTGTTTCTTGGCCTATATGTGTGGCTTCAAATAATAATGTACCACTTTTATTAATGCTGCCAGCAACCACTTTATCGCCAGCTTGCTTACTCACTGGCATAGGCTCACCCGTGAGCATAGATTCATCTAATCTGCTGCTACCTTCGAGCACTTCACCATCTACCGGGATTTTTTCGCCTGGGCGTACCCTTACATGGTCGCCCTTTTGCACATCACTAATGTCTATATCTTGCTCTGCGCCATCGCGTATTACACGGGCTGTTTTTGCTTGTAAGCCAATTAAACGCTTAATAGCCTGCGAAGTACGTCCACGCGCTTTCACTTCAAAAGCTAGGCCTAAACTAATTAACCCAATTATCATTGAAGAAGCTTCAAAATAAACGTGCCTTGCAACCTCAGGTAGTAAGCTAGGCGCAAGTACAACAAACATTGAATATAACCACGCAGTGCCCGTTCCCAAAGCAATAAGCGTATCCATGTTAGCACCATGATTTTTAAATGACTGCCAAGCACCTTTATAAAATTGCTTACCTGCTACAGCCATAACGACAAACGTGATAATACTGACCACACCCCATGCAATTCGCTGGTTAGTGGTTGTCACGCTCATATCAAAAATAAGCCCATAAATCATAAGCGGTACGCCCACACCTAAAGCCAGCATCATGTTGCGCATTAGCTTTTTGTAATGTGCCTCGTCTGACTTGGCTTTTTCATCAAGCGCATCTTGCTCTGATGTGTTATCCATAGGTTTTGCGCCGTAACCTATATTTTCAACGGCGCTAATTAATGTGCTTTGCTGCGCGCTGCCCTCTACTCGTACGGTGCGATCTGCAAAGTTCATTTCGACATTGTTTGCGCCTTGCACACTATTGAGGGCTTTTTCTATTTTGGCTACACAACTGCCACAATTAGCACCTTCAATAATAAAGTTTTGCTCTGTTGTTTTACTGCTACTCATTGCACATCTCCGCTTTTGTTTGGCTCAACAAGTGGGTCAACAAACGTCTCTATTAAGCTACACACATCACTTGCAACAGCGCCGTCTGCCGATGTTTCCCACTGTTTTAACGCCGCTTGCATACGCACTCGTAATTTAAGGGTTTCTTGAAACAAGGCTTCGGTTTCTTCTAAACGTTTTGCAATAATTTGCCGTGTAAGTGGGCATGGGCAATGCCCTTGTTCTGACTCGCCAATGATATGCTGTATATCTTTTAGGGAAAACCCGAGCTTTCGGGCGCTTATAATAAACTGTAAACGTTGGCGGTCTGCTTTTGTATATTGTTGATAACCATTACTTTGGCTACGTATGGGCGTTAAAAGGCCTATTCGTGTGTAATGACGAACTGTATCAGGCGTTACACCCATTAACGTCGCTAATTGCTTAACATACATAATTTAGCCCCCTTAGATTTTAGAGCTCAATTGTAAACCTATGTGTGACACACAGGTCAATAGAGGGGAGCATTAAAGCATAATTTAAATTTACTGGAGCTGATAAAATAAAAGCGCGCTAATGAGCGCGCTTAAAAAGAGGCAGAGAGATTAATTTTCTTGTTGGCGAGAGGCTTTTAGCTCTTCACTTAGCTCTCCGGCTATTTGCTGAATTTTTGGCATTGCATCTTGTACTAGGCTTTGCGACATTTGCATAGACTCTTGCATTACTACAGGCATTTTTTGAAGAATTTTTTGCCCTGTTTCAGTTTTATAAAACGCCAGCATGTCGGCAATTTCTTGCTCGTTAAAATGTTTGTCGTAAACGTTAACCATCATCGGCTGCATTTTTTTCCAGCTCATTTCGGTTTTAAGTACGTTGGTCATATCTGCGTAGTATTTATCAAAAATAGCTTGCTCAGAGGGCTTAACACCCATTTGTGCAGACATGTTTTTCATCATGCCTTCAACTTGCCCGTACATAGAATCAACCATAGCATCCATGTTCATCACGTTTATCAGCTCATCTATTTTTTGCTGCTTAGTTGCCTCGTCAGCCAATACGCTGCCAGAAAATATAAGTAACGAAAGTAATAGTGCCTTAGCCATTGTCATATCCTTAAATATAAAAAGTAAGACCATACTCACATGATTAATATCAATCCGCAATAATACTTACTCATTTTGCGGGGCTAAACGTGCCGTTACTTACGTTAAAAAATGCTCATTCAGAACAATTAAATAGCTAATTTTTTACTAAATTATCAACACGTTTTACCAGCCTCAGAGTAAATTACTTAATTATGCGAACGGGTATAAAATAGTTTGTAAATGTGTAAACCCATACTAAAAAGGCCAAATAAAACATGTTTATTTGGCCTTTTTATCAGTGCACAGGGGCTAATCGTCTTCTACGTTATCGAGCCCTTTTGTGCCTTCCTTTGCTTTAAGCTTATGATGAATCGCTGATTTTATTAACATATACCCACTAATAGGGGCAGTAATTAATAAAAACACGGTAATTAAAATCTCTTTTACGCTTATGGTGTGCACCGACGTGGCAAAAAACACCATTGCAGCAATTAATATGCTGGCCATACCCAATGTTGTTGCTTTAGTAGGGCCGTGTAAGCGCATGTAAAAATCAGGTAATTTAATTAAGCCCAGCGACCCTATTAAAATAAATAGCCCACCAAAAAGTAGTAATATTGATACAACCCACTCGCTTATCATTTTAATATCCTATTCAATTAAGTCGCCGCGTAGTAAATACTTACAAACTGCAACAGTACTTATAAAGCCAAGCATCGCGATTAATAACGCTGCTTCAAAGTACAAACCAGTGCCCATACTAATACTGTATAAAATAATTAACGCGATAACATTAATGTACATAGTATCTAGGGCTAAAACTCTATCAGGCACTGAGGGGCCTATAATTAATCGCCATAGGTTTAACAGTAACGATAAACCTATCATGGCAAATACAATAAGTAATACAGTATCTAACATTGAAATATCTCCTTTAGGGGAGCTTCGTAGCGCTGTTTAATTTGTTTAATAAGTGCCTCTTCATCTTTTAAATCAAGCACATGTATAAGTAAATAGCGCTGTTTAGGCTTTTCGCCTTCATCTAGTGACTCAGGAATAGGATATACCTCGGCACTTACTGTACCAGGTGTAAGAGATACACAACTGGCAAGAATAGTAATGGGCATATCGTGTATTAAATCTATAGGCACTTTAACAAAAGCAGGACGTAACTTTTTAGCTGGACCAATGATTAATAAGGCTACCTGTAAATTAGCAACCACTATATCGTAAAGTACAATGAGCAATTGTTTTAGTGCCAAACCTGGTTTTAGTATTAAAGGTTGCGGATCACGTAATGAAACACTTAATAGCGGAATAAATATCGCAAAAAACGTAGCTAATACTATATGCCCTGCGGATACACTATTATTAAGCAACAACCAAATTAAAAATAAAAACAAACTACGAAACGGCGTTGGCAACCAACGATAACGGGCTTGTAACCTCATTACTCACCTCCCTTCATAACTGCATTAATGCCACCACTTATATCATGCAATTGCGTAGCAGCACTGACCATGTATTCACTTATTGGTCCGCCAAAAACAACTAACAAAGGTGAGCACGCAAGTAGCCCTACAATTATCATCACTTGTAATGGGTGAGCATTTTCGCCCTCGGCGCTTTCTGTTTTATTGCCTTTTCTTTCCCAAAACAGACTTGTACCAGCACGAGAAAGTGCAACTAATAAAACAAAGCTAGCAATTAAATAAACAGGCCAAAATAGTAAGGCTTGCTCGCTATTTAAGGTTGTTTTGAGGATCCAAACTTTTCCAACAAACCCCGATAGCGGCGGCATACCTACTACGGTTAATGCAGCAATTACAAAGCATGCTCCCAATAAGTAAGGTTGGTTTACGGCTCGTCCGGCAACCAGTCTATCCCCTACTTTGCCCCTTTGTGTGGCAATTAAATCAGCTAATAAAAATAGTGCAGCGCTGACTAATGTGGAGTGCACTAAATAATAAAGCAGTGCAGCTGTTGCAGTGACGTTTTGCAGTGCAATTAGAGCGACTAACGTGCCCACTGATACAACAACTAAATTTGCCGTTAACTTACGTAAATCTTGCGCAGCCATTACGCCAATTGCACCAACCACTATAGTCGCAATGGCTAAGCCCCATAACCACGATTGCGCCATATGTTCAAGCTCACCGGCTTGCTCACCAAAAATAACGGTATAAACGCGCAGCATGGCGTATACACCCACCTTGGTCATAATAGCAAATAAAGCGGCAACCACAGGCTTTGCACTGGCATAAGTATTAGGTAGCCATAAGTGCAAGGGGAGCAATGCGGCTTTTAAAGCAAATACAACTAACAGCAGTAAGCCGCCGGCCTTTGCCAAAAAGACATCATCGCCCGTTAACAGGGCTACTTTTTGCGTCATATCAGCGATGTTTAATGTACCCAGTACGCCGTATAAAATACCTAAACCAATTAAAAATACGCTCGAGCCAACCAAATTTAATATGACGTATTGGAGCGCTGCACGGGTATTTTGTTTATCTCCGGCATGCATAAGTAGTGAGTATGAAGCAATCAACAACACCTCAAAAAATACAAATACATTAAATAAGTCACCCGTTAAAAATGCCCCATTAACGCCTAATATTAAAAAATGAACTAATGGATGAAAAAAGTTTCCTTTTGCATCATCGCCGGCACAGCCATATAAAATGACTCCCATTCCTAAAAAGGATGTAAGTGCAACCAATAAAGTAGAAAGCATATCGGCAACAAGCACTATGCCAAAAGGAGCAGACCAATTACCAATAGCGTATACATTGATACCACTGTTATATACATGGATTAACAGCAATGCACTGACAATAAATGTGATCACCGCCATGATTGACGAGGCAATACGGCGAATACGTAAACTTTTACCACAGGGTGGCAAAAGCAATATTACCGCTGCCAACATAGGTAATAAAATAGGCAAAGAGGTTAAATGTTGAATCATTTTTGCTCCTTGCTATCGGCTGCACTTTTGATGATTTGCCCATCAACATGATCGCTTCCTAAATCGGCTCTACCACGTATAGCCAAAATAACCACAAACGCAGTCATTGCAAACCCTATCACTATTGCAGTAAGTACTAGTGCTTGAGGTAAAGGGTCGGCATATTCAGCCCCTGTACCAAGCACAACCGCTTTATTTATGGTTAAGCGACCCGCAGAAAACAAAAATAAGTTAACGGCATAGGAAATCATAGTAAGGCCAAGCACTACCGGAAACGTACGGGCTCTTAGCAGTAAAAACACTCCACAACTAACTAATACACCAACGCAAGATGCGTACAATAGCTCCATTAAATATTTACCTCTTTTTTCTGGGTATCTGCTGTCATGTTGCCAAGGCTTGCTAATATCATTAACGTGGCTCCAACCACTGTTAAATAAACGCCTAAATCAAACACAATTGCGCTTGCAAGTTCTGTTTTGCCAATAAATGGGATATCGAAATAATCAAACCACGTAGTTAAAAACGGCCGTTCAAAGAACCAGCTACCGACCCCAGTAAACAAGGCAATACCGATACCTGATGCAATAATTTTACGGTAGTTGACTGCAAAGCGCTCGCTTATCCAAGCTGAGCCATGAGCCATGTACTGCAATATAAAGGCAATTGATGTTACTAAACCTGCAATAAAGCCGCCGCCAGGTAAGTTATGACCACGTAAGAAAATATAAGCCGATACTAATAATGCAAGCGGTAATAAGCTATGCGAAATACTGGCAAGTAGTATAGGGTGGCGCTCGCGAGCCCATGGGCGCCCTTCACCATCACTTGCTGGCATGAACAATGGAATACGAGAAAGCACTTTAAATATACCCAACGCTGCAATACCCAATACGGTTATTTCGCCTAGGGTGTCAAAGCCCCTAAAATCAACCAAAATAACGTTTACTACATTGGTACCGCCACCTCCTGTTTTGGCATTGGCTATGAAAAAATCTGATATCGATTCGAGTGGGCGTGTAAGTAATGCATAACATATACTTGCCACCACAACACCTAATGTTGAGGCTATCCCTAAATCCCTGAGTACTCGTAACGAGCTAGACTCTTTAGGCGTATGTTGTGGTAAGAAAAACAATGCCAACATTAATAAAATAACGGTTGCTACTTCTACCGTTAATTGCGTAAGCGCTAAGTCGGGCGCAGAAAAACGCGTAAACGCCACCGACACCATGAGTCCTACAATAGAAATCATTAGTAACGCAACTACGCGTGAGCGATGCCAAATAACGGTAGCAAAAGCACCTATAATCAGTAGGCCTGCACCTATTGCGTTATGCACATCAACCGGAATACGCGGCATACTGCCCGCTAATTGTTGCATTTCAAATAATGGCCAACCGGCACATAACAATACCACCGCCAGCATTACAAAAATGTAGCGTTGTAATGAGCCGTTTTCGATAGTGTTTACCCTGCTTTGGCACCAATTAATAACTTTAAGCACAATTAGCTCAAAGGTTTTTTTAGCATTAAGTGGCGGTAATGATGCTTGAAATTGAAATAGGTATTTACGATTTATATAAATAAACAAACCACCCACTACTGCCATGGCGCTCATTAATAGCGGTAAGTTAAAACCATGCCATATAGCCAGTTCATACTCTGGTACCTTTTGACCAAGTACAGCCAAAGACGCAGCAGATAAAATGCCATCGACTGAAAAATGCGGGAACAAACCAACCAGCACACACAGCACAACCAGTACTTCAATGGGTAGTCGCATGTAACGCGGAGCCTCATGCGGCTGGCGTGGTAGATCAATTGGTTCGCCATTAAAAAATACATCGTGAATAAAACGCGACGAATAAGCCACCGATAACGCCCCTGCAATAGTGGCTAACACCGGGATTAACCACGACATAGAGCCAAGCACTTGCTGATGTAAGGTTTCGGCAAAAAACATTTCTTTAGATAAAAAGCCGTTAAGCAATGGCACACCCGCCATTGAAGCAGCCGCAACCATGGCAAGTGTGGCCGTATACGGTAAATACCGCCACATACCATTAAGCTTACGCATATCACGAGTGCCGGTTTCATGGTCAATTATACCTGCTGCCATAAATAGCGAGGCTTTAAACGTGGCATGATTAATAATATGGAATATTGCCGCCACAGTAGAGAGCTCAGTATCTAGGCCCAATAACAGGGTAATTAACCCTAAATGGCTAATGGTTGAGTACGCTAACAGGCCCTTTAAATCGTGTTTAAATAAGGCGATATAAGCGCCAAATAAAAGCGTTGTTAAACCGGTTAAACCAACCAGTAAAAACCAAGTATCTGTACCAGAAAGTACTGGGTGAAAACGCGCTAATAAAAATATACCTGCTTTTACCATAGTCGCAGAGTGTAAATACGCGCTAACAGGGGTTGGGGCTGCCATAGCGTGAGGTAGCCAAAAATGAAATGGAAACTGTGCCGATTTAGTAAATGCACCTAGCAAAACTAATACCAGTGCTGTTTCGTATAAATCATGTGATTGAACAATTGCCTTGCTAGCTAAAATTACATCTAGGTCGTAACTGCCAACTATATCGGCCACTAACATTAAACCTGCCAGCAATGCTAAGCCACCGGCACCAGTAACAGCTAGCGCCATGCGAGCGCCCTTTCGTGCTTCTGTTTTATGCCACCAATAGCTAATTAATAAAAACGAGCTAATGCTGGTCAGTTCCCAAAACAGCCAAAGCTGAATAACATTGTTAGACATAACAATGCCCAGCATTGCGGTCATAAATAGCAATAAGTAACTATACAGCTTAGCTAAGGAGTCGTTTTTACTCAGATAATAACGTGCGTAGGTAATTACCAGTATGCCTATGCCTAAAATCATAAACATAAACAGTAAGCTCAAGCCATCAAGACGAAATGATAAGTCCAGTCCAACAGCGGGGATCCACGTTACAGCATAACGAATTGTTTCACCTGCTAAAATAGCGGGGGTGTGGTATAGCGTAATACCTAATGCTGCTAAAGGGGCAAGTACAGTGACAGCTGCAGCTTGCGTACGGGATAGTTTGCCGGTGCATGAAGAAATAACACTGCCAATTAAGGATAACAAAGGTATCCAGAGCAAAGTCATAATGTAGGGCCTTTTATAATCATAAGTTTATCCTTACGTTTTATACATCACGAAAAGATGCTTTTACTGTCTGTTTTTAAACGACATTAATACGTACAGTTATACTTATAAACGGCCATTTTGTCTATAGATAGCAAGCCTAATCGATTTAAATTTAATCAAGCTGAGCGGTTTTAGCAGCATTGATTTGATCAACCCACAAAGCCCTGTACCGCTTTGATAAACCTAGTTGTTGATACTGCATAATTGACCATTGCTTAGCTGGCTTATATGCCACGCCGCCTTGCTGGCAACTTAAGCTTTTGTACCATCCATTTGGCGCAGCCTCACCTTGCGAAATATATAAATTTGGGGCCACGTATCCTTGGCGTTTACACAACCAACGCTGTTTAGAAATAGGCAGCGTATATTCATCTTCAAAACCACTAAAGTGCATTAGCTCATGCAAAAATACATTATAGTTTGCTTGGGTACTTAGCTGCATTTTTTTACCTGTTACATTGGCGCTGCCGCTCGTACCCATAATTACAGTGTAGTCATAGCCGTTAGTAGACTGCGCTTTTAAGTACGCCTTTTGCCATAGGCAATTAGCCATGCCCGAAGTGGTAGCGCAGTCAATTGCGCCCCCAGCGTAAACCGGTTTACTTAAGCAATACGCCCCGCTTTGCGGCTCAGGTTTTTTATTATACTGCGCGGCAAAACTTGATAACTTAAACAAGGCTTCTCTATTTACACCTAATAGCAGCACATTGTAACTACAGCTATTGTTAATCGGCGGGCGTGTATTTAACGCTGCAAAACCAAGTTGATGTAAAAAGGAAGGCGAAACTTGCTCATAGTCACTCCCTTTGTGCAGCGCTAAATGGTTAAATGCCGCGCCTTTAGGCAGTAAGTTTTGGGTTAACAATAGTTGAAGGTCATTCCAGCGACCTTGCTTTAAAAGAGCATGCGCGAGTTGTTGGCGCTTGTTATGCCCAACATGCTCAATACTTTGTAGCCAAAATAACTTTGCTTGTTCGTTTTTGCTTGCATTGATAAGCGTCAAAGAATAATTGTACTGGGCTGATGGGATATTTTTACGCGCTAAAAAGCCTAAGGTCAGCTCGGGAAGATGTGCAATATTATTTGAAAAGTAACGGGGGAATTGCCAATAACTTTGCAGCGGATTAGCCTGAGCGTGAAGTACATGCCAAAAGCTAATGCTGCTTAAGTGGTTGCTAGAGCCTGCAATAAGCAGGCTAAATAGCAAACCAATCAGATAACACACGTATTTAACTAGCGTCTGCACCAGCCATAAGCTCAAGCTCTAAACGTGCATATTTGTATTCAATAAACTCATGCACATTAGTGGATAATGCCAACCTAAAGTAATCAGCAGCTAAAAACTGCTCCCCGGCTGCTTGGTGCATTTTGGCTAAATAAAAGTACGCCTCGCACAAGCGCTGTGCGTATTCTTGCTCTGACTTAACGCCCTCGCTAATACCCGATAAAAACGTATGCTCACTCATATCGCCGGTATAAAGCGAAATTAACTGATACGCCCATTGCGATTCATCAAGGGCTGCAGCATTTGTTTTAAGAGCCGCTAATGCTTGTTGTTTATCCTCTTGTGATTGTGCAAGGTAAAGCCATAACACACGATAAGGATCGTTTGGTGAACGCGCTAAAAACTCATCAAAGTCACTTTGCGCTAGGTTTGCTCTTTCACCATAATACAGTGCAATGCCACGGTTTAAATAAGCGTATTCATGCTCTTCATTAAGCTCAAGGGCTGAGTCAAAAAACTCATACGCTTTTTCGTATTGCTGCATTAAAGTGTGCTGAATACCTAAAAAGTTATACACCTCAGCTAAATCAGGCTTTAGTTTTATAGCGCGGTTAAAATCAATGCGCGATAACGTGGTCATTCCTAAGCTATCAAATAATACCCCACGGTCATAATAAAGCTTAGCTTGTTGCTCGGTACTTAAATCGGCTCTATTTAACAGCTCAGAGTAACGTGCAATCGCAATTTCACTTCTAAAGTCAGATGCAAGGGGTGCAGTAAAAGGCACATTAACAATCGGCGTAGGTTTTGATTCAGTCGTGGTTTGGCAAGCGCTTAAAGACAAAATAGCAAAAGATGCCAAAGCTAAATGTTTGAGTATCATTAAAATCCTTAATACCAAGATATATCGCAATAAAAATAAGACAGACCTTGTCTAATAAGGTTTCATTAAAGCATAAAAAAAGGGGCTAAACAGCCCCTTTTTTATTATCCCGCGTATATTAACGGGTTAAAGTTTAGCAATTATGCGTCTTTCGACTCATCAGCTGCAGGTGCTGCTGATTCCATTGCTTCTTTAATGCTTAGACGTACACGGCCTTGGCGGTCTACTTCTAGTACTTTAACTTTAACTTCTTGACCTTCACTTAAGTGGTCAGTTACGTTGTTAACACGCTCTGTGCTGATTTGAGAAATATGCACTAGGCCATCTTTACCAGGAAGAATGTTTACAAACGCACCAAAGTCAACAATACGTACAACTTTACCAGTGTAGATAGTACCTACTTCTAGTTCTGCTGTTAATTGCTCAATACGTGTAATTGCGTTTTGCGCGCTTTCACCGTCTGTTGCAGCAATCTTAATTGTACCGTCGTCTTCAATTTCAATTGTTGTGCCAGTCTCTTCAGTAAGTTGACGGATTGTAGCGCCACCTTTACCAATTACTTCAGCAATCTTCTTAGCAGGAATTTGCATAGTGTAGATGCGAGGAGCAAACATTGATAATTCTTCAGAAGGAGCAGAAATCGCTTCATCCATCACACCTAAAATGTGTAAACGTGCAGCTTTTGCTTGTTTAAGCGCAATTTGCATGATTTCTTGTGTGATACCTTCAATCTTGATATCCATTTGTAGTGCAGTGATACCGTTAGTAGTACCTGCTACTTTAAAGTCCATGTCACCTAAGTGATCTTCATCACCTAAGATATCTGAAAGAACAACAAACTTCTCATCTTCTTTCACAAGACCCATCGCGATACCCGCAACAGACGCTTTAATTGGTACACCCGCGTTCATAAGAGCTAGTGACGTACCACAAACAGATGCCATTGAAGACGAACCGTTAGATTCAGTGATTTCAGATACAACACGAATTGAGTAAGGGAACTCAGTAAGTGTAGGCATTACAGCAGAAATACCACGCTTAGCTAGGTTACCGTGACCAATTTCACGACGCTTAGGAGAACCTACAAAACCAGTTTCACCTACACAGAATGGAGGGAAGTTGTAGTTAAGCATAAAGTGGTTTTTGTGAGTACCCGTTAAATCATCGATTAACTGTGAATCACGTTCTGTACCAAGTGTAGCTGTAACTAATGCTTGAGTTTCACCACGAGTAAAGATTGCAGAACCGTGAGTACGTGGTAATACGCCTGTCATTACGTCTAATGCACGGATCATGTCTGGTTCGCGACCATCGATACGTTTTTCACCAGCAGTGATGCGGCCACGTACAATTTTCTTCTCTAAAGAACCAAATACTTTACCTACTTCTTGCTTATCAAGTGTTTCATCTTCAGCAAGCTCGCTTGTAAGCGCTTCAATTACAGCGTCTTTTGCTGCAGTTAATGCTTCTTTACGCGCTACTTTATCGGTAATACGGTAAGCTTCACCTACTTTATCAGCAGCAAGTTCAGCTACTTTTTCTTCAAGCGATACGTTTTTCTCAGGTGCAGACCAATCCCATGTAGGCTTGCCCGCTTCTGCTTTAAATTCGTTGATTGCGTTGATAATAGCTTGAGATTGCTCATGGCCGTATACAACTGCGCCTAGCATTACGTCTTCAGCTAGTACGTCAGCTTCTGATTCAACCATTAGTACTGCGTTATCAGTACCTGCAACTACTAAATCAAGTTGGCTTTCTTCAAGCTCTTTTAGTGTAGGGTTAAGTACGTACTCACCGTTGATGTAACCAACGCGAGAAGCACCAATTGGGCCGCTAAATGGGATGCCAGAGATAGCAAGTGCTGCTGATGTACCAATCATCGCAACCATATCTGGTTGGATTTCAGGGTTTACAGAAACAACAGTTGCAATAACTTGTACTTCGTTTACGAAACCATTTGGGAAAAGCGGACGAATTGGACGGTCAATAAGACGTGCAATAAGTGTTTCGCCATCGTTAGGACGACCTTCACGCTTTAAGAAACCACCCGGGATACGACCCGCAGCGTACATACGCTCTTGGTAGTTAACTGTTAGTGGGAAAAAGTCTTGACCAGGTTGAGCTTCACGCTTACCAACGACAGTAACTAATACTGACGTGTCGCCGATGCTTGCTAATACTGCGCCGTCTGCTTGACGTGCGATTGCACCTGTTTCTAGGGTAACTGTGTGTTGACCTAGTTGAAATTCTTTAATAATTGCTTGCACTTAAAATATTCCTTAAATGTTTTTATATTTCATTAATAAGTGTCATTAAAAGGGCCAATTACAGTACATAATTGTATTCAGTTGGAAATCAATTAAGTACTACAATTGGCAAAATTTTTAATGACTGCAGATAACCTATTTATCTACGCGCATAGTATATACCAAAGCGACGTAAAATTGCGAGCCTACCCAAAGATAAAACGTAATCGCTTTTGCCACATTATTTTTTAATTGTTTTATCGCAAAGCGTTTAATTAAGCGTGTAATTTTTAGCTATTAAAAACCTTTAGATAGCTAGGTGAATAATTCGCTATTAAATTGTTCTTAAAGATAATTTTAACGCAGTTGTTGCAAGCGTTGCCTACCCTTAATTGTTAAGTGCTAGCACAAGGTTGGTGTTATTTATATTAAAGGGAGGTTAAGTTAACGATGGGGTGTGAAGCTTTAAATTTAGGCACAAAAAAAGGAGCTATAAAGCTCCTTTTCTCGTAATCAAGTTCTTAGCGACGTAGGCCAAGCTCTTGGATTAACGCAGTATAACGCGAGATATCTTTACCTTTAAGGTAATCAAGCAATTTACGGCGAGTACTTACTTTACGAAGCAGACCACGACGTGAGTGGAAGTCATGCTTGTGGTCAGCAAAGTGACCTTGAAGCTTGTTGATATCAAAAGTAAGTAAAGCTACTTGTACTTCAGGTGAACCAGTGTCGCCTTCAGCACGTGCAAATTTAGCAATGATATCGATTTTTTCTTGATTGCTTAGTGACATAATAACTCCAAAAGTTAAATTTAATAGGTGCTTTAGCCGATCACTAATTCAGCCAAAACGATTAAGCGGGCGTATTCTACCAACTATGAGAATAACTACAAGTTAAAGTTTACTCGGGTTGCTGATTAGACAAGCCACGCTTTGATTTTAAATGCCCGTCAGGGTTGCGCTCACCGGTGCCAATAAACACACCATCAGCCAGGACTTTAATTGCCCCTACGGGTAAATCAGTGCCTAATACGACTGCTTGGCCATGGCTAAACGAAACACCCTGCTCTTTGCTAATTTCTACAACGGGTAAATCAACCAATGCACTATCCATTGGCAATAGTAATTCATCAAGGTATGTAGAAGGGGCAACCTCTTCTTCTTTAGCCTTAGCTAACAAGGTTTCAAGGTGCTCAAGCGATACCATTTTATCTTTAGGGTAATGGCCAACCGCTGAGCGATGCAGCATAATAACATGTGCGCCACAGCCTAGGTTTTCGCCTAAATCATCAACAATAGTACGAATGTAGGTCCCTTTAGATACATGGGCAGTCATTTGTACTTCGTTATTTGCTTCATCAAACTCATCAAGCGTTAAGCTAAACACGTTTATTTTTCGGCATTTACGCGGTACTTCAATGCCCTCACGCGCGTATTTATATAAAGGCTTACCTTCATATTTAAGCGCTGAGTACATTGATGGGTACTGATCTGACTCGCCTAAAAACTTTTCAATTTCTGCAGCTAACTGTTCAGTGGTAACGTTTACATCACGGGTTTCAACCACTTCGCCATCTGAATCAGAGGTAGTTGTGCGCTCACCTAGCTTTGCTCTTACCACATAAGTTTTATCTGTATCGAGCAAAAATTGGGTAAACTTGGTCGCTTCACCAAAGCAAATAGGTAGCATGCCAGTGGCCAGTGGGTCTAGCGCACCGGTATGGCCAGCTTTTTGGGCAAAATAAATACCTTTAGCTTGCTGTAGGGCTTTGTTCGATGAAATGCCTTGAGGTTTGTTTAACAACAAAATACCATCAATCGGACGGCCTTTACTGCGTCTTGCCATTAGTCTTTAGTGCCTTCTTCGCTATCAGTTTCATCATCAACATGTTTAGCGTTATCTTCGCGAATAACTGAGTCCACTAAGTTAGAGATACGCATCCCTTCCATTAGTGAGTTATCTACTACAAATTTAAGCTCAGGCATTATACGAGCACGAATACGCTTACCCAGTAACGAGCGGATATAGCCCGTTGCTTCGTTAAGTATTTTTGCGCTTTCTTTTGCTTTGTTTTCATCTTCGGTATTAAACACCGTAATAAAAACTTTTGCGTAAGATAAATCGCGCGATACTTCTACCGCAGACACTGTCACCATGCCTAAGCGCGGATCTTTAATTTCGCGTTGTAAAATTACAGCAATTTCTTTTTGAATTTGCTGAGCAACACGATCAGTGCGAGAAAATTCTCTCATGATTGTTTTCCTAAAATCATAACTTACTGAATTAAAATAATAAGTTAATTAAATAATGGATACAGAAATGGGGGCAAAGCCCCCATTTACAATCTTAGTTTACGAGCAATTAAAGTGTACGTTGTACTTCAACTGTTTCGAATACTTCGATTTGGTCACCAACGCGAACATCGTTGTAGTTCTTAACGCCAATACCACATTCCATGCCGTTACGAACATCTTGAACGTCATCTTTAAAGCGACGTAGTGACTCAAGCTCACCTTCGTAAATAACCACGTTATCACGTAGTACACGAATTGGTGCGCTGCGTTTAATAGTACCTTCAGTAACCATACAACCAGCAATTGCGCCAATTTTTGGAGACTTAAACACGTCACGAACTTCAGCAAGACCAATAATCTCTTGCTTAAACTCAGGAGCAAGCATACCAGACATGGCTTGCTTAACTTCTTCGATTAGCGCGTAGATTACGCTGTAGTAGCGAAGGTCTAAGTTTTCAGTATCAATCACTTTACGTGCAGATGCATCGGCACGAACGTTGAAGCCAACTACGATTGCGTTAGATGCAGCAGCAAGTGTTGCATCAGTTTCGGTGATACCACCTACGCCAGAACCAACAATCTTCACTTTTACTTCATCAGTAGAAAGCTTAGTTAGTGAGTCTGAAATTGCTTCGATTGAACCTTGAACGTCTGCTTTAAGTACCACGTTAACTTCTGATACATCGCCTTCAGCCATGTTAGTAAACATGTTTTCAAGCTTCGCTTTTTGCTGACGAGCCAATTTAACGTCGCGGAATTTACCTTGACGGTATAAAGCAACTTCACGCGCTTTACGCTCATCTTTAACAACAGTCGCTTCATCACCTGCAGCCGGAATACCAGATAGACCTAAAATTTCAACTGGAATAGAAGGACCTGCTGATTTAATGTCTTTACCGTTTTCGTCTTTCATTGCACGAACACGGCCGTATTCAAGACCACACAGTACGATATCACCTTGGTTAAGGGTACCTGATTGAACTAAGATAGAAGCAACCGGACCACGCCCTTTATCAAGACGAGATTCAATTACAACACCTGCTGCCATGCCTTCTGATGGAGCACGAAGCTCTAAAAGCTCAGATTGCATAAGAACAGCTTCTAGTAAGTCATCAATACCTAAGCCTGTTTTAGCTGAGATATGAACGTACTGCGTATCGCCGCCCCAATCTTCAGGGATAACGTCTAGCTGAGCTAGCTCGTTTTTAACGCGATCTGGATCTGCGCCTTCTTTATCCATTTTGTTTACAGCAATGATTAAAGGAACGCCAGCTGCGCGAGCATGCTGTACCGCTTCTTTAGTTTGTGGCATTACACCATCGTCTGCTGCAACCACTAGGATTACGATATCTGTCGCTTTAGCACCACGTGCACGCATTGATGTAAACGCGGCGTGACCTGGTGTATCTAAGAAAGTGATCATGTTGCCGTTAGTTTCAACGTGGTATGCACCAATGTGCTGTGTAATACCACCGGCTTCGCCTGATGCAACTTTAGCTGAACGAATGTAATCAAGCGTTGATGTTTTACCATGGTCAACGTGACCCATTACAGTTACTACTGGCGCACGCGGCTCAGACTTACCATCTTCATGACGGTCATTTAGTACTGTTTGCTCTAATTCGTTTTCTTTAACGATGATAACTTTGTGACCCATTTCTTCAGCAACAAGTTGTGCTGTTTCTTGGTCAATCACTTGGTTAATGGTAACCATGTCACCCATTTTCATCATAGTTTTAACAACTTCAGCGCCTTTAACAGCCATGCGCGATGCAAGCTCAGCTACTGTAATTGTTTCGCTAATACGCACTTCATTTTTAACATCGGCAGTTGGTTTTTGGAAACCATGTTGCAATGATGTAGGTGCTTTTAGCTTGCCTTTACGGCCTTTAGCGCCTGCAAATTTATCTTTTGCTGGGGCTTTTTTCTTTTTCTTCGCGCGGCGTGAACCTTGCTCATCACGTGCATCGGCAACATCTTCTGCCTCACGTGCATAAGTAGAAGTCGTAAGATGGTGATCCGCGGTTTCTTCGCGTTTCTTACGTTCTTCTTCTTCTTTTTTCCAGCGAGCTTCATTTTCTTCAGCTAGCTTTCTTGCCTCTTCTGCTTGACGTTTCGCTTCTTCTTCAGCTTTCTTCAATGCGGCCTCTTCTGCTTCTTTCTGCAGACGCTCAGCTTCGATGCGATCTTTCTCAGACTTAGCACTTTGCTCTGGGGTCATCTGCTGTTGTTTAGCTTTACGCTCTGCATCTGCTTTGCGTTTAGCTTCTTCTTTGGCTTTCCGATCAGCGTCTTCTTTTGCTTTACGTTCTGCCTCTTGTTTCGCTTTTAATTCAGCGGCTTCTTGTGCAGCTTTTTGCTGCTCTTCGATACGCGCTTTTTCTTCAGCGGCTAGACGTTGCTGTTCTTGCTCTTGCTCCATTGCGCTCTTTTTCACGTAAGTACGTGTTTTGCGAACTTCAACTTGAACAGCTTTTGCCTTACCCGTAGAGCCCGTTACACTTAATGTGCTTTTGCTCTTACGTTGTAAAGTCATACGTGCTGGGCCATCTGAACCAGTACCACCGTGCGATTTGCTTAAGTGATCAAGTAACTGTGCTTTTTCAGCTTCAGTTACATTATCACCTGCTTTTTTAGTGATACCCGCTTGTGAAAATTGCTGAAGCAATTTATCAACAGTTGTACCTATATCGCCGGCTAGTTTTTCAACATTTACTTCTGCCATAGTGTGTAATACCTCCGTTAATAAATTACTCGTCTGCGAACCAACAAATATTACGTGCAGCCATAATTAGCTCACCTGCTTTTTCAGGTGTTAGCTCTGTAATATCTACCAATTCATCAATACCTTGCTCAGCTAAGTCTTCAAGTGTAATTACACCCTTGCTTGCCATAACAAATGCTAGATGACGCTCTAAGCCTTCAAGCGCAAGTAAGTCTTCAGCAGGCTCTACACCTTCTAAGCTTTCTTCCGTTTTAAGCGCTTTAGTGGTTAATGCATCTTTTGCACGTGAGCGCAGTAAATCAACCGTTTCTTCATCTAGGCCATCGATTTCTAAAAACTCAGAAGCTGGCACATATGCTACTTCTTCAAGTGTTGAGAAACCTTCGTTGATAAGTAATGATGCAAATTCATCATCAATATCTAAGTTTTCAGTAAATAAGTTAATTAACTTATCTGACTCTGCTTCGTTTTTAGCGCGCATGTCTTCAACTGTCATTACGTTTAGTTCCCAGCCAGTTAATTGGCTTGCTAAACGAACATTTTGACCATTGCGACCAATTGCTTGTGCTAGGTTATCAGCTTCTACAGCGATATCCATTGAATGAGTGTCTTCATCCATTACGATTGAAGCTACTTCAGCCGGTGCCATTGCGTTAATAACAAACTGCGCTGGGTTGTCATCGTAAAGTACGATATCAACACGCTCGCCACCAAGTTCTGATGATACAGCTTGAACACGTGCACCACGCATACCAACACACGCACCTACTGGGTCAATACGCTTGTCGTTAGATTTAACGGCGATTTTAGCGCGTGAACCCGGATCGCGTGCTGCAGCACGAAGCTCAATCATTTCTTCGCCAATCTCTGGCACCTCAATGCGGAATAATTCCATCAGCATTTCTGGTTTTGAACGCGTTACAAATAACTGTGCGCCGCGTGCTTCAGGTTTAACTTCGTAAAGAAGACCACGGATACGATCTCCTGGACGGAAGTTTTCACGTGGCAGCATATCGTCACGGTAAATAACCGCTTCTGCGTTGTTACCTAAATCAAGTACGATTGCATCACGTGTTGCTTTTTTAACGACACCTGTTACTAGCTCGCCTTCTTGGTCTTTATAAGCTTCTACAACTAAAGCGCGCTCAGCTTCACGTACTTTTTGTACGATAACTTGCTTTGCCATTTGTGTAGTTATGCGGTCGAATTTGATAGATTCAATCTGTTCTTCAACATAATCACCCAGTTGCAAGTCAGGTTCTTCAACTTGAGCTGCTTCTAATGTGATTTCGCTGTAAGGGTTTTCTAAAGAACCATCTTCTTGAACTTCTGCAATCTGCCAACGACGGAACGTGTCGTAATCACCGGTTTTACGGTCGATTGATACACGTACTTCAATTTCGCCATCGTGTTTTTTCTTTGTCGCTGTTGCTAGAGCGAACTCTAACGCTTCAAAAATCTTTTCTTTTGGAACCGCTTTCTCATTGGAAACGGCTTCAGCAACCAATAATATCTCTTTTGCCATGGGTAATGCCTCGCTTGCCCTATTCCTTCGCACTCGAATTAAAACTTTGCGATGATGTTCGCACGTTCGATATTGCTAAGCATGATTAAGTGCTCTTCGCCATCGCTTTTAAGTGTGATCATATCACTGCTAACTGCTACTAAGTCGCCTTTAAAATTACGGCGACCGTCTTGTGGAAGCTTAGTACGCACGCGTACTTCCTCTCCTTGCGCCTTCTCGTAGTGATCTTGTTTGAATAATGGACGATCAACACCAGGAGACGATACTTCCAAATCATATTCGTTTGTAATTGGGTCTTCGACGTCTAAAATCGCACTAATTTGGCGACTCGCATCCGCACAATTATCAACAGATATTCCATCCTCATGGTCAATATAAACCCTTAAGGTAGAATGGCGGCCTGCTTGTACAAACTCAAGACCATGTAATTCAAAGCCTAACATTTCTACTGCAGGCGTAAGCATGGTTAATAAATCTTGCTCAAGTTTTGTCACGAAAATCCTCCATACAAACAAAAAAAGGGCTTATAGCCCTAAAATACTGAGTTTAAGTTTTGATTTAATGACAAAGCCATAAATCAATGGTGCAGATACAACAACGCCCCGAACCAAGCGGGGCGTCACACCAATAAAGCATAAAACTGTGTGGCCTCAGGCCAAGCTTGGCTGCGGGTCATTACACTGACCAAATTAAACTACATTAGCTTAAACGCAAAACGCGCATTACTTAGAATGCGCGATATAGAATTAGTAAGGATATACCTACTATAAAAATTGGTTGCGGGAGCCGGATTTGAACCGACGACCTTCGGGTTATGAGCCCGACGAGCTACCAGGCTGCTCCATCCCGCGCCAATAGATATTAAACCTAAAATTCAATATCGCTGTTAGTGGTTAATCAACCGCTAAACAATGGCGGCTATTATAAGGATATACGGGGTAATTAGCAACCATAATAACTAATAAGTTTGATAAAATCAGTGACCCCCCATTTTAAGCTTCACCAGTATGTACTATGATTATGCAGACGTTAAAATGGTAATCGTAACGTCACTAATATGTACGTAAAAAGCCGTATATTCATAAATAAAATATCTAAAATTCATAAAACTGATACAATTTTGTGCTTTTTACGTTTAGATTACGTGCGATATTTGAGCAACGCACTATACTAAAAGCTCACCGATGTGGATAAAAATAAAAATTACAAAATTTAATGAGATTGCTAATGAATACTTATCAGCCACAGTTAATTAAAAGTTTGCATATAGTTAAGCCAAACTTTCATGCGTTTACCGCGCGCTTTCATGCAAAGCTTGAAGAGTCAAATATAACAATGCAGTATCCAAGTGCCGCTTATTTTAACGAAAAAAGTTATATTTTATATTGTGTTTTAGAACGTATAGTTAGGCATTTAGATAACCCATCTTCTGTTGCCCCATTTTTAACCTTTCACTTGCAATACTTAAAAAAGATGGGCGTTACGCCAAAAGAAATATCGCTACTATGCGATGCCTTTTACGATACCTTAAACGAGCACCTAGGGCGTTTATTCACCGCACAAACACAATTTGCTTGGCAAAAAGCGCTTCGTTATTTTGAAAGTTTTGCTAATACAACCTTGTTTAACAAAACAAATGTTATTTCGCTTGAGCAAAAAATCACTCAACTTCGCACAAGTAAGCTTTAAGTAACACAAGCTCCAGCTTTTATGCACGTATGAGCAAACTACCTAGATCCACGTTGTCGCTTTTTACGTACAACTAAATTTAGGTGGTTTATGGCTCATTATAAAGTGTTGCGCCTAATTTTAGGTGATCAACTCAATGCTTCGCATTCGTGGTTTAAAGAAAAAGAGCCCGATACGCTTTATTTAATTGCTGAGTTAAAACAAGAAACCAATTACGTTAAGCACCATGTGCAAAAGTTATGTGCTTTTTTTTATGCGATGGAGCGTTTTGCTTCAGCTTTACAAAGTGCGGATTACAGCACACTGCACCTTACCCTTGATGATACCCACCAAGACAAAACCTTGCCTGATTTACTCACGCGCATAGCTAAACTGTATCATTGCAGTGAAATACATTATCAGTACCCTGATGAATTTCGCCTCAAAGCACAGCTAAGTAAATTTAAAAAAGAGTCTGATCTTCTTGTTAAAGCCTATGACACCGAGCATTTTATGCTGCCATTTGAGCGAATTAACGATCGGTTTGAAAAAAACAAACATGTGACTATGGAGCACTTTTATCGTGCTATGCGCAAGCAATACACTATTCTTATGGATGGGAGTAGCCCGCAAGGAGGGCAATGGAACTTTGATAGCAATAACAGAAACAAATTTAAAAAAGCAGATTTAAACGCTATCCCCCCGCCAAAATTATTTAATAACGATGTAAGCTCTATCATTAGCAGACTTAAAAAACATAACGTAAATTACTTTGGTGAAATAAATCCTCAGCAGTTGCCATGGCCGCTCACTCGCAAACAAGCCAAAACGTGTTTAGAGTATTTTTGTACCCACCTGCTAAAAAATTTCGGCCAGTTTCAAGATGCAATGACCGACCAAGTTACAAATAACGCCAGCTTGTACCATAGCCGTTTATCATTTGCTTTAAACGCCAAGTTAATCCACCCGCTGTACGTTATTAGGCGTGTAATTGACGAATTTAATGCTCACCCCGACACAATTTCGATTTCTCAAGTAGAGGGCTTTGTTAGGCAAATCCTAGGTTGGCGTGAATATGTTCGCTGTATATATTGGGCAAACATGCCCGACTATGCACAAAAAAACCAATTACAGGCTAACCAGTCGTTACCGGAGTACTTTTGGCAGGGTAATGTAAAAATGAACTGTTTAAGCCATGCATTAACGCAGAGCTTATACACCGCATACGCTCATCATATTCAAAGATTAATGATCATTGGTAATTTTTGTTTATTAACAGGCATCGAGCCTAATGAAGTCGACCAGTGGTATTTAGGGGTTTATATTGATGCCATTGAATGGGTTGAAATGCCTAACACCCGTGGCATGAGCCAATTTGCAGATGATGCTATTATCGCCACTAAACCCTATGCAGCCAGTGGTAATTACATCAATAAAATGAGTGATTACTGCAAAAACTGTCATTATGATGTTAAGCAAAAAATAGGTGAGAAGGCGTGTCCTTACAACAGCTTATATTGGCAATTTATGGATAAACACCGCGCATTACTTGAAAAAAACCCACGCATTGGCATGGTTTATAGAAACTGGGATAAACAAACACCCCAACTTCAACAGCAGACCTTAGCCCAAGCAAATTATTATTTAACGCATATAAACGAGTTATAAAAACGAAAAAGCCGCCTCAGTTGAGGCGGCTACAATCAGGGAAAATGTTTATTAGCTATTATTTACCTTCGATTAGGTTTCCACCGCCAATTTCAATTTTACGAGGTTTAAGTGCTTCTGGGATTTCGCGCTCCAGGTCAATGCTAAGCAGACCGTTGGCTAAATCGGCACCGAGTACTTTTACATGATCCCCTAGTTGAAACTTACGCTCAAAGTTACGTTCAGCAATACCTTGATGAATAAACTTGCGCTCTTCATTTTCATCTTTGTTTGGTTTCGTGCCTGCAACTTTTAAAGTGTTGTTCTCTGACTCAATGGTCAGTTCATTTTCACTAAAACCAGCAACGGCCATAGTGATTCTGTATTTGTCTTTATCTAGTGCTTCGATATTATAAGGAGGAAAGCTAGGCTGCTTGTCTGTACGAGCTGCCGCATCCATTAAAGATGCTAAATGATCAAAGCCGATGAATGAACGATAAAGTGGTGATAAGTCTACTGTACGCATAATAATATCCTCATATTTAAGCGATATAATGTTGTTACTTTTCGTTTGAACAAGTACAACATAATTAAATTAATAATATAAATTTCAATAACTTCTGTATTTTTTGGGACCCATCAGGCGTCCTCACTAAACTATTTATGGGCAGTAAAATAGTTTTCAAGTAATTAAATTAAAAAAAGTGAAAAAAAATAAAAAAGGGCACAAAAATGTGCCCTCTTCGTATATTCATCAAATTACTCAATACACGTTACTTAATAAAAGTACCGCGAATTGGGTAGTCGTTTTCGCGTGAAAATTTAATACCGCCTAGCACCTGCTTAAGGCTTGGGCGAACAAATGGACTATTTGATTTATCAAGCATCTGTACTTGGTTATCTTCGTTTAAAACAATAATACAAGGCTCAGAAAATGGGTGATCTGTTTCAGCATCACTGCGCGGTTCACTAATGTATAAGCCTAAATCAGTCATTTGCTCAATGGTTAAATTGTAATAAAGAGGGAAATTTACGTCTATTTTTTCAAGATGCTTTTTAAGCTGCTCTTCGCTATCGCCACTTACTGCTACAACTTCTACACCTGCGCTGGCAAAATCGTCATGCATTGTTGCAAGCTCGTTGAGTTGCTCGGTACATTTAGGGCAATGCTGGCCTCTGTACACCACTATCATTTTCCAAGGTTTGTCGCTTACGCGGTCAACTAAATTCACGTCATTGTTATCTAAATCGCTTACCACTAAAGGCTGCATTACACTCGCTGGCTGTAAATTAACGTTACTCATTGTGATCTCCTTTTACTATTAAACTTGGGGTGTAGTAATAGAGCTTAGGGTATCTTTGTTTATTTCAACCATGAAAATGTAACTGAGAACGAAATGGCAGGCGCCTCGCTTTTATTAAGTAGCCTTGTTTAACGTGATTAGGAGAATTATAAGCTGTAAGCAGAATAATAAAATGTTAGATAAAACAGGCATCTTGCTCTTTTTAACTAGCATTAGCACAGTATAAACACCAAGCAGGTGTATGTAAGAAGCGTAAAGCTAACTCCAGCCTTTTATTTTTCTGTAAATAGTCGAGGCGCTTACGCCTAAATAGGCCGCAGCAAGTGGAATGTTATCATCGCATACGGCTATTGCCGACTCTATTGCCCTTTTTTCAACTTGCCACAGGGGCTCTATGTCGTGTACGCCCATAAGCGAGTTAGTTTGTATTTGCTCTGCAGATTGAGACGAGCTGGTATTTTTGATTGGAATAGCAGAATTAACACCAAATGAGCTTGGCAACATATCTAACTCAACTACGTCACCCTCGTTGATAACAACGATATTTTCGATAACATTTTGCAGCTCGCGGATATTACCGGGCCAATCGTAGTTACAAAAAAGGTTTTCAACTTCTTTTGAAAAGCGATGGAATAACTTAGCGTTACTTTCACTTTTTTGCTTTAAAATATGCTTTGCAAGCAACATTATATCGCCAGCTCGCTCGCGTAGCGGAGGTAACTTTACAGGAATAACATTAAGCCTATAGTATAAATCTTCTCTAAAACGCCCTTCGGCAACTTCAACTACAGGGCTTCTATTTGTTGCACACACTAGCCTTACATTACTGTGTAAAACCTCGCTACTACCTACCCGATTAAACGCACCCGTTTGTAAAAAACGCAATAACTTAGCCTGTAGGTTGAGCTCCATTTCACACAGCTCATCTAAAAATAAAGTACCGCCGTTTGCAACTTCTACAGCCCCTTTCCTGTCACTTAGCGCTCCGCTAAAGGCCCCTTTTACATGGCCAAAAAACTCTGACTCAAATAACTCTCCTGGAATAGCAGCACAGTTAATTGCAATAAACGGCCCTTCACTTCGTGGGCTAGTGTCGTGCAAAGTTTGCGCGCACACCTCTTTACCTGTGCCACTCTCACCGGTAATAAAAACACATGCTTTGCTTCGCGCTGCACTATCTAAAAGCCTAAACACCGTTTGCATTGCTAACGATTCACCAATAAACCCGGAAGTGTTTTGCGCTTTTTGTTCTTGAATTTTAACTGCAGGAGGTGCTTTTTGCGAAAGCGCGCTATCTACGGCACTTACTAAGCGCTGGCCTGAAAACGGTTTTTCTAAAAAATCAAAACCACCTAAACGCATTGCCTCTACTGCAACATCAATAGAGCTATTTGAGGTGATCATGACTACGTTAGCGGGCTTTTCTTGCTTTTTAACAAACTGCAGCACTTCTAAGCCACTAATATCGGGTAAACAAACATCTTGGACAATGACATCAGGCATCACCTCTTTTATACCTACCAAGGCAGAGTAGCCATCGGTAAAGTGTTTACATTCGTGCCCTACTTGCTCTAATTGACTCGCATAAAGAGCCCCGCTTGCAATGCTGTCTTCTACTATATAAACCAGTGATTTTTTTTGAGAATCGTTCATGGCAGAGCCTTTTAAGTAATATTATTAGCAATAACTTGGTATGCAGCGTGGGTTTTTTCTAGATTATGTTGAACGATCTGAGCAGCGTGAATATTTTCTTCAATGGTAACGGGGGGGTAATCATGTAATTGACTGGCAAGGGCTGCCAAAGTTAATGCGCCATATAGCGCCGCAGAATTTTTAAGTACGTGCATTATATCTTTAATATTATCTTCATCTTGCTCATCAATTGCATTTTTAAGACGAACTCGCATTTCTTCTAATTCATTAATAAATAAGTTTACCAGCCTTACTAAAGTGAGTGAGCCAACATCTTGCTCTAATTGCGCTAGCACATGAGCTTGAGTGATGGTGTTATCAATATATTCTTCAGGTATTGGCATATTAGGCCTTTATTTATTATTGTGATACAAAGCTTTTATACTTTTAGAGTAAGTCGTTTTTCGCATTTTGCAAATCTAAACATTAAGTTAAGTGTACATTTTTACCCATGTCGCCGTATTATTAGCTAAACTACTTGGTCTTCCGAGTAAGTAACCTTGTGCTACATCACACCCTAGCTGCTCTAATATTTGTAATTGCTCGCGCTGTTCAATCCCCTCAGCAATGGTTTCTAACCCGAGTCTTTGCGCCATAGCAATAATTGCACTACACAGAGTAAAGTCTTCATTGTTCGTTGTAATGCCACTTATAAAGCTGCGATCTATTTTTAGCCCATCAATATTAAACTGCCTTAAAAGGCCTAAAGAGGCATAGCCCGTTCCAAAATCGTCTAGCCAAATTTTTACCCCTTCTTTATGAAAATGCTCAAATGTTTTAGCAATACGCTGCGGACTTTTTATTAATGCTGTTTCTGTTAATTCTACTTTTATGGCTGCGGGGTCTATTTGATACTTGTCAAGTAAGCTCATTACTTTGGAAAACACATCCCCTTCAATAATTTGTACCGGCGAAATATTCAATGAAATAGTTATATCATTCATACCTATTTTTCTCATTTGGCCTAAATCGCTTAGGGTTTGCTTAAAAATCCAATCACCTAAATCTAAAATCATACCTGACTGTTCTACATGCGGAATAAATTCATCTGGGCCAACAACACCATAGCGTGAAGATTCGCAGCGCACTAATGATTCAAAGCCAACTAATTGCCCACTTGTTAAAGATACAAGCGGCTGGTACACCATATTAAAACAATGGTTTTTCATTGCATGAGCCATAATTTGCTCAAGTTCATGCCAGCGTGCAATGTTGACCGTATTGATAGGCTCTAAACTTTTAAAAGCATTCATAAATTTCTCCACAAATAAGGGCTCACCGTAAGCTTGTTACATAAATTGCAAATTACAGACCAAAACGAGCCGTCAAAAACAAAAAATAAACACATAAAATTCAATTAGTTAAAGTCGGGCTGTTAGTCTAAAATTATTGATATATATATTTGCATTTTGCAAATCACACTGACACGCAAGCTGATTTAAAGTGGGAGCGGGAGTAAGCGATGGTTTGGGTATAAAGTGGCTTTAAAAATAAAAAGGCTGACCTAATTGCTTAGAGTCAGCCGAAATAAATACTAAAGGAGAAGTATTGTTTAGTTGTTTAAACCTTGAGTGCCTGATTGGGCAGATTGCTCATCTATGTTTTGAGCGTAGTTTAATGTGTTGCTTTCAATAGTGGCATTATCTAAATCACTATTGCTAAATTTATTGGTGAACATCTCGGTATTACCTTTATTAACAGGTTCAATAGTAACGGTGCCTCGCAGTGCTGTTGCACCAACAATAACAGCTGCAACAATAATAATAGACAGCACCATTAACTCTGGAGTAAGAACAAAAGACATTTTTTTTGGTTGCTGTTTAACTTTAGTATTAGTTTGCATAATGGACACCCTTAAAATTTATTTAACTACTTAGCAAATTTATATCAATGATAACTTCGCTCTACTTGGTGTTTATATTGCGAAAGCCATGCCAAAATAAATTTAATGATGATAAAAAATTTAAGTCTTTATAAATCAATGGGTAAATTAATTACTTTGATAGGGATAATAAAAAATAGCTGAGCGGATATTTGCATTATGAGATTTCAATTTCATTTTGATTTGCAAAATGCAAACCAATTTAAAAATAACCATTAAGAACCTACCTACACAACCCAATCAATTAAAAAGGATTAGTATTTCAGCATTATTTACAGTTTTGCTTAATATATTAAGGCTTTTTAGGCAGTAAAAGTAATTGACTACGCAATACTCAATCGCCACCGCTTTTTTGAGAAAACAGTCAATTTTAACCTTTTGAGGTTAAATTTTTGCTAAACCCACTATTTATGTTTGTTCACTTAACAAATTAAAAATTTAATCGCAAATACCTTAAGGCCACCAGTAACTATTAACCTAAAAGCACGGTTGCATTGCTTGTTACTTTAATAACGACCAAATTTCGTTAATGCGCTCTAACTTAGAGTGTTTAGCATCATTAAGTTTTGGTAAGTATTGATTTAAGAGCAAATTGAGTTTTTCGCTAATAATTGGTTTAGCTAAATAGTCATTCATTCCTGCTTTAATAAAACGCTCTTTATCTCCATGAATCGCATTCGCTGTTAACGCTATAATAGGGGTGACAATAGCTAACTCTCTGATTTTTTTAGTAGCAGAAATACCGTCTAAAATTGGCATTTGAATATCCATAAATATTAAATCTATTGTTTGCGTTTTAACTTTTTCAATCGCCTCTTGCCCATTACTGGCTATTTTAACTAAGCACCCTTGCTGCTCTAAAAATTGCTGAATCACAATTTGGTTATTTTTATTGTCTTCAACCACGAGTACGTGGGTACCTTTAAATGGCTGAGCATTAATAGTGGCTGTGTTTAGTGTGGTTTCTTTTTTATTAGTAAAAATAATATCAAGATGAAAAAGCTCTTCCTCAAGCGCAGCAATCGCTCTGGGTAAATGCGAAGGCTTAAAAGGCCCATTAAACATCAACATACCAGAGCTCGGCGCCTCTGTTTTTTGGTTTTTACCCAGTAGGTCTATGAGTAATAAACACGGTTTATTTAGGCTCTTGTAACTTTTTAAAAATTGTTGCGCTGCGTCTAAATCGGCTTTGTTAGTGGTAACAATAGCGTCGGGCGTATCGATAATGTCTAGCTTTTCGATGTTTTCAAGGCGTGAAAAATCTATCGAATGGCGAGTAAGCATATGCTCTATCGCATTGTTTAATGGCAAGTTTTTGCTGTTCACACATACATAGGGCTTTTTAGCTCTGGCAGAAAAGCCTTCTCTTTGCACCTGCTCGCTTGTATCTATTAATAAAGGGTAATTCACAATAAACTCACTCCCTTTACCAAACTGCGAGTTAACCGTAATACTGCCCCCTGCAGCATCACATATTTGCTTACATATGGCTAAGCCTAAGCCACTTCCGCCATATTCCCGAGTGATAGAGTTATCCGATTGTATAAACGGCTTAAACATACTCTCGAGCTTGTTTTGCGCAATGCCTATTCCTGTATCTTTAAAGCTAAGATGCAACGTAAATTTATTATTTTCAAACTCAACACACTGTGCTGTCACTATAAGTGAACCTTTTTGAGTAAACTTAATGGCATTTGAGAGTAAATTTATTGCAATTTGCCTTATACGACCATGATCGCCCACCACCTGCGCAGGAACATCAGGGTGCAGATCAAAAATAAGTTCGAGGCCTTTTTGCACGGCGCTTTCACTTACAATATCAATAGCCTCTTCTAAGCAAATATCGAGGCTAAATGGCTGATTATCTATTGAGATTGCTTGCGCTTCAAAGCGTGAGTAGGTCAGCACGTCATCTAAAATACTCAATAATGCATCTGAACTTGTTTTAATCATTTGGGTGTAACGTTTTTGATCTGTTGTAAGCCCAGTGTCGTGTAAGATATCTGCACAGCCAATCACTGCATTTAAAGGTGTGCGTATTTCATGGCTTATATTGGCCATAAAGCGACTTTTAGACTCAGCCAACGATTCAGCCTGGTGCTTAGCATCTAAGAGTATTTGTTCAGCTATCACACGTTCTTGAATATCAACCACGGTCGCCGCTATAGACGTTAAGTGTGTGCCATTAAATGAAGTAATGGGTGTGAGGGTCATTTCAACCCAATTTGGCTCATTAAGCGCGTTGGTTAACCTAATATCCAAACGTTTAACTTCTCGGTTGCCACTACTGTAGCCTGTAAGTGCTGTGTTTAGCTTTTCCACATCCTCGCTCATTACAAAATTAGCAATGGGTAAGCCAAGGTGTTTATTTATGTCTGTTTGGAAAAAATCTTGCCATGCTTTGTTCATAAACAATAACCCGCCCTGCGCATCTAACCTCAATACAATATCAGGGATGTTATCGACCACAGAGTGGTAGTTATATTCTATTTCTGCCATGGCTTGTTCAGCTTTTACACGCTGGGTAATGTTGGTTTCTATGGCTATAAAATGCTTAACATTACCGTCATCATCTTTTACGGGGGTGGCATCAATAGCAACCCAGTATTCGTTTTTATTTTTATCATAATTAATGGTTTCTATTTGAAAAGGCTCGGCATTTTTAATCGCTTTAGCCATTAACTGGCGCGACTCTAGGCTGGTTTTAGGCCCTTGCAACAGTTTACCGGGGCTAAGCCCGATGACTTCCTCACATTTATAACTAGTAAGCGTTTCAAAGCTTTTATTAACCCATTCTATTTTGCCAAATCGGTCGGTAATTATAACTAAATTATTGGTGTGGCTTGCCACTAACGAAAGTCGCTTAGCGTACTCTTGTTGCTGGGTGAGTAAGTATTGGTAATCTTTATGTCGTTGAATGTCGTGTAACGAGCCAATAAACCCGCCGCTATCGTCGCAGGCCAAGCGCATTTCAAACCAGTTAGTAAGGCCGTCATTATTTTTTACTTGCAGCTCTATACTGGCACTAAAAACGCCTTCAAAAATAGACTCAATATACGCTGACAGCTTTAACGAGTCTTTGGTCTCTAGCAGTGATGTGATTTTTTTACCTATGAGCATGGCCGGCGTAAAACCCAACTTATTAAGCCATGCTTCGTTCACGTAGCTAAACACTAAATGTTTATCACATTCAAATACACACTCATCAAGTAAGGCAAGTAACTTAGTCTGCCTGCGGGTGTTTGCAGAAAGCTGCTCTATTAGCGCGTAATGAACTTGTACTTGTAGCTCGTCTTTTTCTTCCATATGCGCCTCATTCATTTACTAATTCTGTATGGCTGCACACCTTGGCATAAAGCGGAAAAACCTCTTCACAGTAAAATGATTGCTCAAACGGCGTTCTGCTTGATGTACAGTCATTAAGTACCGTCACATTAAAGCCAAGCTCTACCGCAGAACGCGCGGTAGAGTCAATGCAAATAGAGGTCACGGTGCCTGCTAAAACAATGTTATTGATGCCATTTTTATTAAGCACATTTGCAAGCTCTGTATGAGTAAACGCATTTAACCCGCGTTTACCGGGTATTTGCATAATACGTTTGCCATATTTATCAAATTCTTTAATGCCTTGAGCACCATAAGAGTCGGCTTTAAAAGCCCCTACTTCGGCAATCACTTTTAAAATACCAATTGGGTTTTTAAGCTCGCTATAATCTTGTGTAAAGTGAATAGGCGTACTGAGCACTAATGCAAATTTATCTATGTATTTGTCTAGCAGCGCTAACGTGTTATTTACCACACCGGTTACTCTTGATGACTCTTCAACCACTTGGTATAAAATGCCATCAGGCGAAAAGTAATCATTTTGAAAACCAATGAGCAGCAAAGCTGTTTTTGATAAATCGTTCATAACGTCCTCCTAAACGGGCCTTTAGGCAGCTTGCCAAGGCTTAATAAACTCTTCTAATACAGCTTTTGTTACCGGTTTTTGAAGATAGTGCGTCACCCCTTTTTCGAACAACTGAGCAATTTGTTGCTCCTCAGTAATGCCCGTTAAAATAACTTTTGGCGTGTTATCGTTTGGGGTGTTTTGTTTAATGAGCTGCTGAGCTACATCACTGCCAAACATACCTGGCATACGCTCATCTAACAGCAGTAAATCAAAAGGTTCTTGCTGGGCAATAAGTAAGGCACTTGAGCCATTTTCTGCACAGGTTACTGCGCAGCCAAGCATTTCAAGCATGACTTTGGTCGCAACTTGGCTTGGCAAGCTGTCATCAGCAACCAATACAGATAATTTGCTGTGGGTATTTAAATTATTTACCGCATTCACTAAGTCCGTATCAAAAAACGGCCACGCCAATACAGGTTGAGAAATGGCGTGTTGGCTTTGCAGCTCACTGAGCGCATCAAATGCGCAAATTTTTATACTCTGAGACGCCCCATTATTTAAAAAGTTACTCGCAAGTTGCTCTGCAGATAGGTGACGCGCATCTTCAATTTTTAAAGCGTTGGTGTGGTTGCTGTCGGCGAGTTTTAAACCATACTTTTGCGCACTAAAGTTAACTAGGTAATGAATGCTTTGCTCTAAGTCGACTTTACTATTAGCTGCGCTAATGAGCTCTTTGTTTGTATCTACCGATGAAATTGGCTCACGGGTTGCAAGTAAACCGTGTATATCAATGGTGTGCATTTCAGGATTCGAATCTACCCAGTAATTTAAATTAATACCCTGTAAATTGGCCTCTACTGTTAGCACAAAATGGCTTTTAGCGGCTTTTAGCGAAGGCAAAATAAACGCTTCACACTGGATAATCATTTGCTCAGGAGACACCTGTAAACAAATATAATTACACTGTAATTTGTTGATGAGTGTAATTGCCACATTTGTGTTGTCTGCTTTGCAAAAGCGGGCAATTACCCCTTGAATAATTTCTAAAACATGGCTGTTATTACTCATCATCGTTCCTAATAAGAATGGCTCTGTAGTTAAATATCAATTTACATGCCACTTGCAGCGCCTTTACTAATACGATGAATTCATTAGATTTAAAAATTACACATCCTTTGCATAAATGCGCTTTTGCAAATTGCAATTCAAAATGCATGGCAAATGAGTAATTAAGCGAGTTAACAGTAAAACAGAATTAACCAATCGATTTTTTGCGCTTTAAATTATTAATTAATCGTTTAATATGAACCCAACTAAATTGAGGAGAGTATTATGCTTACAGTAATTTTTGGCCGCGCAGGCTGCCCATTTTGTGTACGTGCTAAAGACGTTGCCGAGCAACTATCAAATGAGCGTGATGATTTTAAGTTTCGTTACATCGATATTATCAAAGAAGGCATTAGCAAAGCGGATTTAGAAAAGTCTGCAGGAAAACCATGCCCAACTGTGCCGCAAATTTTTGTAGATCAAACTCACATTGGTGGTTTTACTGAATTTGAAGCTTACGCAAAAGAAAATCTAGGCCTATATAAATAACGCTTTGTATATAGCTTGTTAACCAGTTTAAAAAATCAAAAATTTAAACTGGTTAAATTTCGACCAACATCAAGCACATACAAATTAGTTGTAATTTATACAAGCAATTGCCTCGTATTTCCTATACAATGCGCGCCTCTTTAAATTCGTTGAGGCGTATTAATGTCAGAACCAGTCACGTTTGAATCTCTAAATCTTTCTCCTGCAATTTTAAAGGCAGTTGAAGAGTTGGGTTACAAGACACCATCTGAAATCCAAGCTCAATGTATACCGTTATTGCTAGAAAGAAAGGACGTACTGGGACTAGCACAAACGGGTACAGGTAAAACTGCAGCATTTGCACTGCCGTTACTAAACAATATTGACCCGTCTGTGAAACAGCCACAGATCCTTGTACTCACACCAACACGTGAGCTTGCGATCCAAGTTGCTGAGGCATTTGAACAATATGCAAAAGGTACTCGTGGTGTTGAAGTATTAGCACTGTACGGTGGCCAAAGCTACAGCATTCAATTAAGCGCACTTCGTCGTGGCGCACAAATTATTGTTGCTACTCCGGGTCGATTAATCGATCACATAAACCGTGGCACTATCAAGTTTGATGCTTTACAAGCACTTGTACTTGATGAAGCCGATGAAATGTTACGTATGGGCTTTATCGATGATGTTGAAAACATCATGGAAAAAACACCGCGCGAAAAGCAAACATGTCTTTTCTCTGCGACCATGCCTAAGCAAATTCAAAACATCAGCAGCAAATATATGAATAACCCTGAACAGGTTCATATATCTGCGCGTAACTCAACTGTATCATCTGTTGAGCAAGTGTTTTGGAATGCACACGTACATAAAAACAAAGCCATTGTTCGTTTCTTAGAAGCAGAGCAATACGAAGGTGCTATTGTTTTCGTACGTACACGTAACGACACTGTGCAACTTGCTGAGTTACTAGAGCGCGAAGGTTTCTCTGCTGCGCCACTCAATGGTGACATGAACCAGCAAGCACGTGAACGCACGGTAGATCGCTTAAAAAGCGGTATGCTAAACGTTGTTATTGCAACAGACGTAGCAGCACGTGGTCTTGATGTAGACCGTTTAAGCTTAGTTATCAACTACGATATTCCACAAGACTCAGAAGCCTACGTTCACCGTATCGGCCGTACAGGTCGTGCTGGTCGTACTGGTAAAGCAATTTTATTTGTTAAGCATAACGAACGTTACTTGCTTAAAAATATTATTCGCCATACTAAGTCTGAAATTGCACAAGTTGAGCTACCTACAGCTAAAGTAGTTGAAGAAAAACGTATTAATGCGTTAAAAGAAAAGCTTACGCTTGCTCTTGAAAACAAAGACATTACGTTCTTCAATGAAGTTGCTGCTAGCATGGCACAAAAACTAGACTTATCTTTAGAAGACCTAGCGGGTGCATTACTGTGTTTAGCACAGCAACAGTCGCCAATTAAAGTTGAAGAAGTTAAGATTCAACCTCGCAACGAGCGTAATACACGTAACGAGCGTGGCGATCGTAATGACCGTCGTCGTAACGAACGTGGTGACCGCCCTGAGCGTAAACCTCGCGAGCGTAACAGCCGCGATGCAGGCCCTATGGATACTTACCGTATCGAAGTGGGTCGTGAGCACGGTGTACAGGTTAAAAACATTGTTGGCGCGATTGCTAACGAAGCTGATATCTCAAGCAAGTTTATTGGTGACATTCGTCTACACGACAGTCACAGTACGGTACAATTACCGCAAAACATGCCTAAAGATGTACTTGATCACTTCCAAAAAGTGTTTATTTGTAAACGCCCAATGGGTATGACACTAACACAAGATCAAGGTCCAGCTGAGCCACGTGGTGAACGCGCTGAGCGCCCAAGTGGTGATAAAAAGCGTAGCTTTAACAAAGACAACCAACGCGGTGATAAGCGTGGCGGTCCTCGTAAAGAACGTCGCCCTGTGAGCTTCACATCTAACTAAGCTTTATAGCTTACGTTATAAAAAACCTTGCCACGAAAGTGCCAAGGTTTTTTTGTTTTAAAGCCACTGCTTTTGTAAAAAATAAAAATTCTGTAAACTAAGAAAAAACTATAATTCACGGATGAATTAAAATTGAAAAAACATTATGACAACTTGCTCTTTGCAGCAATAATAAGCTTTCCAATACTGAGCATTGCCATGCTTATGTTAATGGATTTTACCGATCCGCCATTTATCGAAAATAAAATTTATGAGGCTATTTTTTATATAGCGCTTCCTATTTTTTGCGGGGCATCATTTATCTATCTCCATGTACTTGTAATCAAAAAATATAGACGTTGCAGTGACTATAGAGAGCACCTTAAAGATAGCTTTTCAGATACAAAAATGAAGTTATCATTAATCTTCATCTACCCATTACTCCCTTTGTTAATCTATGCAACTCTCTATTTTTTACTCTCTGCCCCCATTGAGTTATGGGCTTACTACACGCAAGGCGATTATTGGTATAAGGAATATATCCTCACTGATGTACAAGAATGTGGGTCTGATTATGAAGATAGTTGTACTCGTTTATACTTTAAAGACCCTACAACTAACAAAACGCACGATTTTAGATGGTACGACGATAAATCTACAATAATGAATAACAAAAACGATTATGTGTATATTGTTGGTGAGGCCAGTTTGTTTGGCTATATAGTGAGAGAATTAGAAAGGTAATTAAAACTTCTTTTTACATTGCAGCAATTTTATATAAAAACCTCACTCAAGTGAGTGAGGTTCATAAATTAAGGTTTAAGTTAAGGTAACGCCGGATAAACGTAACTCGCATCTAACCCTAACGGAATACCGAGTGCCCAATACCCTAGCAAGAAAATACTCCAGCCAATCATAAACGCGATTGAGTAAGGGATCATAAGCGCGATAAGCGTGCCTATACCAGTATCTTTTACGTACTTTTGGCAGTACACCACAACCAATGGGAAATACGGCATAAGTGGGGTAATAATGTTTGAGCTAGAGTCTCCGATTCTGTAAGCCGCTTGGGTTAAATCGGGTGATATACCTAGCTGCATTAACATTGGTACAAAAATAGGTCCCAGTAACGCCCATTTTGCAGAGCTTGAGCCAACGAACAAGTTTACAAAGCCGGTTAAAAATATAATACCTACAACCGTTACGGCGCTGGGCAACTCCATTGCTTTTAAAAGCTGCGCCCCTTCAATGGCCATTAATGCCCCTAAGTTAGACTTAGAAAACGCTGCAATAAACAACGCACAAAAGAACGCCATTACAATGTAATAAGCCATGCCACTCATCGCGGTACTCATCGCATCTATCATATCTTTTGAGGTTTTAAAGGTACCAACGGTAAAACCATACACGGCACCGGGTATCCAAAATAATAAAAAGATTAAAGGCACGATAGATTGCATCAGGGGCGATCTAAAATTAGTTAGTGAGCCATCAGCACTGCGCATTGCTGAATCGGCAGGAGCGGATACAAATGCAAGTAAAGCAAGTCCTGCAATCATTACGCTACTGGCTATAAAAAAAGCACGTTTTTCATTACTTTTAGCTTCATCAAACGCGGGTAAGTTTTGGGTGTCTTCATTAAGTGCTGTGTTTTTTAACCGAGGCTCTATTATTTTATCAGTGATATACCAGCCTAATAACACAATAAATAAACTCGAGGCAGAAGTGAACGCCCAGTTATTAAGCGGGTTAATCGACATATCGGGGTTAATAATTTGCGCTGCACTTTGGGTAAAGCTTTGCAGTAATGGGTCTATTCCTGACGGGATAAAGTTAGCCCCAAACCCACCACTCACACCAGCAAATGCGGCTGCAATACCCGCTAATGGATGTCGCCCTGCGGCAAAGAAAATAACACCCGCTAATGGGATCACTAATACGTAGCCAGCATCGGTTGCTGTATGGCTTACAATAGCTACTAAAATGACTGAAGGGGTCAGCAGTTGCCTTGGGGTAACTTTAAGCATTAGCTTAAGGCCTGTATTGATATAACCCGAGTGCTCAGCCACTCCCACACCTAACATGGCAACCAATACCACCCCTAGCGGTGCAAAGCCTGTAAAGGTTTTTACCATGGAAGATAAAAACGAGGCAAGTGAGTCGCCCTCTAATAGGTTATTTACAACAATGGCTTGGCCTGTCCGTGGGTCTAACGCGTCAAAGCTCACCCCCGACAGTAACCACGAGCACAACCAAATAAGTAACATAGCGAATAAGAAAATAATCGCCGGATCGGGAAGTTTGTTACCAACTCGCTCCACAAAGTTTAAAAAACGCGCGATTAACCCTGTAGGTACCGCAGCTTGATTATTATTGTTCATTTAAAGCTCCCAAAATAGGTTTAAGTAACAATATACTATTAATGTGTAACAGTAAATTAACTAATAAATCTATTATGGGCACAAATAGAGCATAAAAAAACGCGGCTTCATTATCGTCGCCGCGTTTTTATAATTGTGAACTAAACAACGTTTAAGCGAGGGCTTTCACTTCTTCCCAAAGCCTAACAACCAAGGTTTTATCTTCTTCGTTTAGCTCGCCATTGCGGTATGCTTTAACTAAGCTTTGCTCCACGGTTTCGTTGAGCTCATCAATAGAAATTGTCAGCTCTTCTACTTCTGCATAGCCTACTGCAAGGTCGTAATGTCCGCGCAAGTAACCACCAGCGAACAGCTCATCATCTGTTGCTTTAATTACTAAATCATCAAAGTATTGCTGCGCAGCATCAATATAATTCACTAAACTCATTGTGTTACTTCTCCTGGTTTTCATAACCGACAGCATACATAATATGGTCGTTATAGCCGGTGGTTACTTTAATGTAACCTGTTAATTCATCATCTAAAGCGCTGTCGCCGGTGTCACAAATAAGTGGACGCCCGTTCAACGCGTGTAATTTGGTTTTAGTTGCCACCACAATAATGTTTTCTTTGCCAATGGTGCGAATAAGCTCAGGGCTTAGCTGCTGATTCCCTCGACCAAAAATATGGCCTTGCCCGCCTATTAATGTAATAACTAATTGAGTAGCTTGCCCATGCGTGTACTCAAGTAGCTGTTTAGCAGTTAAGTCTTGCGCAACTAGGGTTTGACCTTTAATTAAATCTACGCCTAATAAAGTATTATCCAGCCCCATTTCTTGCATTATTGCTTCAACAGTTGAGCCACTACCCATAATGTAATAAGTGTCTTCATCCATTTCGCTCACCACATGCGCTGCAATGTCGGCAAGTACTAATTCGTCTGTTTCTTTACCACCATTTTTAACCGCTTGTACATAACGTACTTCGCTTGGTATTTGCATTTCTCCGTAGCGCTTAGCTTTTACGGTGCCTTGCCTAAACGCCTCTTCATCAATATCCATTACATCGGCATCTGCAAGTGTAACTAGCTCGCCTTTTACTAGCATTTCTACTACGCGCCCTGCTGCTTTAGGTGTAATTGCATATACGCCAGAGTGAATTTTACAGCCAGCAGGTATACCCAGCACTGGTACGGTATCTTCTATCGCATGACAAATATTGCGCGCAGTACCATCACCACCAGCAAAAAGGACTAAATCTACGCCTAAATTTTTAAGTAGCTTTGCGCTAGCCTCTGTATCATCGGCGCTTGTTATGGTATTGGCGGTATAAATTACCTCAACATTAAAGCCTAGTGCGCGTGCTGCTTTTTCGCCCATATCGCCATTTACAGTATAAATTGTTAACTGCTCTTTATAGGGTACAAGTACTTCTAGGGCTGCCTGTGTGCGGCTGTTAGCTTTGGCTTGCGCACCCAGCTCAATTGCTTTTGCAGCAGTGTTTTCGCCATCACTGCCTTTTAAAGCAACGCTGCCACCAAGCCCTGCAACAGGGTTAATAATTAAGCCTAACTTAAACTGCATTTTGTAACTCCTGAGGGTGGTGCCAATTAAATTGTTGAGCGGTTAACGGCCACGGTGTTTTATAAAAATCACTTAACGCTTTTAATAATGCATGGGTACGTGCGTTAACTCCCTGCTCTAATAACATTAATACTTGCTGGTGTACTCGCGCCTGAAAGTCAAACCGACAAGTTTGCTCACCGTTCAAGTTATCTACCGACACATTAAAATCAAAGCCAGCAGCGGTGCTGAGCAGCCACTCTATGGCTTGTGGTTTTATTTCTACGTTTTCAAATTCAGCCTGCTGGTGTTTATCTCGCCCATCTGGGCAGTACCAATACCCATAATCTTCAAGCTCTCTGCGTTTATTGCCAGCCACTAACCAATGCGCTATTTCATGTAGGGCACTGGCGTAAAAGCCGTGTGCAAATACAATTTGATTAAAACCATGGGTATTATTGGCAGGTAGATAAACAGGCTCATCATCGCCTTTTACTAAGCGAGTGTTATGGCTTTGATAAAAAACACTATCGAAAATAGATATAAGATCGGCTATATGATGCATAAAAACTGATTAATTCGTCTCGGTTACAGCGCAAAATTAGCGCACTAAAAACGAGACGAATTGTACGGGCTTTTACCTTTAAAGTAAAAGTGATGAGCGAGTTATACCTCTACTCCCGCCTCATCGCACTGCACTATATCGGTTTCTGTAAGTGCTTGGGTTATCCACTTTTGCAAAACAGGGCAACGCATCACAAAATCACAATACTGCTGCGCCGCTGGGGATAAGGTAATCTGATACGTTTTTAAACGAAGTACAATGGGGGCGTACATCGCATCGGCAATACTAAAGTCGCCAAAAAACCATTCATTAGGAAACATATCTTGCTGCTGGGAAAATATCTCATCAATACGTTGAATATCTTTTAGTGCAGCACTTGATAGCGTTACTTTACGTGTGGCTCTTATATTCATCGGCATTTCGTTTCTCAGTGCCATAAAGCCTGCATGCATTTCAGCGCTTAATGCGCGCGCTGTAGCTCGCTGAGTAATATATTTAGGCCACCCTGCTCCCGATAAA
This sequence comes from Pseudoalteromonas agarivorans, assembly GCF_024518735.1. NCBI lineage: Bacteria > Pseudomonadati > Pseudomonadota > Gammaproteobacteria > Alteromonadales > Pseudoalteromonadaceae > Pseudoalteromonas > Pseudoalteromonas agarivorans. Next base: position 210,950 of record NZ_JANIGJ010000002.1, read on the forward strand.
TGGGCATCGTTAATATATTCACAAATTGCGAGCGAGTCCCACACCTGCAAATCACCATCAATTAACGCCGGCACTTTTTGAACGTGGAAGTGTTGTTTTAGTTCGTCGTAAAAGTCACTGGTGTCGAGCACAAGCTGGGTTTCGTCAAACGGGACATCAAATTTACTCATTAAATACCATGCGCGTAATGACCAGCTAGAATAGTTTTTATTACCGATAAATAATTGCATTTTGTATATACCAAAGTGAATAGGCTTCCCTACTTTACTAGGTGATTAAACAACCAACAACACTTTGTTTTTTATTCTTAATGCTAAATTTAAAGCCTCTAAAATAAACAGTATTACTATCAATTAGCTAACTGCGCATTTAAATGTTTTTTTAATAAACGGGTATTGCGGGTGTTGGCTTTAAAAAAAGCATCAAATATATCGCCAAAAAATGGAACTAAGCCGCCTACAAAATCAATCAGCATATTAATGATCATCTTCGTTTTTATGCGTTTACTTACGCCCAAACGCTGCGCCTCTACCAGTACATAGCTTGATAAAATAAGCCCTGCGGCATCACCTATAACGGGTATTAAACCAATCACAGCCTCTAGGCCAATATTAAATTTAGTAAAAGGGATACCAATGCTGCTGTCTGTAAGCTTACTAAAGCGCTCTAGCCTTGCTATAGCAGCTTGGGTTTCAAGGTGTGTGTTATCGTGCTTATTATCGTTCATGATTACTCTCCTCCTTAAAACAGTATATAGCGCAAACTTGAACAACCCCTGAAAGGCTTAAAAGCAAATTACAGGCACAAAAAAACGCGGTACTCCGCGCTTTTTTAAAATATTAACGGTTAAACAGAGCCATTAATTGGTCCATGTTCGTGGTTAACATGAGGGTTTTGCCCGCGCTGGCGCAGTAAATGGTCCATTAAGGTAATGGCCATCATTGCCTCAGCAATAGGAATTGCACGAATACCAACACACGGATCGTGGCGCCCTTTGGTGATCATCTCTACTGCTTCGTTTTCAGTATTAATACTTTTACCTGGAATAGTGATACTTGATGTAGGCTTAAGCGCAATAGAGGCAATAATATCTTGCCCTGTAGAAATACCAGCAAGTACGCCACCCGCGTGGTTTGAGGTAAAGCCTTCTGGGGTTAACTCATCACGATGCTCGGAGCCTTTTTGCTCAACCACATCAAAGCCATCGCCAATTTCTACACCTTTAACGGCATTAATGCTCATTAGTGAATGCGCAATCTCAGCATCTAGCCTATCAAATACAGGCTCGCCTAATCCTACCGGTACGTTGCTAGCCACTACTTTTACTTTAGCGCCCACTGAGTCACCTTGCTTTTTAAGGTCTCGCATGTACTCATCAAGCGCTTCTAGCTTACTTGCATCAGGGAAAAAGAATAAGTTGTTTTCAACTTCATCCCAGTCGTAGCTTTCAGCTTTTATTGGCCCAAGTTGGCTTAAACATGCTTTTACTTCAATACCATGAAACTGCTTTAAGTATTTTTTAGCAATTGCGCCTGCCGCTACACGAATTGCGGTTTCACGAGCAGAAGAACGACCACCGCCGCGATAATCGCGCAGGCCGTATTTGTGCCAGTAAGTGTAATCGCCATGACCTGGGCGAAACACATCTTTAATTTTACCGTAGTCTTTTGAGCGCTGATCGGTATTTTCGATAAGTAAACCAATGCTTGTGCCTGTGGTTTTACCTTCAAAAACGCCTGAAAGAATTTTTATCTGATCGTCTTCTCGGCGCTGCGTTGTATAGCGGCTTTGCCCTGGTTTACGACGGTCTAAATCAATTTGTAAGTCAGCCTCTGTGATCTCAAGGCCTGCGGGAGTACCATCTACAACACCGCCTAGGGCAACGCCGTGGCTCTCACCAAAGGTGGACACTTTAAACAACTGCCCTATGCTATTACCTGCCATTAACTTTCCTCATTCCTAATGACTACAAAAGTTGCCGAGCATACGCTCGGCCTAAAATTTATTTTGCAAAATACGTATCAAGCTGCGCTTTGCTTATTACAAATACACCTAAGCCGCCTTGCTCAAACTCAACCCACTCAAATGGTGCGCCCGGATACAAAGCATCCATATGTACCATAGAGTTACCAACTTCTACAAATAACAAACCGTTATCAGTTAGATGATTGCTAGCATGCTCTAAAATAGTACGGGTAACGTCTAAGCCATCATGCCCAGATGCTAAACCAAGCTCAGGCTCATGATGAAATTCTCGTGGTAAATCAGCCATGTCCTCAGCATCAACATACGGTGGGTTGGCTACTATTAGGTCATACTTTTGCCCTGGTACACCACTAAATACATCTGACTGAATAGGCAGTACGCGGTCACTTAGCATATAGTCGTTTATGTTTATATCTGCTACTTCAAGCGCTTCATACGAAATATCAACCGCATCTACTTGCGCCGTTTCAAACGCCTGAGCAAGCGCAATAGCAATACAAGCAGAGCCTGTGCATAAATCTAAAATACGGTTAACGCTTTGCGGCTGCTCAAGCCACGGTGAAAACTTATTAGCAATAAGTTCTGCAAACGGCGAGCGCGGAATAAGCACACGCTCATCAACATAAAATGGCATGCCCGCGAACCAAGCAATGTTTGTTAAATAAGGAACCGGCGTGCAGTCATTTATACGCTCTGCGATTAACCCTGCTAGGCGGTTTTTTTCTGTGCTTGTTAACCGCGCATGCATTAACTCTTTGGGGGCATCAATAGGTAAACTTAGTGCAGGAAGTAATAAGCTAACTGCTTCATCCCACGCGTTATCTGTGCCATGTCCAAAAAATATTCCACTACTTGCAAATTGGCTTGTAGTCCAGCGTAACCAGTCATGTAACGTTGACAGTTCTGCAACAGCTTCATCAAGTGTTGCTTCTTCTATTTGTAAATCACTCATATTTTTTACCTGTTTTAGCTAACTGACTGTTTTGAGTCTTTGCGACGATTGCATTGCCTAACTGTGCTGAGCAAATTACAATTGCCCCTCACCTTTATATTGTACCGCCTTTTGCGCTGCGTTTTTACGTTTTTTTGTTTAGGTAAAATTTATGAAAAAAGACATCTCATCACAATCGTCCCTAAGCAATGACGACATTGACCTTTTTCGCCAAACAATTACAGGCGCTAAGGTGTTTAAACAAGATACCCATAGGTTTGATACAAAACCTAAGGTGTCACAAGCGAAGCAATTTGCCCAGCAAAAAAAGCAGGTTGAGTCTGAATTTTTCTTCTCTGACGAATATATTCCCGATATAGACACAAATAGCACCATTAATTACGTGCAAAATGGCCACGACTCTTTTTTAGCAAAACAGTTACGACGCGGCGACTTTGCGCCCGATTTAACACTCGACCTGCACGGGCTTAATAAAGAACGTGCAAAAGATGAACTCGCGGGACTCATCCACGAGTGCAAAAAACAGCATTATTACTGCGCGTGCATAGTGCATGGCATTGGCGAGCGTGTTTTAAAACACAAAGTACCGCAGTATTTGGTACAGCACCCCGATGTAATTGCCATGCATCAAGCACCGCTTGAATATGGCGGGCGCGGTGCCGTGCTGATTTTAATTGATTTACCACAAAGCGATGAGTTTAGACGCTAATTAAAGGAAGAATACGTGCAAATTTTTTCGATTATTTTTCCCTTAATTTTTATTGTCGCACTGGGTTACACCTGTTGTTATTTTAAATTTTTTAATCAGCAGCATATTGCCGGCTTAAGTAAATTTACTTTTTATGTGAGCTTACCCGCCTTTTTAATGCTCAATATGTCGCAAATAAATTTGCATCAAAGTATTAGCCTCGAAGCATTTTTAAGCTTTTATATTCCTGTATTAGCGGTATTTGCTTTGGGCATACTTATTGATAGGTACTATTTAACTAAACAAGCCAATACTGGAAATTATCAACAGCATAGTGTGTTTGGTCTTGCCGGTAGTTATTCAAATATGGTGTTAGTGGGTATACCCATTGTTATTGCTTCACTTGGCAAAGACATGATTGCTATCGCCTTTATGATCATCACATTTCATAGCACGCTGCTTTTTGCGTTAACTTATTTAATAGGCGCGAAAGGAAACACAGCTGACTTCTCGTGGGCAAAATTTGCTAAAAACATGGTCCTTAACCCTATAGTGTTAAGTATTGGCTGTGGATTACTTTTAAATGTGTCGGGAATTACATTATTTGCTAATTTAGCCAATGCCTTAGAGCTACTCGCCAGCCCTGCTATTGCATGTGCTTTATTTGTGTTAGGCGCTAATTTGGTGTTTTATAAGGTGGCAGCAAATTGGCAGCCGGCCCTTATTTCTTCTCTGTTAAAAATACTGATTTTGCCTGCTGCTGTGTGTGTAGCAGCTACGTGGGTGTTTGTACTAGATACGCAAATTCGTAACGTACTGGTATTGCTAAGCGCCTCGCCTGTTGGCGTTAATGCGTATTTAATTGCAAGCCAATTAAATACGCATCAAGTTACGCTCGCCGGTGCAGTGGTGCTTTCAACGGTGCTTAGTGTAGTAAGCTTTTCGTTTTGGCTTGCTGTGCTTTTATAAAATCGCTTATTTAAGTGCGGCCACTACCGAAATTTCAACCAATAGCGCATCGCGCGCCATTTTAGCTTCAACACAGGCGCGTGCTGGTGCATAACCTTCTGGCACCCATGCATCCCATACTGCATTCATATCGGCAAAATATTCCATGCTCTTAACGTAAATAGTTGCGCTTAGCATATGCTTTTTAGAACTCCCTGCCTGCTCAAGTAAGGCCTCTACTTTGTCGAGCATAGTTTGTGTTTGCTCTGTAATGTTTTGCTCTGCATCGCTGCATACTTGTCCGCATAAATAAACGGTTCCATTATGTTTAACTATACGGCTCATGCGCGCACCCGTTTCAAGGCGTTCTATACTCATTGTTATCTCTTTTCTCTATATGTTTGCAGGCGCGTTAATATTTACATATTCACTGCGCTGTGAGGTTTCATCATACTGAATTACAGCAACCGCTGCGGTGTTAAAAATAGGCATATTACCCGGGCTGAGCTGATCAACTATATAGCTCACTATGGGCATATGGGCGACCACTAACCAGGTATTACACTGAGGATGCATAGCAATAAGTGTTTCTAAATAATCAGCTGCTATTTGCGGCTTTCCCTCGGGGATTATGTCGCTACAGGTTTCACTAAATTTAAATACATTGTTTTTTTCAACTTCTTTAGCTGTTTGCTGCGCGCGCGAGTAAGGACTTACCAATAACGCATCAACAGAAAAGTGTTTGTGTAGCCATAAGCCCATTTTTTCTGCTTCTGCATGGCCTTTCGGTGTTAGGTTTCTTGCTGCGTCGTTAGCTTGCATCGGTGTCGCTTCGCCGTGGCGCATAATTAAGATTGTTTTCATAAAAAATCAACCGATTAATGAATATAAAACAGTAGCCAGTTTGCCCATTTGTCCGCTATATTAACTATTATTCCAAAGAATAATTCTCTCATGATATTCAGGTAAATCTTTTCGCTATTTTTTCGCTGTCCTGAAGCTATCATCTGTTGTTAACAAGTAAACGTCTAGTTTCAGGAGCATCATTTGAATATCAGCCGCAATGATAACAGAGCATACCGCGCCATTACACTCGACAATGGGCTAAAAGTATTATTAGTGCAAGATAAAGATTCAACTAAAGCCGCTGCTTCTATGGCAGTTAACGCTGGCCATTTTGATGACCCCCTTGACAGGCAAGGCCTTGCACACTTTTTAGAGCATATGCTTTTTTTAGGTACCGACCAATACCCTGATTCTGGAAGCTTTAATAATTTTGTGTCTCAATCGGGCGGTAACACCAACGCCTGGACCGGCACTGAGCACACGTGCTATTACTTTGATATTAATAACCAAGCCATTGAAAAAGCACTTGCGCAATTTAGCCGTTTTTTTATTGCCCCATTATTAAACCCAGCTGAAACCGAAAAAGAACGTAATGCCATAGAGGCTGAGTTTAAATTAAAAATAAAAGATGATGGGCGTCGTATTTATCAGGCTCATAAAGAAACCGTAAACCCAGCCCACCCCTTTGCTAAATTTTCGGTGGGTAATTTACATACCCTCGCCGATAGAGAGCGCTGCATAAGTGACGAGTTAAGAGATTTTTTTAATAAGCACTATCAAGCGCAGTGGATGACACTGGTAATTTGTGCCAACGAACCGCTTAATACACTCGCGCAGTGGACACATCGCTATTTTAGTGGCATTAATGGCCATAAAGGTGCGCTTAAAGCCCCTATTGAGGAGCCATTATATCGCGCGCAAGATATTGGCAAAGTACTGCACATTGAACCACACAAGCACATGCAAAAACTCATTATTAGTTTTGCTATGCCAAATATCGATGACTTTTATCGCCACAAAACCGTCAGCTTTATAGCCCATTTACTCGGCTACGAAGGCGCAGGCTCGTTGTACTCAATTTTAAAAGAGCAAGGGTGGATTAACGCACTTTCTGCCGGCGGCGGTATAAATGGCAGTAACTTTAAAGATTTTAACATTAGCATGGCGCTTACCGATGAAGGCATTGAATACTTTGAAGACATAATAGAAATTGTGTTTGAGTATATTTGCCTAATCAACGATAACACCGACAAACTACCGCGCCTATATCAAGATAAAAAAAACCTGTTACAAATTGCGTTTGATAACCAAGAAAAATCACGCTTAATAGATTGGGTAAGTAACCTAAGCATTAATATGCAGCACTACGACGAAGCTAACTATGTGCAAGGCGATTACTTAATGGAGGGCTTTAATAAAGCCACTCACGAAATGGCGATGCAATGGCTTAACCCACATAATATGCGCTTAGTACTTATTCATCCAGGCGTAGAGGCAGAGCACACCACCGCGTGGTACAACACCCCTTACAAAGTTGAGCCAATTTCGCCGCATTGGCTGGAGTCGCTTGCGCACATAAATAAACCGCTGAGCACTATGCTGCTGCCCACAGCAAACCCCTATTTAACAAAAGAAGTGGTGCTATACGAAGTCGAAAAACCTCAAACCAAGCCTTTACTGTTAGTTAAAGAGCCTGGGTTTGACTTTTGGTTTAAACAAGACAACACCTTTAGAGTGGCCAAAGGTCATTTTTATTTAGCAATGGACTCGCACTTTGCAGTAAAAGATGTAAAGCACATGGCATTAACGCGCCTTTTTAGTGACTTATTTATGGACAGTGTTGGCGAGCAGTTTTACCCCGCAGAATTGGCAGGTTTAAGTTATCATTTAACCTCTCACCAAGGCGGGCTTACGTTGCACACCGCTGGGCTATCGACTAGTCAGCTAGAGTTGGTGGAGCAATTACTTGATGCGCTATTTAATGTTGATATTTGCGCACGCCGCTTTGCCGAATACAAAAAGCAATTGGTAAGGCACTGGCGCAACAGCAACCAAAATAAACCCGTGAGTAAATTATTTAGCGTGTTAGGTGCCAAAATAATGCCATGGAACCCACAACCTGACGAGTTAGCCACGGCACTTAAAAATACGTGTTTTCAGCAATTTAACGAATTTAGAGCCGACTTTTTTAAAGCCCTACATGTTGAGTCGTTTTTACACGGTAATTGGCAACAAACAGACGCGAAGGTATTTCATAAAAAAGTGGCTGAGCATTTAAAAAACGCCACGGCTATTGAAGATTTAACACGCCCGCTGCACGAGATAGACCAAGTGACTCGCTGCGAACTTGAACTGCCATGCAGTGATAACGCCATGGTCATTTACTACCAAGCACAAAGTGCAGAAGTGGATGAAAAAATTAAATTAATGGCACTTAACCATATAATTAACCAAGACTATTTTAACGAGCTGAGAACCACACAACAGCTAGGTTACTTAGTTGGCTCTGGCTATGCACCATTTAACACCCGCGCCGGTATTGCTTTTTATATTCAATCACCAAAATTTGAAGCTCAGACTCTACTGCACAGGCATAATCATTTTGTAAGCCAGTTTATTGCTAACCTAGACTCCCTGGATGAAACAACATGGCAGCAGCATAAACAAGGTTTGACAACTCATATTGCTGAAAAAGATAAAAACTTACGGTTACGTTCACAGCGCTTTTGGCTTGCAATAGGCAATAAAGATCATGACTTTCATATGCAAAAACGCCTGCTAGAGGCACTGCACGCCCTCAGCCTAGAAGAAATGAAAAGCTATGCCATAGCTACTTTTTCTAAAGATAGGCCAAGGTATGAGTTATTAAGTAGCGCAAAAGTAAATAAATCGCAAAAAATGCCGCTTTGCTCGCAATCTCTTTGACTCTGCAAGTGGCATGATTTAAATTATCATTTGTTAATTAGTAGTAATAAAACAAATGATAAAAATAACAACAATAAAATGTGGTTTTTACTGGTTGCTGCTAAGCCTAGCACCCGCAGCGGTTGCCTTTGAACACGCCTTTAATATAAATACCAACACCGTTTTAATTATTGCCAGTGCCCTACTTGCGCTGGCTTTGCCATACCTATTATTTGTAATTTATAAATTAAAGCGCTCTCGGTTACAGCACAGCCTCTCGGAAAAGCGCTTAAAAAGCACGGTTGAAGGCAGTGGCGATACTCTTTGGGATTGGAATATAAAAACTGGCGAAGTTATTCGTATTAACGATAAATACATGATGGATTCAACAACGTTAATGGGTTTTCCGCCAAATAAAAGCTTGATCCACCCACACGATATTGCCTCAGTAGAGCATTTATTAAAAAAACACTTTGCTCAAAAGTCTGCTTTTTTTGAAGCCACTTACCGTATTAAAGACACCTTTGGCCACTGGCACTGGGTATTAGACCGCGGAAAAATAATAGAAAAAGATGCCAACTTAGCGCCACTGAGAATGACCGGCACAGTGCGCGATATTTCAGTGTTAAAATCAACACAAGAGCGCCTCAATTTATTTGCTAAGTGTGTAGAATCACTCACTGATGCACTTGCTATATATGATAAAAACTTTAACTTAGTTGATATTAACCCCAGCTTTTTAACGCTTTTTGGTGGCGTTAGAGAGCAATATCTCAAAAAGCCTTTTAACTTACCTGGTTACGATAAAAGCTACACAGAAAACATTAAAAATATAGTACGAGAGCGTGAGCGAATTCAACAAGAGGTAAAACTGCGCAATAGTGAGCGAGTGTTACTGCCAATAGAGATTTCTATTGATGAGATAAAAAACGAACAACACCAAATAACAAACTATGTAGTGGTTTATTCAGATTTAACCGAACGTAAAAATGCACAATCGCAACTGCATAATTTATCAAATAGAGACCGTACGACCAGTTTACCTAACAGAAATTTATTTTTTACCGACCTACAAAAGCTAGTAAAACAAAATACCCACCATGCCCTTTTGGTATTTGATTTAGATAATTTTAAAAAAATTAATGATTCATTAGGCCACCAGCTAGGCGACAGCCTGTTAGCAAAACTGGCTATGCGATTAAATAAATTAACCCGTGAGAATGATGTTTTTTACCGCTTAGGGGGTGATGAATTTGCCTTAGTTATGGCAGATACTAATGATATTCATGTTATTACTCGCATGGCAAAGCAATTTTTAGCTGCAATTGCGACCCCATTTAAAATGGCAGGCCACGAGCTCGCTATTACCTCAAGCGTAGGCATAGTGTTATTCCCTGAAGATGGCAGTACCCCAGAGCTGTTATTAAAAAACGCAGATACCGCAATGTATCATGCTAAAAAGAAAGGCAATAGTTACCTGTTTTTTAACGACACCATGAACCGCCAAGCGGTTAAACGCTTACAAATAGAAAACCTAATGCGCTTTGGTCTAAAAGAAAACCATTTTGAAGTGTATTACCAACCAAAAATGAATATTCGCACTGGTAAACTTACCGGAATGGAAGCATTAGTGCGCTTTATAACCCCTAAAAAAGGCGTTATCAGCCCCGGTGTATTTATTCCTATTGCTGAGGAAACCGGGCAAATAATAGAAATTGGTGAAGTGGTTTTAAACAAAGCATGTCGCGATGTAAAACAATGGCTAGACGATGGACTATTTAGCGGCCGCGTTGCAGTTAACTTATCGGCTAAGCAGTTTAGCTTGCCAGATTTAACGACCCGTATTGACGTGATATTGCAAAAAAACGAGCTACCTTCTTACTTTTTAGAGCTGGAAATTACCGAAGGCACGGTAATGGACGACCCACAAGAAGCCATTGCAATTATGCGCTCGCTAAGTGCCCGTGGTATTCATTTAGCCATGGACGATTTTGGTACAGGCTATTCATCTTTAGCGTACTTAAAACAATTTCCGCTGAATACCTTAAAAGTAGACAAAGCATTTATTGATGACATGAAAACCGAACGTGGCCGCAACATGGTTGACTCTATCGTGACGATTGCGCAAAACCTCGATTTACATGTGGTTGCTGAAGGTGTGGAGCAAGCAAGCCAAATTGACATACTTAAAACGCTAAATTGTGAAACCGTACAGGGCTACTTCTATTCAAAACCGCTTTCAAAAGATGAATTTACGGCCTTTTTAAAACAGCAACAAAGCAACTCTACGCCAAGCCTTATTAGTGCTAATAAACATTTAGCGCAAATAAGGTAATGTTACGGGCGCCATATACACGCACCAGCTCCTACGTTGCGTATAAAAGCACGCCTGTAATGCAAACCGAATAAGCACCATGCGCCAGGGCCTATTAGCGCCCCTAATAAAATCCACCGTTTAATTGGCATGCCTTTTTTAAGCGCTTGAATGTAAATGGCCAAAGCACATAGAGCATTAATAAAAACGAAAAGCAAACATCACCCCAGTTGAGCTCAAAACAACGCTGCGCATTTTAACGGCAAATAACACACTTTTAAAGCAGCAGGCTTGATAAGCCAATGAGTCGCCATTTTAGCTATCAGCGCATATAAATTAAGTATTGATGCAGATTACTATTACCTAGTTTAAAAATTTAGGCATAAAAAAAGCCGGCATAGCGCCAGCTTTCCAGCTTTATTGTATAGCTTGGGTTACTTTTCAGCGCGACCCATAAACTTGTGCTCAACCGTATTAATACGGATACGGTCGCCCGTAGATATATGCTCAGGCACCGAAATGGTTAAGCCCGTGCTCAGGCGTGCAGGCTTAGAGCGTGCACTGGCAGAAGCGCCTTTGATTGAAGGGTCTGTTTCTTCAACAACCAGCTCTACGCTTGATGGCAAATCTAAACCTACAGGCGAGCCATCAATTACAATAACGTGTACGCCTTGCGTTTCTTCGTTAACGAATTGAATTTCTTCTGCAATCGCCTCTTTGTTTAAGTTATACGGCGTGTAGTCTTCATTATCCATAAACACGTATTCATCGCCATCAATGTAAGAAAGCATTGCTTCGCGGCGAGTTAAATCTGCTAGGGTTAGCATGTCGCTGTCTTTGAAGGTTTCGTCTACTTTTGCACCTGTTACTACATCGTATAAACGCATACGGTACAAACTACCGCCTGCACGACCTTGTGGTACTGAACGTACAATATCTTTAACTACCAACACGCGATTATTAAACTCAATCGCGGTTCCTTTTTTAACTTCACTCGCCTTTGGCATGGGGGTTTTCCTATTATTTTTTTGATTGCCAGAAACATACCACGAACTGGGTATTGTTCAACTAAAAATACGTTAATTTGGGGCTACATTTAATATAGACTTGCAAATTTTTAATTTAAAACTAAATACCTATAATCAAAAGCGAAAAAAACTGCTATGGTATCTCTACCGAGTATGACTTCAAGGATTGGATCATGGACCAAAACACAGTACATGAGTATTTAGTAAAGAAGCCCTTGGTGCAAGTGACAAAACCATTTGCTCAAGAGGTTGATGTTTATAAAGTAAATCATAAAATGTTTGCCACCCTTGCCTTAGGTAATGATGGAGACGTTAATGATGATGGAGATCCTATTTGGTGGCTTAATTTAAAGTGCGATCCCGATGAAGCACTTAAATTGCGTGATATTTTTCCTGCGGTGATCCCTGGCTATCATATGAACAAGCGGCTTTGGAATACGGTGATATTAGATGGCTCTATTCCACAAGGCGAAATTGAAAGAATGATCGATAATTCGTTCAAATTAGTTGTTGAGAATATGCCAGAAAAAGACCGTAAAGCAATTGAAGCACATCTATAGAAACCACCATCACGGGCTAGCTTGCTAGCCCTATTTGCTACAATTTTAATGTGTATATCAAATCGTCATAACGTGTATTATTAATAGTGTGCGCTTGCGTATTAATGCCAGTTAACGTTAATCCACACTTTTGTAATACCTTTTCAGACCCTATATTCCCCTTTGTAACCACGGCTTTAAACTGTGTAATACCGCATTGTTGCCATGCCCACTCAATCACGGCACGCAATGACTCACTGGCAAAGCCTTGATTAAAATACGCGGGTAAAAACAAATAGCCTAGCTCAGCTTGCTCAAGTTCGTATGTAAACCCCGTTACACCCATGGGCTCATTTGAATGCTTATCAAATACCACAAGGCAAAGTGGATGAGTAGAAGTGCTATCCCAACTTTTTAAACGTTGTTCAAAGCGGCTGCGTACAAACGCTTCGCTGGGCATATCGTAGCAATAACGGATCACGGTAGGATTTTGATGTAACTGCAAAAATAATGGCCAATCACTGCTTTGAAGCGGGCGCATTGCCAATCGTGCTGTAAACAACTGCATAATGGTTTACCTCTTATCTGCTTAGCTGCAAATTAAGCTAACATACTTTATAGCAAGCCACTTAATTATAAGTCTTATTTGAGGGTAAAAACCTGTCGATAACTAAATAAAAACTGGCAATTTAGGTTTTATAAATGCACGTTTTTAACACAGGTAACGACACGTTTAGCCCCGCAGAATGATTAAGTATTATTGCGGGTTGGTATTATTGCGCCCTAGAATTCTATATTTACAAATAGCAGATATAAAAAAACCGCATATAATGCGGTTTTTTTAATCAAGCTGTTTTACGAGTCTTGTTTTGGTGAGTCAACGCTCTCTTCTTGAGGTTGCTCATCAGCAGGCTCTGCTTCTATAGCTTGTTCAGCAACAGGTGCTGGGCTTGGCTCATCTGCAACAGGCTGCGTTTGAAAAAACTTAGCGCCTGATTCAGCCATACTTACTAACGTGTCGCATGGGGCAAAATTTGCATTGCTATTAGCTAATGTAGACATATCAGAGCTAACCTTGCTGGCACCCAATTTATCCATATAGCTAAACGGTCCACCTAAAAATGGTGGGAAGCCAATACCAAATATAGCGCCAATGTCGCCATCACGTGGGCTGGCAATAATGCCATCGTCTAAACAACGCACGGCTTCGTTAAGCATTTGTGATACACAGCGCTTAGCAATTTCGCTTTTATTTAAACGCGGTGCAGGGGTTACACCTAATAGCTCATACACTGACTCGTCAACTTTTTTGCTCTTTTTATCGTACTCATAAAAACCACGACCCGTTTTGCGGCCTAGGCGTTTTGAATCAATCATACGAGAAAATGCATCAGGCGCTTTAAATCGCTCGCCTAATTCTTTTTCAAGAATTGGGGCAATTTTAGAGCCTATATCAATCCCTACTTCATCAAGTAAAGCAAGCGGCCCAACTGGGAAACCAAACTCTACAAGGGCTGCATCAATTTTTTCAATTGGCTCACCGGCAAGCATTAAATTAGCTGCTTCATTTACATAAGGCGCTAAAATACGGTTTACGTAAAAACCTGCCATGTCTTTTACCACAATGGGCGTTTTACCTTGCTTACGTGCAAAGTTAACTACGCGCGCTATAGTCTCTTGTGAAGTCCCTTCGTGCGGAATAATCTCCACGAGTGGCATTTTTTCAACTGGCGAGAAGTAATGCAGGCCTATCACGTTTTCAGGGCGCTGTGCCTGTGCTGCAATTTGTGAAATAGGCAGTGATGACGTGTTACTTGCAAAAATAGTATTGCTTTGGCATTGCTGCTCTATATCGGCAACCATACCTTGCTTTAAGGCTAAATCTTCAAAAACAGCTTCTACTACTAAATCAATGTGTTTAAAGCCACTGTAGTCGGTAGTACCGGTAATACGGTTCATTGTTAACTGCATATCAGCTTTAGACATAATGCGGCGTTTAAGGCGCTTATCTAAAATTTTGTAGGTGTAGTTCATGGCATTACTAATGCCCTGCTCTGCTACATCTTTAATACGTACAGGTACTTTGGCTTTTACTGCGCTTACATGCGCAATACCGGCACCCATTAGGCCGCCACCTAAAACAGCTGTTTTACTAATTGCTGGCGCATCGTCGTTGCGCCACTCTTTTTTCATTTCAGTGGTTGCAAAGAAAATACCGCGAAGCGCTTTAGATTCATCACTCATTACAAGTGTTGCAAAGCTTTCAGCTTCTGTTTTGTATGCTTTTAATTTATCAAGCTCTACACTTGCACGCACAGCCTTAATAATTGCAAGCGGCGCAGGGTAATGTCCGCCGGTTTTTTTAAGGACGTTTTCTTTGGCTTTTTTAAAGATAAAGTTACGGCCAAACGGGTTTGACTCTAATAATTTGCTTACTTTATCAAGCTTTGGCTCTTTATCTGCAGGCTTTTTCTTAGCGGCAAATTCTTTAGCGACTTTTAGTAATACGCTTTGTGGTACTACATCATCTAATACGCCTGCTTTTTTAGCTTGCTTAGGGCGAATCTGCTTGCCTGTTAGCATCCATTCAAGTGCTTTTTGAATGCCTACAATTTTAGTTAAACGCTGCGTACCGCCGCCACCTGGTAATAAACCAAGTTGTACTTCAGGCAGGCCTACTTTAGTCATATCGCTATCTGTGCCTACGCGGTAATCACACGCTAAAGCAAACTCTAAACCACCACCAAGCGCAGCACCATGTATTGCACTTACTGTTGTATAAGGTAGTTTTGTCATATCAAAAAAGGCTTGATGACAAAGTTCACTAATTGCTAACGCATCTTCACGCTTTTGCACGCTATCAAGCATTTTTACATCAGCGCCCGCGATAAAGTTATCGCTTTTACCACTTATAAATACCATCCCCTTTACTGACTCTTGCTTAGCCGCTTCAAGTAAAGCTTTTAAGTCATCAGCGAATGAGTCGCGCAGGGTGTTCATTTTCTCACCCGGCACATCAATGGTTACTACGGCAATTTTGTTTTCATCTACCGTTAAATTAAATACTGAATCTGTCATTACGCGCTCTCCAATACAAAGGCTGCACCTAAACCACCAGCAGCACACGCTGTTGTTAATGCTAAACCGCCACCACGACGTTTAAGCTCGTGTAAGCTTTGCGTAATTAAGCGAGCACCGGTTGCTGCAAATGGGTGACCATATGCTAGTGAGCCGCCGTTAACGTTAAACTTATCCATGTTAATTTCGCCAATTGCTTTGCTACGACCAAGTTGCTCTTGCGCAAACTTATCTGATGCAAACATTTTCATATTGGCTAGTGTTTGCGATGCAAAGGCTTCGTGCATTTCAATTAAATCTAAATCAGCAAGTGTAATTCCTGCTCTATCAAGTGCGATAGGCGTTGAATGCGCTGGGCCCATTAGCATGTCTTTTTCTACACCAATTGCCGAAAACGCAAAGCTACGTACATAACCTAAAATTTCGTAGCCTAGTGCTTTTGCTTTGCTTTCGCTCATCATCAGTACGGCAGCTGCACCATCGGTTAATGGTGTTGCATTTGCAGCGGTAACCGAGCCATGTTGGCGGTCAAATACTGGTTTAAGCTTAGCGTAGCCTTCAACTGTAGAATTTTTACGAATGTTATTATCTTCTTCAATAAAGCTTTTATATGGCGGTAAGTGTGCCGTCATTACTTCATCTTTTAACTTGCCATCGGCCCATGCTTGGGTTGCAAGTGAATGCGAGCGATGCGCTAGTGCATCTTGATCTTCACGGCTTATGTTATGTGTTTTAGCCATTTGCTCAGCAGTTTGCCCCATTGAAAGGCCTGTTGAGTATTCAGCAACCGCAGGCGGTACTGGTAATAAATCTTTTAAACGCAATTTTGAGAATATTTGTAAACGCTGGCCTAAGGTACGTGCTTTGTTTAAATCAACTAAGCTACCTGCCAATTTTTTACTTACGCCAATAGGTAATACTGAAGATGAGTCGGCGCCACCGGCAATACCTACATTTACAGAGCCTGCCATAATAGACTCAGCTACATTAGCAATGGCCTGAAAGCTGGTAGCACACGCACGCGATACTGAATACGCGTCTACGCCTACTGGCATACCCGTACCCAAAACAATTTCACGTGCAATATTTGGCGCTTCTGGCATTTGTACTACTTGACCAAATACAAGTTGATCGATTTCTGACTTGTCGAAATTTAATCGTTCAAGCATTTCGTTGACCACCAACTTACCCATATCAAGGGCTGGTACATGGTGAAACGCTGTTGCTTGTTTTGCAAAAGGAGTACGTAAGCCGCTAACGATGGCAATACGGTCGCCTTTTGGTGTTTTTAGTATGTTTTGCTCAGACATTTATGCTCTCCCGCTGACAGGTCTGACCTGTTTGTTTTCCTCGATTCTAAACAACCCGTGTGCTAAAGCCAATAGATAAACACAAATTTATACAAAAGCACTAAAGGTAGATATATACATAGTGCTTAATATTGACTACCACAATAGGCTTTTTTACGCGTTTTTACAAAGTTTTGTGGTACGCTAAAAACCGTTAAAAAATAACGAACTATTTTTAAAAATACAGTCTAACTCTTGAGTTACTCACTTATAAACCTTATAACTAGGTCAGTATTAATCACCTAAAATAAATTAGGTACAAATCCAGCTGACGAGGAAGTCTATTTATTATGGCAGCTAACGCATTCAAACAATTAAAAACGTACTTAGATACACAAATTATTGGCCAGCCAGAGCTTACTCAAGCACTCCTTATTGCCATTTTAGCTGATGGCCATCTATTAGTAGAAGGCCCGCCAGGGCTTGCAAAAACCCGTGCTGTTAACGCCCTTGCTAAAGGTATTGAAGGCTCGTTCCAGCGCGTACAGTTTACGCCCGACTTATTACCTGCCGATGTAACTGGCACCGATATTTATCGCCAACAAACCAGCGAGTTTGTGTTTGAGAAAGGCCCTTTATTTCATAACCTTATTTTAGCCGATGAAATAAACCGTGCCCCAGCAAAAGTACAATCAGCACTACTAGAAGCCATGGCAGAGCGCCAAGTAACGGTAGGCAAAAACACCTATCCGCTAAGCGATTTGTTTATGGTAATGGCGACCCAAAACCCGCTGGAGCAAGAAGGGACTTACCCGCTGCCAGAGGCACAATTAGACCGCTTTTTATTACATTTAAGCATTGATTACCCAGGTGCAGAGCACGAGCTAGACATACTGCGGTTAACCCGTGGTGAAGCACTTAATGAACAACAAGCGGTTATGCAACAAATTACCCAAAGCGATTTATTTGCCGCTCGCCAAGCTATTTTAGGCTTGTATTTAGCCGAGCCGCTTGAGCAATATTTAGTACAGCTTATTATTGCCACTCGTGAAGGAGCTAAGTTTGATGAGCAACTTGGCCGTTGGATTGAGTTTGGCGCAAGCCCGCGTGCTACCATTGCACTTGATAAATGTGCCCGTGCCCACGCTTGGTTACATGGCCGCGATTTTGTAGCACCCGATGACATTCAAGCCGTTGTACATAATGTACTGCGCCATCGTATTATTTTAAGCTACGAAGCACAGGCTGATGGCATTACTAAAGATCAGGTTATAAGCCGCATTGTTGAACTTGTAGCCGTACCCTAAGTTATGCAAACACAATTAGACTCAAAGGCGTGGCTAAAAGAAAGCCACAGCCACGGTGTAAATTTAGCGCTAAAAGAACTGCTGTATTACAAAGCTAAAGCACAGTTATTAGAGCTGGCACCTAAAGTTAAAATTAAAAACAGTTTAACTGGGCAATACCTTGCGCCCCATAAAGGCCGAGGCATGGAGTTTGCCGAAGTGCGTCATTACCAGCAAGGTGATGACATTCGCTCTATTGACTGGCGAGTAACAGCGCGTACCGGCGAAACCCATACAAAGCTTTTTCAAGAAGAAAAAGAGCGCCCAGTTTTTGTATTTACTGATTTTTCAAACTCTATGCTATTTGGCTCAAAGCTGCTGCTTAAGTCGGTACAGGCTGCGCACATTAGCGCGCTAGTTGCGTGGTCGGCGTGTCAACGCGGAGATAGAATTGGCGGTATTGTGTTTAATCAACACTCGCATTTAGAACTAAAGCCCAGCGCCCGCGAAAAAGCGGTATTAAAGCTGTGTCATAATCTATGCGACAGCCACCAGCAAGCACTTAACAATATAGACAAACAAGCAACCAACAACTTTAGCGATAATTTAAAACGCCTTAACCACTTAGCTAAACCTGGCAGCTTAGTGTATTTAGTCTCTGACTTTAATGCCTTAGATGATGCAAGCTTTAAACAATTAGAAATATTAAGCCGCCACTGTGAGCTGATAGGCTGTCATATAAGTGATCCGTTTGAACATACGCTCCCCGCGTTTAAAAACGCTGTCACTGTTAATGCCAACGGCCAAGATTTTGCGCTACCGCTTATGGATAAAAGCTTTAGAGAGCGCTTTGCAAAAAACGCCGAGCAAGCATTTAGCACACGCCTAAATCGCTTAACTAAATCGGGTCTTAACTTAATATCATTCAATGCAGCGAGCCCGCTTGAGCTGCAATTAGTGAGAAAATAACCATGCAAACCAATCCACTCGATGGCCTGCACGATATAATAGCGCCAAGCCAAGTTAGTTGGTGGCCACTTGCCCCTGCTTGGTGGGTTATTATTACCCTGCTGTTCATAGCAATCTGTGCAGCTGCTTTTTGGTTTTACAAAAATTATAAATTTAAAAAGCCTAAGCGCTACGCAATCGATTTAAGCCACAGCGAGCAAAGCGCGCAAACACTTCATATTATTTTAAAGCGCCTAGTAATAGAGTATTACGATAAACGCCTAGCAACGCAATCAACAGCTAACTGGTGTAACACACTTAATACCTTAACCGGTTTAAGCTTTACCGAGCATGAGCTTTTAAGCCTGTATAATGCGCAGCAAACCAATGACGCGCTTAACGAAAAATTACGCCAAGCCATAAAGCAATTTAAACTAAAGGAGCCAGTACATGTTTGAATTTAGCTGGCCATGGTTGTTTTTATTACTACCGCTGCCCTTATTACTTTTATTATTAAAACCTGCTGCCAGTAACGCCCATACCCGGTTACGTATTCCAAGCTTTGCCAAACATAATTTAGCCAGCCAAAGCCTTGAAAAAAGCGCACGTAAACTAACTATTTTTGAATGGCTACTTTGGCTATTACTGGTCACTGCTGCAGCCAACCCGACATGGTTAGACGACCCTATTTCATTACCAAACGAAGGGCGCGATATAATGCTTGCGGTCGATTTATCTGGCTCAATGACCGAACAAGACATGGCTTACAACGGCCAATATGTTGATCGCCTCACTATGGTAAAAGCGGTATTGAGTGACTTTATAGAACAGCGCCAAGGCGACAGGTTAGGCCTAATATTATTTGGCGACACCGCATTTTTACAAACGCCACTGACTCGCGATGTTAAAACCGTAAGTAAAATGCTCAGTGAGTCTCAAATAGGCTTAGTTGGACGTGCCACTGCTATTGGCGATGCGCTAGGTTTATCAGTAAAGCGTTTTGCCAACAAAGATAAAAGCAACCGTATTGTGGTGCTATTAACCGATGGCCAAAACACCGCAGGTAATTTAAAACCTGAAGATGCCCTACTCCTTGCCCGCGAAGAAGGCATAAAAGTATATACCATAGGTGTAGGCTCAGATAACCCCCGTGGATTTAGCCTATTTAATATGGGTGGTATGAGTGGAGGCAGCTTAGATGAAAGCTTGTTAAAAGACATTGCCGAACAAACCGGTGGGTTATATTTTAGAGCCAAAGATGTAGCTGGCCTTCAGCAAATTTACGCAGAGCTTGATAAGTTAGAGCCAATTAGCGCAGATGAGCAAACATTTCGCCCGCAAAGCTCATTGTTTTACTACCCACTACTTATTGCTATTTTACTCATTAGTTTAAAAGTAATGTTAAGCACCTTACGTGCATTAAAGGAGCCTAACTAATGGACTTTACATTTATTCGTCCCGCTGTTTTGTGGCTTTTAATACCTGCACTTGCGTTGTTTTTTATAGCCTTTATTAAGCATAAAAAACAAAGCGCAGATAACCTAATTGCCCCTCATTTGGCGCCGTTTATTATGAACGAGTCAAACACTAAAGCCAGCCAGCCACTTTGGCTGCTCGCTGTATTTTGCTGTTTAGCTATTATTTTTAGTGCAGGTCCTAGTTTTGAAGAAAAACAGGTCCCTGTATTTCAAAGTAAAAGTGCCCGTGTGATTGTAATGGATATGTCGTACTCAATGTACAGTACCGATATAGCACCAAATCGTTTAATGCAATCACGCTTTAAAGCACTCGATATGATTGAGCTATTTAAAGAAGGCGACACCGCTTTAGTTGCCTATGCCGGTAGTGCATTTACTATCTCGCCACTTACAAACGATGCCACTACGCTTACTAATTTAATTCCGAGTCTAAGCCCAGACATTATGCCCGACAAAGGCTCTAATGTTTTAGCTGGCCTTGATATGGCAAAAGAGCTTTTAACGCAAGCAGGCTATATTGATGGCGATATAATATTAGTCACCGATGGCATAGACCAAGAAGAGCAAAGCGATATTACTAGCTTTACCAGTAATTCTTCTTATCGGCTAAATATTTATGGCGTAGGCACAGAGCAAGGCGCTCCTATTAAATTACCTGAAGGCGGTTTTTTAAAAGACAGCTACGGTCAAATAGTTATTCCCACCATTAATATAAGCCGCTTAAAAAGCCTAGCGACGCGCAGTGGAGGAAAGTTTGCCCTTTACCAACCAAGCAGCAGTGACATAGCCACTTTTGCACCAAGTGCCAACAGTGAGTTATTAAAAGATGAAAAACAAAGCCATGCCCTGTGGCGCATAGACGCAGGTATATATGGGTTACTTATTTTACTGCCCTTAGGCCTTTATTTATTTAGAAGTGCAGCATTTGTAGGCGCCTTTTTAGTACTCAGCGTTTTGCCAACCCAACAGGCAAGTGCATTAGAGCTCCCCTCTTTTTTAAAAAACACTGATCAGCAAGCGCTTGATGCTTATAAAGATAAAGATTTTGAACGGGCCGCCAATGCCGACTTAAGCAGCTTAAAAGGGTCTGCATTGTACCAACAAGGTAATTTTGATGCCGCACTAGAAGCCTTTAGTAAAGATAAATCAGCCACTGGTTTTTATAACTATGCCAACGCGCTTGCCAAATCAGGACAGCTAGAACAAGCCATAGATGCTTACAAACAAGCACAAACGCTACAACCTAACTTTAGCGAAGCCGCTGATAACCAAGCTTTGGTTGAGCAGTTGCTCGAGCAACAGCAGCAACAGCAAGAGGGTGATTCGCAAGATAACCAGCAACAATCTGATCAAAGTGAGCAACAAAACAATCAGCAATCAGATCAAAACCAACAAGGTGAAAATAGCGATTCTCAATCAGAGCAAAGTCAAGGCGAGCAATCACAAGATCAGCAAGGTGAGCCAAGTGATGGGTCTGACACTGAGCAAGACCAACAAAGTGCTGAGTCGGGTTCACAATCAGATAAACAAAATGAGCCAGAACTAGAAACTCAGCCACAAGCTAATCAAGAGCAAAAACAGCCTGAGCAAACAAACGAAGAACAAGCTGAAAATACTCAGCCGCAAACAGCGCAGCAGCAAACGTTAACAGATGAGCAAAAGCAAAACGCTCAACAACAAGCCGCGCAAGCACAAACGCGTGAGCTCACCAACGAAGAGAAAGAAAAAGCCCAGCAGCTTAACCAGTTATTAAGAAAAGTACCGGACGATCCGGCAATTTTATTACGGAATAAAATGCAATTAGAAGCCCAAAAAAGACAATATCAACGTCGCCCTACAGGAGTAGAAAAATCATGGTAATGCGATTATTTTGCTGTTTATTGCTATTAAGTGCGATGCCATCATGGGCCGCCACCAAATTAGAGGCAAGTGTAGATAAAAACCCAGTCCTTGCTGGCGAATTTTTTATGCTTAACATTTCAGTTGACGACACAATAAAAAGCGAGCAACCCGACACCTCGGTGTTACTTAAAGACTTTGTAGTTGGGCCAACAAGTTTAAGTACGCGCACCAACATTATAAATGGCAGCATTAATAAGCAAACAACCTGGTCTGTTAAGTTAATGACCCGTAATGAAGGTGAATACACCATTCCGGCATTTAACGTGGCCGGTTTAAGCTCGCAGCCAATAAAATTAAAAGTGGCAAAGCGCGCTGCCGATGCTGATAAAAATAACGATATTTTTTTAAAAACATCGCTCTCAAGTGACTCGTTGTTTGTTCAAGAAGCTGGCGTATATACGATTAAACTCTACCTAGCAAAAGAGCTGCTTGATGGCAGCCTAAGTACGCCCAGTATGCAAGATGCACAGCTTAC
The DNA here is from genome assembly GCF_024518735.1 of Pseudoalteromonas agarivorans. Classification (NCBI taxonomy): domain Bacteria; kingdom Pseudomonadati; phylum Pseudomonadota; class Gammaproteobacteria; order Alteromonadales; family Pseudoalteromonadaceae; genus Pseudoalteromonas; species Pseudoalteromonas agarivorans. The sequence goes on from NZ_JANIGJ010000002.1 coordinate 233,611, forward strand.
ACAATTAGGTAAACAAACCGAAAGCTATGAGCTTGTAGATGGTAAACGTTATTTAGTGATCACCCGAGAATACTTACTACAACCGCAAAAAAGTGGTGTATACACCATTGTTGGCCCTACGTTTCAAGGCCGTGTACAGCAAAATTACCGCCAATTAGAGGTGTCGGCTTTAGGGGATGATCAGCAACTTGAGATAAAACCTATTCCGGCAAACTATAAAGGCGCATGGCTACCCAGTGAGTTAGTTAATATTGATGAGCAGTGGCAGCCTGATGAAAATACAGTAGAAGTTGGCACGCCTATTACACGCACTATTACTTTAACCGCGTTAGGGGTTACTAAAGAGCAACTGCCCGAAATTGATATGAAAACCATTGCGGGAATTCGCAGTTACCCCGATGATGTAGAAACAAACAATGCCGTAAGAAACGGACGGGTTGTATCTCAGCAAACAGCGTCATTTGCGTTATTACCACAAAAAGCGGGCACCTACACCCTCCCAGAAATAACACTGCCTTGGTATAACACCAAAATAAACCGCATTAGTTACGCTACATTGCCTGAGCGCACTATAACGGTAACTCCTAGCGCCAATGCTATAAACCCAGGTGCTATTGCAAACGACAACCTTAATACAGGTGAGCCAACTTTGCCTGCTAATAAAGTAAGTAATACACAGCAGCCCAATACAACAATAGCCGCGCCGCAAAATGTTATTCCGCTTTGGTTAATTATTGTTGCCGTGCTTGGGTATATTTTTTGGATAATCACTGCAATTTTTTATTGGTTAAGCCGTTCTACTAATAATGAGCAAAAAAATAACAGTGTATCTGTAAATAAAGCCCAAACGCTTTCATTAAACGCGCTTAAAAATGCAGCTAAATCAAATAATCTCAATGCATTTTATAGCGAACTAAATGAGGTAGCGATTAAGCTTACGGGCAAAAAGGTGGCTGCGATAGATACGTTAATACACAACATCAATAATGATGAACTGGCGACGCAGGTTAACCGTTTACAGTCAGCTCTTTATGCAAATAGCAGTGCAGATGTCGATCTTAATGCTATTATTAACATAATTGAGCAGCACCAAGTTCAACGTACAAAGTCGCAACAAGCTGTATTAAAAGACCTTTATTAACTAGTTTGATAAATTTAGGTCTTTTCATGCATTAAATAATAAATTTTAATTAAAAAAGTACTTATGCTTGGAAAGAAAAAATCAAATAATCAGGTCTTAGTTGATATGGCAGAGAAACAAAAGCGCTATGAAGCCTTGGTCCATGTATATAATAAGGAGCTTTATCGCTTTGCTTATTGGTTATGCCGTGACCCACATATTGCAGATGACCTAGTACAAGAAACGTTTTTACGTGCTTGGCGCTCGCTTGACTCATTATTGGATCAAAAAGCCGCCAAGCCGTGGCTGCTGACTATTTTGCGCAGAGAAAATGCACGTCGCTTTGAGCGCAAGCAGTTTGACTACAGCGATGTAGAAAACGATACACTTGTCGATGAAACCAGCCATTCGTTAGATGATGAAATGGAGCAAACGGTTATCCAACGCCAAATTGCGCTGCTATCTGATGAATACAGAGAACCCTTACTTCTGCAAGTTGTTATGGGGTGCTCTGGTGAAGAAATAGCAGAGATTCTCGATTTAAATAAAAACACGGTTATGACTCGTTTATACCGTGCCAGAAACCAACTTAAAGAGGCTTTAAGCCGTGATGATGAACAACTTAAAGGGGCATCAAAATAATGGATGAACTTGAGTTTCGTCGACGCACTATTGCGCAGCCAAACGATTTAGATAAGGAGCTTTTAGAGTTTGCTAAAGAGAGCTCTGAGCGACAAAACTTTATAAGCGATATGAAAGACTTTGATAAACAAATTCAAGATGCGTTAGATGTGCCTGTGCCTGACAACCTTGCTGAACGTATTCTTTTAAACACCTCGTTAAAAGAAAAAGCAATGCAAGAAGAGCAAGCAACTGGGGATAACGTTGTAGATGCACGCTCACGTTTTAAGTTTGACCGTGTTCACTTAGCCTTAGCCGCGTCTTTTTTTGTAGCTATTGGCGCATTCTTTTTTAGCACAGAGCAACACATTGCCCATGAAGCAGGCGAACATGCTTTAACCCATGTTTACCATGAAATTACCGCCCTTGAAAAAACCAATGCTATTAGCCTACAAAGCGTTAACGATAAGCTTGCACTGCTAGGCGCTCATATAGAAGAGCTGCCAGGTAAAATTACTTATGCGATGTTTTGCGACTTTAAAGGTGAAAAAGGTCTGCACTTAATTTTTGAGTCGGACTTTGGCCCCATGACGGTCTTTATTGTTCCTTCTGAGAATAAATCGTTTGGGTTTGGCGAAGATGAATTTCATGATGCGCGCTTTGCAGGTCATATTAATCGAGGCGATAAAGCCGATACTATTTTAGTGGCTAATACCGGCGCGCCAATTAATGTGTACAACGAACGGGTTACCAATGCTATTCGCTGGCTGTAACTAGCGCTTAACGACTAAAAACCGCTGAGTAACACTGAGCGGTTTTTTTGTGCCTATTCAGCGCTCATTTTTCATCCAAAACAATTGATTTTAAATGTAATTATTAATTTTTACTGAAAAGTTAATTATACTCACCGCTCAGTTTAACTTAGGGAATTACATGAAGAACATCATCGTTATATTTTCATTACTTGCACTACTGTGTACAGCAAGTTTTGATGCACACGCACGCAAAAAGTTTGGTAGTAGTAAACGCGGTACAACCCCAGCAACACAACAAACCACACAAAAGCAAAAAGCCGATACCACAGCACCTGCAGCCAAGACAAAAAGCAGTAAAAAAGGCATTATGACCGGCGTATTAGGCGGATTGTTAGCCGGCGGTTTAATTGCCGCTATGCTAGGAGATAACTTTGAGGGCATGCAGCTATTAGAAATTATTTTATTAGCAGGCGTTGCCTTTATTTTGTTCAAACTTATTACGGGGTTTATGCGCGCTCGCCACTCTCCGCAATTAGCCGGTACACACGCTACGGGGCACACTGCTTTTAAGCAAACTGCCCCTGAGCAATCTACCAGCAGTGGTTTTACCCAGCAAAGCGCACACACTGAGCAAGTGCCTTTCAATTTACCCCCTAATTTTGACGTAAATGGCTTTTTACAAGGCGCACGTAGCCACTATCACACTATGCAAACTGCTTGGAATAATGCTGATTACGCCACGATGGCTGAGTATTTAAGCCCATCGTTAGCTCAAGAGTTTAAAACTGAGCGCGAAGCGATTGAACGGGTAGCGACTGAGGTGATGTTTATTGATGCCGAGCTGGTACGCGCTGAAACAACTGCAAATTCGTGGCAAGTAAGTGTGCAATTTAAAGGCAAATACCGCGACTTAGACGATAAAAAAGAAGAGCCTATTTTAGAGATTTGGCACCTTGAGCGTGCTACCAGCTCAGATGCTCCATGGCTGATTGTAGGCGTAGAAGACTTAATCGATAGCGAATAGTGCTGTAATTATAGTTATACCAATTCGCTTAATTAAGTAATCTACTTTGAGAGTGGATAAACGTGTTGATAGCTCGGCAAAAAAATCGCTATTTAGGTGTTCTAAATGAGAGCTTTTTAACGCAGGTAGCGACACGTTTAGCCCCGCAAAATAATTAAGTATTATTGCGGATTAGTATTGGTGGCAAACGCTGGCTAATTGGTATAAATAACAGCTAAAAAAACCGCCCAGCCTAAAGTTTAGGCTGGGCGGTTTTTTATTACTGTTAAGTAATAGTATTATTTACAAACGTCAGCAACGGCGTTTGCGAAATACTCAATGTTAGTATCACTAATACCCGCTACATTTACGCGGCTAGAACCAACAATGTAAATACCGTATTCTTTTTGTAGGCGCGCAATTTGCTCTTTATTAATACCTAAGAAAGAAAACATACCGTGTTGACGTTCAATAAACGAAAAGTCTTGCTCTATCTCTTTTGCTGCTAAGCTTTCTTTAATTAAGCTACGTAAACCATTAATACGATTACGCATTTCATCAAGCTCACTGTGCCACATTTGTGTAAGCTCTGTGCTGCTTAAAATAGTGTTTACGATGTCAGCACCGTGCGCTGGAGGCATTGAGTAAATACTACGAACAACGCTTAATAGTACTGAATTTGAAATATCAGCGGTTGCAGTGTCTTTTGCAATAATTGAACACGCACCAATACGCTCACGGTATAAACCAAAGTTTTTAGAACATGATGAACAAATAATTAGCTCTTCTACTGCATCAGCTAAAATACGTAGTCCACGTGCATCTTCTTCAAGTGATGAGCCAAAGCCTTGGTAAGCAATATCAATAAGTGGTGTAAAACCAACTTCTTTTGCAAGCTGAGCAACTATGTTCCACTGTGTCTCGTTTAAGTCCATACCACTTGGGTTATGACAACAAGCATGAAGTAGCACAATATCCCCTTTTGGTACTTGCTTAAGGGTGTTTATCATGTCGTCGAACAATAGATCTTTGTTTTCGTAATCGTAGTACGGGTATTCTTTAACGTTTAAGCCCGCAGCTTCAAACAAGCTAATGTGGTTTGCCCATGTTGGCGTAGTTACCCACAATGTTGCGTCTTTATTGCAACGCTTAACAAATTCAGCGGCAACGCGAAGTGCACCTGTACCACCTGGTGCTTGTGCAGTACGTACGCGGTTTGCTAAAAGTGCTTGGTGCTCACCTAGTAACAGGTTTTCCATTTTTTGACAGTAGTCTAAGTTACCCGCTAAACCAATGTAAGATTTGCTTGTTTCGTTTTCTAAACGAAATGCTTCAGCTTTTTTTACCGCTTTTAATACCGGTGTGTTGCCTTGCTCATCTTTATAGACACCTACACCTAAATCAATCTTGTTAGGGTTTGTATCTTGTTTATAGGCTGCCATAAGGCCAAGAATAGGATCTGTTGGTAATGGTTTTAATTCTGAGAACATTAGCTATCTCTTATCATTAATTAGGGGTTGGCTGTTGTAGTAAGCTTAACATAAAAGCTTACCTTCTTGGCTAGTGATATTTACACTAGAAAGTGAGGAATTTTAATGCAGCACGCAACTAATACAGCCAGTGTACGGCTATCAAAAAAGTCGTTACTAAATGCCTCTGCATCTATAATACCGACGCATTCATGTTGCTCGTTAAATAAGGGTAAACAGGTTTCAGCTTTCACTTTAGGGTCGCACGTATAATACTCGCCACCTTGTGCTAAATAGTTTTCTACGTTGTTAATTACACGCCCGCGCTTAGACAATGCAACTTGTACATTATTGCTGCCTGCTGCAAATGCTTCAGTAAGAGGAAACAGTGGACGGCTTGGCGCACCTTGATACGCCAGCTTTAATAATTGCGGACCCTGAGCAGTGTCAACCGCTTGATAAATACCATACCAATCGACCTGTGTTTGCTGCTCTATGTAATTAACTATATTTTGTAGGTTTGCTAGTTTTTGCTCGTTTTGTGAAGTCGCGCTCACGTGATCAGTAAGTTTAAATGGCTCATCTTGTAAATAACCAAACAAACTACACGCACCGCCTTCACCGAGTTCAGGAATTTGATATTCCCAACGTACAGACGGCAGCGCGCTTGCAGCAATATACTGTTCTAGCTGCTCTAGCTCTTTGGCAATTAATTGTGGGTCTATATTTAATTGCGCAATATCAAGGTAAGAAGAAATCATTTGGCCATCCATACATCTAAAATTTTCTAGATAATAACATGGAAATTTTTTCTGAGCTATAGCAACTTGTAACACATTTCGACTTGGTTACCACTTGCGTTATACGTGACTTTTTCTGCCACTTCTTCGAGTAACGATAAGCCACGGCCAAACTCTGCGTTGAGTTCGGTACGTGTAGAGGAGTCACTTGAGAATCCCCTGCCCGAGTCACAAATAATAAAGTACAAGCACAAGGTATCTGGGCAATAACGCATATCAATAATAATCATCGCCTCTTTCATTTTACTCAGTGCTTGCTCTCTTAATTCATAGTATTTAAAAAAGCCATCGTCTTGTTTTTTTATGTCTGAATCAAGGCCTAACACACCATGATCAAGTGCATTGTTATACGCCTCAGAAAGCAATAAAAATATATTTGAGCGATGCGACCTAAGCCCCTCAACACTGCTTAATACATTAACAACATCATACACAGGGTCTGTGCATTTAATTTGCTGCGCGTTCAAGCTAAGTGAAAAGTTAAATGCCAAATTAGAATACGCCTCTTTGGCCTCAGGCTCTGGGGTTAGCGGCAAACAATTAAGCAGCACTAAGCTTAAGTCGTCTAATTGCTCACTGCCATTGGCAAAGGTATTTACATTATCTATAACACGCTGACTGCTGATCATCGGCTTGCTTTTAAGTGCAGCTAAAAAGCGCTGCTCACCATAAAAAATATCGGCGTCGTTGTTAGTTTCTATTATGCCATCGGTTGAAAGCACCAAGCGGGTGTTTTTATCAACTTCTAAATTAATTAGCTCATATTCAAATTCATCGCGGTCTAAAATCCCCAGTGCCATGTGTTGCGACTCAAGCGTTTGCTTAACTTCACCATCGGTATTTATTAAGTACGCATCTGGTAAGCCGCCAAGCCAGGCCGAAATACTTTTTCCCGAGGCACTGAGCTCAATAATAGTCGCCGCGCAAAACATGTGCTCTGGCAGTAAATTATGCAGTAATATATTGATCTCAGAGGCGATATCGTTAACAGCCATGCCTTTTTGCACCATAGTGTAAAACACCCGTGATGCAGGCAATGCTCCAATCGCGGCCGCTAACCCATGCCCGGTAAAATCACCCAACATGCAATATAAATTGCCTATTGGGCTTTGCGCGACTAAAAACATGTCACCATTAAACATAGAAGCAGGAGAAAGGCTAAAGTCTAAATGGTCTTTAAACTTATCTTGGTTTTCGAGCGAGTTATTAAAAATGTGCTCAATTATTTCGTGCTCGCGCTCTATTTGATTGCGATGATACTCAAGTAAGGTGTTTTGTTGATGGGCTTTTTTACTTAATTCGCGCGTACGGCTGTGCGCTTTAATTTTTGCGTTTAAAATTACTTTTTCAAACGGCTTTTGAATAAAGTCATCCCCGCCTACTTCTAAACAACGCTCAAAGCTGCTTTGATCTTCAAGCGAAGTAATAAAAATAATGGGTAGATAAACGTCGTTGTATCGCTGCTTTATCAGCTTTGCAGCTTCAAAGCCATCCATTACCGGCATAAGTACATCGAGTAGAACAATATCAATCGCTTCTTTTTCTAACACCTCAAGTGCTTCTAGGCCGTTAAACGCAATTGATATTTTATAGTTTTCTTCGAGCAGCATTTTTTCGAGCAGGATGCGATTAAGCGCCTGATCGTCAACAATAAGTACGTGGGTCATTAGTTAATATCAAACTTCTTATCAAAACGTGATATTTGCAGTATTTTTTTAAGCTGAGGCTGACAATTACTGATCTCTATTGTTTGTACCTGGCTTTCAATGGTTTTTTTCATGTTAAGCAACATACCAAGAGCAGAGCTATCCATGTAGTCGGTCTCTCTTAAATCGATAATCACTTTATTTGTTTTAGGCTCAATTTGGGCATAGGCTTGGCGAAATGATTGCACTAAATTAAAGTCAAATTTGCCTTTAATTTGTATCGTTAAAGTACTTTCATCAACCGATAAACTCTTTGTTAAACTCATTATAAACTCCAATAATATTTCCTTTGACCTAAATATAACCTGTTAAAAGTATTTAGCAAAAATAAAAACACTCGCCAGCAAATTTGTTATTATTTAATACATCAATAAAAACGTTTATTTAGGTAAATTATGAGTGATAACCGCTTAGTATATTCAACCGATATGGGCCGAATTAGCCAGCCAAAGGTTGAGCAAGAACCCACTGCAAAACTATTTAAAGATGGCTTTATCCGCATAGAGCGCCAAACGAAGGGCCGAAAAGGTAAAGGTGTGATGTTGGTTGTGGGTATAGATCCAAAAGCGCACGATCTAAAAAAGCTAGCTAAAACCATAAAAAGTAAAATGGGCCAAGGTGGCGCGGTAAAAGAAGGCATTATTGAAGTTCAAGGCGATGATCGCGAAAAATTAAAAGGGATTTTAGAAACCCTTAAATTTAAAGTAAAAATTGCGGGTGGCTAAACCCGCAACCTTTTATTTGCTACTAGCAAGGTTAGGCGTATCGTTTAATTTTTTGTATAACGCTGGCAGTTCGCTCTCAGCAATCGGTTTGCAGTAATAAAACCCTTGCACAATATAGCAATTATTATTTTGCAAAAACTCTACTTGTTCAATCGTTTCAACCCCTTCTGCAACTACGTCTAATTTAAGCTTTTGCGCCATAGCTATAATAGCGGCGGTAATTTCCATGTCATTAGAATCAGCAGGGATATCTTTTACAAACGAGCGGTCAATTTTTAATATGTCGACCGGGAATCGTTTTAAGTAACTTAGCGACGAATAGCCAGTACCAAAATCATCAATCGATATTGAAATACCCAGTGCTTTTAGTTCGTGTAACTGCGTAATGGCAGCTTCAACATTGCCCATTAGCATACTTTCGGTAAGTTCCAAGTGTAACCGCTTAGCACTTACCCCGGTTTGTTTAATTATACTGCTGAGCATGGGCACTAAATTAGCGTCTTTAAACTGACGTGCCGATAAATTAATAGATACGTTGTTATCTCGTCCATCTTGCGCTAAACGCACCGCAAACTCGCACGATTGCTGTAATACCCACTCACCGAGTTCAACAATAAGCCCTGTTGCCTCAGCAATAGGAATAAACTTGGTCGGCGATATAAGCCCTTCTACTGGGTGGAACCAGCGTAGTAGCGCTTCATAGCCTACAACGTGCTGAGTTAATGAGTTTATTTGCGGCTGATAATAAACCTCAAACTGTTTTTCTTTAATCGCATGGCGTAATTCGTTTTCAATGAACAGCCTTTCATTGGCAGCCGCGTTAAGCTCTTGGCTATAAAAGTGGTAAGTATTACGCCCTTTGGCTTTTGCCTCATACATTGCTAAATCAGCATGTTTTAAAAGCTGATCTTCTTCTAGGCTATCGTAAGGGGCCATTGTAATACCAATACTAGCGCTGACTATTACTTCGTTATTGCCAAGCTTTATAGGCACATTAAGTGTTTTTTGAATAGTATTTGCGACATCACTGGCATGCTCTTGGCTTTCAATACCACTGAGTAATACAGCAAATTCGTCGCCCCCTAGGCGGGCAATTGTATCTTCGGCGCGTAAGCGTGCTTTAAGGCGGTTAGCAACTTCAATTAGTAACTGATCGCCTGCATCGTGGCCTAACGTATCGTTAATGCGTTTAAATTCATCTAAATCAAAGTAAAAAAGTGCAAACGCATAATGGCCGCGCTCAGCCAAAGCCATTGATTTACGCAGCTGCATTCTAAAAAATGTTCGGTTTGCTAAGCCCGTTAACGTGTCAAAGTACGCAAGCTGCTCCATTTTGCGCTGGCTTTCTTTAACAAACGAAATATCTTGTGCGGAGGCTACATAACTGGTGATCTCACCGCCGTCTTCGCGAATAGGAGAAACACTTAACGATACCCAAATAGGCTGTTTATCATTGCCCTGAATCAAGGTATCACCACGCCAGTAGTTTCTACTGCGAAGGTCGATATTGATATCTTCAACCAAAATGGCCATCTCAGATGCGATAATATTCAACAGCGGCGCGCGGTTAAAATGGCTCTCTGGGTAGCCTGTCATCTCAAGCATTTTGGGATTAACGTATTCTATAACAAAGTTTTCATCGGTGATCACCACACCGGTTCCTGAGAAGGCAACGGCTTTAGAGAGCCTATTAGCGGCTTTCTCGGCAATTTCTTTTTCTGTAATTCGCTGGTTTAACCCATCTATAAGCTTACGAATTTCTACGGTCATATCTCTAAATGAGCCGTTTAGCGTGCCTATTTCGTCTTTGTTCTCTGGCGGGAATTCGGTTAGTAATTGCCCTTTACCAAAGCCAGTAACTGCATGTACTAATGTGTGAATTCTGCGAAGCACTAGCTGATACAGCGCTTGGTGTAACAATAAGGCAACCAAGACCGCATAAAGCACAAACAAGCCAAAAAACTTCAGTTTTAAATCTTGCAGAGCAGAGAGCGTTGATGAGCGTTTTTTATAAACCCCAATGTACCAGTCTAGTTTATCAATTTTACGAATATTAATAATGTGTGCTTCATCGTTTTGTACAAACGAATTAGCATACTCTGGTAATTTCATGGTAATTGCTTCATTTATAATGGCTTGCAATTGCGGATTAACGAATTCGTTTGTTGTTATTGTTTTATCTTTGCTGCCATAACTTGCTTGTAGCGCTGGGTTAAGACTCGGGTGCGCAAGCAGTTGGCCTTTTTTATCAAATACCAGTAAATGTTTTTCTTTATCGCCCACAGGTAAAAATGAAATCAACGTGTTTAAATCTATATCACTGCCGGTCACCCCTAAAAATTCATTATCAACATACAAGGGGACAAGCAAACTAATAACCCATTTATGCCACACTTTATCGTAATAAACCTTAGACCAAACAGGTTCTCTGCTAGGGTTTAAATCACTTTGCACATACTTAAATGTTGCACCATTAGAGCCTCTGAGTTCAGCCGGTGCGTTTAACGCCCAATTGGGGGGCGAGACACGGATGAAATCATCTTTGGTGATCATATAAAAATTAAAAAAGTCGTGAATTAAGGTTGGTGAAATGACTTTCCACAACGACTCTGAGTTATTAAATAAACGCTTATAAAAAGGAGAATAATGCTGCTGAGGAAGAAATGCGGCTGAAAGGCCGTCGCTCGATGCACTGCGTATAGTGCCGTCGCTATTAAATTGTAACTGGGTTTTGTTAGATAAATTGATTGCTGAACTATCACTAAATAGCTGCTCTGACACAACATTATTAGCCTGTTTGGCAACGGCTGATTTTGTTTTGATTAGTGCGTCAAATTGCCTGATAAGTAATTCGGTGGAGCTTTTAAGTACTTCATGCTCTTCGAAAACTAATTGTTTTTCTTCAGATTTAAGCATCAGCGCGGCAGCGCACACACCGGCAATTAAACAAATTGCAGATATAAGCAACGACAGCTTTACACTTAAAGAATTTAGTCCAAAACGCGATGGAGGGCGTCTATACACCACAGGCCAACCTTACTATTTTAGTTGTTGTTATTTTTAGCTAATACCTGAAATATACCAGATCCCTATTCATATTTATAAACTATTTGTAAATTTTATCTAAATGTTAGCTAGGAGCTGATAATTATTCATTATGTCTATTTAAACTGGCTTGCTTGTTGACTTTGCTAGTAACACCTCATACATTAACAGCATGAAAATTATCTTATCTTGCACTTTTTTTTCTTTTTTTAGCTTCTTTATATAAAAGAGGCTGAACTGTTTGTGAGATAAAATCAATCGAATAGCAAAGCCTCCCACTTGGGAGGCTTTTTTGTTTTAGTTGCACTAAGCAACTTATTTTTGGAATGAGGAAACCAAAATGACCAACGATGTTTTAAACGCGCTCAGACACGATATTAACGAAATAGACTCTGATCTATTGGTGTTATTAGCTAAGCGCCGCCGTATTAGCCACGGTGTTGTTGAGTATAAAATTGCGAATAACAAACCGATTCGTGATGAAGCGCGCGAACTAGCCTTACTCGAAAAGCTGATTGGTTATGGCAAGTCGCTTGGTCTAGATGCGTATTATGTGAATAACGTTTTTCAAACCATATTGGAAGACTCTGTGCTGCATCAGCAAGCCATGCTGCAAAAAAACTTAAACCCCGATGCATTAAGCGAAACACATCGCGTTACTTACTTAGGCGGGCAAGGCACGTACAGTCAGCTAGCATGTCATAAATACTTTAGCCGCCGCCCTGGCAAGTTAGTCGAAATTGGCTGTACCTCGTTTGATGAAATTACGGGCAAAGTAGAAAATGGCCAAGCAGATTTTGGTTTGCTGCCTATAGAAAACACCAGCTCGGGCAGTATTAACGAAGTATTTGATTTATTACAACATGCTCAAGTATCAATTGTAGGTGAAGTTACACACAGTGTAGAGCACTGCTTACTTGCCACCCCAGATACTGAATTAAGCCAATTAACTAAAATTTATGCCCATCCTCAGCCATTTGCTCAATGTAGTCGCTTTTTACAAGGCCTCGGTGATTTACAACATGAAACCTGTGATTCAACCTCAAGTGCTCTACAGTCAGCTTTAAATACGCCAAATAGTGCGGCTATTGGCTCAGCGCAGGCAGGTAAAAACGTTGGCCTTGAAGTGATTAAATCAAACCTTGCGAATCAAAGTGAAAACCACAGCCGCTTTATCGTTGTGGCGCGCAAACCTCTGCAGGTATCTAAACAAATACCGACTAAAACCAGCCTTATTATGGCCACTAAACAACAAGCAGGTTCATTGGCTGATGCGCTAATGGTGTTTAAGCAACATCAAATAAACTTAGTTAAACTAGAGTCTCGTCCTGTACCGGGTAACCCCTGGGAAGAAGTGTTTTATGTAGACTTAGAAGCAAACCTTGCCGATAGCCAAGTACAACATGCCTTAGAGGAGCTAAAAGAGCATACTCAATATGTGCGCGTTTTAGGCTGTTATCAAAGTGAGTCTTTACAAGCTGTGAGTGTAAATACCTAACCTAACACGCAAATACTAAAAAGGGCCTAAGTAGGCCCTTTTTTAATCACTCATTTAAAATGCTTTCAACGTATAGCTTAAGTAACTACACATTTTTAACCCTTTTAATCTAATACCTTGGCGTCATTTGCTTTATTTAGCAGGCTACGGCTTTGCGTTAAAAAGTGCGCGGTCGAGTCTGAAAAATACGCTTTAGCATCAGCAAATGCATCGATGAGTGCGCCTTTATCTCCCGCTTTTAGCTTTTCAAGAGTTTGTGCAAAGGTCTCTTGGTATTGCGCTAGTAAACTCTCAACATTATCAAACTGGGCCAACATTATATCTGAGTATAGCTCAGGAGATTGTGCAAATAGGCGCCCTACCATCATCAACTCTAACTGATAAATAGGAGACGAGCAGCTTCTTAGTTCCTCAAGCGTATGGCTTTGCTTTGCTAAAAACTGCCCATAAACAAAGGTCGTTAAGTGGCGCATTACTTGTATAATTTGCATTGCTTCATCATGCTTTTTAGCATCTAGCTCAACAAGTTGGCAGCCCCATACTTGCAACTGCTGCAGTAAGCCTTTTGCAGCATCATGCGCTCGGCCTTCACACACAACAACAGTTTGTTTAACCCAGTGAGAAATATCAGGGCCAAACATAGGATGTAAACCAACAACGGGCCCAGAGTGCGCCGCCTTTAATGCCTTAATGGGTGATTGCTTAACTGAGGTAATATCAACAAGCAAACAGTCATCATCAAGTTTAGGTAGCTTAGCAACAACGGCCTCAAGTGCATTGATAGGCACACTGATCATCACTAATTTTGCGCCAGCTAAAATGGCTTTAGCATCGTTTTGCTGATCTTTATCTAAAATCTTAACTTCATAACCTGAACGAATAAACTGCTGAGCAAATAACTGGCCCATTGCCCCTTGCCCACCTACAATTACAATAGGTGATAAATCAGAGGCGGCACAGGCAAGTTTAACTTGTTGGTTTTGATAGGCTTCGCGCATCATGCGCCTTAATATGTCTTCAACAAGTTCAGGGCTGACTCCTTGTTTAATCGCTTCATGACGACGAGCAGCTAGCAAAGCAGCTTCTCTTTCAGGGGCATGCAGGGGGGCGCCATTTTGCTGCTTAATAGCACCAATTTTTTGGGTTATTGCATTTCGCTTTGCAAGTAAAGCAACTAATTGCGCATCGCATTCATCTATGCCATCTCGTAATTGTGATAAATCACTTAATTCAGCCACGTTTCTCATTCCACCTATAAACAACTCATTTCGTAAATATATATTTACATTTAAGTAAACTAATCAATACGTTAAATACTAACAGGATCAAGTATGGGTTAAAAGGTTAATGTAGCAACGCGAGTGAAGATTACTTAATACAGAGGGGTGCTTTTGTGAAGAGGTAGTATGTTATTTAATGGCTTAAAAACCAAAACGGGTTGCAACCGTGAGGCTGCAACCCGTTTTCTTTGCGTTGATAAACAGCGCGTATTAGTTAAGTTTTTCTCTAATACGTGCAGATTTACCAGAACGCTCACGTAGGTAGTAAAGCTTAGCACGACGAACCGCACCGCGACGCTTAACTGTTACGCTATCAATAAGAGGGCTGTGCGTTTGGAATACACGCTCAACACCTTCACCGCTCGAAATTTTACGAACTGTGAATGCTGAGTGAAGACCACGATTACGCTTAGCGATTACAACACCTTCAAAGGCCTGTAGACGCTCTTTGTTACCTTCTTTTACACGTACCTGTACAACTACTGTATCACCAGCGCCGAATGCTGGTACGTCTGTTTTAAGCTGCTCTTCTTCAAGCGCTTTAATAATATTTTGGTTTACTTTTGCCATTATGTTTCTCACTTTCCTAGGTGTAACTGTCTTCTAGCCACAAGCTTTTTGGTACTCTTGCTGAAATTGTGCGAGTAATACCGCTTGCTCCTCAGTCAGAGCTAGGTTATGCAACAAGTCAGGACGTCGTAGCCAAGTTCTGCCTAATGACTGCTTAAGCCGCCATTTTGCTATCTCTTGGTGGTTTCCACTGAGTAGTACAGCAGGCACCTGTTTGTCGTCCAATGTTTCTGGCCGTGTATAGTGAGGACAATCTAGCAAGCCATCCGAAAATGAGTCTTGCTCTGCTGACTGGTTATGACCTAACACGCCTGGCACTAATCGCGCTACTGCATCAATTAATGTCATGGCAGGTAATTCACCACCACTCAAAATAAAATCACCAATTGACCATTCTTCGTCAACGTATGACTCTATTATTCTCTCGTCTATACCTTCATAGCGACCGGCAATCAAAATCAGCTTTTCAGAGTTTGCGAGTTCGCTAGCCCCTTGCTGATCTAATTTGCGCCCTTGCGGGGACATATAAATTACTTTTGCGCCATCACCTGCCGCTTTTTTAGCGTCAAGAATGGCTTGTTTTAATGGTTCAACCATCATTAACATACCTGGGCCGCCCCCGTAAGGACGGTCATCTACGGTTCTGTGCTTATCTAAAGCATAGTCACGTGGATTCCAGCAGTTAAAGTCAATTAAGCCATTTTTCACTGCGCGACCAGTGACACCTTGGTGTGTAATAGCATCAAACATGTCTGGGAAAAGGCTTATCACCCCTACCCATAATGAACTAGTTTGAGTCATTAAAACCCAGGATCCCAGTCTACGGTAATTTCTCTCGCTTCGTATTTAACTTCTTTAATTACTGAATCAGTTAAAAAAGGAATCAAACGCTCAGCTTGACCAAATGCATCTTTACTGTTTGCCTTAACAACCAGTACATCATTCGATCCTGTCTCCATCAGGTCATCAACAGTGCCTAAATTGTAACCTTTATCAGTTACAACCGACATGCCAATGAGATCTCGCCAATAAAACTCGCCTTGCGGGAGTTCTGGTAATTGCGCTGAATCAACAGATATTTCTGCATGGGTATAAGCCATTGCTTCGTCTCTGTCGTTTACTTGCGCAATTTTAGCGATAAAGCCTTTGTTGTGGCGACGCCAGTCGACCACTTCTAAGGTCTGCCATTTACCTTGTTGCCCTATCAACCACGGGCTGAAATCGAAGATCCCTTGGGGATCATCAGTAAATGAATGTACCTTAAGCCAGCCCTTTATACCATATGGGGCACCGAGCTTTCCTACGACAATAATTGATGAGGTGTTCTCTTGACTCATGGTTACACTTACGCCTATTAAGCCGCTTTACGAGCGTCTTTAACTAACTTAGCTACACGATCAGAAAGACCTGCGCCCTGACCTACCCAGTGATCAACACGAGGTAAATCTAAACGAAGTTTTTCTTCTTGACCTGAAGCAATTGGGTTAAAGAAACCAATTTTCTCGATGAAGCGACCGTCACGCGAGAAACGGCTATCCGCAACCACAATTTGATAGAAAGGGCGTTTTTTAGCGCCACCACGTTGCAAACGAATAGTTACCATACCGTCCTCTAAATAGATTGACTGTTTTCATTAATAAGATTTACTCCCCAGTATGGGGAGCTGGGGAATTGTACGAGTTTTTAGCAACAATGCAAGTAAGAAGTGAAGCAAAAAGCCACTTTAGTAGGTTAAACTGTGATCTGAGCCACAATTAATAGATTATCATGCACCACGCGCATAATTTATTCAACAAAAAAGGGCCAATTAGCCCTTTTGTTATACATTATATAGCGGCTATTTAAGCGCTACATTAAAATTTAGGGCCACCGCCACCCATCATTCCAGGTGGTAACATGCCTTTCATGCCGCGCATCATTTTTTGCATGCCGCCTTTACCTTTCATTTTTTTCATCATTTTTTGCATTTGCGTAAACTGTTTTAGCAGTTTATTTATTTCTTGTACCTGTGTACCAGAGCCTGCGGCTATACGCTTTTTACGAGAGCCTTTAATAATCTCAGGACGCGCACGCTCTTGTTTGGTCATAGAGCTGATGATTGCTTCCATTTGAATGAAGGTTTTGTCACCCATTTGGCCTTTTACAGCATCGGGTAAGTTTTGCATACCAGGCAGCTTATCTAGCATCGACATCATGCCACCCATATTTTTCATTTGCTTTAATTGCTCTGCAAAATCATCAAGGGTAAAGCCGTTGCCTTTAAATACTTTTTCAGCGACCTTAGCTGCTTTTTCCTTATCGACTTTCATTTCGACTTCTTCGATTAATGAAAGTACATCCCCCATGCCTAAAATACGCGATGCGATACGATCGGGATGGAACGGCTCTAGTGCATCTGTACGCTCACCCACACCCATAAATTTAATTGGCTTGCCGGTAATATGGCGGATAGATAAAGCAGCACCACCGCGTGCATCACCATCTGTTTTAGTTAAAATAACACCGGTTAGAGGTAGCGCTTCATCAAATGCTTTAGCGGTATTCGCCGCATCTTGACCCGTCATTGCATCAACCACAAATAATGTTTCGATTGGGTTGATTGCTTTATGAAGGTCTTTAATTTCGCCCATCATTTCGTTATCTACGTGCAAACGGCCGGCGGTATCGACTAAAACTACGTCTATAAATTTCTTTTTAGCATGAGAAATAGCAGCGGTGGCGATATCTACTGGCTTTTGCGAAATATCACTTGGGAAAAAATCCACGTCAACTTCGCTGGCAAGTGTTTCAAGCTGTTTAATAGCCGCCGGACGGTATACATCGGCACTAACAACTAGCACTGACTTTTTCTTACGCTCTTTTAAAAACTTAGCAAGCTTACCAACACTGGTTGTTTTACCCGCACCTTGTAAACCAGCCATCATAACAACGGCTGGCGGCTGTGCATTAAGGCTAAGCTCTTCGTTGGCTTCACCCATCGCTTTTTCAAGCTCTTCGCGCACTATTTTTATAAATACTTGGCCAGGGCTTAAGCTTTTAGTTACTTCAACACCTACGGCACGTTCTTTAACTTGCTTTACAAACTCGCGAACAACAGGCAACGCAACGTCAGCTTCTAAAAACGCCATACGTACTTCACGTAGCGTGTCTTTAATGTTGTCTTCTGTTAAACGGCCGCGGCCACTAATATTTTTTAAGGTTTTACCTAATCGTTCTTGGAGGTTCTCAAACATGTAACGGTTCCGATAAGACGTTTATATTGACCCAATAAGCTCACGCTTATTTGCATTTTACTTATTAGATGGGAGCAATAGTATTAAATTTCAATTAAAAACAGTATACCGTAAATGATGGCGCACAATACAGTATTGAAGCACAGCTTATTGAGTTTCTTTTTTTAGGTCTATGCAATTGCTTTGCTATAAAATACAATGTGCTTATAACAACAAGAATTATTTGACTCTAATTATAAGTGGCCCAAGCACAATGCTGATTATTAGTTTAACTATTATTGCCAGTTTATTTTATGTGTTAGCAACGTCTCACGTGTTAACACGCCTGTTTCATCAACAAGGTCCTAGCCAAAAGGTAACGGTTATTTTAAGTACCGTGGCTATACTAGCGCACATGCTGCTGTTGGTTAATTCGGTGTTTCGCTCCGACGGGCAAGATTTAAGTATTGTTAATGTTGCACTGCTGACCTGCTGGGTTATTGTGGTGTCGGTTACTGCGGTGTCGTTAAAGTTCCCTGCTACATTGCTATTACCGGTTGTCTATGGCTTTGCAGCCCTACTCACCATTGCGAGTTTGTTTATACCGCACCATATTTTATTACAAAGCTTTAATATTGAAATAGGCCTTATCACACATATATCGCTATCACTGTTAGCATATTGCGTGTTAATTATTGCCACTTTATACGGCGTGCAGTTTTACTTTATTGATAAACGCTTAAAACGTAAAGATTTAGCAATTGTGCATAGCCATTTGCCACCATTAATGGTGGTAGAACGTCAGCTCTATCAACTATTAAACTTAGGTACGGTGCTACTTACCTTTGCCTTATTAACAGGATTTGTGTTTTTAGATGGGATGTTTGCAAAAGAATTTATCCATAAAACCATTTTATCGCTTGTCGCATGGGTTATTTTTGTCACTGTTGCGCTTGGGCACATGAAAAAGGGCTGGCGTGGTAAACCTGTGGTTATTACCATCATGGTCGCTGCATTTATCCTCACACTTGCTTATTTTGGCAGCCGTTTTATACAAGAAGTGGTGTTAAATAAGTTTTAACTTGACTCTGTTAGCTCACTCTAGCTTAATACGCATTGGTTTATAAAAAAAGGATCCATCGTTGGACGACATATCGACAAGTACCTTGTTTATCATTTTAGGTTTATTGGTGCTTTTTTCTGCTTATTTCTCGGGTTCAGAAACCGGGATCATGTCAATTAATCGTATACGCTTGCGCCACCTTGCAAAAGAGGAACATCGCGCAGCTAAACGAGTCAGTAAATTACTTAGCCGTCCTGATAGACTCATTGGCCTAATATTAATTGGTAACAACCTTGTAAATATCGCTGCTGCCCAGGTAGCCACTATCATTGGTATTCGTTTATACGGTGATTTAGGTATTGGTATTGCAACCGGTGTGTTAACGCTAGTGGTACTAATATTTGCAGAAGTAACCCCAAAAACGCTTGCTGCGTTGTACCCTGAAAAAGTAGCCTTTCCAAGCTCTATTATTCTCAAAGGGTTACTCAAAATACTATTCCCATTCGTGGTTGTTGTGAACTGGATGACCAACGGTATTTTACGTCTATTTGGTATCAGCTCAGCACAAATAGATGAGCACAGCATGAGTAAAGAAGAGCTTAAAACAGTGGTGAATGAGTCAGGCGCATTACTGCCAGCTCGTCACCAAAGCATGCTGACCTCTATTTTAGACTTAGAGCAAGTGACCGTTGAAGATATTATGATCCCTCGTAACGAAATAGTGGCGATTGATATTAACGACGATTGGAAGCTCATTAGCCGCCAATTAACTCATGCTCAGCACACCCGTGTATTACTTTATCGCGACAATATTGATGACGCGGTAGGTTTTATCCATTCGCGTGACGCTCTTCGTCTTTTAACCAAAGAGCAATTTGATAAACCGTCATTATTGCGTGCTGTACGTGAGATTTACTTTATTCCTGAGGGGACGTCCCTAAATACCCAGCTATTAAAGTTCCAACAATCAAAAGAGCGTATTGGTATAGTGGTTGATGAATATGGCGACATACAAGGCCTCGTAACCCTTGAGGATATTCTTGAAGAAGTGGTTGGCGATTTCACTACCACGCAAACACGTACGCCAAGTGAAGAAGTGACCACACAAAGCGATGGCTCTTACCTTGTTGATGGCGGCGCTAACGTGCGCGACTTAAACAAAGAGATGGGCTGGGAGTTTCCTCTTGATGGCCCTAAAACACTCAGCGGTTTAATTGTAGAATACCTAGAAGATATTCCAGATGCTAATTTAAGCCTTAAAATAGCCGGCTACCCTGTTGAGGTGTTAGAGGTAAAAGAGAATATGATCAAACAGGTAAAAATTAAGCCAAATCAACGTAAGTTGTAAGTGTAAATAATGCATTAAAAAAAGGAGCCTTGGCTCCTTTTTTTTGCTTTTAAGATATGTAGTTAGCCAAAAAGCAGTCGCTCAAACCAGCCTTTATCAAGCTCCTCTTCACAACGTTTAAGCTGCGCACCATAACGGCTTGCGCGGTGTTTTACTTTATTAGCAACACTCATTAGCCACTTTTTCTTTTTATAGGTACCGCGTTTATAACCGCCCCACCCTTCGTGATAATTTAAGTATTGGGCGTAAGCATCCCATTTAGAGATACCATTTACTTTATGTGTTTTATAAACAAACCATGCCATAAAGTCGATTGCATCGTCAAAATCATCTCTATCAGCCCCACTGTTACCCGTTTCACGAATATAGTCAGACCAAGTTGGAGTTTTTGCTTGTGAGTACCCGTAAGCATCACTGGCACGCCCAGTTGGAATTATCCATAAAAAATACTCCATGGGTGGTGCGGCATCATGACGAAACGAACTTTCTTGGTACATCATGCTCATAAGAACATGTTTAGGTGAGCCCCATTTTTCTTGTGCATCTTTTGCATCAAAGTACCAATCTGACTTTTCTTCAAAAATTTTACAAAGATCATTAGGTTGCTTTGGCGGCGCAGTGGCACACCCAGCTAAAGAGAGGGCAAAAGATAAAATAATTGCATTTTTTTTCATTTTTATAAGATCTCACTGAACTTTTTAAAAAAGCGTGGGTCTGAGTATATGAATGCAGCAGTATAGCATTGTTTCATCCCTGAAGAATATTTACGCAGCCACCTTGGGCTGCGTTTTTTTTGCTTAAAAAAACTTAAGCAGATGCTTTGGCATTAAAATATTCATCTAAAAAGTCAGTAAAGCTTAGCGTGTCGGCGCGCTCTATTTCTTCTCGCGCTTTATCCGAGAGAACAACTTGTTGCTCTAGCCATTCTTTAGAAAACACATTGTAGTTGGCTTGAGCATGGCTTTGCTTATATTTATTAGCCAATTGAATAGCAAATAAACCGTTATCTATACCCGCACTTTCTAGCTCGCGCACATAACGCCCTGAAAAAGTCAGCGCTGGGTTATCAACCCAAGTAGCCATTTGTGCGATGGTTTCGCTGTAATAGGTCACCCCATACGCCTTATCCATATGCTCAGCGACTTCACTTAGTTGGTCAAAAATTTCTCTCCCCCAACTTTGTAACGTACGCTGTTGGTTGTTGTCGTTAAGCATAACACCTAACTGACGCCCCTGATTAACCACTGTATCTAAATTCTCAGTGCTGCGGGCTTGCTCTTTCCACTGCATTTCTGGAGAGTCTTTCAACAAACAATACGTTAAAAACACATCTAAAAAATGAATTTGCTCTATATCAATGCCGGTTTCACTAAACGGGTTTACATCCAGCGCTCTAATTTCAACATACTCAATGCCTGCTCTTAATAATGCATCCGTTGGTTTTTCACCACTTTTAGCATTACGTTTAGGGCGGATCGGCGAATAAAATTCGTTTTCGATTTGCAGAATATTTTTATTAAGCTGCTTAGGTGTTGCTGTGGTGTAGTCATCAATATCGCCGTATAAGTCAGAAGGCGTGTTGATTGCTTTTTTAAGCCCAGCAACGTACTCATCAAGTGAGTTATACATTACGCGTAATGAAGATTGCGCACTGTTGGTGTAACCTAAATCACCCAAGCGTAGCGCGGTTCCTACTTCTAAATAAAGTGTGCCTTTACCTAGCTTTTTAAACGGTAGGTCAGTTTTGCGCCCTTGTAAAAAAGAATTACATAATGCAGGTGAGGCACCAAACAAGTAACTAATTAACCAAAGCTCGCGTTTAAAATTACGAATAAGCGCTAAATAACCATCCGATATAAATGCTTCTAGGCTTTGCTCACTTTGCTTTAAGGTGTGTAAAGATTGCCAAAGTGTTTCTGGAAAAGAAATATTAAAATGAACACCCGCAATCGCTTGCATCATACTACCGTAACGGTTTTTTAATCCTTCACGGTATAGGGTTTTCATACGCGCAGTATTTGAGTTACCAAATTGAGCCAGTACGATGTCGTCTTGATCTTCAATAAAGCATGGCATACTGATGGGCCATAAAAGCTCATCACCCATGTGCTCAAGTGTAAACTTTTGCAGGTCTTTTAATTGCGCTAAGGTTTCTGTCGCTGATTCACTAACAGGGGTAATAAATTCAAGTAATGACTCTGAAAAGTCGGTAGTAATATGTCCGTTTGTTAATGCACTACCTACGCCTTTAGGATGTCCTAAAGTGGAAATGGCGCCATTACCTTTAATACGCAACGACTCTCGCTCAATACCACGTTTGATCCCTTTAATTGCATGCTGATGCGGTGTTGCTGATAACGCGTTTAGCGCGCTAGATAAATCATGTATAGTCAAAAAATGCTTCCTCGGCCACGTGGCTTAATCTTAGGGTTATGGGGGCTAATTGCCCATACTCAAGATTAAATTGTTAAGAACAATATAATTTTTCAAAATTTTTAGCTATTTACCCTGTTGAGCATGCGCTTGATACAATAAGCATCAACCAGCAAGCTAATCTTGCCACTGCTCACGCTAATATACAATCGCTTTACTAGGGCGTGTTGGCCTTTGTGAATTGAAATTTGTCCAAACTAAGGGCGATTCAATCGCAGCGCGATATTTGTAACCTAATGGGCTCGATAACTACTCTGCATTATTCTAATAACTTACATCCATGTAAGAATAAGTAAAAACCGAACAAAGCTTTCGCGTCCTGCTCATACCCCTTGCCTAAAAACCAAACACACTGCTGTAAATTCAACCACCAAAAATCAACACGCCCCAAACATAAAGACCCTGAATTAATAGATTACACTTCATAAGCTTTAACATTTTAAACGCAGTATTTGATATAGATCATAAAAAGTCGCAATTTTGATGACAATTTTATTTAGCGCAGCGCCTTTACTTCACCTCCTTTTGTTTACCCAATACAATGACAAGTTAATTAAAAAGGATGGTTAAAACTAACATGCGTCATAATCAAAGCTTAATAAATGAAGAGGTTCACTTTAGTGATGCTCAGCAATTGGTATCCACAACCGATTTACGAGGAGTCATTACGTATGCAAATAAGGCATTTTGCGATGTAGCAGGCTTTAGTGCCCAAGAACTCGTTGGTAAAAATCATAATATTGTGCGCCACCCAGATATGCCCAAAGCAGCATTTAAAGAAATGTGGAGTACGCTAAAAAGCGGCCACTCATGGCGCGCAATAGTAAAAAATAGATGTAAAGATGGGCGCTATTACTGGGTTGATGCATTTGTAACCCCTATCTTTGAAGGTGATCAGTTAGTTGGCTATCAATCTGTACGTACAAAACCAGATAAAAAACATGTTTTAACAGCCCATAAACTATACGAAAAATTAAATAGCGGTAAAGCCGCTTTTAATTTTAAAGAACGCACACACTTGCGCCAAATGCTTACGTTAGCCATTGTATTTAGCTGGCTAATAATAAGTGGGTTTGCCTTTTCAACCATGGCAGCGGTTATCAACGTATTAATTTGCGTGTTTATTTTGGCCTTAAATTATCAAGAGCTAGTGGCAACCCCTGCTAAATTAAACACCTATAAACAGCATTCTGACTCTATCTCGCGCTATGTTTTTTGTGATAACTCACCGCTAAGTGTGAGTGACTATAAAGAGCAAATGTTACTTGCTAAGCTCAGAACTGTATTAGGGCGCGTAAAAGATGCCACCTATGCCTTTAATAATATTGCTGAAAACCTAGATGATAAATCGGCGCTCACCGAAAAAGGCATTGAGGCGCAAAGCACACAGCTTACACAAATCGCCACTGCTATGGCGCAAATGACCGCCACTATTGGTGAGATTTCTAATAGTACAACAACTACCGCCGACAAAGTTAATTCTACTCAGCACAGCTGCGCGGATATAAAACAACATATTGCTGATAACAAAAAAATGGTATCTGAGCTGGCAACCCACGTAGATCATGCTGCCAATACGGCTAATAACCTCGCGCAGGAAGCAGATAAAATAGGCCAAGTAATGAATGAGATAGAAGGTATTGCTGAGCAAACCAATTTACTAGCGCTTAATGCAGCAATAGAAGCCGCAAGAGCAGCCGAGCATGGCCGTGGTTTTGCCGTAGTTGCTGATGAAGTACGTGCCCTTTCATCTCGTACGCAAAGTGCTACGGGGCAAATTCACAGCTCGATTAAAGATATACAAGATACATTGGTTAATTGGTCAAAGGTAATGCAAAGTACAAAACTACAAGCTGAGGGCTGCGTACAAACAACCGAGCAAACACACCAAGAGCTCGATAGTATATTCAATCAAATTAGTGAAATAGCATTACTTACAAACAGTATATCGACGGCTGCAGAGGAGCAGCAGATGGTGAGCCATGATATTGCTAATAATGTAGATAATATAAAAGAGGTGAGTAACGAAAACTTAGCTTTAAGTTTTGACGTTGCTAAAGATGCCGCAGAATTAGTTGCCGGCTCTCAAAAAGTAAACAACCTACTTTATACATTTAAAGTATAAAGCAAGGCAATAAGCCGCCTGCTTGGCGGCTTATTGTGCGTCTATATTAGCGTTTTGAAAAAATCAGGCCCTGCTCGTTTGCATCTATCACGACAATATCGCCAGGGTTATACTCTCCCCCTAATAGCTGCTGAGCCAGTGGGTTTTCAATTGTTTGCTGAATAGCTCGTTTTAATGGCCGAGCACCGTAAACAGGGTCGAACCCGCTAGAGGCAATTTTATCAAGCGCCGCATCACTGATCTCTAATAAGTAGCCCATTTCTGTTAAACGCTCACGCAATTTAACAAGCTGAATATCGGCAATTTCTTTAATATGCTCATTGGCAAGTGGATGAAATACGACGGTTTCATCAATACGGTTTATAAATTCTGGCCTAAATTCGTTAACGAGCACATTCATAACTTTGCTCTTAAGCGTTGCGTAGTCGTTCGTGCCCGCTTGCTCTTGAATAATATCTGAGCCTAAATTTGAGGTCATAATAATAACCGTATTTTTAAAATCAACCGTACGCCCTTGCCCATCAGTAAGGCGGCCATCATCGAGTACCTGCAATAAAATATTAAATACATCGGGGTGCGCTTTTTCTATTTCATCAAGCAAAATTACAGAGTAAGGCTTACGGCGAACGGCTTCGGTTAAATAGCCGCCTTCTTCGTAACCAACATAACCGGGAGGCGCGCCCACTAAACGTGCTACAGCGTGTTTTTCCATAAACTCTGACATGTCGATACGCACCATGGCATCTTCTGTATCAAACATAAAACCTGCAAGCGCTTTAGTAAGCTCTGTTTTACCCACCCCAGTTGGTCCTAAAAATAAAAATGACCCTATTGGTCGATTAGGATCGGCAAGCCCCGCACGAGAGCGTCGTATCGCATTCGCGACCGCAACAACTGCTTCGTCCTGCCCTATCACTTTACTGTGAAGTTGCTCTTCCATTTTTAACAGTTTTTCTCGCTCACCTTGCAGCATTCGCGATACTGGAATCCCGGTCCAACGAGAAAGTATTTCTGCAATTTCGTCCTCGCCAACTTGGTTTTTTAGTAAGCTCATTTCTTGCATTTCAGCTTGCGAGGCTAAATCAAGTTTTCGCTCAAGCTCTGGAATTCTTCCGTATTGCAGCTCCGACATACGCTGTAAATCGCTTGCCCGGCGGGCAACCTCTAAATCAAGGCGCGCTTGTTCAAGCTCAGCTTTAATTACTTGCGTGCCTTGTAACGAGGCTTTTTCTGCATTCCATACTTCATCAAGCTCTCGGTATTGCGCTTCTAAGTCGGTGATGAGCTGCTGCATTTCGCTGCGCCGCTTTTGGCTTGCATCGTCTTTTTCTTTAGCTAAAGCGTTATCTTCAAGTTTTAATTGAATAATACGGCGCTCAAGCTTATCTAAAGACTCAGGCTTTGAATCTATTTGCAAACGAATTGACGAGCCAGCCTCGTCAATTAAATCAATAGCTTTATCTGGTAATTGTCGGTCACTAATATAACGGTGCGATAAATGCGCAGCGGCGACAATTGCCGGGTCAGTAATATCCACAGAGTGATGTAACTCGTAGCGCTCTTTTAAGCCACGTAAAATGGCAATGGTGTCTTCAACTGAGGGCTCTTCAACCAATACTTTTTGAAAACGACGCTCAAGTGCGGCATCTTTTTCTATGTATTGGCGGTACTCATCAAGCGTAGTGGCGCCCACACAGTGTAGCTCCCCTCTAGCAAGCGCTGGCTTTAACATATTGCCAGCATCCATAGCGCCGTCGGTTTTACCTGCGCCCACCATAGTGTGAATTTCATCAATAAATAAAATCACTTGGCCTTCTTCTTTAGCCAACTCGTTGAGCACCGATTTTAAACGCTCTTCAAATTCACCGCGGTATTTAGCACCCGCCACCAGCGCGCCTAAATCTAGCGATAAAACACGCTTACTTTTTAGGCCCTCTGGCACTTCGCCATTTATAATGCGCTGCGCTAACCCCTCTGCAATGGCCGTTTTACCTACCCCTGGCTCACCAATAAGCACGGGGTTATTTTTAGTACGGCGCTGCAAAACTTGGATCGTGCGCCGAATTTCGTCATCTCGCCCAATAACGGGGTCGAGCTTACCTTGCTCTGCGCGCTCGGTTAAATCAATGGTGTATTTTTCAAGTGCTTGTCGGGTTTCTTCGGCGTTAGGGTCATCGACCTTTTGGCCACCGCGAATTGCTTTTATAGCACTTTCTATTTTAGTTGCAGTGATATTAAGCGCTCTAAAAATATCACCTAAAGGGCCTTTGTCGTCACAGGCAGCTAATACAAATAATTCGCTCGAAATATACTTATCTTTACGCTTTTGCGCGTACTTATCACATAAGTTAATAAGCGAAGCCATATTATTAGAAAGCTGTACGTCGCCCCCTACTCCTTCGACTTTAAACAGCTTTTCTATTTCTTGAGAAAGCTTGGTGTTGAGCTCATCTGCACTCACGCCTGCTTGTGCAAGCAAGGCGCGCACGCTAGAGCCATTTTGCTGTAAAAGCGCATACATTAAATGTACGGGTTCAATAAATTGATGATCGCGCCCTAATGCTAGCGACTGAGCATCTGAAAGCGCAGATTGAAATTTACTTGTGAATCTATCTAAACGCATGAGGGTTTACCTATTTAATAAACTAATTGCTTAATAAATGGGTATGTTAATAGAATTGTTCAAGGTGTTAAGAAGAATATTGTGGGGAAATAGTGTTTTATTTGCGCCAGATCAAACTTGCCATACGTCCTGTTTTACCTTCTCGCCGATAAGAAAAAAACAGTGATGGCTGAGAAACAGTACAATAATCGCCTCCGCTAATATTAATAACGCCTAATTGCTCAAGCTCAATGCGAGCGATTAGGTAAATATCGCACAAGTATTTATTATTGCTTTGTAATTTAAACGCCTGTTTAAACAACGGGGATTTTGCGATAAATCGCGTAGCAACCTCAGCGCCAACTTCAAATTGCTCAGCACCAATAGCAGGCCCAAGCCACGCATATACTTGCTTACTAGGCGTGCTAAAACAGGCAAGCGTATTTTTTATGATCCCTTTTTCAAGGCCGCGCCAACCACCATGCACTGCTGCAACTTCATGGCCATCATGACTTGCAAACAGAATAGGCAGGCAATCTGCACTCATAATAGCAAGAGGCTGATTTTTAACTTGGGTATACAACGCATCAGCACTGTGTAATGTTTGAAAATTAAAATCTGCATCAACACAGAGCACATCGCCACTATGCACTTGATTAAGCCACAGTGGCGGGTTTGGCAGGGATTGCTCAACCAAAGCACGGTTTTTTAGCACGTGCTCTGGATCATCATCAACATGTAGGCCTAAATTTAAGCTATTAAAAGGCGGCTTTGACACGCCGCCTTCTCGGGTGGTACTGAGCGTGCCTACCGAGGTTAAATTAGGCCAAGGGGCTGACAAAAAAGCCATTAATACTCTATGTTAGGGTTAGCTTTGGTATCTTCTCTAAGCACCTGAGTCATTGCCACCATGTCATCTGGAATAGGCGCTTGCCAAGTCATCATTTCGCCCGTAATAGGGTGCGCAATACTCAATTTTACTGCGTGTAAGGCTTGGCGATTAAATGTACGTAACATTTCAAACAGCTCTGGCGTAGCACCTTTAGGTGGACGAGGACGCCCGCCGTAGGCTCTATCACCAATTAACGGGTGGTTTATATACGCCATATGAACACGAATTTGGTGTGTACGTCCGGTTTCTAGGCGAAGGCGTAAACGTGTATGAGCACGGAATTTTTCAGCAACACGGTAATGTGTAATAGCAGGCTTACCCATTTCGTGAACTGCCATGTGTGTACGCTGCGTTGGATGACGGCCAATCGGCTTTTCAACCATGCCACCTGCGGTCATAGTACCATTACATAAAGCTTCGTATTCACGCGTAAAGTTTTCGCGTTTTTGCAGTGCTTTAACTAAATGTGTTTGCGCCTGAATAGTTTTAGCCACCACCATTAAGCCTGTGGTGTCTTTATCTAGACGGTGCACAATACCAGCACGCGGTACGTTAATAATATCCGGAAAATGATGCAGCAATGCATTTAGCACTGTGCCATCTGGGTTACCTGCACCTGGGTGAACGACTAGGCCCATAGGTTTGTTGATAACCAAAATATCATCATCTTCATAAACAATGTTTAATTTGATATCTTGTGCTTCGTATTCGCGTGGTGCTTCAATGCTGGTTTCAACATTTACAACTTCACCACCGAGAAGTTTTTCTCGTGGTGTGTTATAGATTTCACCGTCAACGGTGATTTTATCATCCAATATCCATGTTTTTATACGTGAACGTGAATAATCAGGGAACAATTGCGCTAATACTTGGTCTAGACGTTTACCACCTAACTCGGTAGGAACCTCGGCTTGAAGTGAAATTTGTTCTGACATTAGTAACTTTACCCAATTTACCAGTGCAAGCTGTGCCTGACTGGGTTAGAATCGCTTTTAATAAAAGCATAATATAATACGCATAGTTTACTCGGTTTTACCGCCGTGGCCTAGCCGAAGACATCGAAGGTAACAAATAAAATGATAAATAAAATAGGGAAACGTGCATTCGCCATTGTTTTTTCAGCTTCTGTACTTACTTTAGGGGCCTGTTCTTCTGCGCCTGACCAAGAAGATATCCAACGCGTTCCTAACAAATCTGCACACGCTTTGTATGAAGATGCAAAACAAACGCTCGACTCAGGTTTATACGCCCGTGCAATTGAGCTGTTAACCGCTATTGATTCACGCTACCCATTTGGCCCTTTCTCAAAGCAAGTACAAATGGATTTAGTGTATGCCCATTACCAATCAGGTAATACAGAGCAAGCATTAGCGACCATTGACCGCTTTATTCGTTTAAACCCAAACCACAAAGATTTAGATTACATGTACTACATGCGTGGCTTGGTTAACATTAAAGCAGATAAAAATGCCTTCCAAGAGTATTTTGGCATAGACAGAGCTGACCGCGATGCAAACCGAACACGTGTTGCATTTACCGATTTATCGACGCTTGTAAAACGCTTTCCAAAGAGTGATTACGCACCAGAGGCTAAACGTCGTTTAGCGTGGCTTTTAAACCGCATGGCGCGTTACGAGCTAAAAGTGGCTAATTACTACTACGAACGTGAAGCTTACCTAGCGGCCGCTAATCGTGGTAAGTACGTTGTTGAGCATTACTCGCAAAGCAGCTATTTAGAGCCTGCACTTGAGATGATGGAAAAAAGCTACGAAAAGCTTGGCCTGACAGATTTAAGTGAGCACGCAAGACTAACGCGTGAATACAATGAATCTAACTAATAAGAATGGCAGAGGTTTTTATTTAAACCTATGTTGATTGTTTAAAAGCCCTCTCTGAGGGCTTTTTTATTGCCTAAAAATAAGGCTAGTTGATGCCTGTGGCGCTTTTTAATACTTAGCGATTAGCCTTCGCACCACACTAAATATATCAATAGCAATTGCACTACACGCTTGTATAGCGCTTGTTCTAAAGGGATTCACTGTTGATCTAAGTTTTTCTTTTTACTGGCGTAAAAACAAAAAAGGTAAGCCTAAGCTTACCTTTTAATTAACTCATTGCGGGTGATTAAAGCTCAAAGTCTTTTTTGAATTTTAAACCAAACTCGCTACGGTCATTACTGCGCATTACACCAACAAAACCTGACTGCTGTAAACGACCTACATCGTAAACCTCATTTAATACGTTTTCACCGTATAAGGTTACTTCCATATCGCCATAAGGGTTAGTGTAAGAAATATTAAAACCAACTAATTCACGCGAATCAATAGTCTCGCTTTCATTGTAAACCGACTGGCCTTGCATTTCGCTTCTGAAAGAGTAGTTAGCGTTAAATGCGACGGTTGCACCACTGTCTAAATCCATAAAGTAAGAAGGGGCAATCATTACAGTCCAACGTGGTGTTAATGCTGGTGAATCACCTTTACCAATACCTTGTACGCCTGCATCTACTTCTGTAATTTCAGAATCTAAGTAACCTACAGAGCTGCGAATTGTGAAATCGTCTGTAATGGCAACGGTAGTTTCAAGCTCAATACCTTGCGCTTTAGATTCACCTGCATTTTCAACAATCGTTACAAAACCACCGCCTGCAGTAGGGTCAGAAAATGGTAAAGCAAGGTCGGTGTAATCAGTTACAAATACAGCCAACATCATAGATACATTTTCATGTACTTGGCCTTTTAAGCCCATTTCGTAGTTAATTGCTTTAGTTTCATCAAACGATACAAACTGATCGGGGCCACCAAATGGACGTGGAGGGAAACCGCCTGTTTGGTAACCTTTTTGAATTTGACCATAAACATTCATGTTATTGCTGATTTGATATGATGCGTTTACATCCCATGTTACAGCGTCAAACTCTGCACTTACGTATTTACGTTCAGCAAATGTTGGGAAAATCGCATCGGCATCTTTCTCATCTTTTGAGTAACGAAGGCCACCACCAATACTTAAATCATCTGTTAAATCGTAACTTGTATTAAAATATACAGCGTATGAGTTTGTTTCTTGGTTAATTTCAAAATCGCCATAGCCACCAAATGAAGGTGTAACACCATCGTTTAATAAACCATTAGGTGTATTGAATGGGCTAAATACAAATGGACCTGAACGTGTAAAGCCATCTTCGTTAAAGAAGTAAAGGCCTGATACAAAGTCCATATTGTCGTAAGTCGCATTTAGTTGAATTTCAAACGAGTATTGGTCTGCACCACCCTCTTCTGGGAACTCAGATAAATTAAGTGGTGAGGCATCATCATCAAGTCCACCTTCGTATTCAGAAGTACGGTAACTTGAAATAAATTTAGCCGTGTACGTATCATCAATTGCCCAATCAGCAGTAAATGACGTACCCCACCCTGAGTAAGACGTAGATTCAATACCAGCAACGGTAGTGCCTAAATCATCTGGGTCAGATGGGATCATATCCTGTGTTAATAAAGGAAAGTCACCATTAAATACATCATTTGCATCAAGCGGCTCAGTTAGCTCAATAGTGTAAGGCGATTGACCCGACTCGTTATCAACACCGTCAAGTGAAAAAGTAAACGCTAAATCGCTATTGGCCTGCCATTTAAGGGCTACGCGACCGCTAAATTCTTCTTCTTCACCAATTTCTTTTTCTGGATTAGCTAAATTGACAGCTTCACCCACACCATCGCGCGTTTTGTATGATGCACTTGCAGACATACTCACTTCATCTGTTAGCGAGTTATTAAAGTATACATCGCCAGCAATACGTCCGCGGCTACCAATTTTAGCTGTAGTTGAAACAATACCTTCATCACCTGGTTGCTTAGTAATTACATTTACTGCGCCACCTAAGGTATTACGACCATATAATGTACCTTGTGGTCCACGTAGAACTTCAACACGCTCTACATTTGGTAACGATAAGTTTGACCCCATTTGACGGCCTAAGTAAACACCATCTAAATAAACACCTACACCCGGATCGGTTGTAATTATGTGATCTTGTAGACCAATACCACGAATAAACACTGAGGCATGCGCCGCATTACCTACACCGTAGCGAGTGATATTTAAGTTTGGAACGTATTTACCAATATCTTCTAGGTTACTCATATTGGCTTTATCAATTAGGTTAGCACCAATTGATGTGATAGCGGTTGGAGATTCAAACAAGCTCTCTGTACGTTTACGAGCTGTAACTTCGATTTTTTCAAACGCGTCTTGTTTTGCTGTTGTTTTAGCTTCTTCAGCATTTACTGAGGTAGTTAGTGCAGCGACAATTGCGAGGCTTAACTGTGAGAGTTTGCGTAGTTTCAAAATATTCTCCAAAGGATACCGTATAATTTAGTTATGCGAACTTATTGGCTTGGGCAATAAGTTTTGGGCATAAAAAAAGACGCCTAATAGCATCTTTCCTCTGGAGGGGTATTATATTACATATTTGTGAAGAAATGTATAAAAATTTTCATTTAATAAACATACAGGTACAAATTAATTATAATTTTTGATTATTGTTGGATAATATTACTTACATTATAAATAGTTAAGGCATGCCATAAGGCCTCACTTTTAAGCAACCTATTCAAATACATAGCAAAACAGTGTAATACATATAGGTGAACTAATTTTCTTTATAGTAATAGTTACTTCAAATAACGGCTTTAAACTTCATTGAAATCGGCAATAAATAACAATATAGTATAATTATCAACCTTATGGATTGAATCGTTATGGAATCAGACAATACTAGTAATAAAAGTCTTAAATGTTTTAATAACCCTGATTACACCTCGCTATTTTGCGTAGCTGCGAAATACAATATTTTACTGGTTAACTACCAAGCACTTAACATAATTACTACCCATGATTTAATTACGCAATTTATGGCGCAGAATAAGCAACAAGGGTTAGTGATTTTTGATGTCCCTAAAAATTGCAATGCACTTTCTTTGAAAGAGTGGCCTAATCTAAAAGGGTTATTTTACGAAAATACCGATGAAAAATATTTTCAAAAAGGCCTTGAGGCAATTGAAAAAGGGAAGCTCTGGTTTCCACGCGATATTTCTGATTGTTGGATGAAGCAAATGCTAGCCACTGAGAAGCAGTCAGCGGTGCAATCTAGCAACTTAACTAGCAAAGAAATAAAAGTGTTAAACTTGTTATTCTCAGGGCTACACTCCAGCGCCATTGCTGACAACTTATTTATTAGCGAAGCAACAGTTCGTGTACATTTGCATAAAATTTATCAAAAAATTTCTGTTAAAAACAAGCAGCAGGCCTTGTTATGGTGTCAAGCCAATCTTAATAAAGTAAATAATTAAGCTTAAAGATGTAGCATAACGACAAATGCTTTTAGGCTTTTATATGCGCAATAAGCTTATATTAATAAAATAGTATTCCACTCTTTAATCATCATTTAGTACCGAAATAAAAAAATATCTAATGAAATCATACTTCTTTAAATAATAGCTTCTATGATTTAACATTTGTAACCAAAAGAAGAACACGGTCGGTAAAGTTTTTTTAACTAACTTCCTAAAATTATTAGATAAAAACTAAAATCACTTCTATAATCCCCATGAAATCAACATCTAAATAACAAATAGGAAATACATATGAAAAAGCTATCTGTAGCAGTAGCAATATGTGCCGCACTTGCATCTAGTTACACGAGTGCTGAAGTTCGTATAAATGGCTTTGCATCTATAGTGGGTGGTAAAAGTCTAGACAGTGATCAAACTTTATACGGATATGATGACGATATCTCATTTAAAAATGAGAGTGTATTTGCATTACAACTATCTGCTGATCTTCAGGAAAAGCTCAGCGCAACAGCGCAAATTGTGGCTCGCGGCGAGAATGACTTTGATGCCGATTTTGAATGGGCGTATTTAACTTATGAGTTTAGTGATGAGTTACAACTCAGCGCTGGTAAAATGCGTGCGCCATTTTACAAATACTCTGACTTTCTAGATGTAGGTTACACTTACCGCTGGGTTCGCCCTCCTCAATCTGTTTACAATTTACCATTT
This sequence comes from Pseudoalteromonas agarivorans, assembly GCF_024518735.1. Taxonomy (NCBI): domain Bacteria; kingdom Pseudomonadati; phylum Pseudomonadota; class Gammaproteobacteria; order Alteromonadales; family Pseudoalteromonadaceae; genus Pseudoalteromonas; species Pseudoalteromonas agarivorans. The sequence continues at coordinate 267,940 of NZ_JANIGJ010000002.1, forward strand.
TCTACTTACGAAGGGTTGAGCTTACTATATACATCACAAATCGGTGATTGGGACTCAAGTCTTCAAGTCATATATGGTAGCTTTGAAGATAATATCGCAGTAGTGTCGGTCAATGGTGAAACTGAACTTAATGATATCGTTGGTCTTAACTGGTCACTTAGTTACGATTGGTTTAGCGCACGTGTTGCCTATTTTGTGGCAGAGACCACCATTGACATTGAAAATGATACTGATGCTGGTATCGCCCTTAATGGCCTAGAGGCAACTCTTCGCAGCTCGGGTTTCACTGATCAAGCAGATAGCATTGCTGTAGATGAAGACGATGGAGCATTTTTCGCACTTGGCTTTTCAATTGACTACAACAATATTTTATTTGATGCAGAGTATACTCAGTTTGAAGTCGATAACAGCGCTTTAGCTGAGCAAACTCAATACTATACCTCTCTAGGCTATCGTATGGATGAGTGGCTTGTTCACGTTACCTATGAAAACAACGACGATAAACACGATAACAACCGTTATAATTCACTTACAGCTGTGCCGCAATTAAATGCAAGTATAAATTCAGCATTAGAAGGCTCTAAAGCAAAAAGTAATGTTTACACCATCGGCGCCCGTTATGACTTCCACCCGTCAGCTGCATTTAAAATCGACTTTAGTCGCTTAGATGACGACATAACAAACATTGAAACTGATGTAGTAGCTGTCGGCGTTGACTTAGTATTCTAATTGGAGCGAAATATGAAAAAATTAATCCTAGCCAGTGTACTGTCGGTATGTGCGTTTAGCGCCTATGCTGAAGTTGCGGTAATAGTAAACCCTGGCAATGCAAGTGCACTTGATGCCGATACTATTAAAAAGATTTACCTAGGAAAAGCAAAATCATTTGCTAACGGTAATAAAGTGAACCCAGCTACTCAAAATGGTACCGCTGTTGCTGATGAATTCAATTCTAAAGTAGTAGGTAAATCAAGTAGCCAGTTAAATGCCTATTGGTCAAAACTTGTTTTTACCGGTAAAGGTACACCTCCAGAGAAATTTGATTCTGACCAAGCTGTTATTGATTTTGTTGCTAGTAATGGCGACTCAATTGGTTACATAGACAGCAGTAAGGCAACAGATAAAGTTAAGGTAGTTGCTACGTTTTAAGCGCGGTAGCTAGATATAAAAAAAACCACCGATTAGGTGGTTTTTTTATATCAAAATATTACGGCTTTATACTAATACCCTTAAATAAATGAGCAATTGAGTGGCGGACAAGTGTGTAGATAGCTAGGCAAAAAAACGTTATTTAGTTGCTCTAAATAACGATTTTTTAATGCAGCTACCGCCTAGCTTAGCCTCTAAAATGATTAAGTATTATTACGGGTTAATATTACTCAATTTTAAACTTCGCGGTGGCATCTAAAAGGTTATCTGAAAGGTAGTGTAGGTTTTTCGCTACATCCCTTACCGCCGCGAGTGAGTCCATGGTGTCTTCAAACGATTCATGCATATTCGTCACATTTTCTACCACCATCGCAGCAACCGATGTTTGCTCTTCTGTTGCAGCGGCGATTTGTGAGTTCATACCATTTATTTCTAACATTTGCTCTGCAATTTTTTCTATCGAAACGCCAGTTTTCTCTGCGGCTGTTGCATTATCTGTGGCCATATCTCGCGCTGATGTCATCGCCGTCACAGACTCATTTGCAGCCTCAGTCAAGGTGCTTAGTAACTCACGAATTTCATTCGTTGAATGTGCTGTACGTGATGCAAGCTCTCTTACTTCATCCGCAACCACGGCAAAGCCTCTACCGTGCTCACCTGCACGGGCCGCTTCTATAGCAGCATTTAAAGCTAATAAATTAGTTTGCTCAGCAATAGATGTGATCACATTAAGAATTTGAGACACATTTTTTGTATCATCAGCTAACTTATTGATAGTTGAGGCGGCTTGATTTATTTCATCACTTAACGTACGTGAGGCGGTGACTGACATTTGAACTTGAGTTCTGCTTTGTTCTACCTCTTTTTCTGCTGTTTGCGCTGCATTTGATGCACTTGCCGCCGATTGAGAAATATCACCCACGCTTTGCTTCATCTCTTCCATAGACTGTTTAACCACCTCAGCCTCTGTTGTTTGCTTTGTGGTTGCGCGTTCAGCCTGCTCCATTCCTTGCACTAAGCGAGTTGAATTCTCCATTAGTGGCTCACATACCGCGATTACTTCAAGTACTGTTTTTTTCAGCAAAGCGATGAAGGAGTTAAAGTTAATTGATACTTGACCAATTTCATCCTCTGAATTTACGCTCAGATTAGTGCTCAGCGACCCTTTACCGTTTGCGAGCAGACTCAGGTTATTAGCGGCATCACTTGCAGAGGCAGCAATACGTTTAGCAATCCAAATAGCCATAAATAGCAGTAAAATTAACGAAACAATAGATACTACCAACATAAGTGTCAGTGCGTGATCAGAACGCTCTTTAGTACTTGCAACTAACTCAAAAAAGCGATCGTCCGCTTTTGCTTGAGCGGTTTTAAACTTTTCAAGCACATCATTATACAGTGCTGTTTTTCTTTGTGCTTGTTGCTGAATTTTACTGAAGTCAGCGGTTCCATTTACCATGCCATTGGCAATACTGGCTGATATTTTTTCGTAATTTGCTAACTGAACTTTCGTGTCACTATGAATATACGAAGCGTTTATTTGCTCAACCGCATTTATGTTGTTGCTTAGTGCATTGTATGTGTCAGCCGCTTTCTCTACTAACTCCTGCTCACCAAATGTAACTGCTTGCGTATAAAGCTCATCGAGCTTTTCTAAAAGACTTACATTTGCTGATGTTAACTTAACAACCTGATATGAAGACTTTTCCATTTCATCAAGTGCGATTCTATTGTCATTCATTGCAAAGTAATTAATCAAAACGATTGCTAAAAATGCTACAACCGCAATACTGGTAATCGCATGTATTTTTTTACTTATGCTGAGGTTTTGAAAAGAGAAGCCTGAAGCCATTGTGTATACCTTATTTTGTTGTCTATATCTATTATCGGCTTATTACCTATAAGTGTTAACTAAATTTGTAATATTTCTAGTTTTTTTTACAAATACAGCGAGTTTTAAACAACTAATAAACGCAAAAAGGATCAAGCGATTAATAAGTGAGCAAATTGAAAATTTCCCATAAAAAAACCAGTAACATTGCTGCTACTGGTTTTATAATTTGGTGCGGATGGGGGGACTTGAACCCCCACGCCCGAAAGCACTACCCCCTCAAGGTAGCGTGTCTACCAATTCCACCACATCCGCATTTTTTAAGCTTTCGCTTAGGTGTTAAACTTATTGACTTACTTGAGGAGTATAAGTCGTTTAACGTTAGCTTTACGCTAAATTAGTTTGGTACGTCAGAGCTCTGCTGTTGAGTAACAGGTACGTCTTCTTCTGCTGGCGCTACAGTTTCTACTGCAGGTGCTGCTTCAAGGTTTTCCCACTCATCGGTCTTTTTAATTTGACCGGCAGTTAAGTTACCTAACACAATACTTAAAACAAAAAACACTGTTGCTAAGCTTGTTGTTGTTTTGGTCATGAAGTTACCTGCACCTGATGAGCCAAAAACTGTGCCCGAAGCACCGGCGCCAAATGAAGAACCCATGTCTGCGCCTTTACCTTGCTGGATTAAAACCATACCAACTAAAGCCAAAGCAACAACTAAATAAACTACTAATAAAATTTCGTACATCTTATACGGTCCCTTTTGCACTGTTACAGATTGCAGTGAACGAATCTGCTTTTAGACTAGCTCCGCCAATAAGGCCGCCGTCTATATCTGGTTGTGCAAATAATAATTCGCTATTTTTTTCGTTAACGCTACCACCATATAAGATGGTAAGCCCTTGTGCTAAATCGCTATCTAATGATGCAATTTTGTCACGGATAAATTTATGAACAGCTTGTGCCTGTTCTGGCGATGCAGTCTTACCTGTGCCTATGGCCCAAACGGGCTCGTATGCTATCACAGAATCTTTCAGTGCTGCTACACCTAATTTCTCAATTACTGCATCAATTTGTGCAGCAACCACATGTTCGGTTTGACCGTTTTCTTGTTCGCTCTCGCTTTCACCTATACACAAGATAGGTGTTAGTCCTACTTGCTGTGCACGGGCAAATTTTGCGGCTACGGTTGCATTGCTTTCTTTGTAAATACTGCGTCGCTCTGAATGACCTACGAGTACATACTTAGCACCTAAATCTTTAATAAGCTGAGCATCCACTTCACCGGTAAAGGCGCCTGGGGTATTTTCACATAGCGTTTGGGTACCCGTGGTAACACCACTTTCAACCAGTGCTGATACTAATGGAAATGGAGGAAATAAAACAATGTCTATCTCATTTGATTTAACACTGTTAATGGCATCAGACAGTTGAGTGACAAGCTCTAAAGAGCCATTCATTTTCCAGTTGCCTGCGACCATTGCCTTACGTATTGCCATTTTCCACTCCAGATTAGAAAGCGGGCGAGATATTAACTTTTCTCGCCCTAAGTTACAAGAGGTTATTGTTCTCAATCAGTTTATTTGCTCATAGATTCGACAACTGCTGCAATTTTTTGCGCACTGTCTAAGACTATTTTTTCTTGTTCGGCTTCAACCATAACACGTACTACCGGTTCAGTGCCTGATTTACGCAGTAAAACACGGCCTTTTTCGCCTAAAGCTTGCTCTACTTGCGCAACTGCATCTTGTACTTCTGGTGCTTGTGTAGGGTCTGTGCCAGGTGTGTAACGTACATTAATCATTTTCATTGGGTACTTTGTAAAACCAGCCCCTAAATCTTGTAATGTGCGATTTTGAGCCACCATTGCAGCCAATACCTGAAGGCTTGAAATGATACCATCGCCCGTGGTGATTAAATCGAGGTTTAATACATGGCCTGAGCTTTCACCGCCAATTCTCCACCCTTTTTGCTGCAGCATTTCCATTACATAACGGTCGCCAACTTTACTGCGCGCAAATTCAATTCCTTTTGCTTTTAATGCATTTTCAAGCCCCATGTTCGACATAACCGTGCCAACAACACCACCACCTAGCATATGATCTTCAGCCGCTTGACAGGCAATAATGTAAACTAAGTCATCACCGTCAAATACGCGACCGTTGTGATCAACCATCATTACGCGATCACCATCACCATCGTAAGCAATACCCACATCAGCTTTGTGCTCTAGCACTTTGCGCTTTAACGTATCAACGTGTGTAGCACCACATTCATGGTTTATATTCACCCCATTAGGCTCACATGCATGAGTAATCACTTCAGCGCCTAGCTCACGCATTACCGACGGAGCAATATGGTAGGTTGCGCCATTGGCACAATCTAGTACAACTTTTAAACCTTCAAGTGATAAGCCTTGTGGAAATTGGCTTTTACAAAATTCAATATAGCGCCCATCAGCACTTACTAAGCGCGAGGCTTTACCAAGTTTATCTGAGGCAACACAGGTCATTGGTTCATCAAGCATCGCTTCAATTTGTAGCTCAACGTCGTCATCCAATTTTAAGCCTTGGCCATTAAAAAACTTAATCCCGTTATCGTAATATGGGTTATGTGATGCACTAATTACAATACCTGCCTCGGCTCTAAACGTTTGCGCTAAATATGCAACAGCGGGCGTTGGCATTGGCCCAAGCAGTACGACATCTATTCCTGCGGCAATTAAACCAGCTTCAAGCGCGGTTTCTAGCATGTAACCTGAAATACGGGTATCTTTACCTATAATTACTTTTTTTGTTCCACTTAGAGACAAAACTCGACCTGCGGCCCAGCCTAATTTCATTGCAAACTCAGGGTTAATTGGAGCTGTGCCCACTAAACCACGCACCCCATCGGTACCAAAATATTTTCTTTCGCTCATTATAAAGCTCCTTTTTCGCAAGCTTGGAGTACACCAAGCACATCTGCTGTTTCTTTTACATCGTGTACACGAATAATTTTTGCGCCATTTTGCGCGGCAATTAGCGCACCGGCTAAGCTGCCCGCTAATCGCTCATCTGTTTTTCTGTTTAGCAAATTACCTATCATCGACTTGCGTGAAAGACCTGCTAAAAGCGGTAGTTCAAATTTATTAAATGCATTAAATTTAGCAAGTATTTCAAAATTATGCTCTAGGGTTTTGCCAAAGCCAAAACCTGGGTCGAGGATAAGTTGCTCCACCTTAATACCCGCTGTTTCGCATGCGCTTATACGCTGCTCAAAAAAGAGGTTAATTTGCGCTAGCAAGTCAGTATAAGTGGGTTCACTTTGCATTGTCCGTGGCTGCCCTTGCATATGCATTAAACAAATTGCTACATTGGGATACTTAGCGAGTGTGCTAAGTGCGTGGGGCTCTTGTAATGCACGTACGTCGTTAACTATATCAGCACCTGCTAAAATCGCCTGCTCCATGACCTGCGCTTTACTGGTATCTACCGATATAACGCAGTCACTTTTAGCTCTAATTGCTTTTATTGCAGGTATCACACGATTAAGTTCATCGTCTAAATCAACATCTGGCGCGCCTGGACGTGTAGACTCCCCGCCAATATCAATGATAGTTGCACCCTCGTCTAGCAACTGCATTGCCTGTTGCACCGCGTGCGCTGTATCTAAAAACTTTCCACCATCAGAAAATGAATCAGGGGTCACATTTAAAATACCCATCACACATGGTTTTTCTAAATTAAGTTTACGCCCACGGGGAAGGTTTATTATGTTAGTCATCGCCAACCTTTTAGTTATTTGATACAAAAAAGCCCCGAAGTACGGGGCTTTTAAAGTATTATTTTAACGATTATTCAGCTTTATCATCAAGGTTTGTTTCATCTTTTTTCGATGAATCATCCGGTTTTTGGCTTTCATCAACCGGCTTTTCTTGAGGTGCGACTGTTTTAGTTGGCTTATCGTCTAAACGGTCGTGTGCATCACGTGGTTCACGCACAGGCTGACGCGCCATTAAATCATCAATTTGTTTAGCATCAATTGTTTCATATTTCATTAATGCATCTTTCATCGCATGAAGAATATCAATATTTTCTTTTAATATATCTTCTGCTCTTTGATAATTACGGTCTGAGAATAAGCGTACTTCGGCATCAATTACTTTAGCTGTTTCATCAGACATGCTCATTGCGCGACCACCGCCGCCACCCATGTACATCTCGTTTTGATCTTCAGCGTAAAGTAACGGACCTAGTTTTTCACTCAAGCCCCACTGCGTTACCATTTTACGTGCAATATCTGTTGCACGCTCAATGTCGTTACTCGCACCCGTTGTTACTTTGTCTTCGCCATAAATAAGTGCTTCAGCAATTCGGCCACCGTAAAGGCTTGAAATCATTGACTCTAAAAGCTCTTTAGAATGGCTAACACGGTCCTGTTCAGGTAAGTACATAGTTACACCAAGGGCACGGCCACGTGGAATAATCGACACTTTATAAACTGGGTCGTGCTCTGGCACCATACGGCCAACAATAGCATGGCCCGCTTCATGGTAAGCCGTCATTTCTTTCTCTTGCTCACTCATCACCATGGTCTTGCGCTCTGCACCCATCATGATTTTATCTTTAGCAGCATCAAATTCAGCCATACTTACAACACGTTTATTACCACGTGCGGCATAAAGTGCGGCTTCGTTTACAAGATTTGCTAAATCAGCACCAGAGAAACCAGGCGTACCACGTGCAATAACTGCCGCTTCTACGTTATCGCCTAATGGCACTTTACGCATATGTACTTTAAGAATTTGCTCACGGCCGCGAATATCAGGCAAGCCAACCACTACTTGACGGTCAAAACGACCAGGACGTAGTAATGCAGGGTCTAGTACGTCAGGGCGGTTAGTTGCCGCTATAACGATAATACCTTCATTACCTTCAAAACCATCCATTTCTACTAGCATTTGGTTTAGTGTTTGTTCACGTTCGTCGTGTCCACCGCCCATGCCAGCGCCACGCTTACGACCTACAGCATCAATCTCATCTATAAAGATAATACAGGGTGCAGCCTTTTTAGCTTGCTCAAACATGTCACGTACACGCGATGCGCCCACACCAACAAACATTTCAACAAAGTCAGAACCTGAAATGGTGAAAAACGGTACTTTTGCTTCACCGGCTACGGCTTTAGCAAGTAATGTTTTACCCGTACCAGGAGGACCCACCATTAGTACGCCCTTAGGAATACTACCACCAAGTTTTTGGAACTTAGAAGGGTCACGTAAAAAGTCTACTAACTCTGTTACGTCGTCTTTTGCTTCATCACAACCTGCTACATCAGCAAAAGTTGTTTTAACTTGGTCTTCGCTCATCAGGCGCGCTTTGCTTTTACCAAACGACATTGCGCCTTTACCGCCACCGCCTTGCATTTGACGCATGAAGAATATCCATACCCCTATAAGCAGCAACATTGGGAACCAAGAGATAAAAATACTTGCTAAAAACGATTGTTCTTCAGGCTGTACGCCTTTCACATTTACATCGTTTTTAAGTAAATCATTGATTAAATCTTCATCGTACATTGGCATTGTGGTTTGAAAACGCTCACCACTGCTTTTAGTACCTGTAATATTACCCGTTCCACGGTCAATAATAACTTCTTGTAAAGAGCCGCTACGCACGTCTTTTACAAATTGAGTGTAACTTGTTTGACGATCAACTTGATCGCCGCCATTAAAGCTCTGAAATACTGACATTAGCACAACTGCAATAACCAGCCAGAGTATTAGATTTTTCGCCATATCGCTCAAGGGGTTAACCTCTTGTATCCAATTAATTTAAATTCAACTAAACGCCAAGCAACTGTACTACAGTTTGTAGCCGGTCGCTACTATATATACTTCCCGAGAACGGGCACGTGAGGCATCAGGTTTGCGTATTTTCACTGCTTTAAAACTATTACGAACATCTTGCAAGTATTGATCAAAGCCTTCACCTTGAAACACTTTAACAACAAATGCACCATTTTTCTTTAATACTTGATGACACATATCAAGTGCTAATTCTACCAAATACATGCTACCAGCTTGATCTACCGAGTTATTACCGCTCATATTTGGTGCCATGTCAGAGAGTACCACATCAACATTTTTACCATCAATGCGTTTTAACAATGCATCAAGTACGGCTTCTTCACGAAAATCGCCTTGTAAAAAGTCAACCCCCGCAAGTGAGTCCATAGGTAATATGTCACACGCAACAACCTGACCTTTATCAGATACTTTCTCGGCTAAGTATTGTGACCAGCTGCCAGGTGCAGCACCTAAATCAACAACGGTCATACCAGGGCGAAGCAGTTTATCTTTATTTTGGATCTCATCTAATTTGAAAACAGCTCGAGAACGCCAGCCTTTTTTTTGCGCTTGCTGAACATATTGATCATCAAAATGTTCTTTCAGCCATCGCTTTGAACTGGCTGAATGTTTTTTATTTGTCATAAATTAACACGCAACTAATTAGTAATATTCTTTAGATGGCGTTAGAATACCCTTAATTCAAGCCATATTCAGCAAAATTTGTATAAACATGACATTATCAAACAAACAAAAGCAGTTTTTAAAAGGTCAGGCGCATAGCCTTAAGCCTGTAGTTTTACTAGGTTCTAACGGTTTAACCGAGGGCGTAGTAGTCGAAATTCAAAGTGCATTAGAAATTCACGAATTGATTAAAGTAAAAGTACCTACTGACGATCGTGAAACAAAAGCACTTATTTTTGATGCAATCGTTCGTGAAACCGGCGCTACTAAGCTACAAACAATAGGTCACACTGTTGTATTGTATCGTCAAAGTGCAGAAAAAAAGATTCAATTACCACGCGCATAAGTTAATTGTGTAGTGAGCTTTTTATAAAAAAAACCAGCCTTAAGCTGGTTTTTTTATTATATGCGCTTATTTATGCTTTTTACCTTTAAACAATAAATTTAAAGCACGGCGCTTTTTAAGCAATTTTAGGCCTGTTTTATTTAGTGCGTTTGTATTTTAATAAACGGTCTAAAAATTCAGTAGTTAATTCATTTATCACGCCTGTTTCCGCGTTAACAATCAAGCTAAAACCCACATTTAAATGCGGTATAACCACTAAGTCACTGCGATAGCCTTGCACCCAGCCACTATGATAATAAAGCGTTTCATCGTTATAGTTATAAACACGCCAGCCTAATCCATAATAAGCTTGTTCTAATTCCTTTTTCCATACTCGTCTATAACGCTCTTTTTTTGTAAGTGTATAAGGGCGTGTTTGTATAGCAAGTGCATCTAAAGAAAGTACATCTAGGTTTTGCCCTAATTGCGCATTTAACCATTTTGCCATATCGGTGGCACTTGCATTTACGCCCGCAGCTGGGCCGACTTTATAATAGTTTTTTTTCAGCTTGGCTGTGTACCAACGCTTTTTGCCTCTAACGTGCGGCAGCGCATAATTTTTATCCTGCACCATTGCATCGTAGCCTAAGCTGGTATCGCTCATTTTTAATGGTGTAAAAATCCCCTCTTGCAGCCACTGGTCATATTTTTTATTGGTACTGCTGTAAATGACATCATCAATTAAACTAAACATCACATTTTGATAGCCATAGCATTGGCCTGGTTCGCAAATGGGCTTTACTGTTAATAGCTTTTCGACAATATCGGGGTAATCCATTCTTGATTCGATTAAATTGTCATACGCATTAGGAACCAAACCGCTGGAGTGGCTTAATAAGTGAAATACTTTTAAATTATCTTTATAAACCGTGCCTTTAAAGGCAGGTATATACTCACTTACCGGTTTAAATAAATCTATTAACCCTTCACTTGCAAGCTTTGCAGTTAACGACCCTGCAAATGTTTTTGACACCGAAGCCAACCTAAAGCGGGTGTGGCGGTTAACCTGTGTGCCACTTCTTGCCTTGGTGCGGCCCATGGTGTGGATATAATCGGCGTTACCAATACTCACTATCGAAAGCGCAGCGCCAGGAATACCTTTACTGCTGAGTTTTTTTTCTGCGTAGCGTCCATACTGTTTTACGAATCCATCCCAGCTTGAGTCTGCTTTAGCTATTGCCTGAAGCGGTAAAGACAGACAAATAGCGACCCAAACATACATAAAATTAGTGAGATACTTCATTCGTTACAAATTTATTCTTTTTTAACTACATCTATGTGCATAATATCATGAAGTTTTGATAGGACTAACGTACAATGTTGCGATTATTGGCTTTTTAAGTGGATGTTAAGTATTTATGCGTTTTATAGTTGTATCACTTTTTATATTATTATCAGCAGGTTGTGCAATTACCAAGCAGCCGGCCGAGCCTTTGGCTTTACCGTTAAAGCCAACATTAAAGAGCGAAACTTACCAGCTTGAGTATAAAACAGAGCACGCATCGCCAAAAGTTAAGTCTGTACAGTTACCGGCGCACAAAGTAACACGCGGCCAAACAGTGCGTATTACAACCGATAAAGCAAGCGTAACAGACACGCTATTAAAGCAAATAACCCAAGCCTTGAACGATAAAGGCTTAGAAGTGATTGATAGTAAAAACAGTGACTACACGTTAGCTATTCATCAGTTAGATTTAGCATTTACTGACGATACAAAATATGCGTTAACTCAACCTGAAAACCCGTACCCTTTATTTGCCAAAGTAGCGCAGCAATACCCTACTCAACAATGCGCCACCATACTAGCGCAAGTGAGCATGCGCATTACGCACCGCGCCTCTGGCGATGTGGTGTGGTTTGCAAAATCATCAATAGACAGCGCAAGCTTCCACCGTGAGCCTTTATTGTTTAGCTTTGCCCAAGAGCAAAAAATTACTAATGAGTTAGAAGTGGCAACATTTGTACATCAACAAAATACCGAGCAAGCCCGTATAGCGCGCGCAGGTAAGGAAGTAACTGTACCGCCCTTTAAAACTATTACTAAATTAAGCAGCTTAACTAAACTACAAGGCCCATGTACGCGTACAGAGGTGAGTGCCTTAACGCCTATGATGCAATATTACTTAAGCAGTATTTTAATTGACAAAATAAAAGTGCAATAACGTAAAAAACTACATTTTTTTACAGATTCAAGGATTCACTTACCAATATAATACGCTTAATAACAAATAATAATTAGGTCCCCAGGGATGAAAAACGCTTTCTTACAGCATACTTTTATTAATAGCGTATTGCTTTGCGCCAGTTTTTTGAGCTTTCAAAGCCAGGCAAGCAATCGATACTATGCTGATAACACGCTAGAGCCCACCCAAGGCTTTGCGTGGGATTGGAGCGCTGGGGCTGGTTATTATGTAGAAGACTCTTACCTAATTGGTCTTGATTCCTACGACGATGGCATTGAACTCGATTTAAGCCTGGCTATTTCCTACGAAAACTTTTATCTCGACTTTGATCATAACCAATTAAGCGGCGGCTTAGTTGTGGGTTACAGCCTTATAGATAAATTTGATTGGGGCTTGGATATATTAGGCACCAATACTCAAGCTGGCTTTGATGACAAAGGTTTAGGTTTTTACAACCACGGTGTAATAGAAGAGCTTGCGGGTATAAAGTCACGTAATTACGATTTTGATGCTGGGCTAAGATTAACGCGCCGCTTTGAAAACTCGCAAATTTCGTTTGAGTTTTTACATGATATTACAGGTACACATAATGGCTGGGTGTTTAACACCTTTTTTAGCCATATTTTGCCATGGCGTAATTGGGAGTTTAGATCTGGAGTGGGTATTAGCGCTTATTCGGGCAGTTTTACTAACTATTACTTTGGTATAGATGCAGACGAAGCCACCGCTAATCGCCCTATTTACACCCCTAATGGCAGTACCAGTATTATGTTTGAGTTTCATGCTGAGTACCCTATTTCTCAAGATTGGGTGTTTTTGTCTGGCTGGTTAACAACGTGGTTTTCAAAAGAAATAGACGACAGCCCCATTATTTCTCAAGGGTATCAACATAAAGCCAAGGTAGGCCTACGTTATGTATTTTAGATGGATCTGTTTATTATTGATCTTCCCTGCTATTTCATCTGCTAAAACCACAGATAAAACAGCCCCATTAATTGCGCTGCCCGACACCTGTGTTGCACTACGTGAAGGCCGCAATTGCTACGCTGATGTAACCCTTAGCTGGCAGCAACCAACTATTGGTAATTACTGCCTAAGAGACGCAACATCGAAATATATAATGCAATGCTGGTTAAAGCAGCAACAAGGCGTATTTGAATATACCTTCGACTCCCAGCAAAGTATTTCTTTTGAATTGTTTGATAGTAATACAGCCCAAGTTATTGCCACAACAGAGGTTAAACTGCAGTGGGTTTATCAAAATAGACAAAAAAAACGCCGCTGGCGCTTGTTCTAATTAGAGGTATGACATTTCGTGATTGATTTTACAGCAATGTGTTTGGTAATTAAGTAAGTCAGCGTTTATAAAGTGTGGTTGTTTACCTATATAGGCACTAACGCAGCATAAATCCCAAACCTATGCAGCCCTTAGGGTTAGTTAAGGGCGAGTTTCAATCCACACACGGCAACCCTCTAACACTAAGGAAGCTTTATGGATAATTACGGCACTATTTTATTAGTTGAAGATGACACCTCTTTAGCCCAATGGGTTGCAGAGTACTTAACCGAGCAAGGCTATACCACCCATGTTTGCCACCGCGGCGATGAAGTAATAAGCCAGGTAAAAAACTTAAACCCTAACATAGTGCTACTCGACATTATGCTGCCAGGCCAAGACGGTATAAGTGTGTGCAGAGAGCTACGTAGCTTTTACACCGCGCCCATTATTATGCTGACCGCCCGCGATGATGAAATGGATGAAGTAATTGGTTTAGAAGTAGGTGCGAGTGATTACATCATGAAGCCAGTGCGCCCTCGCGCATTACTGGCCCGTATAAAAGCAGCACTGCGCCTTACCAGCGAACCGACTAAAGTAACCACTAACGAGAGTGTGATTACTGTAGGCGCACTCAGTATTGATACTCAATCACGCAGTGTAACGCTTAATAATCAAGATATGGCTATTTCTAGTGCTGAGTACCTCCTACTGCACTATTTAGCCAGTAATGCAGGCCAAGTAGTCTCGCGTGATGCTGTGTTTAAAGCAACCAAAGGCCGTGAATACGATGGGCTTGATAGAAGTGTTGATGTACTAATATCTGCGCTGCGCAAAAAGTTTCATGATGACCCGCAAAACCCAGAAAAAATTAAAACAATTTGGGGGCGTGGTTATTTACTTGTTGCCACTGCGTGGGAATAGTAACCGTGGTGGTTTAAATGAAAAAATTTTACATTTCACTACTCGGTAGTGCGCTGCTTTCTATTGTTGTATTGGGCTGGCTAATCGATGCATTTAGCCAACAAACTCAAACACCGCATGATGAATTTAGCCTACAAAGCCAAATGATCAACGGCTTTAGTAAACATTTGAGTAGTGTAGCGACCTCAGAGCGCGCAGCTTATGTAAAGCAATTGGCAAACGACTTTAATGTAAAGCTTGATTACAAAAACAATGAATCCCTTGCCCTGCCGCCGTCTTTAATACTACAAATGCATACCCAAAGCGGCCTTATTTTAGAAGACCAGCAAGGTTTTTATATGCTCTACAGTAGCGAAGTATTGTCGCCTTATCATCTTTCCATGCGCCTAGATAAAGGCTTTGAAACAGATCAGCGCAACGATATTATTTTAACTTTGTTGTTTTATGCTGGGCTCTGCATTTTTATGGGCTTTATTATTGCCCCACTTGCTAAACGCTTAACAGTATTAAACGATGCAGCTAAAAAATTTGCCGCAGGGGATGTACAAGCCAGAATAAAAGTCTCTCACTTTACCTACATAAGAGATGTTGAGCTTACATTTAACCGCATGGCTAGCCAAATAGAAAAGCTCGTGGCGGAAAACAAATTAATGGCATCGAGCTTATCGCACGATATTAGAACCCCTATCGCATGTTTACGCTTTGGCTTAGATGCTGCGCTCGACAGCGCAGATATGCCTAAAGTTAAACAATACCTTGTGCGTATGGAAAACGATCTCGATCATATGGAATCGATGCTTAAAAGCTATTTAGCCTTTGCAACCCTTGAGCAAAATGCCAACCAGCTCACCTACTCGCAAACTAATTTATCGCACTATCTTGAAGATTTACTTACTCAGCTTTCGCCTAAAATTGAAACCAGCCAACTTAAAATACAACTAAACAGTAGTGACGATATGGTTTTTGCTGACTTACATTGGCTTGCTCGGGCTATTAGTAATTTAATTGGCAATGCCTGCGACTTTGCAAAAGACACTATTTATGTCAGTGCAAAGCGCGATGAGCATTATTTATATATTACAGTTGAAGATGATGGCCCAGGCATCGCACCAGAGAACTTTAATAACGTTTTTAGCCCGTTTTTTAGAGAAGAAAGCCACCGTAACCGTGCTGATAAAAGCTATGGCTTAGGCTTAGCCATTGTTGCAAAAGTGGCAGATTGGCATCACGGCAGTGTAAGCGTTAGTAAAAGTACGCGGCTTCAAGGGGCGTGTTTTACCCTTAAAATTGGCCAGCATCACGATTCGTAAAATATTATTTACACAACTGTAATTAGGGCCTGTTGGCCTTTTAGGGTTATAATTTGTTCCATCTAGGGGCTGTTTAATCGCGGCGCGAGGTTTGTAACCTAGTGGGCTACGTAAAAACCGAGTAACAAAGAGTAAATAGCCCCTAGGCAGAACCCTTAGGGCAGCGCCTGTTTGGCATTTATACGTCGTTATCGCCTATTTATGGGGAACAACCACACTACATAGGCTCTGCCTTGCCTAAACACCAAACAGACTGCTGCAAATTTAACCTCGAAAGGTAAACAGGCCCTAAAATTTATTACACAAAATCAACTCCTTATTCTAAACCTGTTGATAACATTAATTAAATGCATCGCGTGATAGACACACCAGACGATAATTATTGTCACAATTGAGCAAATAAGTACTTTTTATTTATTTGCAATTCCAGTAGATTGTCAGCGCCGTCAAAAAATAGAGAAGTACAACAATATGAGCGCAGTTAGAGGTGAGTTTAGCTCTCGCTTTGGATTTATAATGGCCGCCGCAGGCTCTGCAGTAGGTTTAGGTAATATTTGGGGTTTCCCTACCCAAACAGCAAGTAATGGTGGTGCCGCTTTTTTAGTCGCTTATTTGGTACTCGCGTTCTTTTTAGCATACCCCGCACTTATGGCTGAGCTTATAATTGGCCGCCACGGACAAGCTAATGCGGTGTCTTCTTTAACAAAAATAACATCACACGCGTGGCAAAAGCGCTTTGCTTTTATCGTTGGTTTTGGCGGGATTTTATGTGCGGGCTTTATTTTAAGTTTTTATGCCATTGTGGCAGGCTGGATGCTCAGCGCAACAATTGAACCTATCACTACATTAGCTGGTGCAAACCAAGCTTCAACGTGGTTAAGTGAGCAGTCACTTTCACGAAACATCATTTTTACAGTGGTATTTATCATACTCACCGTGGCTATTATTAGTCGTGGCGTAGAAAACGGCATAGAAAAATGGTCTAAGCGTCTGATGCCTGCGCTTTTAGGTATTTTATTTGCCTTAATTGCCTACGTTATGACCCAAGAAGGTGCTATGCAAGGGCTTAAAGCCTATTTAGTGCCTGATTTTTCATCTATATTTGATGCAAATTTACTCGTAAGTGCACTCGGGCAAGCGTTTTTCTCTTTGTCATTAGGCACCAGCGTGATGATTATTTATGGCTCTTACATAAGTAAAAAAGAAAACCTAGTCACGCTAGGCGCATATGTAACCTTAATAGATGTGTTTATCGCGTTTGTAGCGGGCCTTTTAATTATACCAGCCATGTATGTCGCACAAGCTCAGGGCGTAGAAATTTTTTCATCTACAGGCAAACTTCTCTCTGAAGACACACTGGTGTTTCAAGTGCTACCAGCATTGTTTGATGGTATGGGCTCTGTGGGTTTATTTATAGGTTTTGCATTTTTTGCCTTAATGAGTATAGCCGCACTTACCTCCTCTATTTCAATGTTAGAGGCGCCGGTATCCTATACTGTGGAGCGCTTTGCAATGAGCCGCCTGCAGGCAACATGGCTAATTGGCGCGCTAATAAGCGCAGTGAGCATTACCATAGTATGTAACTTAGGAAGCTTATTTGGTTTAGTGATCACCCTAACAACTAAAGTTGCTCAGCCTTTGCTTGGCTTAATGTGTTGTATTTTTGTTGGCTGGATTTGGTACCGTGGCTCACTACTAAAAGCAATACAGCAAGGTAACCCTGAGGTTCATAACACACTATTTTGGAAAGTATGGCCTGTATACACTAAGTTTGTGTGCCCTATAGCTATTGGTGCTGTGTTTTTACATTCGGTGTTAAGTTAAAACGTTATTTTTAACTAACCCGAGTTCAGATTAAGTTCTAAATTAAGTAAAGCCCACGCGTTAAGTGGGCTTTTTAATAGCTTAAATTTACTCGTAATAAATTAGCTTAGCGTATTTAACACCATATCTTGATGAGGGATGCCATCTTCTAGGTATTGCTCCCCTACTTCTGTAAAGCCCAAAGAGCGATAAAATGCTAATAAATAGGTTTGTGCGCCTATATAAATATGACGCTGTGGCCACTGCTTTTTACAACATGCTATGGCCGCATTTACAAGCTCAGTAGCCCGCCATTTACCTCGCTCACTTTTGCAAACCAGTACACGGCCTATTGCACTGTACTGCTCGTTTTTTTCATAGCAGCGGGCATAAGCTAATAAACTATTATCTGCAATTGCATATAAATGCTGAGTACTAGGGTTAATGTCTACTTCATCAAGCTCAGGGTAAGGACACGTTTGCTCTACTACAAATACATCAACACGGCCGCGCATTATCGTAAATAAAGTACGCGTATCAAGCGCATCAAAATGCGCACATTTAAACGACATATAAAATCCTAAAATAAAAAACCCAGCCTAAGCTGGGTTTAGTTAAATTACGCATCACTTAGGCAAACAAACGCTCTAATTGGTCGCACAACTGCGATAAATTCACATGGTCGTGCTCTATGGTTAAATCAACATAACCATCGCCTCTAAATGCTCTATCCAGCTCAATTAAAACATGCGTTTTGTGTGCTTCTGGTACAAACGATAATTCAATTTCTTGAATACCAAATAAGCTGCGGCTATTAGGCTTGTATTCTAACTCTTGATAACACCCCGATACCGACTGAAAAGTAGGCGCACGTAAATGGCCTTTTTCAACATCAGCTTTTAATAAACTAAACCCTAATTTATCCATTGCTTGCATACAGGTTTTAACAGCTTCGTTAGGGTAAATATGCAAGTGGTCTTTATCTGTTGGGTCTAGTGCTAAATCAATATCAAGGCCTGTTTCAATCCATACATGTGATTGGTTGTAGCCAGCATTAATTTCAGTAATTGGCGTTTCTGGATGAAGGCGCGCTTCAAATGGAATACTTTTAACTTCACCTGGCTCAATAGTGCCTATATCGGTTATACGCCACTGATCAATTACGTGATTAGTAAAGTACTCACCTTCTTCGCCATCAACTTTAACGCGAGTCATTAAAAACAAATCAAGGCCAGCAATTTCTTGAGCCACATCGCCTGCAGTTATAACGATATTAGCGTTAAAAAGCTGCCCTGGCTGAAGATGCTCAGTTTCTAAAATTGTATCTACTTTTGCAGCGCCAATACCTACCGACGCTAAAATCTTTTTAAACATATCTATCTCCTTAAGCTGAGCGGCTCAGTTTGTTGCTCAAGCTTAAACTCCTTCGTTAAAGCATCTTAACCATATTTAAAAGCCAATGTCAGTGAAAAAATGTTATTTACATGCTATTTACGATTAAATACGTGTTTAATGTGCATTTTTTATACGTGGCTGGGCAAGTAATTGATTAAACGCGCTCATTTTTAGGGCTATTTTTATTTTCAATGGTATAAAATTTTCGCTACACTGCAATCCCAAATGAAGTGATATTAAGAATTATGGAACTAATCTATTTTGCCGCCGCGTTTGTTTGTGGCTTTGGTGTTTATCAACTAAAACTTCCTCCCCTTATTGGCTTTTTACTTGCCGGTTTTGCATTAAATTTATCTGGCTATAAAAGCACCGAACTACTCGATACCATTGCGGCACTGGGTGTAACACTTCTTTTATTTAGTATTGGCTTAAAACTTAAAGTAAACAGCTTAATCAAGCCCCAAGTATGGGCACCCGCTACCCTACACATTATTTTTAGCAGTGCATTATTTAGTGGCTTTATGTTACTGCTAGGTATTTTTGCTGTGCCTATGTTTGTTGATTTAAGCTGGCAAAGTGCCTTATTAGTTGGGTTTGCGCTAAGCTTTTCAAGCACTGTATTTGCGGTAAAAGTACTTGAAGAGCGCGGTGAAATGGCAAGCCTACACGGAAAAATAGCCATTGGCATTTTAGTTATGCAGGATATTTTTGCGGTTATATTTTTAGCCATTAGCACTGGCAAAGTACCTAATATGTGGGCTCTTGCTTTAATTATTGCACTCCCTTTAGTGCGCCCACTTATGTATGCAGTGCTTAACCGCTCTAAACATGGTGAGCTATTGCCGTTATTTGGCTTTTTCTTTGCGTTGGTAGCCGGTTATAACGCATTTGATTTTGCAGGTTTAAAAGGCGATTTAGGCGCGCTCATTATGGGGATGATGTTTGCGCCACATAAAAAGGCGGGAGAGCTTTCAAAGTCGCTGCTTAATTTAAAAGATATTTTGCTGGTCGGTTTTTTCTTAAGCATTGGTTTAAACGCAGAGCTTACAGCTAATTCATTAATTGTAGCGTTAATCCTTATATTTGTGCTGCCAGTTAAAACCTTACTTTATTATGTGTTTACGAATACCTTTAAGCTCAGAGCGCGCACCTCGTTACTCACTGCATTTAGCCTTGCTAATTTTAGTGAGTTTGGCCTTATTGTGTGTGCTGTGGCAGCCTCTACAGGCATGATCACCTCAGAGTGGCTGGCGGTAATGGCTATTGCGGTGTCTATTACCTTTGTTATTGCATCGCCTCTTAATAAACGCTCAAACGAGTTATACGTAAAAATTGAGCGCTGGTTATTAAAATTCGAAAGCAAAACCCGCTTAGCTGAAGAGCTACCCGTTAATTTAAACGACACTAAAATCGTTATATTTGGAATGGGACGCATAGGTACAGGTGCCTACGAAACAATAAATGCGACTCACCCTAATGTAGTGGCGGGCATTGATATAAAACCAGAGGTGGTAGAAAAACATATTAAACGCAATAGAAAGGTACTCCTTGCCGATGCCACCGACCCTGACTTTTGGCAGCGCGTTAACCACTCCCATGTTGAAATGGTCATGTTAGCTATGCCAAAGCATATGCAAAATATTTTTGCACTAGAGCAATTACAAGCCTCAGGCTATAACGGCCAAGTAACAGCTATCGCCAATTACCCTGATCAACAAAAAGAGCTTGAACAGATGGGCGTAAACTCGACCTATAACTTTTATTTAGAAGCAGGAAGTGGTTTTGCCGAGCACGTAAAGCAAGAGCTATTTGAAAAATAGCACTTTTATACTAAACAATAAAAACAACCAAATGAAAACGCCTTATTTTTAATAAGGCTTTTTTATTAGTTTTAGTTTAAAAACTCATTTTATTTACATTCCTTTACATTACTTCTCTCTATCTGTAAAAAAAACAGATAAACTACCGGTGTTGTTTAAATAAACGCCTTCGCACCTATGTCGCATAATTAGACTCCAGCTAATTAATGCAGGGTAAGCATTTATTTATCAACACAAATTTATTCAATCAGAGGGCCTACTCCCTCGTTCAATAGGCTGTTTCTTGCCCGTCACAGCCTATTTTATTTCTGTTTACTTGCCCGCTTACCCAGCCACTATTTAATGCGTTTATTATTAATAAGCAGTAGTATTACTATTATACGTTTTATCAATTACTGACTTATTATGGATACAGCCGAACTCAAGCTCGCCATTAATACAATTATGCCCTTTGGAAAATACGCAGGCAGACCTCTGCTGCTTTTGCCAGAGCCCTACCTAGTGTGGTTTAAACAGCAAGGGTTTCCAGAAAGTAAACTCGGAGCGCAGCTTGCAATG
The DNA here is from genome assembly GCF_024518735.1 of Pseudoalteromonas agarivorans. Taxonomy (NCBI): domain Bacteria; kingdom Pseudomonadati; phylum Pseudomonadota; class Gammaproteobacteria; order Alteromonadales; family Pseudoalteromonadaceae; genus Pseudoalteromonas; species Pseudoalteromonas agarivorans. Next base: position 289,085 of record NZ_JANIGJ010000002.1, read on the forward strand.
ATGTACGAGGTTAAATTAAATGGGCTTGAGCAAATGCTGATGCCCCTACTTAAAAAAAAATGAAAAATAATTGAGAACTTTTTCCACGTAGCCGGGTCTACTATTTTGCTACTTGTTGATTTTGGTTTTTAACCACAAAAAGCGCCTTAGGCGCTTTTTTTATGTCTGGCGTTTTTAGGTGAATTGCTTTTATACCAATCCGCATAATAAAGTGATCTATTTTGAGGATGGAAAACGTGTGGATAGCTAAGCAAAAAATTCGCTATTTAGTTGTTCTCGGCAATTACTCCTGCATTGCTCTACCTTCTGCATCCATGCAATCGTAAATGAGAATTTTTAACGTAGGTAGCGACACATTTGGCCCCACAAAATGATTAAGTATTATTGTGGATAGGTATTAGGTAAGGTAACTATAAACTTAGCGCCACCAAGCGATGAGTCAGTGATTGAATAGTGCCCTTTATGCCACGATACAATTTTTGCCACTATTGCTAAGCCTAAACCAAAGCCCCCTGTGCTTTTATCACGGCTTTTATCTAAACGAGTAAAAGGTTTAAATACGCTTTCTCTGTCGCTTTTTAAAATACCTTCTCCGTCATCTTCCACAATAAAGTAAATTGCATCACCCTGCGCTTTGAGTGTGACATCAACACGACTAACAGCGTACTTTAACGCATTGCCCACCAGGTTTTGCATTACACGCGCAATAAAGTGCGCATCACACTTGTACACTAGAGCCTGTGGTAACACCGCATTAAACTCTATGCCGCTTGCAAAATTTAGCTTATTAATGACCGATTGTGTTAAGGCAGCCAAGTCAACGTCGCTTCTAGCTAAGCTTGGTTGCTGCGAATCAAGCCGAGCATATTCAAGCATTTCACACACAAGCGCTTCAAGTTCGCTTATATCTGCCTGCATATTAGTTAGGTAATGCTGCCCTTTTTCCGATTGCAGTGTTTCTTCTAACATGGCTATACCAAATTTTAATCGTGCAAGGGGCGTTCTAAATTCATGAGATACAGAGGAGGTCAGTTCTTGTTGCGCACTAAGAAGATGCTCTATGCGCTGCTGCATTACTTTTAGAGTATCAGTAACGGGTAAAAAAAACGATTTAGAAGGACTGCTTAAGTTAAAGTCTTGCGAGCCATCTACCGCTTCGCACGCATGGCGTAACTTAGAAAAATCACGCCATAGTAAAAAGCTCCACAGCCCCACAGGTAACCCTACAATAGCCAGTAACATTAAATACGGGATAACAGAGCTTTCAGGTGCTTTTATAACGCCTACAGGACCAATTTGAAGTAGTTTGTTATCACCAAGCTCAACATACCACACTATGCGCTGCTTTTTATCATACAGATACAGGTAATGATTTTTATCTAATGAGGCTTGCTGCTTAAGGGGTAAAATAAGATCTTTGCGGGCAATAACTTGGCTTTCAAAGCTGTGTTTTAGCTTATCTAGACCATCATCGGTTTGCGATAATAACCAAAGTGCTTGGCCAAACTCATCATCTAACAGCACTTGCTGCTGCGTCTCTTCGTAAGGCCAAATTTGTTCTATAACACCACTAACAATAAATAAAGAAACAATGATATAAACATATAAACTTATAAATAGTTTGCCCATTATTCCTTATTTACCTTCATATATTATTTTTCCCAGGCGTCTGATACAAACAAGTAACCTTGCCCCCACACGGTTTTTATACGGTAAGGTTTATCGCTGTTATCACCTAGCTTTTTGCGAATTCGTGACACGCGTACATCAACGGTACGGTCAAGCCCGTCGTATTGACGACCAATCATATGTTGATGAACATGTTCACGGCTTAGTACTTCGCCTGCATTTGAGGCAAGTAGCCATAATAGCTCAAACTCATGGGATGTCAGTACTATTTCGTTTTCGTTTAATTTAACAATTCGGCTGGTTTTATCAATGACTAAATCACCAAACTGAATCTCTTCTGCGGCCTTAACCACGGGTTGCCCGCGACGCAGTAATGCATTTACACGCGCCAGTAAAACACGCGGTTCTGCAGGTTTTACCACATAGTCATCTGCGCCAAGCTCTAAGCCAATCACCTGATCAAAGTCTTCACCTTTTGCAGTAAGCATTAAAATTGGCAACGAAAACTTATCACGTACTTGTCGACATACGCTAAAGCCATCTTTACCTGGCAACATAATATCTAAAATCATTAAATCAGCAGCGTTATTCTCAAGATAACTAAATACTTCATCACCACGGCTTAATACGTCTACTTCTAAGCCATTATGTTCAAGATAATCTTTTGTTAGTTGTTGTAAACCTAGGTCATCTTCAACAAGTAAAATTTTTGGCATGAGTTGCTCCTAAATTAAAAATAGCTCCATGGAGAGCGAAGCCTGCGCCTACTTTTTTTAGCATCAGCACTTTGCACTTCAACGTGTGTTTTAGCAATTAACACACCGGTATGAGGATTGATTAAGGAGTATATGGTCTCTACCTGAACACGCGCTTTATACTCAAACTCACCAACAGCCTGCTGTTGCCAGCATTTAATCAGTTTGTTTTGTTGGTACAGGCATGCATCGCTTGACGATGGTTGCTGCCAATTAAACTTTAAATCGAGATCGCAAAACGCTTGCTGCTCAGACACAACACACACTTTGGGAGAGACCTTTAAAGACGCATTTTGCGCTACAACGGGAGGGCTAAACAGAAAAACTGTAAGCACAATCAACATTAAATACTTCATATTAAAAAGTATGATCGAATCCTATAAAAGCAGTCATTGAATAGTTACGTTCAAAAAGCGGACTGCCATCCATAGCTGAATAGTCGTAATATGCTACATGAAAACGAAGACTGTTAGCCTCACTCAATGGCCAACTGGCGTCGATTTTAGCATAAGGTTGCCAGCTACTACCAACGTCAATTTTACCTAATGAGGTTTCGTGTGCTTTTAAACCATAATAGTAGCTGTTTAATTCAGCTGATTTATAGTTAACCCCAAGCGTTGGTTTTAACTTTAAACGCCCTACTTCACTGTGGTACTGCCATTGTATAGCGCCTCGAGTACCGTTATAAACATTACTTATATCGTGTAATAACTGTATCGATAGCACATGGTTTTGCTGCACATAATGATAGCTTCCCCCAGCATCTAGGGCTAAATGGCGATTATCAATATTATCGATATTTATTTTTTTAGGCTGGGGATTATTTTGCGCTAATGCAGAAGCACCTGTGGTTGCTGGTAAAACAAAGAGGTTATTAGGGTGCCAATCAATAAAAAAGCGTGACTCTGCGTTCAGTTCTGAAACGATATTAAAATGATGCTTTTGATTTTCTTTAAGTGTGAAGCCAAGGCGACCATTATCGAAAAACCAACGCTCACCATAAAAAGCAATTCGCGGGATCACAGGGAGTGGGACGTTTTTTCCGCCATGCAGAGGGTTGGTAATAACACCCGCGCCGACACTTAGATTTACATGCCACTTCTTAACAGTAATATGTTGCTGCGCATACTCTTGTTCGTTATAGGCCTGCGAAGCTGTGCTAGGCACGCAAACAAGACACACCACAAAGCAAAAAATGTAAATAAAAGTATTGAGCCGCATTAACCTAATCTAAATGAGTAAAATAAGTAAGTCACCCATACTAGCAAGGTAAGCACAAATGTGCGCCACCTGGTTACAATCATTCACAATTTTTATACATGCATATCACATTTAAATATCAGGGGCTATTTCAATACGGTTGCGACCATGTGTTTTAGCTATATATAAAGCACGGTCGGCGCGCTCAATAAGTACCGAACCTTTCGTGAATGGACGTAAAATAGCGAGCCCAAAACTTGCAGAAATTGCACGTTTAGAATTTACATCGTCTTTTTTACGGATAGTTAATGAAGCAATATCTAAACGAATTTTATCAGCGAACACCATAATCTCGTTGATGCTGTCAAAATACCCGGTAATACAAAACTCCTCACCACCATAGCGGTAAACATTCAGGCTATCGGAAATATTTTGCGAAACTTTTTTGGCTACTAATTTAAGTACTTCATCGCCTTTTTGATGACCAAAATCGTCGTTAAAACGTTTAAAGTGATCAATATCAAACATGATTAGTACCGCCAATACGCTCTCGTCAGCTTGCTCTGAATAGGTTTGACAAAACTGCTGAATATCATCATCAAACTTTCTTCTATTAAAAAAGCCTGTCAGGGGGTCTGTATCAGCTGCTTCTTGAGAAAGGTTAAGTGCTTCTTTTAAATCTTTAATTTCGTTATAGGCTACCGCAAGCTTAGTTTGAAATTCTCGCGCATAGTCTTGCATAGCCACCGACTCGTCGGTTAAGCGTTCAACACAACCGAGTATTTCGTTAAACGAATTTACATTAGCTAAACTTGCTAACTCATTTTGAGAATCTACCAACGACGTGGTAAAGCTTTTAGAGTGATCGAGGGTAACGCTTATATCATGCTGTACTTGCTCCATAGTGCCATGGAAGCGATCTGCCATTTCTTGAAAAAACACTAAGTCATCTTCGCTTAAATGCTTATCAAAAATTTCTTTTGCTTTATTTTGAGTACATGTTTGTTGCTCAGCAATGACGTGATCAAGCTCAGCATTTAATGCTGGCTTACTGCCTTGCACATAGCAATACCAAATAGCGTAATTGATAGGCGTTACCGGCATTCGGTATTTTACCATCAGAGGAATTGCTTTTTTTAAACATTGAGCAGAATGAGCGAGCGATACAGCATGATCCATAATTATTATAAACTCTCGTGCGTCATTATTTTTTATTATTAAGCTTTCATGTTAAGTAATAGTAAACTCATACGCAACTGTTAATCATACTATTTACTGAATTATATTAATCGTTAAAAGCTTAAATAACATTTGCGCCTAAAGTTTGTGCAATATTCCATAATGCACTGATTGCAGGGTCGTTAAGCTCTTTTTTTAGCACCGCCAAACCAATATCGAACCCTTCTGGCTGGTAATTTTCACTGGGCAGTACGTGTACCTTGTCTTGTAGCGGACTATTATCTAGCACTATTTTGGGAACCATGGCGACACCTAATCCTAGGCTCACCATAGACACCATAGCTTCGTGCCCTGCTACTTGTGCATAAATTTTTCCATGCACATTATTTTTCCGCCACCACTGCTCTAACCGCTGCCTAGAAAAACCTTGCTCAGGTACAATAAACTCCAGTTCTGACCAATCAATATGTGGGGCGTTTTTCGCTATTTTTTCGCTGATCGGGCATTGAATTTTAGGGCCAATAAGAACCAGTGGTGAGTAGCCTATATTAACAAAAGCAATTTGGGCAGGCAGTTTACTTGGCCGTGCAGCAATAGCCATTGATTCATGGGCATCCAGTACTCGGTTTATTGCCAACGCCGGATCGCCGGTATTTAGCGTTATTTCTATATGCTGATGCTGCGCGCGGAGTTGTTCTAATATTTGATGCAAAAAACTATACGAGGCGGTGACTGAGCAATAAATACTCACATTACCGTAAATATGCTGGGTTGGGTCTTTCACATTCGCTTTAAAGCGCTGCCAATTAGCCAGTGTAGAGGTGGCGTAATCAATAAACGACTCCCCTTCTTTAGTTAATTTTACACTTCGGTTATCACGTATAAATAAAGCAACGCCGACCTCATCTTCAAGCTGCTTAATATTGCGACTCAATGTAGGTGCACTTATATGGCACAGCTCGCTCGCACGGGCAAAATGGAGCGTTTTAGCTAACGCTAAAAAGTAATTTAAATGCTTATGATCCATTACATGCCTCTACGTTTCATTTTTTGAAATACTTTAGTGCAAATATATCATTTTACGCAAGCAAAGTTTTTTTTTATGGTGTGTTTAAGCAAAGCAAATACGCTTTGCATCTAACAAACACGAATTATAGGACACTAACATGGCGAATTATTTTAATACCTTACCTTTACGCGAGCAGTTAGCTCAATTAGCGCAATGTGAATTTATGGACCCAAGTGAATTTACCGATGGTGTTGATGCACTTAAAGGTAAAAAGCTGGTTATTGTTGGCTGTGGCGCACAAGGTCTTAACCAAGGTTTAAACTTACGTGACTCAGGCCTAGATGTATCGTACACGTTACGTCAATCAGCAATTGATGAGCGTCGTCAGTCATACCTAAATGCATCTGAAAACGGTTTTACTGTAGGCACGTACGAAGAGCTAATTCCGACCGCTGACGTAGTATTAAACCTAACACCTGATAAGCAACATACGGCCGTTGTAACTGCCATTATGCCTTTAATGAAACAAGGCTCTACACTTGCTTACTCGCACGGTTTTAATATTGTTGAAGAAGGCATGCAAATTCGTGAAGACATTACGGTAATCATGGTTGCTCCTAAGTGTCCTGGTTCTGAAGTTCGCGAAGAATACAAACGCGGCTTTGGTGTACCTACTCTTATTGCTGTTCACCCAGAAAACGACCCACAAGGTCACGGCTTAGCACAAGCTAAAGCCTACGCTGCGGGTACCGGTGGTCATCGTGCCGGTGTACTTAAGTCATCGTTTATCGCTGAAGTTAAATCAGACTTAATGGGCGAGCAAACAATTCTTTGTGGCATGTTACAAACCGGTTCAATTTTATGTTTTGATAAAATGATTGAAAAAGGCATTGATGCGGGTTACGCATCAAAACTAATTCAATACGGCTGGGAAGTAATTACCGAAGCCCTTAAGTACGGCGGCGTTACTAACATGCTTGACCGTTTATCAAACCCTGCAAAAGTAAAAGCGTTTGAACTAAGCGAAGAACTTAAAGTTATTATGCGCCCGCTTTATAACAAGCACCAAGATGACATTATCGACGGTACTTTCTCACGCGTAATGATGGAAGATTGGGCAAACGACGATGCAAACTTACTAAAATGGCGTGCAGAAACTGCCGAAACTAACTTTGAAAAAACCCCTGCTGGTGATGTAGAAATCTCTGAGCAAGAGTTTTTCGATAACGGTATTTTAATGGTTGCTATGGTTAAAGCGGGCGTTGAGCTTGCATTTGAAACCATGACTGCAGCAGGTATTATTGACGAGTCGGCTTATTATGAGTCTTTACACGAAACACCGTTAATTGCCAACACAATAGCACGTAAAAAGTTATTCGAAATGAACCGTACTATTTCTGATACTGCAGAATACGGCTGTTACTTATACAACCATGCGTGTTTACCATTATTGGCCGATTTTATGAAAAACATCGACACCGATGTTATTGGTAAAGGCTTAAATGAGCAAAGTAACCAAGTAGATAACCAAACATTGATTCAAATTAACACTGCACTACGTGAGCACCCTGTTGAAATTGTTGGCGCTAGACTACGCGGCTACATGTCAGCAATGAAGAAAATTGTATAACTAGTTTCGCTTGTTAGAAACCAAGCCCACATGCATACGCTGTGGGCTTTTTCGTGCTAGTAATAATAAAAAGCGAGTATACCCTTTTAGATATATTGCAATAATTAGCGCTTAATTAATAATGTGCTAACATGGCTATCTACCTAGTTGTAAAGTTAAATAATATGACGATAAAAAACCTAACTATCACTCAAAAAATCACCATTTTAGGCAGTACCATTGCAATCTGTGTCGCTGCATTAATTGGTTTAACGTCTTTATATAGCTCTGAAGATATTATAGAACGACGTATGATTGAATCTGAGCTACCCAGCAAATTACACAGTATTAGTAATCAAATTGGTGGCGAAATAAACGAACTACTAGGTGCTGCACAGCAACTATCATCAAATGAATTTATCTTAGAGTGGGCCCGCTCAAATAACCAAGACGACACTCTACTGCTCAAAGAATTAAACCGCGTAGCAAAGCAGTTTGATTTAGCAACGGCGTCGTGGGCTAACCGTGATACAGCACAATATTGGAACCAACACGGATTTTTACGCGTGCTTAAAAACGATGCGGCTGATGGGTGGTTTTTTGGCTTTACCAACTCAAATAACCCGTACTCAATCAGTATTTATCAAGAATCCCCGACTGATGTAAAAATGTTTGTAAATCATCAACAAACAAATGGGCTTGGATTAGCGGGGCTTGCAAAAAGCATTACCGACATGCAAAAGCTATTACAACAATTTAAAATTGAGCAAACAGGCTTTGTGTTTATTGCAGATAAAAGCGGCTTAATTCAGTTACATAAAGATGCAAATAAAGTGGCTAAAGTAAACATAGACACACTTTATGGCAGTAATGTTCATAGTACTTTGTATAACCCTTCTGGTTTTGCAATTACAGAATTATCACTTAATAACGAAGCCACATTTTTAGCAGCCATGCCAATAGCCAATACCGACTTATACGTATTAGCCCAAGTACCTAAAAGTGAGGTGTTTGCGACAGTAGGTACATTGGAGTGGCAAATATTTACCTTTACGCTAGTGATAGCCCTCGTTGCTAGCATGCTAAGTTACTTGTTAGCACGCTCTTTAGCGTCACCGCTTTCGGATATGGCCGAGCTGTTCTCACGTTTAGGATCAGGCGATGCTAATTTAGCGTACCGTTTGCCAGAGTCTAATCAGCCTGAACTAAACAATTTAAGCCATGGCTTTAACCAGTTTATTCATAAAATTGAAACTGCCATAAAGCAAGTCGCCAACGAAAGTACAGAAATACGCCAAAGTTCTAATCATGTATTTGAACAAGCAAAAAACAACTCGCAGTCTATTGATAATCAAAAAGAGCAAACCATTTCGGTAGCTGCAGCCATTAACGAAATGGGCGCAACTGTACAAGAAATAGCACAAAGTGCGGCTAATGCAGCCAAGTTAACGCAAAGCAGTCAAGAAAACACCAGCCAAAGCCATCAGCAAGTACTGCAAAGCCAAGCTACAATTTCAGCGCTTGCCACTGATATTGACGGCATTACCGAGCAAGTAACACTGCTTTCTAAAAAAACAATTGATATAGCGAGTATTGTTGACTCTATTCGCGGCATTTCAGAGCAAACTAATTTACTGGCCTTAAACGCAGCCATCGAATCGGCACGGGCTGGTGAGCATGGTAGAGGCTTTGCAGTGGTGGCCGATGAAGTACGCGCGCTTGCTAATCGTACCTCGCAATCAACCACCGAAATTCAGTCAATGATTGAAGAGCTAACCACTATTTCTGAAGATGTAGTAAACGATATTAGTCAATCTAAGCAAAAAGCCCAACAAAGCGTAGGCGCAATGCAAAGCTCTGTTGAATTACTTGATGCGATAAGCGAAACAGCAAATCAAATAAACGACATGGCTACCTTAATTGCCACCGCAACTGAGCAGCAAAGTAACGTGGTTGCTGATGTAGGACGTAATATTGAGCAAATAAGTGAAATTAGTGACCGTGCTATGAATGAGCAAATAAACACCGAGCAAGCAATTCGCGATTTAGCAAATAGCGCTCAAACCCTTGATGCACTCGTAGCCACCTTTGAAAAACACCACTAAACACCTTTTGTAACACTTTAATAAACCACCTACGCATATTGCATCTACACTTATAGATGTAATATGTTGGAGGTGGTTTATGAACATATCTTGTTTTAACGCATTATTACTAAGTAGTTGCTTATATTTAAGCGCATGTAACACCACGGTGCGTGAACCTCCACCGCTAGCCCTTGCAAACCATCCAACATTTAACCGTATTAACGTTGAAACCAAGCAAGAGATATTTAAGCTCGACAAAACAATCACTTCCCAACTTGATGCCCACTTAACCAGTAAGCGCAGCGCGCATTACTTAGCGAACAGTATTTTAAGTTTTTTATTAAAAAACGGCGATAACTCATTAACCTATCAAAGTGGTGCCACATTGAGTGCATCGCAAACCTACGCTAATTTAAATGCTAATTGCCTGTCGTTATCGATATTAGCATATAGCTTAGCCGATTATTTAGGTATAAAAGCGCGCTTTCAAAAGGTCCATATTCCTGAATATTGGGCAATGAATAAAGGGGTTAATTTACTGACAGGGCATATTAATTTATCAATTGACAATGCGCTTATGCAAACAATACCAGCCACAATGGTTTATCAACGTGATAAACAGTTAACCATAGACTTCGACCCGAATATAAGAAAACAACGCTTTAAAACCAGCCCAATAAGCAAAGAGTTTGTTACGGCTATGTTTTATAACAATAAAGGCGCTCAAGCTTTAGTAAATAAAAATTATAATTTAGCTTATAGCTACTTTAGTGCCGCCGTTGAAGCCGCCCCATTATACAGTGGTGGCTGGGGGAATTTAGGCATTGTATTTAGGCAGCTTAATTATTTAAAAGAAGCTGAACAGGCATATAACTATGCATTATTGCTTGATAAAAATAACCATACTGCCATAGGTAATCTCGCTGTGCTGTACACCTTAAGTAACCGCGCTAAACAAGGTCAGCAAATGCTAAAACAGCTCAATAAAAAGCGCCAAGCTAACCCGTATTACCATATATCATTGGGTAATAGTGAACTGGTACTTAAAAATTACTCTCAAGCGATTAAGCATTTTAAAAGCGCTTATAAAATTGACGCTAAGTTACACGAAAGCCACTTTGGCCTTGCGCGAGCATATTATTTTATCGGCAATATAAAGCAGGCAACACATTATTTGCGTTTAGCAGGTATAAACGCCGAGTTTAACTATGACAAAGCCCGCTATCGTAATAAATTAAAAGCATTAAAAAATGCCACAGCTTCACTTAGTCATTAGCTGTTGTACGTAGTGCTCTTTTTGGGCCCTACTTAATTTTTTAATTTGCCACTCTAACTTGCTGGCTTCGCTTTTTGAGCCCACCTTTTGTTGATGAATTAAAACTAAAGGGCCTTTGCCTTTTAAGTTTTTTGCGCCTTTACCCGCTTGATGCGTGGCTAATCGCTTATCAACATTGGTTGTTATACCTGTATACCAGTGGCCTAGACGCGTTTGCACTATATACAAATACCACGTTGAGGGTACTTTGTGTGCTTTGCTTATATTTATACTTAAACTTTTTTGTGTGTTTGTGGTCAAAACTTTACCTTAACCCTCGTAACTAAAAACAATTTCTTAAAAGGGTTTTACCTTCAGTGACTAATCGGTATCATGCAGATTATAAAAAATAAGGATCACAACTAACAATGCAGTCGTTAAAAACTTTTTCTCTTTGGCTTATCGTTGCTCTCACATTCAGCTCTTTAGCAGGTTGTTCTAGCTGGGTATATAGAATCAATATCCCACAGGGTAACTTTTTAGAGCAATCAGATGTAGATAAGCTTCGTGTAAACATGACACGAGAGCAAGTTATTTATGTATTAGGTCGTCCAATAGCAGAAGATGCGTTTGATAATAGTACCTGGCGTTATGTGTACAGCTTTAACAAAGGCCGCGATAATGAGCAGCATAAAGAGTTGCTGGTTAAATTTGAAAATGATCAACTAGTTGCTGTTTCGGGTGATTATGATCAACCAGAAAACTTTGATACTCCGCTAGAGCAGTAAACGCTTTAGTTATTAAAAAAAGGTGAGCATGGCTCACCTTTTTTATTTACTACATTAATAACCTTTATAAAGGACGCCCACCGGTAACTTTATTTGCTCGACCTTCCTCTTTTGCTTTTTCAGCACGCTTTCTTCGAGCATCTTTAGGGTCTGCAATTAGTGGACGATAAATTTCTATTCTGTCGCCATCTTTTAATTCGTAATGCGCTTTTACTGTTCTATTCCATACACCTAAAGTAAGCGCAGTTGGGTCTATTTCAGGGCACTTTTCAATGATCCCCGATTGAATAACAGCTTGTTCGGCTGTGGTTCCTTGCGCTACTTCCACTGTTAATGTGGTTGCTTTAGTCGGTAATGCAAAAACTATCTCAACGCTAATCATTATCTTGCTCCGTATACATCTTTTGCACGTTGCGTGAATGCACTAACCATATTTTTAGCTACATCATTAAATATTTTACCAAACGCCAATTCTATAAGCTTGCTAGAGAATTCAAATTCAAGCTTAAGCTCAACTTTACAGGCTTTTTTATCTAACGCTTGAAAATGCCAACGCCCTTTAAGAGTTTTAAATGGGCCATCAACCAGCCTTAATTGCACGGTTTGCTCGTCAATAAAGGTGTTTTCAGTGGTAAACCACTTTTTTATACCCGCCTTGGATATTTCTAAACTCGCGGTCATGTTATTATTGTGCTGCGAAACGATTTTAGAGTCTGAGCAATTAGGTAAAAACTGCGGATAAGCTTCTACATCATTAACTAGGTCAAACATCTCTTTAGTGCTGTACATAACCAGCGCACTTTTTTCTATTTGTGGCATACTCACTCCCAACTGTGTGGGCGAATTTTAGCAAGCTTTGCGCGTTTCCCCAAATTTTCATGGTCTTAAGTTCACCAGATTATTTTAAAGGCACATATAAAAAATCGATGTAAAACATCTCTTAATACGTATATTATAGGGCACTATGGCTAAGAACAAATCATCAAAATCGAACAGTAATACCATCGCGCTTAACAAAAAAGCGCGTCATGAGTATTTTTTACACGACAAGTTTGAAGCAGGTGTTGAACTACAGGGCTGGGAAGTAAAAAGTATCCGAGCTGGTAAGGTAAACATCTCAGAAACTTATATTCATCTTAAAAATGGCGAAGCTTTTTTATTAGGCAGTCAAATTCAGCCTTTAAATAGCGCCTCGACTCATGTTATTTGCGATCCAATGCGATACCGTAAACTGTTATTAAGCCGTAAAGAGCTTGATAGATTAGTCGGTGCCACTGAACGAGATGGCTACTCACTTGTTGCCACCGCCATGTATTGGAAAAAATGTTGGGTGAAACTTGAATTTCACTTAGCAAAAGGTAAAAAAATGCATGACAAGCGTGAAGACGGCAAAAATAAAGATTGGTCGCGTGAGAAAGAACGCCTCATGAAACATAAAGTATAAACACAACGCCTAATTTATTTAGGCGTTTTTTTTAATTTCTCACCGGTTAAATTTAAAACAACCTGATCAAATTACCCTCAGCTTTATTTAATTCATCCCTGTGCATGATATAAATAAATTATTACACTTTATTTATTTTTTTAATTTCTTTAGATGCCTGCCCATTTTAGTGCGCAAATTTTATGGTACAAAGCGAGTAATTTAGCCTTGTCTATCCTTTTTCGTTGTTTCTATTATTGAATATTTTTCCCTCAACACTCTACAAAAACTCATACTAAAATCGCAAAGGGTGTAGATTGATAACACTTAAGTTACATGATATTAATGTCAGCGCTTGTTAAGCAACTAAATTTATAACATATCAACAAGGACTTAAGGATGAAGCAATCAATTGCATTTACACCTAGCATAATTGCAGGTGCTACAATCGCACTTTCAGCAGGATTTACAACAACAGCTTATGCTGCTGAAGAAGCAAAAAAAGTAGAACGCATTGAAGTAACAGGTTCGCGCATAAAACGCACCGATATCGAAGGGCCTTCGCCAGTACAATCAATTGGCAGAGCAGATATCGAAAACATGGGTTACGATAACCTTCAACAACTCCTCGAAAGAATGCCTGTGGCAGGCAGCGGTACTTTCTCAACACGCGGCAACAACCAAGATTCAACTGCAAATGGATCTGCCGCGGTCAGCCTACGTGGTTTAGGTGCTGATGCTACATTGGTACTAATCAACGGCCGCCGTGTGGCTATTAGTGCCTTTGCCGAAGGTATTACAAACTCATTTGTCGATATTAATAGTATTCCGGTATCGGCGATTGAGCGCATTGATATTTTAAAAGATGGCGCATCAGCAATTTATGGCTCTGATGCAGTAGCGGGCGTAGTCAACGTTATTTTGAAAAAAGACATAGATGGCGTTGAACTAAACTTAGGCTACGGTGGTACCGATGGCCCTAATTACGAAGAAACAACAGCAAGTTTAGTATGGGGTACAACTAGCGAAAAAAGCAGTGCCTCAATTATTATTGATTACTTTAAAAACACCTCGCTTTCGTCAGATGAAATGGGCAGCTTAGGCACCGCTAATCAATCGCCTTATGGCGGCGAAGACTTTCGCTCTTCTCGTGGCTTTCCAGGCTACTTTTATGTTGATGGTGTAAAAACAATTGACCCAGATTGCCCTGCAGAAAACGCCACATCAAGCGGCAGTTGTTTATTTGATTACGGCCCATTTGGCTACATCGCCCCTGAGTCTGAGCGCGTAGGTGCTATTTCTCAATTTGAATACAATTTTGATAATGGTATTACCGGCTTTTTAGAAATGGCAGTGCAGCATAATACCTCAGTTGCAGCCGGTGCCCCTACTCCACTTGATGAAGATGCAGGTTTAACAGTACCTGCTAGCCACCCTAACAACCCGTTTGGTGAAGATATTCAAATTGGCCGTTACCGTACGGTTGATGCAGGTGCTCGCCAATGGGATATTGAATCAGACACGCTTCGCTTTGTAGCTGGCCTAAGAGGCGAAATCAACGAATGGAGCTGGGAAGCTGCGGTTCAAAAAGGCCGTAGTAAATCACTTCAAACAGGCGATCGTTCGCAAGGTTGGGTTCGCACCGACTTTTTACAACAAGAAATTGATGCCGGTAACTACAACCCATTTGGTGGCACCTATAACAGCCCAGAAGTCATTGACAGAATTACCACAAGCTTAGTTCGCCGCGGTGAGTCTCATATGACCTCATTCGACGCTAACATCTCTGGTGAAGCATTTAGCTTTGGTGATGATGTGGTTATGATGGCCGCGGGTATTGAATACCGTGAAGAAGATGTAACCGATACACCGGATGACCAATTTCAGCGCGGTTTAATTTTTGGTACTGAGTCTGTGTCTGCTGCAGCAGAGCGCGACCAATACGCAGCCTATGTGGAATTTTCAATCCCACTTGCTGAAAACCTAGAGCTTCAACTCGCTGGACGTTACGATGATTACAGCGACTTTGGTAATACAACAAACCCTAAAGTCGCTTTACGTTGGGCACCTACCGACGAAATAACCATTCGTGGTTCGTGGGCACAAGGGTTTAGAGCGCCATCGCTTGCACAAGTAGGTTTAGGTCCATCACAAGAAAGTCAGTTTTTTGTAGATACTTATCGCTGTGAAGCAACTGGCCTTGATTGTGACGCGCTAGATTACAACATTGAATTTGCTGGTAACCCTGACTTAGAAGCAGAAGAGTCAGAATCATGGAACGTTGGCTTTATTTGGGCACCTTCTGCTGAATTTGGTTTAAGCGTAGATGTGTGGAGTATTACCCAAGATAATAAAATTGATGAACAAGAATTTGGCCCAATTTATAACTCTGAGTGTAATAACCAAGATAGCACGGTGTGTGTTCGCTTAGCACCTAGTGGTGGTAATAGCTTAGGCACCATTCAAAAAATATACAGCACCTTTGAAAACGTCTCTTCGCAAGAAGTGTCAGGTGTCGATTTATCAGCAAATTACAACCATTCGCTGGATGATTTAGGCTTACTTAAATTTAACTTAGAATGGGCGTACCAAAACAAGTTTGAAAAAGACGGCCGCGATTACACCGGTGAATACAATTACCCAGAGCACCGCTGGATTTTCTCTACTAACTGGGAAATTGGCCAATTTAATACCAACGTAAATATTAGCTACGTAGGCGAGTTTGAAGATACCCCAGATATAGACTTTGACGGTAATTTAGACTTTGATAGCAATACATCGCGTATGGTTGACTCGCAAGCATTGGTAGATTTACAAACATCTTACCGTGTAAGTGATGCAACTAAAGTGTCGCTTGGTGTAAATAACGTATTTGACGAAGAGCCACCATTTGCCATTGGTGATGGCGATGCCGACCTTTACGGTTATGCATCGGGTGTACACAACCCACGAGGTCGTTACTTCTACACTAAAGTAACCTTCTCGTTTTAATTTAATATAGCCCATTATTAAATGGGCTATGCTAAAAACAAAAAAACCGCCATTAGGCGGTTTTTTTATTAAAACGTAGGGGCTAAATTATAGCTCGCCTTCGTTTTCAGATAGGAACTTAGCAACACCTTCAGGGCTTGCGTCCATACCTTTTTTACCTTCTTCCCAACCAGCAGGACATACTTCGCCGTTTTCGCTGTGAAATGCTAGCGCGTCAACCATGCGGATCATTTCGTCGATGTTACGACCAAGTGGTAAGTCGTTCACTACTTGGTGACGTACGTTACCTTCTTCATCGATTAGGAAAGAGCCACGAAATGCAACGCCCGCTTCAGGGTGCTCAACGTCGTATGCTTTACAAATTTCGTGCTTAACGTCTGCAACTAGTGCGTATTGAACTTTACCAATACCGCCGTCTGCTACAGCAGTGTTACGCCATGCGTTGTGTGAGAATTGTGAATCGATAGAAACACCAATTACTTCTACGCCACGCTTTTGGAATTCTTCGTAACGCTTATCAAATGCGATAAGTTCTGAAGGACATACAAACGTGAAATCTAGTGGGTAAAAGAAGATTACTGCTTTTTTACCTTTAATTGTTTCATGAAGGTTATAGCTATCTACAATTTCACCATTACCTAGTACAGCTGCAGCGGTAAAGTCTGGTGCCTGGCGGCCTACTAATACACCCATTTTATTCTCCAAATATTTTGAGTTTGTTGTCGATTGCATACGCAATGCTGATACTTATATGGGCGCTAAAAATTAAAAAACAATAGCGCCAACACATAATTACGTGGCATTTTAAATTTAATAAGGAAAAAAGAACAATCGTATTTAGCGATGTGCACAATCGAAAATACCGAACAGATATTAAAACTTTATTACGCCTATAAAAAAACCTGCATTTGCAGGTTTTAAAAATGGGCTAATCCATGATATCGGAAGGCATATCGCCTTTAATATTTTGCCAGATTTCACCGGTTTGATGGCCAAACTTACGCATCATTGAAATCGCGCCATCATGCTCACGGTTTTCAGCCAATACTGTTAGGTCTTTATAAAATTGACGTGCTAACTGGCGAGTGCCTGCGTCTGAGAAATAATGACAACCAATTTTAAAGTAAAACCCTCTAAAACCGTTAAGTATAAGTACGTAAATGCGGTTATTACCAGCGACAGCTAATTCGTGGTGTACTTTGTAATCGTAATCTGCAAAAGCTTGCGCAGTGTCTTCAAGTTCATCGCTTTTTGATAAAATCTCAATAACACGCTCAGGGTTAAGCTTTATCGCTGCACGGGTATAAATAGCACTAATATTAGTACGTGCAGATAATAACTGATCGGTCAGCTCTGGCATTTTGTCTTCATCTAAGCGCGCCAGCGTTTCGAGTATGTTTAAACCCGATGTTTCCCAAAAGTTATTCACTCTGGTTGGTTTGCCGTGCTGAATAGTTAGCCAGCCATCGCGTGCTAAACGTTGCAGTACTTCACGTAAGGTTGTTCTGGTTACACCAATTAACTCAGAAAGCTCACGCTCTGCAGGTAGAATTGAACCTGGAGGGAAATCGCCGTTCCAGATAGATTCAACTATATACTCTTCAGCAAATCCTGCTGGGCTTTTAGCTTTAAAAATTCTCATTCAATTCCCACTCGAATTAATCACAACTCATCGTTTTATACGAATAACTGACAGATTGTACCAGATGAAATATAACTAACAAGTAAACTCGTTGATATAAGTGCCAACCAGCCGCTGAAAATTTCGCAATAGTAAATAATAAAATTCAACATGCTTAAATTAGGCCTAATTAGCTAAATAAATTAACCCTATTCATAGTAGGTACATTAATGCTATTGCTGTTTTTGCTTAACCATTACATTACTACAATAATTCCCGTGTGCGGCAACAAACACATTCAAAAGTCGCATACAGCAGAGCCTGTTAACTGTAACGTTTAAACAAGCCTTTTTAGCGAACCAATCTTATATTACATGTTCACTTAGCAAATTAAGCTTAACCTTTCCCTAAATAGGATTGGCCATAACCGCTTATTAATTTCATTTTAGAAAAAGCCACTTCGGTAGCTTTTTTACCCTTTTTGTTGCTCGTTACTTTATCCTAGTACATAATTCAACGTCTTATTTCAATGCGGATTTTTTATGAACTGGCTAGCACAACTCCCTACTCAACGTACTCCATGGCTACTATTTACAGGCATTGTATTTTTATTAGAAGTCACCGCACTGTTTTTTCAATACCAGATGGGACTTGCTCCATGCATTATGTGTATTTACCAGCGAACTGCGGTATTAGGCTTATTAGGGGCAGGCATTATTGGCGCAACTAAACCACAAAGTAAATTAGTACGCGCTATCGCTTATTTAGTGTGGGGTGTATCAAGTGTGTGGGGTTACTTTATTGCGCGTGAGCACATTGAAATGCAAACAACCACCGATCCCTTTGCATTTAGCTGTGAGTTTGAGCCAAACTTTCCTTCATTTATGCCATTGCATGAATGGATCCCAAGCTTTTTTCAAGCCACAGGGGATTGCGGTAATATCGATTGGCAATTTGCGGGATTAAGTATGCCAGCATGGATGGAAATACTATTTTCGTTATTTACTATCACGCTTTTTGTAATTGTTACCACTCGCTTACTTACTAAAAAGACTATTTAATATGTTTACGTTTTTTACCAGTCAGCTGCCTGAACTAAAGCACCTTAAAGTGAGGCAGCGACAAGCCGTTGTTGCTATTGCGCTAAGCATGCTACCTGCCACCGATAGAGTGTTATTAAGAATAGTAAAGCTGATATTGCTCAGCCCATTGTTTTTATTATTTACTGTTTTTAAAGGGTGGGAACTCATTCCCTTTTTAATTTTAGGTGGCCTATGTTACCCGCTTTTAACAACCCCGATTGAAATAAACTTCGCTAAAAAATATTTAGCCAAAGCACTTGAGCAGTATTCACAGGGCGCTTAGCGCCCTGCCTATTATAAAGACACTTTTCCTTCTAGTTTAGCTACAAGCTTTTTACCTATTCCTTTTACGTTAGCTAAATCGCTCAGCTGGGCAAATTCGCCATTTTCAACCCTGTAATCAACAATAGCCTGCGCTTTTTTCTTACCAATACCAGGCAACTTGGCCAGCATTTCTGAATCGGCACTATTAATATTAATAACCGGCGCTTGCGGCATTTCAACCATAGGCTTATCTTCAACAGGGTTAGCGTGGGTAAACGCGCTAAAGCTTAAAAAGCTAATAATAAGTAGCGTTAATAGATTTTTCATTTGTCATTCCTTATTTTTGTTTATACCAAAGCGTTATAGTTAAACGGCTAATTTGGCTTTAAACATGTGCTTAATTTTTATTTGAGGAAATAATGTTAAATAAGGAGCAACGCGCATCACTTACATTATTTCCAGTGCATAATCACCTAAATCCGAAAACCTAAAATGCAGCTGGTACAACAAGTGATTGCTTAACTAAAGTAAAGTTACGCTTTTTTGTCAAATTGATGACAAGCTAAAAATGCACCAAATACTTGCAATTTTACACACAAACATTTACTGTATATAAAAACAGTGACCTACGGGTCAGTAACCACATTACCACGCAATCAAGCAGGAGAGATCATGGCTGTTGTTGTTAAATATGTTGTAGAACGAAACGGAGTTGAGCGAATGACGTTTACTACTAAAAAAGAAGCGGATGCCTATGACAAAATGCTCGATATAGCAGAATCGCTTGAAGTAATGCTGGAAAAAGTAGATGTGCCACTGAGCGAGCAACAGGTTGAATCGCTTGCGCTTGAAATTGCAAAGAGTAAAGATGACTTTATGGCGGTGTTAAAAGGCGCAAAAGAGCCCACAACAAAAAGTACAGCTAAAGCTAAAAAAGCCGACAACGTAGCATCAATAAAAGATAACGACGAGCAACAAGCTAGCTAATTTGTGACTATTTTAAATAAAGGGCTGCTACTAAATAGCAGCCCTTTTTTATTAATTTTTGAACAGTTACAAATTTTTTCTGGCTTTTTAAACTGAAATTGATACATTAATCCGGTTAATAGCGAGTGTTTATGTGCCATGTCAGTATTTATTAAGTCTTTTTACCAAAAATTTTTCCCAGCCCGTCAGTTGCTTATTCGTCAAAATGGCGAAGTTAAGCATGTTGTTTTGGCGCCTTGGTTTCAGCTTTTTACAGTACTGCTTATTTTAGGCACTATTACTTGGGTCGGTATTTCTAGTTTTCGTGTTTATAGCCAAACAAATAAAATTACCGACATAGAACAAAGCCAAATTGACAAACAACAAGTGTGGCAAAAGCAGATCCAAGAACAAAAAGCACTGCACGCTAAGCAATTAGAGCAACTTGCTGTACTAGAGCAAAAGCAGGCACTTTTGCAAGGTATGATTGAATCCCTCCCCGCATCTATTAGTAAAGAGACAATAAAACTAGAAGAACAACTTGAATCGCCTGTTAATCAAGACAAAGGCGAGTTTCATGAACCACTTGTAGATGAAGAGCCGAAAAACAAACACGCCAGCCTTCTAACGCCAATCACTTTTGCCGCACGTTATGAGCGCTTAAATAAATACTACGAGCACAATTTTGCGCTTATTGATGCGCAAATTAATAAACGCCATGATGCAATTTTAGCGATGCTAAAAGGCGCAGGCTTAGAATCAGCCCTTGAACAACATTTAGCACTGGGCGCACAAACCACTGCGCAAGGTGGCCCGTTAGATGTATTTGATGAAACTAAAATACCAGGGCAGTTTTTAGCCATTGTTGATAAGCTATTATTACTTAACAACCTTGAAAACTTTTTAACAGAGCTGCCTAACTCACTGCCCTTGCCTGCAGCTAAATACTATATTTCGAGCAACTTTGGGTTACGTAAAGATCCGATGAACAACCGCCGCGCTTTTCACAAAGGTGTTGATTTAGCTGGCTGGCATAAAACCGAAATTTTTGCCCCTGCTGATGCACGTGTATTGCGCGCTGGTAAAAATGGCGGCTATGGTAACTTTATCGAGCTAGAGCACAAAAATGGCTTGGTCACCCGTTTTGGCCACTTAAATAAAATTAAAGTGAAAAAAGGCCAAACAATTGCTAAAAATGAGGTAATTGGATTAATGGGCAGTACTGGCAGAAGTACCAGCACCCACTTACACTATGAAGTGTTACTCGATGGCAAACATGTCAATCCTCTAAAAATAACAAAGGCGCTTTCTCGTGTTCGGTAAAAAAAAGCAACCAAGTAGTCAAACTACGTTAAAAAGAGTAAATCATACCCCTTCTATTATTTCTGAGGATGTGCGCTTAACTGGCACACTTACCAGCCAAGGCGAAGTGCAGCTAGATGGCCGAATTGATGGCGATATAAAGGCAGAGCACCTGGTAATTGGCTCTACCGGCATTGTTGAAGGTGTGGTTGAAGCTAAAAGTGTCATTGTAAAAGGTAAAATTATTGGCTCACTAAACGCAAGTGAAGTGAATATTCAAAGCAGCGCTCACGTACATGGCGATGTTTTTCACGACACACTAAGTATTGATGCGGGAGCCATTATTGAAGGCAGCTTAAAACAGCGCTTTGAAAAAGAAGAACCGGAACTTATTAGCGAAGATTTAAAGCCGGCTAAAGAAGTAAAAACTTTGCTTGATGATGCTGATAGCGACTTGTCGTTTGTTAATAAGCAAGCCGCTGATAAAGCCAAATCTAATTAAGCGCTCATTACTTTTTCTCGGTTATGTACATCGTAATATCTGCAGTGAACACCAGTTCATTGCGGGTATTGTAAAGCTTAACTGGCACTACTAAATCTTCTTTATCTACCCATTGGCGAGGCAAGTCGATTTCTGCAATAGCAGTTACATCGGTATCAACCTTTGCTAAATAGTGTACCGTCATTCCTTTTGGGATCCAGCGATGCGTTTTATAAGGCACGGTGGCATCTACCATTACACCAGCACACAGCTCAGCTAAGTTACATTGTGCAATAGCATGAATAGTCCCAATATGGTTATGCACACTACGGCGGTTTTTTACGACAGCGCTACAGTGCCCTTCTCTTAAATCGAGCACGTAAGGTTTCATTGAGCCAAAATACGGGGCTTTTATGCATACCGCTTTGCTAAACAACCAATTGCCAAAAGGTAAGCGTTTAAATTTAAGCCAGGTTTTTAAAAGGGCTGATTTATTACTCATTGTTATTTCCCATTTTGTGTTTATAAATCCAAATTAACACATCAGACCAGTTAAAAAAAGCGCAATTCACCGCGCTGTTAATCCTAATGTCATGAAATATTTATCACAATAAAGCGAGGCTCACTCATAAGCCCTTTCTTTTTTATAAGCGGGCACCTAAAATAGCCAGCAAAAGGAGACCTAATGCAAACACAGCCCGCTAAACCTAACTTAATTTTATTACTCATCTTAGCGTTACTCGTAATATTTTGCCCTATGGCAATTGATATTTATCTTCCCGCTTTTCCAACTATTGCCACGCAATTTAACGTAACCGAACAACAGGTTCAGCAAACAGTGGCTATTTTTATGCTTACTGTGGGTTTAGGGCAATTAATTGCAGGGCCGCTTGCCGATAAGTTTGGCCGAAAGCCGGTAGCGGTTGTAGGTGTTAGCTTGTATGCAGGCTCAGCCTTACTTGCCTACATGGCACCCTCTTTTGCTGTATTAATGTTTGCACGCGCTCTGCAAGGGTTAGGTGCATGTGCTACGTTTGTTGTTGCTTTTGCCATTGTACGTGATAAATACGGCAGCGAACGCAGCGGGCAAATGATTACCTATTTAAATGGAATTGTGTGTTTTATTCCTGCGCTTGCGCCTATTTTAGGTGCTTGGCTTACCGTGCAATTTGGCTGGCGCATGAACTTTATGTTTTTAACCTTGTTTGCGTTAGCGGGCCTAGTCATTACGCTCACCTTATTTAGAGAAACCCGCCCTGCTGATAGTCACTACCAAGGGCATATATTGGACTTACGCCGCTTTGTGCCAATATTAAAAACACCGATATTTTTATTTAATAGCTTACTGTGTATGGTCGCCATGTCGGCGATTCTTGTGTATGTCACCTTGGCACCTGGGTGGATCATTACGCACTTAGGGGGCACCGTTGCCGACTTTACTTTTTGGTTTACGCTCAATGCCGTATTAAGTATTGTAGCCAGCTTTATTACGCCCATTTATATTAAACGTAATAGCCAAAAAGCCCTGCGCGTTGGAGTTACAGTATTGGTAGCCTCTGGCATATTAATGATTGCACTTAGCCATATAGAATCGGCCATTGCGCTTATGCTACCTATTTTAATTGCTGCACTTGGTTTTGCCCTGAGCTTAGGCTCTGCGGCTGGTATGGCGTTATCGCGCTTTCCAAAACAAGCCGGTACAGCCTCTGCCTTAATTGGTGCTATGCAAATGAGTGGCGCTAGTGTGCTTGTGTTTTTAACGCAATATTTAGGCCTTAGCACACCTTGGCTAATTGCTTTTCATTTATTGTTACTGGCACCACTTTGGCTAATTTTAATGAGTAAAAAAGCCCATACATTGCACCCGGTTAATACATGATCAACCCTGATTTTTTAGTATCCTTTTTACTAGCGAGCTTTTTAATGGCGGTGGCCCCTGGGCCATCAAACGCATTTTTAATGGCGCAAACATTTGCCAATGGCAGAGCGGCAGGTATGCAAAGCGCATTTGGCTTTGCTTTAGGTGGAGTAATACACACATTTTTTGCTGTTATTGGATTAAGCGCGGTATTAAAAGCCTCGCCCACCGCTTATAGTGCAGTACAGTACTTAGGCGCGGCTTATTTGTGCTATTTAGGGCTTGTGATGATTAAAAGCACTTTTTCGCAGCCAAATACCGTGGATTGCGCTAGTGATGATAAGCCTCATGTAAGCACCAGTAAAAAGCCAAATGTCATGTTTCAAGCCATGATGACCGAGGTATTAAACCCTAAAGTCGCGTTATTTTTTATTGCTTTTATCCCTCAGTTTGTAGACCCAAGCTTATCATCGGCAACGTTTCAATTAGCATTTTTTGGCCTGCTCTACCCTATTTTTGCTTTCCCAATTGACTGTACGTATATTTACTTTGGCGACAAAATAGCGCAATTTTTCAAAAAATACCCACATAGCCAACTTTGGATAGACCGAGTGACCGGCATGGTATTTATTGCACTGGCCATTAATTTATTATACTAATTACACTAAATTGGTATTACTTAACCAAAACCTTGGTTACTCAACAAAATAAGATGCAGCATGGAACAAAAAAAACAATCGCTACCCGCTAATAAAAATATTGCCTTAGTTGCGCATGATGGTAAAAAAGCCGCGCTGAAATTATGGTGCGAAAAACACAAAGAAGCCTTAAGCAGACACACCTTATACGGTACTGGCACTACAGGCCATTTAATCGAAAAAACCACCGGGCTAGAGGTTATTCAGCTATTAAGTGGCCCTATGGGGGGCGATCAACAGCTAGGAGCTAAAATTGCCGAGCACGAGATTCATGTACTGGTGTTTTTTTGGGATCCGTTGGCATCGCAACCACACGACCCTGATGTTAAAGCACTACTGCGTTTAGCTGCTGTTTGGAATATTCCCGTGGCCTGTAATGAAGTCAGCGCCGACATGTTATTAAGCTCGCCCTTAATGGACACTGAGCTTGAACGTACTTTGCCAGATTACGAAAAATACCTCGCAACCCGACAAATCAGTCTTTAAACCTTTTAAGCTACTTATAAAGCATGCTGGCCCATTTTGTTAGGCCAGCCGTTACACTACCAAAGTGATCGCCATTCAGCATTTTAATATCACCTAAATGCTCACTTAACGCGGCTTTAATAAGTGGTGACTGCGCACTCCCCCCTGTTAAATAAATAACGTCTGGGGTGGTTCCTGCATCGGTAATTGCTTGTTTTGCTAACGTTACTATTTGGCTAATACTACTTTCTACTGCAACCGCTAAATCGCTAACCGATAGGTTTTTACTAAGGTCATTATCTAAAAAGCGAAGATCGCAATCAAAAGCATCTGCCGATGAAAGCGCTATTTTAGCCGCCTCACCTTGCTGTACCAACTGATGGCCCTGTTTATTTTGCTGTAAATGAATTAAGCGTTTGAAAAGCGCAGGTGCACTGACATCGCGTAATTGGGCAGTGAGTTCTCGATAGTGGCTTTCACTATAAAACTGACTTTGTAAATTTACATCATTAATTTTACAGGCTTGCCAAAAAGGTTGGTTTGGTAAAGGTAGGCCGGATTTAAAGGTACTGCCTAAACCAAGCAATGGCATTAAACCATGAAAACTAAGCGCTATATCTAAGTCATTCCCGCCAACTCGCTTACCGCTGTGGGCTAAAAAGTCATTATCGCGTTCACTGTTACCTCTAAAGCTTGGCCCCATTTGTACAAACGAGCAATCGCTGGTACCACCGCCAATATCAATAACCAGCACTTTTTGGTCTTCCACTAAACTACTTTCGTAATCAATCCCTGCTGCAAGCGGTTCGTATAAAAACTCCACATCTTTAAAGCCCGCACGCTTAGCTGCGCGCTCTAAAATACCTACAGCTTGCTGATTTGACTGCTCACCGCCAACGGCCTGAAAGTTAACTGGACGACCAATAACCGTTTGCGTAAGTGGGGTTTTAAGTGAAAGCTCTGCGCGTTGCTTTATTTTTAAAATCATTGCGGTAGCAATATCTTCAAAAAAATTAATTTGCCCTTGCTTTAAGCCTGTGGCACCAAAAAACGATTTAGGTGATTTTACAAAGTAGCCTTCTTCAGGAAACTGCACATATTCACTAATGGCTTCACGGCCAATAAAAAGCGTTTCATCTGTAGGTTGTAAATCAAGATCTGACTTAATACGTGGGAGTGTATTTAATAAAGCTTGGCGCTGCGTTAAAAAGTCATGCTCGTGGGCAGTGCCTTTTACATGCTTTGCCACAAAGTCGACAACTAATGCGCTATGGTGCGTATAAAGAGTAGAAGGTAAATAATGTTTTCCTTGCTCAAGTGGCACTAACTGTACTTCCTCTTGCTCCATAACACCCATGGCACAATTAGAACTACCGTAATCAAAACCTACAAACATACTTCACCATACATTAGAAAAAGGCCGCGCAATTTAGCATACTTTGCCAAAATTATAAACGCTAATGACCCTCCCTCACCCTTAAAAAGCTCGCAAAACGTGGTAAGCCATGCTTTGTTAACCCGTGGTACCGATACGTTACCGTGCTGCCTATAGCCGGAGGTGTTTGGCGCTGTTTGTTACTAAAGCCCGTGCCTATTTTAAATATTTGCC
Organism: Pseudoalteromonas agarivorans; assembly: GCF_024518735.1. Lineage (NCBI taxonomy): Bacteria > Pseudomonadati > Pseudomonadota > Gammaproteobacteria > Alteromonadales > Pseudoalteromonadaceae > Pseudoalteromonas > Pseudoalteromonas agarivorans. The sequence goes on from NZ_JANIGJ010000002.1 coordinate 315,356, forward strand.
CATGAGGTGTTTTTACTTTTAATGCACCTAACATACCGGTGTATTTTCCTTTACCCGGTAAATGTGCAATAACAACCGCTTCAGCATCAAGATAGGGCTTTAACTTTAATAATGTATTGCTGCGCCCGCTTTTATATTTAGCATTGGCTAAATGCAGCATCACCCCTTCAGCCCCTTGCTTAGTTAAATCTTCAAAGTACGCTGTTAATTGGGCTGTGCTAGTAAAGCGGTGTTGTTTAACTGCAGTTATATGCTGCTTATTGATTTGTTTTACCAAGGCTTGGTAGTTTTTATAACGCGCACTAAAAGGAAGGGTTGGGTCTGGCATATCAAATATTTGATAGCGTATAGCGTGCCAATCTGAATTACTGGGGCGTTTAGTTCTTACAATCCCACTGACCAAAGAAAATTGAGTGCGTGCTATCCACAGCTCCCCATCTAACCAAACATTTGGTAATGGCGCCGTAAACCAATTCGGGGCGTTAATCGCATTTCCTTTACGGGTAATAAATTTATCGCCCGTCCATATTGCTCTTACACCATCAAATTTTTCACTGACGAGGTATTCACTAATATTGCCATGTTTAGCTTCATCATATACTTTTGCCAATAACACCTGAGGCTGCGCCGCAAAAACAAGCGATGAGCCAATTAAGCTGACAATGAGAAGTAAGTACTTTAGCTGAGCCATTACTGCATCCCTGCAAATAAAATAAGGCTTTAACTATAGTTGAGATTCGACCCACTGCCAAAACTCACCTAGGTCAGCCATTTTGTACGCCGCCTTACTAAAGTCATGGTCAATTGTATGATGATTTGCAATCGCAACGACTCTAACCTGTGCATTAGTTGCAGCACAAACGCCCGTAAAGGTGTCTTCAACAGCAATTGCATGCTCTGGGTCTACATGTATGTGCTCAAGCGCTAAAAGGTAAGGATCGCCTGCTGGCTTTGGATTTGTTACATCGTCTTTTGTCACTACAGTATCAAATAACTCATAAAAACCTAGCCCTTTTAAAATAGGCATAGCTTCGCTGCGAGCACTACCGGTAACTAACGCCATTTTTAGCCCACTGTTTTTAACAGCGTGTAAGGTTTGCTCAGTAAAAGGCATAACAGGCGGTAAATTAGTTTTTACGTATTCACCAAATAATCGATATTTTTCATCTGCTAAAAACTGTGCGCTGACGTCTAAATTATGCTCATTTTTAATATCAATTGCTGCTTCTAACGTTGGGCGCCCTGAAAAGCGCTGACAAAACTCCACTTCGTTATAACTTACATTGTAGGGTGCAAGCAGCTGACTCCAACACTCAAAGTGCATGCTTTCAGAGTCAACTAGCGTGCCATCCATATCAAACAATACTGCGTTTAAGCTCATCCTCATTCCTTAAATTTTAACGTTAAAAAAGGCGCCTAGGCGCCTTTATAATATTATGCTGTTAAGCCAGCAGGTGGCTCAGCAAATGCTTCCTCACCGGTTTCAACATCAACCAGTTCGTAGCCTCGGGCTTTGCGCACAACCTTAAGTACTGGTTTTTCTAGCGCCGTTTTTAAACGATCGGCATCAGCTGCTAACTCATCTAGCGTTGTACCAAAAGGTGCTGCGCCTGTTTCTGACCAATTAGTTACTTTGCCATTTAAGTTATATTCTACTTCGTGTATTTGGTATTGCGCTGCTTCATCTTTCGTTGCTTCACAAAAAATTACACGGTAGTTCCAAAATCCAGCCATTTTTCTATCTCATTAAAGTTAATTAACGCTACTTTACCAGCTTTATAAAAACATAAAAGCCTGCACTAGGCAGGCTTTTAAAAATTAATAAAATTTAAGGTTATCTTTAGAAGAAGTTAACTTTAAATTCAGCACCAATGTAGCGCTCTTCATTAACAATACCCGTATTGTTATTGAAGTCTACCGCACCAATTGCTTGTTGCTCATCAAATAAGTTACGAACAAATGCAGATACTTGGTACTCGTAGTCACCTTCAGCCCACTCGTAGCCTGCACGTAAACCTACTTCTGTTAATGCTTTACCTTCAAATTCTACTGAATCGTATAGGAACATGTTAATTTCGCTACGGTAAGAAATATCACCTAATGCGAAGAAATTACCATCTTCAAGTTCTTTCGTATAACGAAGGGTAAAGTTAGAGATCCACTCTGGCGCATGCGGTAAGCTGTTGCCATCTAGCACAGCTAAACCAGCATCGTTAATAGGGTCATTCACGATACATTGAGCACATACCGCTACAGCTAACTCATCATCTTTAATTTCAGTCTTGTTGTAGCTTAAGTTAAATGTTGCATTAAACTCATCGCTTAATACCCATTCTGTATCTAGCTCAAAACCGTAGCCTGTTGTTTTATCAGCGTTAACTAGGCGGTTAAAGTTAGCACCACCACCTACAGCAGTAAGCTGTTGGTCGTCCATTGTGTAGTAAAATACCGTTGCATTTACACGGCCTTGGCCGTCAAGAACGTCTGATTTAATACCGGTTTCGAATGAAGTAACGGTTTCTGACTCAGCCGTTGTTACGTCATCACCAAATAAAATACGACCTTGTAAGCTAGGCGCACGGAACGTGTTTGCTACACGGCTGTACCAGTTTACATCGTCATTAACTTTGTAGTTTGCAGATAAATCCCAGCTTACGTGGCTGTCACTTACACTACGCTCTACGTATAAAGCACCACCGCCAATTGGGCTAATTGTACGGTCTGCAACAAAATCTTTTTCGTCATCAGAGTAACGAAGACCCGCTGTTACTTTTAACTTATCTGAGAAGATGTAATCTACTGAGCCGAAAATAGCCCATGCTGTCGTGTCTTGTTGTTGCTGAACATAACCGTTTAAAGCGCCAGCAGGTGAAGAGAACGTATCGTAACTAAAGTTTTCGATTGTAAGCTCTTCATCAAAGTAAAAAAGACCAACTTGGTAGTTTAAGTCACCGCTAAAATTACTAGCAAGGCGAAGCTCTTGCGTTAACTGATCTTGCTCTGGAATACCATCCGCACTTTCTGAAGAAAACGGAATAAAACCTGGACCCATGTAATCAGGGATATAAGAAGCACCGTAACCGCCGTCAATATCTGCACGTGAGTATATTTCTGCACTTTCCCAACCTGAAATAGAGGTTAGCGTGTATTCATCGCTAATATCCCACTCAAGCTTTAAGCTTGCGCCTTCAGATTCAACTTGCTGGGTATTGCGTACAGCGGCATCTTGATAAACAACATCATGCTCGTAGTTGTCTACTAAATCGTTTGAGCCTGATTCAATAACGTTTGCACGAAACGCAATTGGTGAGCCGTCTAGGTCACGCGTGTGGTAGTTTAGTAGAGCAGTAAAGTCATCGCCTTCGTATAAAAACTGAATACGCGCTGCTTTTTCTGTGTAGCCGCCTTGCTCGTCTTTCGCTTCAAAGCCAGGCGCTTGGTTGTCGATGTAATCATCTTTATCTTGCCATAGCAAAGAAACACGTGCAGATAAACGGTCAGTTAATGCACCACCTACAGCGCCTTCTGTATCTACAGCGCCACGGCTACCGTAAGAAACAGCACCGTAACCTTCAAATTCTTGGCTTGGTTTAACAGTATCAAATTTAACTAGGCCAGCCGGCGTATTACGGCCAAACAAAGTACCTTGTGGACCACGTAGTACTTCTACACGCTCAACATCAAATACTGGAAAGCCTTTTAAAATGGCATTTTCTTGAACCACTTCATCAACAACTAATGAAACAGGTTGTGAAGCATTAAGATCGAAATCGGTATTACCCAAACCACGAACATAAAAACGAGGGAAAGAACGTCCAAACGATGATTCGATTGAAAGACTTGGGATTTTCGCACTCATAAAGCGAATATCCATACCAGCAGAACTATAAGCATCAAGGTTATCACCTTGTAATGCAGATACAGCAACAGGCACTTCTTGTGCATTTTCTACACGTTTACGAGCAGTAACTTGAATAACTTCTAATTGGTTATTTTTTTTTGCAGTTTCTTCTTCAGCAGCAAGAGTAGAAACAGAGGTACCAGCTGCAGATAATAAAGCAGCATTAATTATGGTCGCTATTGCAGTTTTTTTGATTGCTTTCATGTCGGGTATAAACCTTTTGTATGCACTCTTGTTCAACGGTTTTTTGTGTTGCGCAATGTATTCATTGCGGGCTCGTACAATTTTTCGCGTCTAGCTTTATGGCGCGCGGACCTCATCACCGAGAGTACAAAAACGGAGTAATGAGGCTGAACGAACGATGAAGATTATACCATCGTATTACAAATTTACTGCATAAATATGTACAAAAAAGTAAACTTTTTTGCAACATTTAACCTCATTTTATAGCTTATTTACCCGCTTTTAGATGCAAAAGACTAATAATGCGGACATATGTCCTTTCTTTCAAAAGTCACTTTAAAGTAGCAAACTGCGTATTTTTACAAATAAACCCAAACTAGAAACGCGCAGTTAAAACCCGTTAATGCTTGCTAAATTTTAAAGGCTAAATTCATTGAGTACGCTTTAACGCAATTTCTCCATCAATGTGAATATCGCGCTGTGGAAACGCAATCACCACATCGTGTTTTTCAAAAACAGCATAAATACTAAAACGGATATCACTACGTACTTTTCTGAGCATGGTTTCTGACTCTGCACAAACCCAAAAAATTGCATTAAACACCAGTGAGCTATCAGCGAAGTCGTCAAATAAAACAGAGGCTTTTGGATTTGTTAGTATCGCATCATGATCATCAAGTACTTGTTGAATTAAGGTTTTAACTAACAATACATCGCTGCCATAAGCAACACCTACGCTAACCGAAGAGCGGGCATTACCGTCTATTAAGGTCCAGTTAGTCACTGTGTTTTCTAATAGTTGCGAATTAGGGATTAACATATGCACACCATCGTTACGGCGAATGCGGGTAGAGCGCGTATTAATAGTCTCTACTACGCCCTTTGCATTACCCACTTCTAAAAAGTCCCCAATACGAATTGGCCGCTCCCACATTAAAATCCAGCCACTAATAAAGTTATTAATAATGTTTTGCGCACCAAATCCAACCCCAATGGCTATAGCCCCTGATACAAATGCAAAGGCCGTAAGCGGAATACTTAAAACCTCTAACGAGGTGAAAATTAATATTGCGATACTCAAAATAAAATAAATGCGCGTAAATAGATGGACCGCGTCTTGGCTGATTTTTTTTGCCAACAGTGTTTTTTTAATAAGTTTGCCAATGCGCGTTACTACAAACCACATAGCAAATAAAATTAAAGGAACTTGTATAACCTTAGCCACGGTGATGTGTACATCGTTATAGGTAAAAATAACCAAGCTGAGATAATGTTGAATGTGTTCGAGCGTCATGTGTTTTCCAAAGTATTATTTATTGTTTGTTATTTGTTCAGTAAAAATGAGTGTGGTTCAGTCTTCGCTAAGCTTAGCACGGCATAATAGTGTTAAAACGCTAAGTTAATAGGTTTAACGTTTTTGTTTAAACAATTTATTAACTCTTTATTGCACCGAGTGCTATATAAATAGTGTACAAGCACTGGAGATTACATATGTCACAACTTACTCTAAATCAAAGACTCGCTACTTTGCAGCCGCAGGTAGATTTAAATTTGTTTGAAAGCAGCCTAGATTACCGCAATAAAATTTTGTGCCTTCTTGCTGAGCAAGAACAAACACTTGCTACTATTAATAAAGAATTTGGCCAGCAATCTAATAGCTTTGGTTCTGAAAAACGCTTTGTTCTTGGCTATAACTAGCCTTTAAAAAACACACACAATACAATATTTAAGTAGCCTTACGTTTATTTTTAAGGCTACTTTTACCTCCAAATCGCATTTTTAGTAGCTAATTTGCGTTTAAATCCCGCTTAATACCGATAAACTTTATTGTATAAACGCCAAAATTTGATAAGTTAACTGGGTTTTCGACTCGAAAAGCCTATTTCGGCTCATCTTTTTATGGAGTTATTATGCGTAAAACACTGATCGCCACTACTATTGCTAGTGCCCTAATCCTATCTGCTTGTTCATCTAACGAAACTCAGAACACAGCTAAAGAGAGCGCAGCACAAGTGCAAGATATGAACGCAAACAATGTATTATTCAAACCAAGCCCATTACAATACATGGCACCAGAGTTTGATAAGTTTGGTACAAAAGACTACGAAGCAGGCTTTGATGCAGGTATTGCTCAGCACACTGCGCAAGTTCAAGCTATTGCAAACAACCCAGAACCAGCAACATTTGAAAACACACTTGTTGAGATGGAAAAATCTGGTGAGTTGTTAAACCGCGTATCTGCTGCTTTTTACAACCTATCGGGTTTAATTTCAGATGACGAATACCAACGTATAAGCAAAAAAATGGCGCCGGTATTATCTGCTCACTCTGATGACATTTACCTAAATGGTGCGTTATTTAAGCGTGTACAAACTATTTACGACAATAAAGATGCGCTTAACGCTGAAGATCAACGCTTAGTTGATTTCTACTACAAGCAATTTGTAAAAGCCGGTGCTAAGTTAAGTGATGCTGAAAAAGCAAAAATGCGTGAAATAAATGCTCAGCTTGCAGAGCTATCTACTGCGTTCTCTCAAAACATTTTAAAATCGTTTAAAGAAGACGTTATTGTTGTTACAGACAAATCTAAACTTGCTGGCCTATCTGAAGGTGAAATTGCAGGCCTTGCAGCCGCAGCTAAAAAAGCAGGCAAAGACGGCTACATGATCACCTTGGTTAATACCACTCAGCAGCCTATCTTATCAAGCCTTGAAAACCGTGAACTACGCGAGCAAATTTTTAAAGCCTCTACAAACCGTGCTGCTAAAACTAACGGCCCTATCATTATTGAAGAAACTAACCTGCGTGCACAAAAAGCAGAGCTGTTAGGCTTTAAAGATTGGGCATCGTATGTAATGACTTCGCGTATGGCACAAACAACCGACAACGTATACGGCATTTTAGATGACCTTGCACCAAAAGCTGTTGAAAAAGCCAAAGCAGAAGCGGCCGCTATCCAAAAAGTAATTAACGATTCTGGCGAAAGCTTTGAGCTTAAGCCATGGGACTGGGCGTTTTACGCAGAAAAAGTACGTGCTGAAAAGTACGACCTAGATCCTGCGCTAGTTAAGCCATACTTTGAAATGAACTCTGTGATCCATGATGGGTTATTCTTCGCAATGAACAAGCTTTACGGTATCACCTTTAAAGAGCGTAAAGACTTACCTGTTTACCACGAAGATGTAACAGCGTACGAAGTATTTAACGCAGATGGCAGCGCTATTGGTTTATTTTACATGGACCCATACGCACGCGAAGGTAAGCGTGGCGGTGCATGGATGAGTGCATACGTAAGCCAAAGCGGCTTAAAAGGCACTAAACCGGTTATTTACAACGCACAAAACATTCCAAAACCAGCTGAAGGTGAGCCAACGCTAATGACCTTCGACGAAGTATCGACTATGTTCCATGAATTTGGTCATGCTGCGCACGGTTTATTCTCAAATGTTAAATACCCAAGCCTAGCGGGTACTGCTACAGCACGTGACTTTGTTGAATTTCCTTCACAGGCACACGAAGACTGGATGATTGAACCTACCGTACTTGCTAACTACGCTAAGCATTACAAAACGGGTGAGCCAATTCCACAAGCATTACTTGATAAAGTATTAGCATCGCAAAAATTCAACCAAGGCTTTGGTACTACTGAATACTTAGCAGCTGCTTTACTTGATATGGAATGGCACTCATTTGGTTCTGATAAAAAAATCAGTGATGTTCAAAAGTTTGAAAGCGATGCGCTAAAAGCACACGGTATTGATTACTACCCAGTGCCACCGCGTTATAAATCAAACTACTTTAGCCATACTTTTGCCGGTGGTTACTCAGCAGGTTACTACGCCTACCTATGGACTGAAGTATTTGCAGCCGATGCGTTTGCACATATGGAAAATAACGGTGGTCTAACCCGTGAAAACGGTGACAAGTTCCGTAAAGAAATCCTATCAAAAGGTAACAGCCGCGACTTAATGCAAAGCTACATTGAGTTTAGAGGCCAAAAACCAACGACAGACGCACTTCTTAAGCGCCGTGGTTTGGTTGATTAATAACCTCGTTTATTAATTTTAACCTTATAAAAGCCCGCTTGCGGGCTTTTATTGTTTATAACAGATAAACTAGCCACACTATAAATTATAAAAAACGACAATTATGGGCTATTTATTTGCAGTTACCCTACTTTGGGCTTTTTCATTTAGTTTAATTGGTGTGTACCTAGCAGGCCAAGTTGATGCGTGGTTTAGCGTATTAATACGAGTTGCATTAGCCACATTGGTTTTTTTACCCTTTTTAAAACCTAAACTTACCTCAAAACCACTCGCACTTAAGCTAATGCTGATAGGCGCTGTGCAACTGGGTGTTATGTACAGCTTTTACTATCACTCCTTTTTATTTTTAAGCGTACCCGAAGTGTTGCTCTTTACCGTTATGACGCCGCTTTATATAACGCTTTTAAACGATGCACTTAATAAGCATTTTAACCCTCGCTTTTTTGCGGTTGCGCTTATTGCCGTACTAGGCGCGGTAGCTATTCGCTGGGAAAGCCTCAATAGTCATTTCATCATCGGTTTATTACTGGTTCAGGGTGCCAATATTAGTTTTGCCACCGGACAAGTAACTTATAAACGTTTAATGGCCACTAATCAGCTGGATGACAAAACCGTATTTGGTTGGTTTTTTATTGGCGCATTAGTAGTGGCGAGTGCTTGCTACGCTTTATTTGGCAATACAAGCAAATTACCGAGTACACTTACCCAGTGGGGTATTTTAATATATTTAGGTATTGTAGCCTCGGGCCTTGGTTACTTTTTATGGAACAAAGGGGCAACAAAAGTAAATGTGGGAGCATTAGCCGTTATGAACAACGTGCTTATTCCTGCCGGTATTATTGTTAACGTGCTTATATGGAATAAAAATGCCGACATTATGCGCTTAAGTATGGGGGGTGCAATTATGTTAGCGGCACTGGTAATTAATCAATTGGGGACAAATAAACAGAACGTCACATCCTTGTAGCTAATTTGTCATTGAACGCGATTAGGGTTGAATAAAATAACGTTAAGGAACAAACATGAAACATCTCACCCTAATAACAAGCTCAGTAATACTTGCACTACTGAGCGGCTGCGACGACGATGTCGAAGTTGTAGAAAAAGACGTAGTCGTTACCAATACCACCGTTGAGGTTGTTGAAGTACCGACGCCTGTAATTGTTGAAGTTGCAAAAGGCGAGGCGCCTGATATTCAATTAGGTACTCGTGCCGACTACCTAATTAACGATATGGCACAAAGCGATTTAAAAACAAAATTAGAATCGTGTACAGATGGGCCATTTTACCGTACAGATTTTTCTATTGGTCATCGTGGTGCGCCAATGCAATACCCTGAGCATACAAAGGAGTCTTATATAGCTGCGGCGCGTATGGGCGCAGGTATTGTTGAGTGCGATGTAACCTTTACCAGCGACAAAGAGCTCGTGTGTCGCCACTCTCAGTGCGATTTGCACACCACCACCAATATATTAGCCATTCCTGAACTTGCCGCTAAGTGCAGTGTGCCTTTTACTCCAGCTAACGCGGCCAGTGGCACGCCTGCCACCGCTAAATGCTGCACAAGCGATATCAGCCTGAGCGAATTTTTAACGCTTGAAGGTAAAATGGATGGCGCCAACACCCAAGTCACTACTGTTGGTGAATATATGCAGGGCACGCCCAGCTGGCGCACCGATTTATACGCCACAGGTGGAACATTAGTAACTCATAAACAAAGTATTGAGTTATTTAAAAGCCTGGGTGTAAAAATGACCCCAGAGCTAAAATCGCCGCAAGTTAGCATGCCTTTTGAGGGAATGACACAACAGCAATACGCGCAAAAAATGCTTGATGAATACACGCAATTGAACGTACCAAGCAGTGATGTGTACCCGCAATCGTTTAATCTTGATGATGTGAAATATTGGATAAATAACAACCCCGACTTTGCAAATCAAAGCGTATATTTAGATGGCCGTGACAGCGAAGCGGGCTTTGATCCAAGTAACCCTGCAACGTGGCAACCAAGTATGGAAGAGCTAGTAGCCGATGGCGTTAAAATATTAGCGCCCCCTATTTGGATGATGCTCACCATAGACAACGAAAGTAATATTGTCCCCTCACAATACGCCATTGACGCAAAAGCTGCAGGGCTTGAACTGATAGCATGGAGCCTTGAGCGCTCGGGGCCTCTTAACGAGGGCGGTGGCTACTACTATCAATCAATCGCCGATGTTATCGATAACGATGGCGACATGATGACGGTGGTTGATGTACTCGCGCAGGATGTTGGGGTTATGGGTATATTTTCGGATTGGCCCGCGACCGTAAGCTACTACGCAAGTTGTAATAAAATGCCTGCAAGCATTTAAAAAACCAGTATCAGTGGTCGTTTATTTTTTTGCGCTCAGTTACCATAACTTTATTAATTATTTAACTGAGCGCTTTTATGATAATCCAACACCATAATACCGACCTAGCCACCCCAACAGGCTTAATGCGTACTACCGTTTACCGCCCACAAGCAGCTGGCCAATACCCAAGTATTATTTTTTACTCTGAAATTTTTCAGCAAACCGCGCCTATTGCGCGCAGCGCTGCTATTTTAGCAAGCCACGGTTTTGTTGTGTTAGTGCCTGAGGTATTTCATGAGCTAAACCCGATTGGTACTGTACTTGCGTACGATGACGCGGGTAAAGATAAAGGCAATGCCGATAAATGGCAAAAGCCACTTGAGCACCACGACAGCGACACACAAGCACTCATCGACTTTGTACAAAGCCAAGATTACTGCACTGGCACAGTAGGCGCCATGGGTGTGTGCATTGGTGGGCATTTAGCTTACAGAGCCGCATTAAACCCACACATAAAAGCCGCATTTTGTTTATACGCCACCGATATTCATAGTGATACCTTAACTGCTAATGCAGGTAACAATTCGTTTGAACGCATGGCTGATATTCAAGGTGAAATACACTTTATTTGGGGTAAACAAGACCCACATGTACCGCAACAAGGCCGAAGTAAAATTTACCAGCAGTGTGTAGCCACGGGTATTAACTATCACTGGCAAGAAGTAAACGCACAGCATGCGTTTATGCGTGATGAGGGCGAGCGTTACGATGCCGCGCTTGCAATTACTATGTACCAGCAAGCGGTTGCATTATTTAATCGTACTTTGTAATTAAGTGCGGTTTTACGTGCTTTTTAGCATGCCCAGTGCAGTATGTTGTTTAACAAAATATGCTTTTAAATAATCAATAAACAACCTGAGCTTTTTGGAGCCTGCCGCCCCAGGTGGAAACACGCCATAAAGCTCAATATCTTTTGTTTTATAATCATCGAGTATTATTTCTAACAGCCCTGCTTGCACTTTAGGCCACGCATCATACAACGGAATGCGCCCAAGCCCGTGCCCAGCCTCTACAAACGCGGTACGCGCAGCGGCATTATTGGTGCTTATGCCGCCTTGTAGTATTACATCGTATTTTTTGCCCTCTTTGCTAAGGGTTAATGTTTTACTGCTAAGTTGGTACACCACCCATTTATGCAAGGCTAATTCAGCTGGCGTTTTAGGTTTGCCAAAGTGTTCAAAATACTCAGCTGAGCCACAAATACAGGTACTCATGGTTGTTAGTTTAGTGGCTTGTAAGTTTGAGTCACTTAAAGCGACCCCACGAATAGCAATATCAAAGCCGTTTTTTATTATATCAACCACATCATCGGTTAGTTGCAGGTCTATTTCAATTTTGGGGTATTGGCGTTTAAACGTATTAATTGCAGGCACAATTAGTTGCATGCCTACATTAACAGGGCAGCTAATTTTTAATACTCCTTGTGGCTCACTTTTAATGTTTTCTATTTGCTGATTAGCTGCGTTTGCTTGTTCTGTGATCACTCTACAGCGCTCATAATACGCAATGCCCGCCTCAGTTAGCGCCATAGTGCGGGTTGAGCGATTTAGCAGCGTAACTTCTAATTGCGTTTCTAATTTTTTAAGGTGATAACTTACCACCGCACGCGTTAACCCCAACTGCTTTGCAGCCGCGGTTAAACTGCCCTGCTCGACAATTTGCGCAAATACCACCATGCTTTTAAGTTGCTCAAACGACACTTTCATCACAAACCCACCAATGATTATTCAACCCAATAATTGTATCAATAATTAAACCAATAAAGTTAAATTTATCATCGTTGTTTAAATCCTTTTAAGTGCATATAGTTATTACAGCACCTTGGTTAACACCAAGCTTTAATTTACTCACTAATCGAAGGAATATTGTTATGGCTAAAAAAATACTTATGGTACTTACCTCACATTCAGAGCTTGGCAACACAGGCGAAAAAACAGGTTTTTGGGTAGAAGAATTTGCAGCACCTTACTATGCATTTGTTGATGCTGGTGCAGAGGTAACACTTGCATCCCCTGCGGGTGGCCAACCGCCGATTGACCCAACTAGCACGCTTTCTGACTTTGAAACCGATGCAACAAAGCGCTATGACAGCGATAGCGCAGCACAAACACTTATGGCAAACACCAAAAAGTTAAGTGAAGTAAACGCCAGCGATTTTGACGCGGTATTTTACCCAGGCGGCCACGGCCCACTATGGGATTTAGTAGATAACAGCGATTCAATCTCACTTATTGAAAAGTTTGTAAAAGAGCAAAAGCCAGTAGCGGCTGTTTGCCACGCAAGTGCCGCTTTTTTAAATGTTAAAGATGCACAAGGCAATGCGCTCGTAGCCGGTAAAAAAGTAACAGGCTTTACTAACTCAGAAGAAGCTGCCGTGCAATTAACAGACGTAGTGCCATTTTTAGTTGAAGATGAACTCATTAAAAAAGGCGGCGATTATCAAAAAACCGACGACTGGGGCGTATTAGCGCTCGAAGATGGTTTAGTGATTACAGGCCAAAATCCAGCAAGTTCAGAGCTTGCTGCGAAAAAACTATTAACTAAACTAGGTTAAAATAACCTCTGTGCGCGGCGTATAACGCCGCGCTTATTAAATCGCTTTTAATAGCGAAAACATACTCCTATACTGGTACAAAACAATCCTACTAAAGCGTTTATATGCCAACTACCCCATCATCATCTTCACTGATAACCAGTACGCGATTTGCAATTTTTAGCGTAGTTTTTATATGCCTAATACTACAGGTGATCAATAGTTTACCTGGCATTACGCTTAATGGTTTAGGTATTTACCCTCGCAGCGTTCAAGGGTTAATCGGCATTTTATGCGCCCCATTTTTACATGGCAGCTGGTGGCACTTTGCTAGCAACATGTTGCCTTTTGCTGTACTTAGCTGGCTAATTTGCCAATACAGTGTAAAACGCTTTTATACCGTGTTTATATTTACTGCGTTAATTGGCGGGCTATTAGTGTGGGCCTTTGGTCGAAGTAGTTTTCATGTTGGATTAAGCGGCGTTATTTATGGTTTATGGGGATTTATACTTTGCTATGGCGTGGTTAGGCGCTCATTTAAGTCTATTGTTATTGCCCTAGTAGTGGCAGTGCTTTACAGCGGATTTATTTGGGGCGTGCTACCACAACGCTTTCATGTCTCGTTCGAGAGTCACCTTTTTGGAGCATTAAGTGGGTTCTTTTTAGGGTATAAACTTGCCAAAGCAGATAAATTAAAAGCACGATAATTTTTTCATTGCCTTTAATTAATTTTTTACGCCCCCAGCTTGTTATCTATGAGTATATAAATTAATTACATTTTTAAATTGAGGTTATTTATGAGTAATGAACACGAATACACGCCGCCTAAAGTTTGGACGTGGGACAGCGAAAGTGGTGGTAAATTTGCTAATATTAACCGCCCTATTGCCGGCGCCACTCATGACAAAACCTTAGACATTGGCAAGCATGCGTTTCAACTTTATTCATTAGCCACGCCTAATGGCCAAAAAGCGACCATTATGTTTGAAGAGTTATTAGAGCTTGGCCTAACCGATGCCGACTACGATGCCTATTTAATTAACATTGGCGAAGGCGACCAATTTGGCTCAGACTTTGTTGATATTAATCCAAACTCTAAAATTCCTGCGCTAATGGATCACTCTACCACGCCACCAACACGCATTTTTGAGTCGGGTTCAATTTTACAATACTTGGCAGAAAAATTTGATGTGCTAATCCCAAAAGATTTTAAAGCCAAGACCGAGTGCCGTAATTGGCTATTTTGGCAAATGGGTTCAGCGCCTTATTTAGGTGGCGGATTTGGTCATTTTTATAGCTACGCACCAACAAAAATGCAATACCCAATAGACCGTTTTACTATGGAAACTAAACGCCAGCTCGATGTATTAAATCGCCACTTAAGTGAAAACGAATACATGGCGGGTAGCGAATACTCTATTGCAGACATTGCCATTTGGCCTTGGTATGGCTCGTTGATGCTTGGAAAATTATACGACGCCGCTGAGTTTTTAGATGTTGCCTCTTACACTCATGTAATGCGCTGGGCAGAGCAAATAGCAAAGCGCCCCGCTGTTAAACGTGGTCAACGTGTTAATCGCACCTGGGGCCCTGAAGAAGAGCAACTTAGCGAACGACATAACGCCAGCGACTTTTAATCTAACAGCCCATAACAAGACATTGTGTTATGGGCATTTTTTTATTTAAAATCTGCATTTCCCTGTCATTAAACTATATTTATTATTGTGTTTTTATAAAATCTAACCTGCTTTACCCGCATTACTTTTCATAAGGCTTTAATGAGTGCAATATAAAAATTTAAATAGTGATGAACGCAGAGAAGCCGTAAAACTTTTATATTCTAATGCTTTATCTGGCATTGGTGTTTCGGCGTTAGTTAGCTTTGTACTTGTATTTGCATTTGACCTAACGGATGAGAGAACAAATCAAGAAAAAATAATTTGGCTTTTTTTCATGCTGGTTGTTTTAGCAGCAAGGCTAATGGATGTTATTTACTTTAACTACACCAAAGGAGTTAACCAGCCTTTTAATGCAAATAGCTTTTTAAAACGCTTTTCGGTGGGGTGTATAGCGACCGCGATTTCGTGGTCATGTTACGCACTGTGGTTTCATAAAAGCTCATCCACCGTTGAAATTACCACCACAATAGCTATTTTGTCGGCATTTGCTGGGGGCTCAGCCAATTTGCTCTCGGGTAGTCGCTTTACCTCGGTGTGTTACAGCATTATTTTATTAATGCCTTACTCTATAGTACTAACCTTATCTGATGACTATTACCACTATGTATTAGGTTTTTTAGGCATTACTTTTTCGGCAATTATGGTCGCCTCTTCTTATAAGTCGGCCACGTTTACCCAAAAGGCCATAAAATTACGAAATCAAAACCGCGAACTACTTAACGAAATGGAAAGTAAAGTAGAAACACGCACAGAAGAAATTTACCGTTTATCAAATACTGACCCGCTAACAAGCTTGTTAAACCGCACCGCTTTTTTAAAAGTGGCAAATAAACAACTGGCAGATCACCCCGAGGAAAAACTCGCTTTACTTTTTGTAGACCTAGATGGCTTTAAGCAAATTAATGACTCTATGGGTCATAAAGTTGGCGACCAAGTACTTAAAGAAATAGCCGAGCGACTCACTAACGTTTGCACCCGCCACTTATACAAATGCCGCTGGGGCGGAGATGAATTTTTAATTTTAACAACCTATGAAGATGAACAAGACTTATTTGATTTTGCCAAAAAGGTTATTAAAAGCATTCGTGCCGAGCATGAACGATACAAATACCAAAGCTGGGTATCTGCCACTATTGGCATAGCGTTATTTCCTGAGCATGAGGGTAATTTAAGCGCGTTAATTCGTTCAGCAGATTTAGCAATGTACCATCAAAAACGTATTGCCAAAGGCTGCGTAAATATCTACAACAATGACTTAAAGCGCCAACAAGAGCGTGAACAATTGCTCAGCAAGCGCTTGGCAAGTGCAATAAAAGACAACGGCTTGCGGTTAGTGTTTCAGCCTATTGTGGATAGCCAAACAGCGAAGGTGACCTCGTTTGAGTCACTTTTACGCTGGCAGTTAAATGACGAAGCGATATTTCCTGATGAATTTATTGCCATTGCCGAGCAATACAACCTCATAACCGAACTTGGCTTATGGGTGATTGAGCAAGCATGTGTGCAAGCTTGCACGTTTAAAAACGTACAACCCCCTATTGCTGTGAGCGTTAATGTATCTGTAATACAACTTCAAGACCCTGATTTTGTCACTAAGGTTGTAAATATCGTTGATCAATACGGCGTAAAGCCAGAAAACCTGCACCTTGAAATCACTGAATCTGTGTTTGCTGAGGATAAGCTCACCTTTTTAGCAGCAGTAAAAGAGCTGCAAAAACAAGGATTTTGTATTTCTATTGACGACTTTGGTACTGGGTACTCATCCTTGTCGAGCATGTTAGATATTGGTGTAGACATAGTAAAAATAGATAAAAGTTTCATTCAAAATATGGATAAGCGAGGCTTAAGTATAATTCATGCGATTGTGCAAATGGCCTCAACACTTGATTTTATAGTAGTCGCTGAAGGTGTAGAAACCCTAGAGCAAGCCAACATGTTAAAAGAAATTGGCGTGTCTCACCTACAAGGTTATTACTTTTCTAAACCTATGGAACAACACTTTGTAGATTCGTACCTCAAAGAGCAAAACAAATTGTGTAGCTAGCAGTATGAAAAAACTCACTAAAGAGCAAGTCTATAAACGCCTTAACAACGATGAAGACGCACGCGCCTGTAAAGACATAAACGAAGATGACTGCAAAGAAGTGGCCGGTAACTTTATTCTTTTATTAACAAGTCAGCTTTTTAGTAAATTTGCCGATGCCCTCCTCAACCCTAAAGTCACTCTGCCTTGGTTAATGCAAAGCTTAAACGTACCAAGCGCGTTTATAGCGTGGCTGGTGCCTATAAGAGAATCGGGCTCTTTATTACCACAATTAGCGATAGCCAATATTATCCGTAAACTCTCAGTAAGAAAGTGGGTATGGGTTTGTGGTGCATTTGCCCAAGCGGTATGTATTGGCGCTATGGTTGGTGTTTCATTTGTGCTAGAAGGCGCTCAGGCTGGCTATGCAATTTTAGCCCTGCTGGTGCTCTTTAGCCTCGCCCGCGGGTTTAACTCTATTGCCGCTAAAGATGTATTAGGTAAAGTTATTCCTAAAAAAAAGCGGGGCAATATAAGTGGCCTGGCGGCAAGTATTGCCGGCTTTGCAACACTCACTTTTGGTTTAATGATGTGGTTTTTTTCGGGGCAAAAAGAGCAAAATACGGTATTAATTGCGCTGTGTTTAGGCGCCGTTTTGTGGGTTGTTGCTGCACTTTTTTATAGCCGCATAAACGAATACAAAGGGGCGACACAAGGCGGTAAAAATGGCTTTTTAAATGCGCTAAGTAAATTAAAGCTGCTTTATCAAGATAAACAATTTGCACACTTTGTAATTACCCGCGCCTTTTTACTTTGCTCAGCCCTAAGCGCGCCTTTTTATATTATTTTAGCAAGCTCTCAGCAGTTTGAATTTTCATTATTGGCAGTATTTTTAGCCGTGTCTGGCTTAGCAAGTTTAATTTCTGGGCCAATATGGGGAAGACTCAGCGATTTTTCTAGCCAAAAGGTGCTTGTGATCAGTGCGTTACTTGTCACCATAAACGGCGTGAGCGTGTTTGTAATAGCCACATGGTATAGCCAGCTGTTTGAATATGCTTGGGTAATACCTGGTTTTTATTTTTTGCTTTGCATTGCTCATCAAGGCGTACGGCTCGGGCGTAAAACCTATTTAGTGGATATGGCACAAGGCAATAAACGCACTGATTACGTGTCGGTTAGTAATACTGTAATTGGCATTTTGCTTTTAATGTTAGGCAGTATAGGGCTTTTAGAAGCATTTTTATCAACCGCACAGCTTATTTTATTGTATAGCCTGCTCGGTTTGTTAGGTGCTATTAGCGCGATTTTTTTGCCTCAAGCAGAGTAATACCAATGCGCAATAATACGTAATCAATTAAGCGAATTAGTATAATAAAAAAGCCCAACAAAATAATTGCCGGGCTTTGGACTTAAGACCTAAGGATAAATAGTCAGCTTTACCTCAAGTTATAACACCTAAGCAGTTACATTTAGCAGTGAATCACCTTCACTTAAACCAAATTTTTCTTGTACCGATGAAAGAATTGATTCTTTATCTTCATTAGATAGCTGGCTTGAATACTCAGTTAATAACTCATCTAAGTAGCTAACCACTT
Source organism: Pseudoalteromonas agarivorans (assembly GCF_024518735.1). Taxonomy (NCBI): domain Bacteria; kingdom Pseudomonadati; phylum Pseudomonadota; class Gammaproteobacteria; order Alteromonadales; family Pseudoalteromonadaceae; genus Pseudoalteromonas; species Pseudoalteromonas agarivorans. The sequence continues at coordinate 333,712 of NZ_JANIGJ010000002.1, forward strand.
CGTCAGTATCAACAGATTCTAGCGAGTTTTGCGGCGGCGGTGGCGGGCGCTGCCCTTCAGGGCGTCCTGCATCGCCAATACTTTTAGCGTCAAAATCAAGTTCGCTCATTAAATCAGCCAACTCTTTTGTAGGCGAGATCCCCTGCTCTTCAAATGCGGCTTGAATACTTTGCGCATCTTCCGTACTTAGGTTTTGTGCATCAAATTCTGCAAGTGTTTCTTTAACAAACTCAGTTTGCTCTGAAGTTAAAGCGCTTACTTGGCTAGATTGTTGAGTCATAAAACTCGCTGAACTACCAATACTGTTGATCATATTTTTCTCCCTTAACGTGAGCGGCGTGGTGGCTTGTGTTCACTTAATTCTTGTTCGCTAATTTCGCCATTCCCATCGGCATCTATTTCGTCAAAAATAGTTTGCGCATCGCCTTGCGGTGGCGCACTTTCGCTAAATTCTGCAATGCTAATCACACCGTCACCATCTGCATCTATGCTTGAAAAGTCAGGTTTAGGTGGTGGGTTATCACCGCCTCTGGCTGCAACATTGGCTGAAAAAGCCATTGATAATAATGCAGCAACGGCAAAAGTAGAAAAATGCTTCATCGTGGTCACCTTGGGTTAAATATTAATAAAGGGTATGAATATAAAGTACGCTTAAAAAACGCAAACATTGTGCAAACAATAAGGAAATAAAAATAAATCCGATTTTTATCATGTTATTTTTACCTTATTCGGTATTTCGGTTATTGTGATAACTAATTACTTAAAACCACTTTCAACACCTGTTTTGAGAGCTAACATACTAAGGACTTATTAACATACATGTTTAATCTTCCAATTTTTCTAGTTGTATCGCAGTGAAAATACCTAAACGCCTCCAGCCACTCGTTGATGATGGCCTAATTGATGAAGTGATAAGTCGCTTAATGAGCGGTAAAGAAGCGGATGTATTTGTGGTGCGCAGCGGTGGCGAAATTCGCTGTGCTAAAGTCTACAAAGATGCCGTTAAACGCAGCTTTAAAAAGGCAGCTCAGTATCAAGAAGGCCGAAAAGTAAGAGGCGGACGCCAAGCCCGCGCCATGGGTAAACGCTCCAGTTATGGGCGGCAACTAGAAGAAGAAATTTGGCAAAATGCAGAAGTAGACGCGCTTTCACGTTTATCACGCGCTGGCGTCAGAGTTCCTGATACTTATTACTGTATTGATGGCGTGTTGTTAATGGAGCTTGTGTGCGATGAAGACGGTGATGTTGCTCCACAGTTAGGGCATGTGACCCTTACACATCAAGACGCTATTGAGCAGTACAGTATGATGGTTCATTATATTAAATTAATGCTGTGCGCTGGTATTATCCACGGTGACTTATCAGAATTTAACGTACTTGTTGATAGTAAAGGGCCTGTAATTATTGACCTTCCACAAGCTGTAAACGCCGCAGCCAATAACAGTGCGCAAGCAATGTTTACGCGCGATGTAAACAACATACGCCGTTATTATGCGCAGTTTGCACCTAGCCTATTAAACACTCATTACGCTAAAGAAATGTGGGCACTGTTTGAAGAGGCCAGCTTAACGCCAAACACTGTGCTCAGCGGAGAATTTGAAGACAGTAATGAATCTGCAGATGTAGATGCGGTACTCGATGAAATACAAGCGGCCGAATACGAAGAGTTCGACCGTTTAGAGCGTATTAAAAACGCTGACGATGAGTAAAACTGCGCTCACGTTTAGCTATTGAGGGTGAACAAACCGATAGCCCACACCGTAAACCGACTGAATAACGCTGTCGGTTTGCGTTACTTCATCAAGCTTTTTACGTAACTTTTTTATGTGGCTGTCTATAGTACGGTGGCTAACTATACGTTGGTCTGCGTACATGGTGTCCATTAAGCTATCGCGTGAATAGATTCTGTTAGGGTTTGAATACAAGGGCTTAAATAGCTGAAATTCAAAATTAGTTAGTTCTATACTGCTATTTTTATAATTTACACTGTAAGTACTTTCATCCAGTGTCATGGCATTATTTACCGGCTCTTTTGTGGTATTAACACGCCTTAAAATTGCTTTTACTCGCGCCACCAGCTCAGCATAACTAAACGGTTTGCAAATGTAGTCATCGGCGCCCAGTTCAAGTCCGAGTAACCGGTCAATCTCCTCCACCTTTGCCGAAACCATAATAATGGGCACATTAGAGAACTTTCTTATCGCTTTGCACAGCTCTATACCGCTTTGCCCTGGCAACATAATATCTAATAAAATAACACTTGGCTTATTACTTTCAAGCCAGCTAAGTACTTCATCACCATGATGAATAAGGTGCGTTTGATAATGATGACTTGTTAAAAAGTCGCTCATTAAATTGGCAAGTTTTATTTCATCTTCAACAATGAGTATTTGCTCACTCATATTTATCCTCTACTGAACTAATAAGGGTAATTTAATAACAATGCCAAGCCCGCCAATACTGGCTTTTTCGGCTGATATTTCGCCATTATGACCTTTAACAATATGCTGACAAATAGACAAACCTAAACCAGAGCCACCCTCTTGGCGATTGCGAGAGCTGTCTACACGGTATAAATATTCAAACAAGTGCGATAAATGCGCTTGCTCAACGCCTATCCCGTTGTCCTCTATTATAAGCTCTAAATAGGCTTGGCCTTTAATATTTACGTTATTGGCACTTAAAGAAATAGTTGAGCACTGGGCATAATGCACCGCATTCATTAAGATATTATCTAGTAATTGCAGTATACGTGTTTTATCTGCGTTTACTGTGGTGTTGTTAGCACTATTAAGAAGGTAAAAATTAATAGCGTGCTGCTCAAAAATAACGTGATACTTCTGCTCTATGGAGTTAAGTAAAAAGCCTACGTCGGTAGGTTGCATGGTGTAATGCATGCCGCCTAGTTCTGCGCTGTTTAACATGTGTAGGTCGTCAATCAAGCGCTTTAAATGCAGCGCTTCATCGTTAGCAGAACTAATATTTTTATTGTTTGGTTCACGTATCCCAAGCAACATAGCTTCGAGCTCACCGAGTAAAATGCTCATGGGCGTTCTTAGTTCATGAGAAATATTAGCTAACCAGCGTTTACGTACTTGCTCATCTTTAGCGAGCGTAAAGGCCAAGGTGTTAAAATCTTCACTAAGCTGGCCCAGCTCGTCTTTTCTATCTAATAAAAGCTTTGTGCTGTACTGCCCTTTGGTTAGCTTATGCATACCACTGGCAATTTGCTTTACAGGGCCAACTAAATGCCTTGCCAGTAAAAAAGACAACAGTAAGGTAAGTAGCCCTGCGGTTAACGCAATAAGCCATAAATAGTTAGTTTGTTGCTTTAAAAAATCCAGCTCGTACCCATCTGCTAGGCTTTTTCTTTTTGAAACAGCAAGGTAAGCAATTGTTTTACCTTCAAGCTCTATGGGCGTTTTAATGTACTTTAAATCCTCAAATAATTTACCAAAAATACGCTGCTGGTTTTCATCCAGTAGTGCATAGTGCGCGGCATGCTCGGGCGGTGGGCGACGATCTCGTTGCGCCATATGCTGTGGGGGTCTGGGTCTGCGTTCACCGCGAATTTCTGGGCGCTGTGGCATATCGCGTAAACTAGGTAAAAACTGGCTTGATTGCAATTGCGATTCAACCAACCTTAAAAAGCGCTGATCGTTACCTATAATTTTATCCCACGAGGGAGTTTGCGCGTATTTATTAGCCAGCTGTACCGCTAATGGCTCTAATGCTTTTACTTCTTTGGCGTTTACAAAATCAATAATACCTTGGCCAATACTGTACTGAATAAGCACAACTAGCCCCGCAATAATGCTAAAGGTGAAGCTAAATAATATTAAAAAAAGTTTGTTATGAATTTTCATTTATTTTTTATAAACCTGACTCTAAAAGCATTTGAGCTGTTATTTATTGCGTATTTTTTTACTGCTAAAACGTATTTTTAAAAGCTCTAAGCACTTTAAAGAATAGCCTGTAATAACAATTGTATTAATTGCGTGTTCTATTATAGCGACTTATAAATAGCGCCTTTAATAACAACGTATAACGTTAACAAGTAAAAGTGCAAACAATGTGCATTATATAAAAAATTAAGCTCAAAAAAGGCGACCTAAGTCGCCTTTGTTATTAATCGTTTTTTAAATGCTTATCAAAAAAATCGAGAAACGCTTGTAACGTTTTAATTCTATGCGGCTGATAAGACAAGTAATGATCGCCATCTTCTAGCTCAATGTAAGTAACATCTTTATCTTCGTCATCTAGTTCATCTTCCATTTCTCTACTATGGTAAATAGGGACAACACTGTCGTCGCTACCATGCACAAGTAAAACAGGCTTGTTGATTGATTTAGCAAAATTGACCGGCGAATTGGCCTCTAGCTTATCGCTATTTGTTCCAAACTGTTTTCGTACTATGTCTTTATTTGTATAGTGTCGGGCTTTACTCACAATATGCTCAAGGTCAGTTACCCCTGCAAAACTTGCCGCACATTTAAATGTTTCAGGGTGTTTAATAACAGCCATTAAGGCGGCGTATCCACCGTAGCTTGCGCCACCAATACAAATTTTATCTGGCTGAGCAATCCCTTGGTCTATTAACCAGTTAGCTCCATCTTGTAAGTCATCTTGCATGGCTAAACCAAAACCTTGAATCGACTGCATTAAAAAGTCATAACCGTAACCACTTGAGCCACGAAAGTTAGGCTGCAACACGGCATAACCATTATATGCCAGTAGCGCCGTCCAATAGTCAAAGCCTGCATAGTCGCGCGCCATAGGCCCACCATGTGGAAATATAATAGTGGGTAACTTATCGCCTTTCTCATAGCCAACAGGCAGCGTTAAGTAGCCTTCTATAATAAGCCCGTCACGTGCTTTATAGCTAATGTGTTCTTTACCGGCGTATACGCTTTCGTTAATGTGTGGGTAAACGTCTGCAAAAAATGTTAAATCACCTCGCTTTCTGTCACCTAACATATAGGCGCCTGATGTTTTATCTGAGCTGACATAAAGTACATATTTTTGCTGATCGTCGCTGGTGCTAACAATATCCATTTCAAATGAATCTTTAGGTAGTGATGCTCGTAAAGAGCGATGTAGCTTGTCTAAGTCTTCATCCCAATACGCAATACCATCTTCTAAATGCGAATGTGTAAAGCCTGCCACTTCGCCAGTTTTACGTGAGTAAAAAATATCGCCATCGACATCATACTTGTCGTCGCTAAAAATGAGCTCACGTTTGTTAGTTGTTAGATTAAGCTTAAATAATGCATCACGCCCTTCATGGAGCGCAGTGATGTATAAAAAGTTAGGATCTTTATCAAAGCCAAGTATCGAAATGCTTTGCTCACTAAATACTTCGTAGCTAAATAGTGTTTGCCACGACTCATTTTGCTCATTGTACAGCTCGTAAGTAAATTGTGTTTCATCCATTTTTTTAGCAATACGAACCTTGCCTTGTCTATCAGCAAACCAACTGGTTACATCTGCACGAGCACGTTGTATTTGTTTTTTGCGTAAAGTGGTTAGGTCAAGTTCATACACAGCTGGGGTATTGGCTATTTTAAAATCGCCCTGCACGAGTATTTTATTTTCTTGCTCCGGTAAAAAGCTAATAATTCGGTCAGAAAACTGAGGCTGCTTTTCATCACGCGTGTTGTTTGCTCTAAACGCCAGTTTTATTCCTTTATCATCATTTAGATTATACGAATACATTAATGTAGACGCATACTTAACCCCACCAAATTGATATTTAATGTATCGTGCGCCCAATAACAACACATCATTATTTGCCCAACTAAACCAGTCAAAAAATACAGTGTGGTTATCAGATTTAATAATCGGCTTGCCCTTGCCTGTTGTAAGGCTTTGCACCATTAAAACTAAATCGCCATCAAGGTTCCTAACATACGCAATGTTATTTCCATCTGGTGAGAGCTTAACTTGGCTTATGCTTTTTAAGCCTGCAAACGCTTCTATGGGTAGCTTTTTATCAGAGGCTGATAGGCAGCTAAAACTAAGTAGGGCAAATACTAAAGTGAGGTAAAGTTTAGACATTCAATATCCATTTGTTTTTATAAGTAACGCTTAATGAGTTAACAGTAAGTGTATAAAGTTAATCTGTTATTTTACAATTGTGGCCGCTTTAGTACAAATTTATCTTTAGTAGAGCTAAAGTAGTCTCCACCCATTTTACCTACGCTGTTTAATCGCGTGGGGTCTATATAGCCATTCACTAACACGTTATCGTCAATATAAATTCCCACCACGTTGAGTAGCATAACTTTGCCGCCACCTGGTTCGTCGCTTATCTGAATAACGTCTCTTAAGGTGCACTCGTATCTTACTTTAGCCGCTGCGGCGCCTGGGGATGTTACGTGTGTACTGGCGATTGTTTCAATATTTTCCGCCTCAAATTCACTCACATTATGTGGATAATTAGCGCAGCTTTGATTCATTTTTTCTACTAGCTCTTCACTAACAATATTAACCACGCAGTTGTTAGTGGCTTGAAGGTTTAAAAGCGTGTCTTTATTGGCTTTGTCGCGTGGGTTTACTTGGGTCACGCTCAGCACTGGCGGGTTACAGCTGGCCACTGTAAAAAAAGAGTACGGGGCAATATTAGCAACCCCCTCCTTACTAAGTGTGCTTACCCAAGCAATAGGACGCGGGCTAATACCCCCAACTAAATACGAGTAAACATTGTGCTGCGTGCTTTGCGTTAAATCTAAAAACATAATTTTCCTTTATACGTCGTACTGCAAATCGTAAAAGCGCTGTATTGCGTACAGTATTTCATAACTGCAGCCACTTTTTTAAATATGCGCGAAAAAATAAACATAGTGTGGTTTAAACGCGATTTACGCCTTAGCGACCATCAACCACTTAAAAATGCATTTAGTGATGATTTACCCACGTTACTGCTATACAACTTTGAGCCACTAATGCTTGAGGATGCACATTATAATGCGCGCCATTGGCGTTTTGTTTATCAATCAATAGGCGAAATAAATCAGCAGCTAACTCGCTATAAAGCAACGCTGTATATTTTTAACCAAAACATGCTGACACTGTTAAACACGCTTAATCAAACATACCAAATAGCAAACATATTTAGCCATCAAGAAATTGGCTTAAACAATACCTTTGAACGCGATAAAGCCGTGGCTATATGGTGTAAAGCTAACAAAGTTAACTGGTTTGAGTCACAAACGGGCGGCGTTATTCGTGGCAAAAAAAACCGTAAAGATTGGAACGCACGCTGGCAACAAACAATGCAGGCCCCTATTGCTATTCCTAATTGGAAAAACATAAAAACCATTACACTTAATAACTACCAACCCCCTAAATTACCCGACAGCTACACGCAAAATGATGACAACTTTCAAGTAGGTGGGCCTTTAACTGCGCACACAATATTGCAAAGCTTTTTTGCTGAGCGCGGTAAGGGATATCAAAAAGGCATATCTAGCCCCAGCTTAAGCCGTATTCATTGCTCTAGGCTTTCGCCTTATTTAGCGTGGGGTAATATTAGCCTTAAACAGGTTTATCAAATGGCTATTGATGCATACCATGCAAAACACCCAAGCAAAAAAGGATGGAAGCGCCCGCTTGCTGTATTTGTATCGCGTTTGCATTGGCACTGCCATTTTATGCAAAAGTTTGAAAGTGAGAGTACGATGGAATTTAAAGCGCTCAATGCGGGGTATCATCAGTTCCCATATAGAAACGATGACAACGTACAACACGATATTGAGCGCTGGGCACAAGGCCAAACGGGTATACCTATTATTGATGCCTGTATGCGCTGCTTAAAAACCACGGGCTATATTAATTTTAGAATGCGCGCTATGTTGGTTAGCTTTGTAACGCATCATTTAAATATAAGCTGGCAGCAGGCAAGCTTACCTTTGGCAAATTACTTTTTAGACTTTGAACCTGGCATTCATTACCCACAAATACAAATGCAGGCCTCAGTTACGGGTATTAACACCATTAGGCATTACAACCCAATTAAGCAATCTGAAGATCAAGACCCAACCGGCGCCTTTATTAAAAAATGGTGCCCCGAACTTGAAAAGCTGCCGATAGAATATTTACACGAGCCTTGGCAGCAAACACCAATGGAAGCGCTGTTTAACGACTTTAAACTTGGTGAAGACTACCCCGAGCCCATGCTTGATTTAACTCAAGCCTCCAAACAAGCGCGCGAACGTTTATGGCAATACCGCGAGCGCGCCGATGTTAAATGTGCAATTCCTAACATATTAAAAAAGCATGTAGGGCTTACTCGTACACAAAAAAACACCGCAAAAAGTAATTAATATGGCACATAAAAAAAGTTACTTACCACAAAAAATGTGCCCTGTTTGCAACAAGCCTTTTGCGTGGCGTAAAAAGTGGCAGCGCGATTGGGATAACGTTATTTACTGCTCAGAGCGCTGTAAACGTAATAAAAATTAAAAGGTATTAATCCTTTATGCTATGCGTGAGCTGGCGCCTATTTTGCAATGGTATGAATAACTCGGCTTTTAAGGCTGTATTTAGGTGTTTTATGTAAATAGCACTTACTCAGCCTGAAAAGCTTACATGCAACGCAAGGAGAAGATGATGACGATTAAAAAAACGGCAAACTCAACCTGGTCAGGCGATATTAAAACAGGTAAAGGCAGTATTTCTACACAAAGCGGCGCACTTGATAAACAACCATTTGGTTTTAATACTCGCTTTGAAGACGAGCCTGGTTCTAACCCAGAAGAATTAGTGGGAGCTGCGCACAGTGCCTGCTTTAGTATGGCGCTTTCGCTTGCACTTGGTGATGCCGGTTTTAAAGCCGATAAAATTGATACTAAAGCCACCGTAAGCCTTGATGAGGTTGATGACGGCTTTGCAGTCACCCATATAGCGCTTGAAGTAAACGCACGTATTAAAGATATTGCTAACGAGCAATTTCAGGCATTGTGTGAGCAAACTAAAAAAGGCTGCCCTATTTCAAAGCTACTTAATACCGAAATCTCCCTAAACGCAACGCTCGACTCAACCGCATAAAACGTAATTTTTAAACCTTACGGTTTTTCGCGTTAAGCCAGGTAACCTGTTACTTGGCTTAACACTCATCCCTAACCCTTTTTGAGTTATTTGAGTTTAACAACTCATTTAGCAATGCAATGCCCATCCCTAAAGCAGGCCATACTACCCATAAATAATTTGGCGATGTAATTAAGTTTATCGCGGTCAAAAATACCAAAGCCACAAAGTAACGTTTTAAATTATCAAAAAATGCTGGTGTATTCATGTTTGCTCTCCTCTTAAAATGTAAGGTTATTATTGCCTTAATTTTTAAGCTTTGGAGGTGTTATTTGTCATTAGTTAATATGACATTAGTCATCAATTTATAGCAGCCCCTTCAAGCGCATCTCTACAAATACTTATACAAACATATAGTTACTTACAATTTTTTAAATGTATTTTAAAGAGTATCTAATATAATACCTTTTCTAGATACACCTATTTAATTATAAGAAAGGATACTTATGCGCTACTTAATACCACTCTCTTTGCTTGCACTTAGCTGTACAGCATCAGTAAATGCTGAACAATCAGCGTCAAAGCAATGGTTTAATACAATTAACTACGCAAAAATAGATTCACGCTATTACAGCGATAATGTGTACGGATTATCTACGCATTATTACTTTGAAGAGCAACAAAGCTCGGGAGTGTGGGATGATTATGGCTACCTAGATACAGATAGTAATATAGGCTTAAATTACTTCAATTCTGATGGTTATAGTAGAAAAGGTTTTTTTGGAGAAGGCTTTTACGGTAATGCTTTTGCAACCATAGAGCTGCCTAATATTGGCGATACTGATACCTATTCACTTGGCATAGGTTACTTATTTGCTGATTCGTTAAAAGTATCTGCACGTATGGTAGATTACGAATATGGTGACACAGTTTATTTGTTTAAAGCGCAATATAATCACCAAATTAATGACACCGACTACATTGGTTTTACTGTTGAGACGGATGATGAAATAGAGTCGTGGGACTTATCATCACGTTACTTTGCTCACCTTTACGATGAACGCTACTTTACTATAAATGCTGACTATCTCGATGCTGGCGATGATTCAATTTTTAATGTGTTGGCAAATTATTACTTTAATAAGCATGTTGCAGTAGGCGTTGGTTTATACGACTCAGATTTAGTTGTTGAAGGTAAATACTTTATTAACGATAACTACTATTTTAGCGCTAATTACACCGATAACGATGACTACGATATATACAATCTCAGTTTTGTAGCTCAGTTTTAGTAAATACAAAAAAGCCGCCTTGCTGGAGTCACTTCAGCTAAATAAGGCGGCTTTTATATTAAAACAGCTATAACTTACATATTACCTAGCTCTATCATCATTGCGGTATACATACGTAAATTAAGCGCTAATTGCTCAAGCGTAATAAATTCATGCTCTGAGTGGCCGGTATAACGTTTGCCTGGCATTGAAGGGCCAAACGATACGGCATTATCAAATAATTTTGCGTTAGTGCCTCCGCCAATTGATACAAAGTCAGCTTGTTCGTCACCTGTAAAATGTTTAAAAATATCAAGCAGCTTTTGTGCGTGCGGCGCGTTATCTAACAGCATGGGTGTACCAATAATGGTCTCGACTTTAGTAAGCGTTACGTTATTTACCGTTTCCCATTCCTTAATCGCACTGTTTATTTGCGCTTTAAGTAGGTTTTCATCTTTACCAACTGGGCGGCGCGCGTTAATGGCTAACGTTAGTGCACTACCATCGCGTTCAATTACGGTAGGGGCTACGCTCATTGGGCCCATGAATTCATGCTTGTAGGCAATATTACCAAATTGCTTACCATGAATATCTAAGCCAATTAATTGATTTACAAATTTTATAAGCTGGCCATCGCTATTATTTTCAAGTGCGACGTCTTTAAATAGCTCGCTCAGGTGTGCAATAGCATTAACGCCCGACTCTGGCTCTGATGAGTGCGCAGACACCCCTTTTACAGTTATTTTTAAGCCTTCACCTTGCTCTTCAAAGTTAAACTCAACTTCACTAAGTGTTTTAGCTTTAGCTTTTAATGAGTTAATAACTACAGCGCTTGCGTTATGCAGCACTAAGCTTGCATCTTCTGGTATTTGGCTTTTAAACGCGCCGCCCGCTAAATCACTCACATACATACCGGTTTGTTTTGAGGTAGCATTAAAGGTAGGAGCAATTAAGCTCCAGCCTTTCTCGGCTACTACAACTGGGTATGATGCATCAATGGTTACGGCGTATTTTGGCTGCTCGTAGGTTTTCATAAATTCAGTAAGCGGGCCCCAATCTGACTCCTCGGCTAGGTAAATCATCAGCTCTATGCGGTTATTAAGCTCTATGCCTTTATCTTTAATCGCTTTCATGGCGTATAGTGCGGTGGCTATTGCGCCTTTGTCGTCTTCTGTGCCGCGCCCGACTAATTTGCCAGGCTCTGAGGTATCAATAATAAATGGGCTTTGTTTCCACTTACTGGCATTGGCTGGCTGTACGTCTCCGTGGGTTACAACGGTAACCTTTTCGCTTTGATCTCCCATGCCTATAAGCACGGTGTAGCCTAGGTCTTGGTAATCAAACCCAAGCTCTGCAGCTTTCATTTTTAATACAGATTTAAAATTAATAAAGTCAGGATTTTGTGGCGCGGGTATCGACTCTTTATTTACCGTAGGAAAAGCCACTAAATTAGTTAACGTGTGAATTTGTGATTGTTGATAAGTATTAACAGCGTAATCGGCAACACTATCAATATTTGTATGTAATTGTGCATGTGCGCTAAAAGCAAATAAAGCACTGCAAAGCAAAGCTAACTTTTTCAAAACGTATCCTTTTGTATGAATTATTACTACCAATGCGCAATAATAAATCGCTTAAATAATTAAATTGGTATTAAAGCTAAATTATACCGCCAAGCAATAGTATTAAATAGCGCTTTGCGGCAGGGTTACAACAATCGCGCTTTAAATTTAGATAGCGGCTTATATTGCATTGGTTGTATAATGCGCGACCTTAATTAATCAGAGTATTAGTACTAATGAACCGCCGCAAAAAAATTGTCACCAAATTTCAGAAAAAAGATAAACGTGCTAATGCTAAATTGCATAAAAGTAATAAACCGGCGTATGTATCAAAAGCAGAGCGTGAAAAACTAGCTTTAGAGGCGCAGCAAACAACCAACGCCGAGCAAGTTACGCCAACATCTGATTAAACTAAAGCGCCAAGCAACCTATTCTCAACGCTTTATATGGGTTTAAAATGCGTAACTGGCACTTATATTAAATGAGCGCCCTTGCCCAGCTAATTGAGTAAACCCCGTGCTGCTACCTTGCTTAAGCGCTGCAATACTTACCCCGCCTAGGGGTAATTGATAAAACGTATCAAATAAGTTTACCACCTCAATACCCAGCGTAAGCGCATCAAAAGTAGCTTTAGAGCTTATATTAACTAAGCTGTAACTAACGGTTTGGTTTTCTAAGCGGTTAACATCAACGCGTGATTTTGTATCCACCCATTGCCACAACAATGCATTTTCGAATATCCCTATTTGCTGGCTTAATGAGAGCGCTGTATGTAACGGCTTAATTTGATAAAGCGGTTGGTTAGTGTCGCGGCGCTTCCCACGAGTGCTCGTTATGTTTGCTTTTAATTGCCATTCGCCAAACTGTGTTGATTGATAAAGTGACTTACTTATATCAAGCTTTGCGCCATAAAGTGTGGCGTCAACATTAGTAAAGCTTAAAATGTTACGTGTTGTATTTGCTAAACCATAACTATTAAAACTACGTACAATATCTGCATCAATGTAGTCCGTTACATCGGTGTACCACACATTAGCACTTACCCGCCACGCATCATTTTTTGCTGTTTTTGAATACGTTGCACTGATGGTATGGGCGGTTTCGGCTTTGAGGTTTGGGTTACCAATATAACCATTAGCGTCGCCGTACCAGCCAATCATAGTGCTTGCCATATTACTTACACCCCAACTGTAACGCTCATATAAATTAGGGGCTCGGCTTTTACGGGCAAGGCCTAATTGCAGCTCGTCATATAGTGTAACTTGGTAATTAGCTAACACATTTACATCAACTAAGGTGTCGGTTATGTCTCTATCGGCATTGTTAAAGTTATTGGCAGCTAGCGCATTATTGGCAGTTGTCATTGCGCTCATACTGCCCATATTCATCATGCCATCGTTATAGGCTTGTACTTCATCAACCTGTGTATTAACACGCTCAACCCTTAAACCCGTATTTAACCAGAGCTTGTTATTGATTTGGCTTTCATATTCTACAAATAAGGCAATACGCTCACGCTTACCGCTATTAATATTTATATAATCATTTGGCCCCATCATAGTTGAGCCTTCAATCGCCGGCCACCAATCATCAATGCGGTAATTATAATATTCTTGTCCAAGTAGTAATGAGCTATTTTGATCAAGTGTAAGGCGCCATTTAAGCTGTGTGCTTATGTCTTTTGCATCTGTTTTCATGGGCATCATGCCGGTTTTTTCTTTACTAAAAAAACCCATTTCGTGTTTAACGCTGTGCCAATTAACTTGCCCTTCTAGCTCGCTGTTTTCAAAACTGCGCTTATATTGGGCAATAGCGCCATAACTGGTGTTATCAGTCATATCCATGTACTGGTTAGCAAAACCCTGATACGGTATTTTTTGATGCGTAAGCTTTATCACAACTTGCTGTTTATCGTCACGTATCGCGCCAGTTAGGCTGTGGTTTTGAGCCCGATATAATGTATCAAGTACCACATTACCCTTTCCATCTTTGTAGCTGTTGGCATCACTAAACGACCCTTGGTAATTAAGGCTCACAGTATCGCTTGCTAAACGTGCTCCCAAACCTAGTTTTTGGCCGTTATCAACACTGCTGTACTTAGCCGAGACATAGCCTGAGTGCCATGCTAACTCACTACTTTCGCTATATTGTGGTGAAATTGAGTTAACGCTTATTACACCTGCAATGTTATCGCCACCAGCACTCACTGGCGAGACACCAGCAACTACTTTGTAAGCCATTACTTGATTAGCTGATACGTAAGAAAGAGGCGAGTTCATCTGATTAGCGCACGCTGCAGTAACCTCTGCGCCATCAATCAGTACTTTTACTCTATCGCCCATTAAACCATTTAAAATAGGTAAGTTAGACACCCCGCCCGCAGCCGAAAAATCAACACCTAAATTGCTAAGCATTGCCTCTGACGAACCAAGCGATAAGTGCTTATTGTGTACCTGCCCATGCACTTCAATAATTTCTAAAGTGTTATCATCTGCAAATACTGCAGGAGAAAAAAGGCCAGTTAATAAAAGTGCTAAAGGAGAGAATAAATAAGAATGTTGGATATGTTGAATATGAGTCATTTATAATTTATGCCACTGTTATATATGGCATAAATTATATAATGTAGTTACAAGTTTAGAGCGCGACAAAATGTCGCACTTTGAGAACTTACTGCCACTTAACTCGCGTTAAGCTTAGACACTGTTGCAGAAACAGCATCTGCGCCGCGTTCTATTTCTTGAATTACTTCTGAGACTTTCGCTATTAGCTCTCGGCCTTGCTCTGACGAATCAGAGACGGAGGTGATTTGCTTTGAAATATCGTTAGTGAGCTCTTGGTTATTTTTAACTACGGTTGCAATTTCGTTGGTTGAACTGCTGGTGCTTGCTGCAAGCTGCCTAACTTCATCGGCTACCACGGCAAAGCCTCGCCCGTACTCGCCCGCTCGGGCGGCTTCAATGGCTGCATTTAACGCCAATAAATTAGTTTGATCGGCAATACTGCTTATGGTCGACACAATAGAGCCGATAACTGCTGACTGCTCATTCAGGTTTTTAATTAAATCAACCGATTTAAGTACTTGGCTTACAATTGCATCTGAGTTTGCAATTGCATCGTGTAAAATATCTGAGCCCGTTTTTGCCGTTTGCGCACTCGACACCGCCGATTCATACGCAATTTGTGCGGCCTCACTAACGGCTTCGTTGTCTTTTATGCGATCGGTAATATTAGAGGCAAACTTCACTATTTTTATCACTTTGCCTTTATTATCTAAAATGGGGTTATAAGTTGCCTCTAGCCATATTTGCGAGCCATCAGAAGTTATGCGTTTAAACTTACCCGACTTAAACTGTCCATCGCTTAGCTCTTCCCAAAACCGAGGGTTATTTTGATAAAAAGAATCAGTACAAAACATTTTGTGATGCTTGCCAACTATTTCTGCAAGTGAATAACCCACCGTAGATAAAAAGTTTTGATTTGCTTTAATTATGGTGCCATCGGGGTTAAATTCTATTGTAGCCAGCGCCTTATCAAGCGCTTCGGTGAGCGCTTCTTGAGATTTTCGCTGTACATAATTTTTTGTAATATCCGACGCTATTTTAATAACCTTAGTAACCACCCCGTTTACTTCAACAGGAAAATAAGTAGCCTCTAGCCATAGCTTTTCGCCATTAGCGTTAAATCGCATAAAGGTACCGCTTGTTGAGTTTGCCCCTTGCAGTGCTTGCCAAAATTGGCTGTACTCACTCGACTTAGCGTAGTCTGAATCGCAAAAAATCCGGTGGTGCTTGCCTATTACCTCTTCTCTTTTGTAGCCTACGGTATCTAAAAAAAGCTCATTAGCGTCTAAAATTTTTCCCTCGGGTGTAAATTCAATATACGCTACATGGTTATAAATAGCGGATAGTACTGATTTACTTTCATTGAGTTGACGTTCCAATTCGTCAACTTTGGCGTTATCTTTTCGTAGACCAAACATGTGTTAAACCTTTAGGGAATAATAATAGGATGACAATAACAAACAAATATAAAAATAATATGTAAGCTAGCAATAAATGTAATAACTTTGTAAATATAGGTGTTTTTTAGTTTTTCTGCGAGCAATTAAACACTAGCTAGTGAGCTGCTTTTTAAAAACTTTTTATAAATTAATCCAATAAGTCACACTTTATAGCAATTAACAAAAGTAAAACAAGCCAAAAATACTATTTTTTATACATGACGCAGTACACTTTTTAACTTAAAATAGCCATCTCACTGACACACTCCACACCTAATATATGTTTACTCTCCACGCAATTAATGTGTGGCTATTCACTATTTTTAAAATCAAAGTTAAAGGATCTTCTATGAGTGCAGATGTTGCGTCGGCATCTAATCAGTTAAATAAAGCTGCTATTTTATTAGTGTTAGCACTAGGTACGTTTATTTTAGGATTATCAGAATTTTCAATGATGCCTATGCTGCCGCTGATCAGTGAAACGTTTGGCTCAACCCCTTCGCAAAGTGGCTATGCAATTAGCGCCTATGCTATTGGTGTTGTGGTAGGCGCGCCGGTATTAATGCTTACAACGGCCAATATGCGAAAACGCAAAGCTTTGCTGATTTTTTTAAGCCTAATGTGTATTTCTAATGGCTTGAGTGCATTAGCAACCTCATTAGAGCAGCTCGTTATTTTTCGCTTTTTAAGCGGCTTACCTCACGGCGCTTACTTTGGTGCCGCTATTTTGCTTGCCTCCGATATTGCCCCTTCGGGTAAACGCGCAAGCTTTATGTCAAAAGTATTTATGGGCTTAACCATTGCAACCATCGTAGGCGTGCCTATTGTTACCTTGGTGGGGCAAAACCTAAGCTGGCGTTATTGCTTAGGTGGCGCTGCGGTTTTAGCGTTTATTGCGTTTATATTTGTATACAAAGTAGTGCCAAATATCGATAACGCTAAGCCATCTAACTTACTTAACGAGTTTGGCGTACTTAAAAATAAACTGGTGTGGTCTATTTTAGGTATTGTTATTATTGGCTTTGGCGGCGTGTTTTGTATTTACACTTACATTGCCGATACAATTTTAGATGTAACTAAAACAGCCCCTTACACTATTTCTATCGCTATGGTGATGTTTGGTATTGGTTGTACGTTAGGTAATTACATATTAGGCAAAGCAGCCGATAAATCTGCCATTAAAACCACAGGCCTTGCACTGGTGTGCACCATCGTATTTGCAATTGCCTACGTTAGCGCAAGTTACAATATTTGGATGCTTTATGCGGTTATATTTTTTATTGGTTGCAGTGTGGGTTTGGCAACGCTTATTCAATCTTTATTAATGGATGTAGCCCCAGAGGGCCATGCAATGATTGGTGCATTAGTACAATGCGCATTTAACACCGCAAATGCTATCGGTCCTTGGGTTGGCGGGGCTGTTATTGCACAAGGTGCAGCGCCTAACCAAACAGGTTATGTCGCAGCGGCGTTGTTTTTAGGTGGCTTAGTAATGTGGTTTTTAAGCTACTTGCAACTTAATAAACAACAACCCGCAGCACAAACCTGTTAAGCATATAAAAAGAGCGGCTAATACAATTAGCCGCTCTTTTACTTTAATAAGGGTATTTAATCACCCACCTTACTGGGCCTCTAACGACGCCATATCAATAACAAAACGATAGCGTACGTCTGATTTTTCCATTCGCTCATACGCGGTGTTTATTTGGCCAATATTAATCATTTCGCACTCTGGCAATACGTTATTTTTGCCACAAAAATCTAGCATCTGCTGGGTTTCTTCTATCCCACCAATCAGTGAGCCTGCGATGCGCCGACGACCCATTAAAAGAGGCACAGTGTTTAGCTCTTCTACGGGGCCAACTTGCCCAACAATAACTAGCGTCCCATCTATGTCTAATAAGGGTGTGTAAATAGACAAATCGTGCTTAACAGGTACGGTGTCAATAATAATATCAAAAGCCGACTGCGACGCTTTCATTGCATCTTCGTCAGTCGACACTAAATAATGCTGCGCGCCAAGTTTTACTGCGTCATCTTTTTTAGACTCACTTCGCCCAACCACTGTTACACTCGCGCCCATGGCTACGGCATTTTTAACAGCCATGTGACCCAAGCCACCAAGCCCTACAACGGCAACACGGCTGCCTTTTGTAACGCCCCACTTATGTAATGGAGAGTAAGTAGTGATACCTGCACATAATAAAGGGGCAACGCGCGAAAGCTCTAGACTTTCAGGGACTGATAGTACAAATTCTTCACGAACAACAATATGTTTAGAATAGCCACCTTGGGTCATCTCGCCGGTTTCTCTGTCTTTACCTGCGTATGTGCCTACCATGCCTTCTTGGCAAAATTGCTCTTCGCCGTTATCACACTGTTTGCAGCTTTGGCATGAATCAACCATGCAACCTACCGCTACCGTGTCACCTTTTGCATAGTTTTTAACAGCGCTACCAATGGCTTTTACTTTACCTACAATTTCGTGCCCAGGGACTAACGGGTAACGGCTTCCGCCCCAGTCATTGCGCACTGCATGTAAATCAGAGTGGCATACGCCACAATATAAAATTTCAATTTCTACATCGTTATCGCGTAAATCGCGGCGCTCAAAAGTATATTCACCTAGTTGCGCACCTTCGCTTTTTGCTGCATATCCTACTGTTTTCATAACAACTCCATAGTCTGTAAAAATTTAAGTCGTCTACCTTTTCGCTTATTTAAGTGCTTTATTTTAAAACTAATCCCATGAGAGCTGGCTCTAAAAATAATACCGGTATGCACTTTGATGTGGTTCACCCTAACGCCGGCGCAGTGAATGCACCCTGACCAAAAAAGCCCAACAAGGTTGGGCTTTTTTAACTTAAATGTTGGTTACTTATCCAGTAACGTATTTATCTCATCAATGAGTGAATGTATACGTTCAGCATTTTTTCCTAAATCGCTGCGCCCCACGCGTGACTTACTGCGTATATCGACAAAGCGCTGGCTGCCTTCATCATTGATACGCACAACTACATCGTCTTTAAAACCAAACCATGTGGTGGTATCCGTTGCTTCTACAATGCCCGTAGCCGCATTAACATTAACAAGCTCAAACCCTAAATTTTTAACCGCTTGCTCGGTAGCAGCCAATAAGTCTGTTTTTGATTGTGCATAATTTAGTGTTTTTAACTCAGGGTAAGCTTTGCGTTGCTGCGTGGCTGTTTCTTCTCCTGCGTATTCAGCTGGGTTTTTAGCATCCGCTCGCAGCGGTACAATTGCCACAAATTTTGGCGGGTTAATTAAATCGGTCGAAATATCATGGATCGCGGGTACGCTTTTAGCCTTGCTCATCATGCTCAGTGGCATTGCAATCGCGATGGCTGCAAACACCAACGCCATTAAAGTGCTGCCCATGCTAAGCGTTTTACGCATAAAAATAACCTGTATAACAAGCAGCACTAATGCAGCGCCACCCACATACACACCAAATCTAAACCCTGCAAACGCAGTACTTAGTTCAACAACCCCATACTTATATAAAGGCCCTGGCAGTAAAACGAGTAAAAAAGCGATTAAACTTACTAAGCTCACTAAAATTTTCATTATTATGATTCCTTTATCATGTGTGATCTTTAATTTTAAGTATTTGAAACCAGTACATTATACTGTCAAGCACTAGGTTTAGATTACAATTAACAGCTCGCGCCCCTGTATAGTGATACTTAAGTGCTTTAAATAATAAGCTTTGTTCAAAAACCTTAAAATAAGCTAATTAAAACAACTAAATAACGAATTTTTATTATCAAGCAGCGGCGCTTTAACCTTAAACTAACGAACCTAGGCTGGCGTGTCAGTATCATTACACAAAAAAGTCTAAGGTCGCGCTGTTAAAGTTACTTAAATTTGGAAAAATATCAACCAGCTCCGAAACAGGCACGCCAAACCACTGCGCTAACGTTGCAAAGTATTGCTCGTTAGCCACTTGCGGAATTAACCGCCCGCCTCCGGTATCGTATCCGCCCTCTAATTGCTGAGTAAGTAA
The DNA here is from genome assembly GCF_024518735.1 of Pseudoalteromonas agarivorans. NCBI lineage: Bacteria > Pseudomonadati > Pseudomonadota > Gammaproteobacteria > Alteromonadales > Pseudoalteromonadaceae > Pseudoalteromonas > Pseudoalteromonas agarivorans. Next base: position 353,602 of record NZ_JANIGJ010000002.1, read on the forward strand.
CTGGCCATAAATAGAACGGCCTTTTACCGCGCCGCCCATTACTATTTGATTACCCGCCCAGCCATGGTCGGTGCCATCTCCGTTTGAGGTTAGCGTGCGGCCAAAGTCCGACATAGTAAACGTGGTGACTTTATCATTCATGTTTAGCTCTTTCATGGCACTGTTAAACTCGCTGAGCCCTTGAGCTAGCGTATTTAATAATGCAGGGTGCGCCGTAAGCTGATCATCGTGGGTGTCAAATCCCCCCATAGAGACAAAAAATACTTGGCGCTGAGTACTTAACGACGACTGCACACTAATTGCTTTGGCCACCGCGGCTAATTGCTCACTCAAGCTAGTATCGCTAAAGGTGGTAGTAAGCGCTGGGGCTTGTTCAAGCGCACTGTTCATCGTTTGCGTGTTGGTAATTGCGCTATTTAAGCCATTTGCATATTCACGCCCTAGTACATGGCTTGCATTGCCTAGCAAGCGGTTCATTATGTTAGTAACGTGCTCAGTGCGGGGCTGATAACCTCCAAAGGCGTTAATTGTGCTTATGCCACTTTTGTTAAGCGCAAAGGCACTGGTATTTGTGCCTGTTTGCCATAAATTAGTGCCATCGAGAGAGATATTTGCCGCAAACTGATCCTCCACAGCTAATCGCTCTAGCATACGTGCGCCCCACCCACTGTTTAAAGAGGCTTTTTCTCGGCCGTACATCCATGACGCTTGCTGATCGTTATGGGAAAATAAATGCTTAGGTAAAGGCACCGCGTTATTTTTGTAATCTGTTAATGTGGTGGGGGTAAGTAAAGTGCCTACGCCACCAACAAAGGCTAAATCATCCGACTCAAACACGCTCTGTAAAGGCGCAAGTGAGGGATGAATACCTACGCCACCTGCAAACTGCTGAGAAACACTTAACGCTAGCGGATTGTCTACTGCGAGGTTTTGCCGACTTTGCTCGTATAAACTACGCTGCTCTCCCTCAAGGGGTAGCAACATATTAAGTGAGTCGTTTCCGCCGTATAAAAATACACACACTAGGGCTTTATAATCACCGAGTTCTATTGCATTAGTTGCCCCCGTTAACGCTTGTAGCTGCAAACTGGTTAAAGCGGCTGCTGATACCCCGCCTTTTAAACATAATGACAAAAAGTCTCTTCTATTTAGGCTCATTATGCGCTCCTAATACTGCACGTTAAATTCAGGTGAAATAGCAATCATGTATAACAAGTACGAAACCCTCACGCGGTACTGTTCCTCATCAAAATAGGCATCTAAATCAAGTAAAGCTTGTGTAGTGTCAGCGCTCATATTGCCGGCAAAATACAGGGTATTATATTGCTCTATCAGTGCGCTAATGCCATTTTGCGCCAAGTAATCCATATCGCTTTGAACATAAACATAAATTCCTGCAGGGTTTAACTCGGTATGCGCTTCGGCTGTACTCCAAACCAAACTTGCAAATAAGGCATTCATTGTGCCTATTAAAGTCGCATCGTTGGCTATTTGTAATTCAGGCGCTACCAAACCTTGGGTGCGTAACGCCGCACTTTGGTAATCGGGTCTAAAAAAGTTAAATACAGAGCCCGACTGCATGGGGCCTTGCCCATAGCTATCGACTAAGTTCCACGTTTTATAATAACCTTGCTGCGACTTCGCATTAAGGTTTCGCCAAAACTGCACAGTTTTTAAAAGTGGTTCTTTAATTTTACCTTGATAGCTAAGTACACTGCCAAAATGGCGTGCTTCGTCATCTAAATAAATAGCTTTAACAACTGCGGCTAAATCGCCTCGCACACCACTTCCATTATCGTTAAATACACGTGCAACGCGCTCTACATATTGCGCAGTAGGGTTTGAGGTAATTAACCGCTGAATAAGCTGCTTAGAAATAAACGGTGCTACGTTGTCGTGATTAAATAAATTATCGAGGGCTATTTTTAGCGACTCCTCTGGGCCATAACCAGGCGGTATAACCTCATTATTTAATAGTACCTTTTCTTTACTCGAATGGTATTCGCTGTAAGCTTGCATAGGGTTTATATAATCGCGGCTTTTGCGTTTAAAGGTTTCGCTGCCGGCAAATGTCCAGCCTGTAAATACACGCGCAAACCCCTGTATTTGAGCCTGTCCGTAAGTTGCTATGCTATTACCGTTTGCATCTAGCTTAGCGGAGCCATCAAGGTTTAACTCATCTAGGCCAATGGTAAATAATTGCATAACCTCACGGGCGTAATTTTCATCTGGGCGAATATTAAGTGCTTCATCAGCTTTTTCGTTCCCTAAATGGCTTAGGTACGTGCCCATAATTGGCGAAAGCGTTACCTCTTCGAGTAACTCTCTAAAATTGCCAAACGCATGTTTGAGCAATAAATCGTAGTAAGTGATCATGCCCTCTGGTTGTGCACGTAAATCGCTATTTTCATCCGATACAACCAATATTTCACTCAGTGCAAATGCAACGCGTTGGCGTAGTTGGTCGTCACTTTGTAGCACCGCTTTCCACCATGCATCTATTCGGCTTATATATTTAAAGTCTTCGTCATCTTCAAGTTTTACCAAGTAGTTTCGATGGTACCTAACTGGCAGTGCTATTTGGTTATCGAGCCATTGTTGCTCACTTAAACCTTGAGCACTGTTTATTTCAGCAAGCGTTGGGCCCATGCTAGCTTGGTGTAATAACCTAGCGGCGCTGTGTATGTCCATGCTGTTTTTGGCTACAAATGTAACGGTTTGAGTGTTTGTTGCCCCTTCATTATCGGTGGCTGTTACGCTAAATGAGTACGTTATAGGCTCATAACTTTGCGCAGCGGGTATAGTAAGGCGGGTACTTAACGCATCTAATGGTTCATTCAATAACGTGGTGCCCGCAGTTTGTTGCCAAACCACACTGCTTATTGTGCCGTCTTCATCGCTTGCTGTTGCAATTAGCTCAATGGTTTGGCCTTTAGTTAATTCGCTGGGTATGTCGGCAACCGACAAGGTAGGAATTTTATTTGAATTGACGGTGGGCGTGTCATCGCTGCCTGAGCCACCACAGGCGCTTAGCAATAAAGCACAACTTGCTAATAAAACTGATTTGTAATGCATGTTAAATCATCATCGTAAATTAAAGAAGGTACGCGTGTATGTACCGAGTTTGATACGATTATTGAAACACAAAATTTACAATTTAACCTTTTATTTTTTGTAACCGAGCGCTATTTAGCTGTTTTGTCGTTAATATTAACCTCAATAATGGGCTTTTTTTTATTAAAAACTTTCACCTTATTAGCGGCTTTAGCCACACGTTGCCAAGGCGTTTGTAGGTTCTCGTAAATTGGCCGCCAATACGCATCCATTACACTGTTGTGCCCCCGGTCGTTATTGCCAACCCCCACGGTAATTTTACCTACTTGATGCGCTTTTATCAGCGTGCCACAGGCTCTATCCCAAATGGCTAACGCTGAGCCTAGGTTACGGTCAAAATGTTTTGGGTTATCGCTGTGATGAATTTGGTGCTGAGCTGGGCTAATTAACCAATTTTCTATTTTTTTACCAAAGCTCCACCACACATGTGAGTGGCGTAAATTAGCGCCTAAAGCGTTAAAGGCAAATACAAATACATTAGCCCCCAAAATATCTAACATTGATAAATTTCGGCCAAAGCAATACACACAAACGCCCACTACAAAACCTTGGGCTAACGCCATTCGACAGGCATATAAATAGCTTTCAAACGGGTGGCTGCGATAAATGGTCATTGGGGTGAGCACTAACGCACTATGATGTACCTTATGAAAATGCCACAAAAACGGCACTTTATGCAGTGCTAAATGTAATAAAAACCGTGTTAAATCATCAAATATAAACAATAAAACGGTAAAAATAACTAACACCACAGTACTTGGCAGCTGCCATACTGCGCGCTCACCAAAAAGCCATTGCAGGGCATCACTTACGCCAATAGCAACAGGCACCATAGTTAACACTATAGGCACCCACAGCGCGGCTTTAAGTAAGCGGTTTATAATTAATAATTGGTAGTCGAGCTTGGCACTTTTACTCAGCCAAATACGCTTACTAAATAAATAGCGCCCCAGCCCACGCCACGTGCGCTTTTTTTGCTGCGCACGGCCCGAGAAATACAGCAACATTGCAATCACTAACGCCGCAATGCTATAGCCAATAAAAATACGTTTATTGGCATCAAACAAATAATTTGGCGTTTGAAGAAGCGTTTGCCATATAGTCTCGAGCATAACTTACCTCTTAAAATTGATATTTGTAACCCACGGCTACGCTACGCGGTTTACCCGGGCGCGCGCCATATGGGCGACGACTAACAATGTTATCTTGGTCAAACAGATTATCTACCTTAGCGTAAATATGCCCATATTGATCAAGCTCGTAGCGCGCAGCAATATCTAGTACTGTTGTAGCGGGTACCTCGACACCTGCCAACGGTAATGAAAAATCATTCCCTGTGGTGTTACCAAGCTCGCCAGCGGTATAAGCTACGCCAGCGGCCTCTGGCATTTCTGAGGTGTATTTTATTAATACATCAACCGACCAATCGTTATGTGCAAGGCCTAAGCTCAGCGCAGCTTGATGGTTAGGCAAGTACGGTAAATGATCGCCCGGGCGAATATGTCCCCACTGCGTAAATTCGCTAAATAGCTCTTCTTTAAACTCACTTTGCGTGTAGGTATAAGTTAAGCGTACCGGCACATCAATGTGCTTATTTAATGCGTAAGTGTGTGCAAATTGAGACTCAACGCCCCATACATCCACTTCCCCACCACTAAACTCGCGGTCAATTTCGTTTTCGATTCCACAGTTTGACTGGCCACAGCTTTCTACTAAGTTTGAATAATCATTAAAAAAGCTCACTACTTCCACTTGGCTGTTACCGTTGTTGTAACGGCCACCAAATTCATAGTTTACGCTTTTTTCAAACTCTTCATCTCCTTCACGTACAGGGCTAGATGGGCTTGAGGGCACAAACCCTTGGTGTACACCAAAAAGTAACCCTGCATTGGCCGATAATTGGTAAAAGCCACTTAAACCAGGTAACCAAATACGGCTCGATTTATCTTGCCAATCGTTTTCTTGTCCAGGGGCGTCATTTTGATACGACATATCCATTAACTCGCCGCGCACGCCTAAACCAAGAGTTAGCTTATCGAAGGTTACTTTGTCTTCAATATATAACGACCACGCATCGGTAGATTCGGTATTTTGTGTGGTAAATACACTCGCGGTGTCTGTACGGGTGTTAACCGCGTTAACCATAGCGTATGTGTCTTCAAAATGATCGCGCTCTATTTCATCTTGATGAAAACGCACCCCAAATGAGAGTGAATGTTCAAGCCCAAACGCAGCTACTTGCCAATCACCATCAAACTGTATGCCTTGTGAGAAAAAGGCTCTGTCGTTAGTTCCCATGGTTAAAAACACATTGCTTTCACCACTTTGAACCGAATCGGCTTGGCCACTAATAACGCTGTATTCACGCTCAAAGCGTGTTGGGTCTGCCAAAATATCCGATAAACTACCACTGCTGTTAGTAACCGCGTTGAGTTTAAGCCATGCACGTTCAAAATCGTTGCGGTAGGCGCGGGTTGTAAGGGCAAAATTATCGCTGCTAAGCTGGTGGGTAAACATCACCTGCGTATGCTTAGTATCCATATTTGCAGGGCCGCTGGCGGCATAACGGCGATACGGTGTTTGCTGGTAATCTTCTTCGGTTAACCCAAGGTAGGTTTCGTTAGAAAGCTCATCTGAATAGGCCAGCTTTAACTCAAAGCGTTGCTTAAACTGCTCGCTATTAAGTGTGTAATCTAATTTAACTAATAAATCGTCTTTTTCAAAGCCTGTGTCTTGCCCGCCATCAAGCTCTTTAAAACCGTCACTTTCTAGGTGAACGCCTTCAACTAAAAAGCCAAACTGCCCTTGGCGATTACCATAATACGCGTGCGCTTTTTTATAGCCATCGGAGCCCGCTGAAATATCAAGCATACCGCTGGCATCATCAGGTACTTGGCGCGACACTAAATTAAGCGTACCCGCCACCGTTTGCGGGCCATAATGTATGGCTGCTGGGCCTTTAAACACTTCAACAGCGGTCATGCGTGTAGTAAGCGGAAAATAATAAGCCGCCGGTGCCGAATACGGCGCAGGGCCAATTAAAACACCATCTTCTAAAATGGTTATTTTTTTACTACGCTCAGGGGTTACGCCCCTAAAACCAATGTTAGGCCTTAGCCCAAAGCCATCTTCTTCGCGTATGTTTACCCCAGGCACCTGCGATAAAATACGATGAATATCATCAAACTCAAATTGTTCAAGTTGCGCTTCGCCAATTAAAGTTGCCGAGCCTGCTTCGGTGCGCAATTTATCGTTATGGCTAATAATTTGAATATGTTCTAATTCGTTTTTTTGCTCTGCCACTGCTTGGCAACTTACGGCCATAAGCAATGCAATTGTAAGTTTATTGTATTTCATTGTCGCCCTTAGTCGTTATCGCCTGCAGAGGTGGTAGGTAGCTCAAGTGCTAGCTCATTAATAAAGTCATTTTTTAGCTCATCGGTCAGCACTTTCACTTGCCCATGTACATCACGTACCTGTTGCTCGTTATCAATTAGTAAATCGGCCAGCGAGCTATCTATGCTATTTAAAGTGGCTTTAAGGGCTGCTATTCCTTCAACTAAACGTGTTTTAGTAGCCTGTGCTTGCTCTGCATCTAAAAAGTCATCAAAGCCAGTGCCTGCTTGCTCAGCGTCTAAATTACCCATAATTAACGCTTCAAACGCCACTAAGTTGTTACGAATATTATCTAAAGAGCTTTTCGCATCTAGGCTTTCTACATCTTCAGGGCACGCCGATGCGCCACACGAATTTGAAAAAATACCAATCGGCTCTGCTAATTTTTTATCTTTTACTATTGTGTCGATATAAAACAGTGCATCGCTAATATGATTAAGCGCTTCATGAGTTGTGCTAAAGCGAGAGCCACTTTGGCCGGTATTTTTTAATTCGTTAGCAAAACCGCTATCCCCTTGCCAAGCTTGTAATAACTGCGCTGACGAACTTAAAACATCTTCACTTGCCACCACAGCAAACTCACAACGAGCCTGACGACGCGCTAAATCTGTGCGGTTATTCCAATCTGCAAGGGCATCATTTGCCACACTACAGTGATGCGCTAATTGCTCGTTAAACAACACATGCCCAATTGCAAATAAGCCACGGCGTGTTGCTGTTCTTTCGCTAATGGCATACGGGCGATTTTGATCTTGGTTAATAACACCGTCTTGGTTATACACCACGTCTTGGTCTATCCCACAGCGGCTAAAAGTAGGCCATGAATATATTTGGTTACGTAACTGCCCTGCGTTATCAAGAAGCGGCCCCATTTGCATCATTTCGGCTTGTTGCCAACCCGCCATGGTATCAAGCCATGCTTGCTGTGCCTGAGCACGCAGCGCAATGGCCTCTTCAGAGCTTTCTTGTACGCTTTGTATTTCAGCTTGGCAGTAATTTTCAACGGCCTGTGTTTGTGTTTGTGCTTGTTGATTAAATAAAACAAACGTCGGTGTTATTACATTATCGACTAAGTTAGCAACGAGTTGTGCTTCATCAAACTCTGTAACCGCAGGCGTAGTAGTTTGCCCGCTATCACTACTTTGAAAATCACTGCCTGTGCTACTTGAGCTACTTTCACCACACCCACTAAGGGTTAATACAGTAGCTGCAACCACAACCCCTTTTTTTGCATAATTGATCATTATTTCAACCCTAAAAACTTTGAAAATTAAACGGCAAAAGGTCAGCCCGTGGGCTGACCTTCCTTGGTGCTAAAACGGGTGGTTATTACCAGTTTTCAACGTTTTGAGCATCAAAGCCGTAAACTTCCTGCATCAAATCACGTGCCTCTACTAACTGCGCTTTGTATGCATCTGTTAGCAGTGGCGCTTCACCGAGTAATGTATGTAGCTCGGCAAATTTACCTGCGTTATCGTCGCTGTAAAAAGGTGAAAATGGGTTAAATTGAAAGTTCAGTGCAAAGCCTTTCATTTCACTAAAGTGCTTAGCTAAGTTAGCAAAATCGTCAGCACTTGCCTGTGTACCTTGTACTGTATCAATGTCGGCTAATGTGTCGTTGATGTAGTGTACAACGGTGGCTGCAATTGCGTTTTCCCAATTGGCTACAGCAATATCACGCTGTGCTAATAACTGCGTTTTTTGATCATCAGTTAATGCACCTGATGCAGCATCGTTAATAATTTTACGACCCGCAATAAACGCCGTCATTGCTGCGCTGCTAAAGTCAGTTGCTACTACCGCGCCTTTATCACGTTTAGCTGCATTGGTAGAGTTACCCCAATTGTATTCACTCGCTAAGTCAATTTTGCCATCGCCATCAATATCAGCGCTTGCGCTACCATCAGCAATAGCGTCGTCGCTAAATTCTAAATAATGACGTGCTGCGCCAAAGTAACCAAAACCTTCATCGAATTGATGCTCTAAAGTACTGTAAGTACCATCGGCTGCTGCATCGGTGTTATCTTCATCAAGCCCTTCGTCTAGGTAATCGTCAGTGCCTTGCGAGAACATTAACGCACCTAGCGTGTGCTTTTGAATAAGCTGGTTTAAATCAAGGCCACTTGTTGTGATGTATGCCGCAGTAATGTCATTACCGTTTACATCCTCAGACTGCGTACCGCTTGCAATTGCATCTACATTAGCTGCAAGTAAATCAAAGTAATGAAAAATAAGCCCTTCTGGTGTTTTTGCTTGAGTGCCAAAGTCACTCCAACCTTCAAATGTGCCTTCTGTTAGCCAATCTTCTTCCATTTTAGACGCATCGTTACCGGCAATTTTACCTGTTAAGGTTTTGCCTGAATTCGAAATTTCTGCAAACGACTGTTGCAACGTAGTTGCGCCATCAATAAACAAAAAACTGTTATCTTTTACGGCTTCGTAATCGCTCCAATAAGCCATTAACTGCGCTTTAACGGCATCGCCCGTTAAGCCTTCGCTTTCAATGTAATCAACACTTAATAAGCTTATGTAAGCTTTAATTTGCGCCGAAAGTGCATGACGAGCCACTTGGCCTGTGTAACTTACCGCAGAATTACTAGCATTAACTGTTGAGGCAAATTCGTAAACGTTTACGCCATCTTGCGCTTCAATATCAGTTACAGATACGCTCAGTGTTTGTGTAAAACTTAAATCGCCAGCATCGGTTGCAGTTACTGTTACATCAACTGTTTCTACTTGCTCAGCATTAAGCGCTAATGTGCTTTTAAGCGTTAGCTCATTGCTGTCATTAATTTCAAAATACTGTTCATCATCAGAAAGTGTAAATACCATGCCTGTTGCATCGTCATCGGTTGCACTTAAAGTACCGACTACTGCGCCTACTACATCTTCTGTTACAGCCGCTGTTGATAAGCTAATAGCGGTAGGTGCCGAATTAGTCACTGTTGGAGTGGTTGGTGTTTCGGTGCTATCGCTAGAGCTTGAGCCGCCACACGCAGTTAAACCCATAGTTGCAGTAATTACTGCACTAGCAAGGAGAGATTTACGCAAATTCATGTTGAATCCTAATATTGTATGTGAATCATTCTTATTTGTAATAGCGACTATTCTAATTACAAATACCTAACAATCAACCTAAATGTTGCTTTTTTGTTTTATTTTTAAAATAGTTTTAGTTTTTAGAACAAAGGGAGATCGGCAAAAATACTTTTTAACATAGCTAAACAGCGCGTAAATCCCTTAGCAAAACATTCGCTGTACAAAGTAAATCTACTTATTAAAGTAATTAACTATCAAAAACTTATAACAATGCTTGGTTTGTACTAGATAAGTATTTTTAGAAAGGAACACTGCACCTTAAAGCAAAATGCGAACATTACGTAAAAATAAAATCACATTAACTTTTTAGATATAAAAGCTATTTGTAATAATTATTATTTATTTTAAAAACGCATCACTTATAGCGTTTAAGTGTGGTTTTTTGCTTCACTTACTGTTTTAGAGGCTTATATCAGCGTATTGATTAAAGGTATACTAGGGCGTGTTGACCTTGGCGGATAGAAATTTGTTCAATCTAGGGGCGATTAAATCGCGGCGCGTGGTTTGTAACTTAGTAGGCTCGATAACGGCTCCTGCGTTATTTTAATGACTTACATCCATGTAAGAATAAGTAAAAACCAATAAACAGAGCTTATCACCCTAGAAAGAACCCAACGGGCAGCCCATGTTTGGCTTTTATGCTGCGTTATCGCCTATTTATGGGGAATAACCAAGTTACATAGGCTCTGCCTTGCCTTAAAACCAAACATACGGCTGCAAATTCAACCATCAAAAATCAACACACCCATGAGATTATGAGAGGTGGTAATGCATTAAATAGTGTAATTTTACTACTCACTTTTAGCTAAGCCATACAATAACAGAGCCTTTTTATGAAAACAGAAATTCGCTACCGCTTTGAAACCTCGCAAGTTGCTAACCGCTTTGTGCATGTACTAAAAGATTGGCCCGTAAACCAAGTTAAAACTCGCCTATTTAATGGCGGCGACAGTGTAAAAGTCACTTACGAGTATGATGAAAGCGGGTTTGATTACACCTCTGCCGAGCTAGATGATTTAGCAGAGCAGCACGGTGGTAAAGAAGTTTAAGCACTTAACAACAAAAAGCTATTACAGCCCAATTAGCCATTAACTTTGCTTTAATGGCTAGCGCGTTTTATCACTTTACGTTTTATTCGTGATATTTACGGATCATCGCCACTTTACCGTTTTCAACTTCTATTACTTCCATCATTACTGATGTGTACTCTATTGGCTGCTTACTTTGCGGATGAATGCCCTTAGCGTGGTTTTTATAACGAATCGCAAAGCCGCTATTGTTAAATATAAAGGTATTTAGCAGCTCGCTTTCGTATAAGGTGTGCGCGCCTAAATAAAAACTCATGCCCTTACGCATTAGTTTTTTACCCTCTGCTGTGCGAGAGTCATCTACTTGATACGGTATGTGCTGGCTGCCTACATCGTCTGTTAATAAATTAAGGTAGGCTTCAAGCTCTTTTTCACTTGCGTTAGGCGCTTGCGTGGCGGTCATTGTGTTGTAGTAATGCTGTGCAAATTTGTTTAAGTCCAGTGCCTTTTCAGCATCAACCGAAAAGGTACTCACTAATAGCAAAGCTAATGTAAATAGTCGTTTCATCACTTCTTCCTTGTAGTTACAAGTATTGATTTATATATAGGTACACTATATTCATATGCTCAAAAATAAAACAAATATTTTTAAGTTAATAAACCTACATTTTGCTTTTTACTCTATTGGTTGCCACGCTGTTGGCTGGATCGTCGGGCCAAAAATGCTTGGGGTAACGTCCTTTCATTTCTTTTTGTACATCGCGATAACTACTAGCCCAAAAGTGCGCAAGATCTTGCGTAAGCTGTAATGAACGCTTACCTGGCGAGAGTAATTCCATCAGCAGAGGCAGCTTGCCATTTGCAAGCATTGGCGTACTTGTTAAACCATACACTTCTTGCATGCGCACGCTAAGTTTTGCGGGGCCATCTAGCTGGTAATTAATTTTTATATTTGAGCCACTTGGTACCGTTAACCTAAGCGGTAACAGTGTTTTTAGGGCTGTTTGCTGTGTCCAGTCAAAACAATTTTGCAGTGCTTCAAAGTAGTTAAACTTTTTAAGCTGCTCCAGCGTTTTTATATCCTGTAAATATACGCCTAACCAATCATCAGCTGTTTCGATAAGTTGCTGCTCGCTTATTGCCGGGAACGTATCTGGCATAAACTGACTGGCTAAACTCATGCGTATTAATAATTGCTGCGCATCGGGTTGTTCATTAAATAATGCAAAACCATGTTTGGTAAATAAATTAAGCCACGCTTTGGCGCGCTCGGTTTTATCAAGCTTTTGCTTACTTGGTTGGCTTGTAAGGGTAATGGCGCCGAGCTTTACTTCATCTTGATGGATAAACCGCGCGGTTTTTTCATCAAACTCACAGCGGGTAAGCGTAGTAAACAAATGCGGTAAGTAATCTTGTAGCTCAAATGGGCTAAGTGCGGTGGCTGCAAAAATACGCGTGCCTTTATGGCCGCCCATGCTTGCAATAGCAAGGTAGTCATCGTTATGCCAGTAATCGGTGTTTAAATCAGCGCCCGCACCATTGGCAAGTAAGTAGCCATTGCCGCGTTTTTTTGCAATGCGATCGGGGTAAGCTAATGCCACCAGCAAACCTAAATACTCGGTGTTTAGCTCGCTGTTACTGTCGGTTACTTTTAAACGGCTTTGCCAGTATTTTAACTGCTGCTTAAATACTGGGTGTGGCCTTTGTTGTTGGCTATGTAGCGCCAAGCTTAGCTCGTTGGCGCTGTTTATTCGGCTCTCAAACAGCGCCACTAAATAAACTGCTAAACGGTAAATACCAGGTAGTTCAGCCTCAAGCGCTTGCGCTTTTAAAAGCATATGCGCTAAGCGAATATCCGCCCCAAAACCCAGCATGTTGCTGCCCAATTTGGTTAACTTGCCTTTGGAGTCGATGGCTTCAAGCATGGTTAGTAAGTTTACCGCTTGCGTGCATTGCTGCGCTGTTGGCGTATCAAGCAAGGTGAGTTCGCTGATATTTGCGCCCCACTGTTTTGCCTCCAGCATAAGTTGGCTTATGTCTGAGGTGAGTATTTCTGGGCTATCGTGGCTATTACGTCGCTCAAATGTTTGTTTAGAGCCAAGCCTGTAAACAACCCCTGGCTCTATTCGCCCTGCACGCCCCGCTCGCTGCACAGCAGAGGAGCGCGATATACTTTGTGTTGTAAGCTCAGTTACGCCAGTTTTTAAGTTAAACGTTGCGGCGCGGCGTTTGCCGCTATCAATAACAATGCGAATGCCTTCAATGGTTAAACTGGTTTCGGCTACATTGGTGGTAAGCACTATTTTGCGCATACCTTTAGGCGCAGGGGCAATCGCCGCTTGCTGATTGGCTTTATCTTGCTCGCCAAATAATGTGGCAACTAAGCAGTTACTTGGTAAATCATTAAGGGCCTGTTGTACGCGTACTATTTCAAATTGCCCAGGCAAAAACACCAACGCACTACCGCTTTGCTCGTTTAGTGCTTGTTTTATTAAAGAGGGAATAGCATCTAACCAGCGGCTCTCATCTTTTATTGGTATATATACTTCGTCAATGGGGTAACTACGCCCGCTTGATTGTATAACCGGGCAATCAAAAAACTGCGTATAGCGCTCGGTATCAAGGGTGGCCGACATAAGTAGTATGGTTAAATCGTCGCGCAGCGCACTTTGGGTCTCTAAAGCAAAGGCCAGTGAAGTGTCGGCCGCAATTGAACGTTCATGAAATTCATCAAATATCAGTAAATCTATATCGCTTAATTCGGGGTCATTTTGTAGCATGCGGGTAAGCATGCCCTCGGTGACTATTTCAAGGCGCGTATTACTACCTACTTTGCTTTCACCACGTACTCGCAAACCAACACTCTGCCCCACTTTTTCGTTTTGGCACTGTGCTAAGTAATTGGCAATATTACGTGCAGCTAAGCGGCGTGGCTCAAGCATTACAATACGTTTAAAATGGCCGTCGCGCATAAGCTGTAGCGGCAACCAGGTTGATTTACCCGCACCAGGCGGTGCTTGTAATAACGTTATGGGGTTACTTTGTAATGTAGTTAGAAGTTGTTGATATATGTTTTGAACCGGCAGCACTGCTATTTACCCAAAATTGCTTTGTGTGCATTGTAACAAAAACCAAAAATAAACGCGCCGCAAAAGCAGATGAGTTTACGCGTATCCATAATCAGAAATAATTACAGACCGCTCTGTACATTTTTTAAGAACATACGCGCTGCAATAAAAGTAACGCCTCGCTTAAATATATAAATTAATGATTATAAACACAAAATAAAAATTTGACTGGTTGGTACACGCTTTGCTCCTTTTATACTGAACGTTATTTAAAACTAAGTAAGGAGATACTTATGAACAGCGATCGTATGAAAGGTAATTGGAACGAACTTAAAGGTAAGGCGCAACAAAAATGGGGCGATCTTACTGACGACGATTTAGACAAAATTGAAGGTAGCCGTACAGAGCTAGTGGGTAAAATCCAGCAACAGTACGGTAAATCTAAAGAAGAAGCAGAGCGTGAAGTAGATGAGTTTGAAAAAACTCACTAATCGCTAACTTCTAAAAAAACCGCCATTTGGCGGTTTTTTTGTTTAACGGCTAAAAAAGGACGTTATTTACGCTTTTAATTGATTACCTATAGGCAGTTTCCTAATGCGTTTACCACAAGCGGCAAAAATAGCGTTACACAATGCAGGGGCGTAAACCGGTGTTGCGGGCTCGCCTACACCTGCTGGTGGTGCATCGCTTTGTATTATTTCTACTTCTACCTCTAGTGGTGAGTCGCTCATACGCGGTACGCGATAATCATGAAAGTTACTTTGCTGCACGCGGCCTTTATCAAAGGTAATACCGTCGCTAATTGCAGTGGTAATACCGTAAATAGAGCCACCTTGGGTTTGGTTTTTAACGGTATCGGTGTTTACAACCGTACCTGCATCAATAGCGACCCACGATTTAATCACGTTTAAATCACCAGCATCCGATACTTCTACCTCAACCACCGTTGCCACATAGGTTAAAAAGCTGCGGTGTGCTGCAATACCTAATCCGCGACCTTTTGGCAGCTTTCGGCCCCATTTACTTATCTCAGCCACCTTTTCAATAACATGGCGTAATTTACCAATATCTAATGGGTAAACGTCTTTATCGGCGCCATAGTTATCGTAAGACGCATTTTGCTCGGTTACATCTAAAATGCGATCAGGGCCTATGGTTTCGAGTAAATAGTCTTTTTGGTCGCGCCCTGCTTTGTGCGCCGCTTCAGCAATAAATGACTGAATAGCAAAAGCATGAAAAATATTTGATACCGAGCGCATCCAGCCCACTCTTGTTTTAGCGGGTGCTTCGCCGTTTTCTAGCTTTAAGTTAGGTGAGTTTATAGGGTTATCGGTAAAGCCTAAGCGCAGCTCAAAACCTGCTGGCGACGTTGCCCCTTCTTGAAACGTTGACATAATTGGCGAAAACGCCGTACGATGTAAGTAAGCCTCAATATTACCTTTTTTATTGAGTGAAGCTTCAATATGTTGAGCCGATACCGCATGATAAAAACTGTGCTGAATATCATCCTCTCGCGTCCATTGTACGCGAATAGGTTGCCCTACTTTCATTGAAATGTAGGCAGCTTCTGCTGAAAAATCAGGTTTTGATTTACGCCCAAAACCGCCACCTAACATGGTGACATGCACGTTAATTTGGCTCTCGTCCATACCCAGTAACGCAGCTACGGTTTTCATATCAGCTTGCGGGTTTTGCGTTGCAGCCCAAATATCTACCCTGTCTTTATTGTACATTGCAGTGGCGCAAGGTGGCTCCATAGGTGCTTGAGCCAAGTGCGGCGCGTAATAGTCGGCTACTAACTTATTGCTCGATTTAGCCAGTACGCTAGCTACATCGCCTTTTTCGCGTACATGCGTTTGCGGCTCACTCACTGTTTGTAATAACGACTTTTTAAAGTTCACTGAATTATAATCGCCGTTTTTACCATCATCCCACACCACTTTTAGTGCTTTACGCGCCTGCCATGCTGCCCAGGTATTTTTAGCAACAATAGCAATGCCGCCTTTTGGCTGAAATTGCGGCGCACCTTTTGGTACAGGCATTTCAATAACATCAACTACGCCATTAATTGCTTTAGCGGCGCTGGCATCAAACGATTTAACCACACCACCTACTACCGGCGGGCGCTCAATAATAGCCACCAGCGCTTTTGGCTCGCGAACATCAGCAGCAAATGTGGCTTTACCGGTTACTAAATCGGTTAAATCTATATGCGCCATACCGGTATTTATATAACGCCATTCTTTACGTGTTTTAAGTGTTAACTTGCCAGGCTCTGGCGGGGTAATGCCAAGCGCGAGATCAATTAAATCTTTATAAGTAAGCGTTTTTCCTGAGCTGTGGGTAACCACGTGCTGATTAGCTGTACAGGTTTGCGGCTCAACGTTCCAATATTTAGCAGCTGCATGCTGCATCATGTAGCGTACACTTGCGCCCATTTCGCGTAGGCGCTGCATGTTGTAGCGAATACTGCGCGAGCCATCGGTATTTTGATCCCCATATTTAGGGTCGCCCTTACCTTGAATAACGACGACTTTATCCCACGCGGCTTCCATTTCGTCTGCCACAATTTGGGCAATGGCTGTACGGATTTGCTGGCCCATTTCAGAGCGATGACAGGTTATTTCAACCATGCCATCGGGGCGCAGCGCTATAAATAAGTTAGCACGTTTTGCTTGCTCAGAGGGCTGCTCTAACACGCCTGCAAACGCTTTTGGTGCACTGCCTACAAAATAAGTGCCTAATACTAATGCGCCTATTACGCTGGTTTTTAAAAATTGGCGACGGTTTAGGTCAAAGTACGTATTGTCGTTTTTCATACTTCTTCCCCTTGTTCATTTGGGTCAAAATATTCAACGCCCGCAATGGTTTTAGCCGCCGACTTAATCGCTTTATGAATACGCGGATACGTGCCACAACGACAAATATTGCCCGACATATTACTCACTATTTCATCATCAGTGGGGTTGGGGTTAGCGGCTAATAAGCTTGCCGCTTGCATTATTTGCCCGCACTGACAAAATCCACATTGCGGCACTTTATGCTCAACCCAGGCTTTTTGCACTGGGTGATCGCCTTGCTCGCTTAACCCTTCAATAGAAGTAATAGCACGCCCTGCCACAGCCGATACAGGTAATATGCACGAGCGCTGCGCTACGCCATCAATGTGTATGGTGCACGCACCACACTGCGCCATACCACAGCCAAATTTAGGCCCGGTTAAATTTAATTCATCTCGAAGATACCAAAGCACCGGCGTTGAGGGATCGCCTGTAAACTCATGTTTATTACCATTAACGGTAAGCGTGATCATATTTAACTCCTTGGCAAAGCGCTTTAAAGGAATGCCTTGTTGCGCGAGAACGGTTTGAATAATTGCTACTTTTTTAGCCTACCACTTAGAATTGGTTTATTGAAATTTTTATCGGCGAAACGCCAACCTATAGCTGTTATTAAGTGGCAGCTTTATTGGATAGAGATAAGAAGGGTTTACTGATTCTACTTAGTACTTATAACTGGCTCATTTAATAGCTGCTCATCATTTTTATATACTTCAAGCCAACCAGGTGGCGATGTATCGCAGCCAATAATAGTAACGTGTAATATGTAACTATAGCGTCCGTTTATAAACGTATAGTGGTGATTGCCGCCGCTACCCTCAAAGGTAATATCACCGTTAGATAAAACCAGATCAGGCTTATCGATAGTATTTTTATCAATACTCCACACTACATAACGGTAATTTCTATCACCTAAATCATCAACGCGAATATGGTAGCTAGCCGTTTTCCAATCAAGCACTGGCTCTTCAAATGTATTAATACTTGAATGAAGTGATTGCTTGTCTTGTTCAATTAAGCGTATAGCAAATGCCTGCTCTTTAGCTGTGTGGCTATTTATACCGATAATTTTACCGTCAGTATCTAGCCACATCACGCCGTTATTTAGCATAATGCCGCGCCAACCTACGCTATCCCAATCGGTATTAATATTAGAGCTGCCAATAATAGTAACAAGCTCCTCGTCAAACACTTCATCAAAGCGGTTAACAAACTCAGCTTCATTTTTAATGTCGGGCAATGGATATTGCCTTTTTAGAGGGTAGCGAATATGCGCAGCAATCGCAGTTTTATCCTGCGTTTTAAAAGCAGCAATAACAGGTAAAACACTCTCGTGATACTTCTGCTCAAGCGCAAATGTGTTCGATGTGAAAAATAGGGATAGGCAAAGCAATATGTAATTTAGATACTTCATTAATAGTCCTTTATTTATTCTGATACTTAACAATCTTAAATGACTTGAAAGCAGCTCTAGCATATATAATTTCAACACCTCTATCCTGAATGCAGAGGGACTTCTCTAGCTCGCTTCTAGTTAACTTCGATTGGCATCCAATAATTATTTTAGATAGTTTCATGTCCTCATTGAATGGCTGAAAATAAAGACCATTTTCTTTTTCAAAGTTATTAAGGTCCCGAATTGTTCTATATTCTTTTTCATATTCCCAATGTTTGAATTTAGAAAGTAATAACTTTAGTGGGAAGCTTTGATCATCTATTAAATTACTTTTAAATCTTTCAGAATAATATTTTACTTCTTGAGCATCCTCTTTATTAGATAGCTCAAGTTCCACACATATGCCCTTGTGGTTATTAGCATAATGAGCCCACTGAACAGGGTTAGACCAAATTTTACTAAAGCACAATATTCCAAATTCTCTTGAAACACCTAGTTTCATCCTATTTAAGCTTGCACGTATATAAGGTGTGCTAGTTTCGATACCTAATAACTCAAAAGGGTCATTCAAATTGTCAAAAGTTGAAGCCTTAATCCTCCTATTTGATAAATTTTTTAAGCCAAACACCTCATCCATGTAATGATAAAGCTTCATTTAATCTATAATCCTATTATTTTTAGAAAAGAATATTTTCCTGAGTAAAAATCAAGTTACTCAGCTTTTCATTACTACTTATACTAAA
Organism: Pseudoalteromonas agarivorans; assembly: GCF_024518735.1. Lineage (NCBI taxonomy): Bacteria > Pseudomonadati > Pseudomonadota > Gammaproteobacteria > Alteromonadales > Pseudoalteromonadaceae > Pseudoalteromonas > Pseudoalteromonas agarivorans. Next base: position 372,286 of record NZ_JANIGJ010000002.1, read on the forward strand.
TAAACACTGAATACATATGAACCAATTTTTACTTCTTTTCTTTAATATAAAAAAACGAGCCTAATTTGGCTCGTTTTTGTTTTACTGATAGCTGACAGCTAAAAACTGACCGCTGCTCTTTTACTCTGGCTCATACCCCAAATTAGGCGATAGCCAACGTTCAGCCTCTGCGAGCGTCATATTAGTTCGCTTGGCGTAATCTTCTACCTGATCCTTTTGCACAGCGGCTACGGCATAATATTTTGCCTCTGGGTGTGAGAAATACCAGCCCGAAACCGCAGCCCCTGGCCACATGGCGTATGAGCTGGTGAGCTGCATGCCAATGCGTTTTTCGGTATCGAGTAACTGCCAAATTTTCTTTTTCTCGGTGTGCTCTGGGCACGCTGGGTAACCCGGCGCTGGGCGAATACCTTGGTAGTTTTCGCGAATTAGCTCATCGTTACTTAAGTTTTCATCGGCTGCGTAACCCCAATACTCTTTGCGCACTTGTTCGTGCAGGTATTCGGCAAAGGCTTCTGCGAGCCTGTCGGCAACGGCTTTTACCATTATTTTATTGTAGTCGTCTTGCTTGGCATCGAACGCGTCGGCTAGGTCGTCTTCTTCTAAACCGCCCGTTACTGCAAACGCGCCAAAGTAATCAGGTGTGCCTTTTGGCGCAATGTAGTCGGCTAAACAATAGTTAGCAAAGTCGGTTTTTTCGGTTTGCTGGCGTAAATGGCATGAGGTAGTTAACAGCTCTTTGCGGGTTTCGTCGGTGTAAATTTCTATGTCATCACCCACACGGTTTGCAGGGAATAAACCAATTACACCTAAAGGTTGCAAAGCACCTGACTTTTCAAGGTCGTCGAGCATGTCGTTAGCGTCTTTAAATAAGCTACGTGCTTGCTCGCCAACGACTTCATCGTCCATTATGCGTGGGTATTTACCAGCGATTGACCACGTCATAAAGTACGGGGTCCAATCTATGTATTTACGTAACGTGGCGATTGATACATTTTTAAATTCGGTCACGCCCAGCTTTTTAGGCACCGGTGGCGTGTAGTTATCCCAATCAAGCTTGGCTGCGTTATCTCGGGCACGCTGTATGGTAACGGGTTTTGAACGTGGCTTTTTGCGCGCTTGCTGCTCGCGTACTTTTTCGTACTCGGCTTTAGTTTTTTCTAAAAAGGCCGGTTTTAGCTCTTTAGATAATAAGCTTGATACCACGCCCACCGCACGGCTGGCGTTATTTACATACACTACGCCTTTGTCGTACTGCGGTTCAATTTTAACGGCAGTATGCGCTTTAGAGGTCGTTGCGCCGCCAATCATAAGTGGGAGCTCAAAACCTCTGCGGGTCATTTCTTTGGCTACGTGTACCATTTCATCAAGCGATGGGGTAATTAAACCCGAAAGGCCGATTATGTCGGCTTTTTCGTCAATCGCGGTTTGCAGTATTTTTTCGGCAGGTACCATTACGCCTAAGTCGATTACTTCGTAGTTATTACATTGCAGTACTACGCCTACAATGTTTTTACCTATGTCGTGCACGTCGCCTTTTACGGTGGCCATAACCACTTTACCGTTAGTGGCGCCTTCTTCTTTTTCGGCTTCTATGTATGGGTCTAGGTAGGCCACTGCGCGTTTCATCACACGGGCCGATTTAACAACTTGCGGTAAAAACATTTTACCTGCACCAAATAAATCCCCTACCACGTTCATGCCATCCATTAATGGCCCTTCAATTACGTGAATAGGTTTATCGGCAGCTGCGCGGCACTCTTCTGTGTCTTCATCTATAAAGGTGGTTATGCCTTTTACAAGGGCGTGCTCTAGGCGTTTTTCAACAGGCCATGTGCGCCACTCTAAATCTTCTACGCGTTCGGCTTGTGCCATACCCGAAAACTTAGGGGCTATTTCTACTAAGCGCTCACCTGCACCGGGGTCGGTGTTAAGGATTACATCTTCTACGGCTTTACGAAGTTTCTCGGGGATGTCGTCGTAAACGGCAAGCTGGCCTGCGTTTACAATACCCATATCCATACCCGCTTTTATCGCGTGGTATAAAAACACCGAGTGAATGGCTTCACGTACGGGGTTATTACCCCTAAACGAAAACGAGACATTAGACACCCCGCCCGACACTTTACAGTGTGGTAAGTTTTGTTTAATGCGGCGTGTACCTTCAATAAATTCTACGGCGTAGTTGTCGTGCTCTTCTATTCCGGTGGCTACGGCAAATATATTGGGGTCGAATATTATATCTTCCGGCGGAAAACCTATCTCTTCGACTAATATTTTGTAGCTGCGTTCACATATTTCGTATTTGCGGTCTGCGGTGTCGGCTTGGCCGTCGGTATCAAACGCCATTACAACAGCGGCAGCGCCGAAACGTTTAATAATTTTAGCTTGGCGTTTAAACGGCTCCTCCCCTTCTTTAAGCGATATTGAATTAACAATAGCCTTGCCTTGAATACATTTAAGGCCTGCTTCTATTACTTCCCATTTAGAGGAGTCGACCATAATGGGCACTTTAGAAATATCGGGCTCTGAGGCAATTAAGTTTAAAAACTTAACCATGGCCGCTTTTGAGTCCAACATGGCTTCGTCCATGTTTATATCAATAACTTGGGCGCCGTTTTCTACTTGCTCGCGGGCAACGGTAAGCGCTGCTTCATAGTCTTCTTCCATGATTAAGCGTTTAAACATGGCAGAGCCGGTTACGTTGGTACGCTCGCCAACATTGGTAAATACTGCAATTTGCTGGGTCATGTTGGCTCCTAGTTTAAGTTACAGGCTTCAAGGCCTGATAAACGCATACGAACATCAAGCTCTGGCAACGCGCGAGGCTTTACCCCTTCAAGCCCTTTGGCAAACGCACGAATATGCGCAGGCGTGGTGCCGCAGCAACCACCAACAATATTTATAAAGCCCGATTTACCCCAATCTATAATCTCTTTCGCCATGTCCTCTGCTTCTAGGTCGTACTCACCAAACTCATTTGGTAAACCGGCATTTGGGTGTACTGAGGTAAATGTTTCGCATACGCGCGAAAGCTCCTCTACGTATTGGCGAAGTAAATCGGGGCCAAGGGCACAGTTAAGGCCTATAGAAAGCGGCTTGATATGGCGAATAGAGTTATAAAATGCTTCGGTGGTTTGCCCCGAAAGCGTACGCCCTGAGGCATCGGTAATTGTGCCCGAGATCATTACGGGTAATGTACGCCCTGCTTGCTCAAACGCTTCTTCTACTGCGAATGAGGCCGCTTTTGCATTTAGGGTGTCGAATATGGTTTCGATAAGTATTAAATCGGCGCCGCCTTCCATTAGTGCAAGGGTAGACTCAACATACGCAGTAACCAGCTTATCAAAGGTAATATTACGATAGCCTGGGTCGTTTACATCTGGCGAAATTGAGCAGGTTTTAGAGGTTGGCCCTAACACACCGGCTACGTAGCGTGGTTTTTCTGGGTTTTTAGCGGTGAACTCGTCACATATTGCGCGTGCGAGTTTTGCCGACTCTAGGTTTACTTCACGGCTTATGCTTGCCATGTCGTAATCTTCCATCGAAATGGTGGTTGAGTTAAAGGTATTGGTTTCAATAATGTCTGCACCGGCGGCTAAAAAGCTGCGGTGTATATTGGTTATTAACTCAGGTTTTGTAAGGCTTAATAAATCGTTATTGCCTTTAATTAGTACGTGCCAGTCTTTAAAGCGCTCGCCTCGGTAGTCTTCTTCTTCAAGCTTGTGAGTTTGGATCATGGTGCCCATGGCGCCATCTAAAATTAAAATACGCTCTTTTAATGCAGCGCTTAATTCGCTGTGTTTATTATTGTTTTGCACGTTATTCTGCATAGTTGTTAGTCCTCACATCTTGGCTAACTAAATTAATATCATAAGGGGTCGTTTGGTACACGTAGTAATTTAACCAGTTCGAAAACAGCAAAAAAGCATGGCTTTGCCACGTTTTTGACGGCTTTTTGTTTGCATCGTTATCTGGAAAATAGTTTTCGGGTTTTGGCGCATCAGGGCTTTTTTGTAAATCGCGTTCGTACTCTGCTTTTAGTGTGTCGGCATCATATTCTGGGTGGCCGGTTATAAACACTTGGCTGCCCGACTTATTTTTCATTAAGTAAGCGCCTACTTTTTCAGAGCCTGCCAGCACGACTATATCGTCGCAGGCATTTATTTTATTTATATCTATGTGGCCATAACGTGAGTGCGGCACTAAAAAGGTGTCGTCGAAGCCACGAGTAAGTGCCCCGTGATCAAAGTAACACTGGTGAGTAAACACACCACAAAGTTTATCTTCTTTTAAATCGCGTTTTAAATTGTAACGATGATACAACGCCGCATGCGCCGCCCAGCACGAAAACAGCGTAGAGGTAACGTGCTGCTCTGCCCAATCAATAATCACTTTTAGCTCATCCCAGTACGCAACATCGTCGTATTCAAGGTGTGCTAGTGGCGCGCCGGTAACAATTAACGCATCGTAGTTATTGTCTTTCACTTCTGAAAAATAACGATAAAAGGTATCTAGGTGCTCTTCTGAGTTGCTACTGCTGCGATGCGTATCTAGGCGTAATAGCTCTACATTTACTTGCAAAGGAGAATTGGCAAGCAAACGAATAAACTGCACTTCGGTTTCTACTTTATTAGGCATTAAATTTAAAATAGCCAAACGCATAGGACGAATTTCTTGCGTTTTTGCGCGACTTTTTGGCATTACAAACACGTTTTCTTCACGTAAACGGGCAATAGCCGGTAGCTCGTCTTTCACTGTAATTGGCATATTTTTTACTCCTACTCATAAAAACCGAGAATTTATACGCTCTCATTATGAACAGTATGCTAAAAATATCAACCTCTAGATGTATAGATGTCTAAATGAAATTTATTCATGATTTTATACTTTATCAACCTGCAGCCATTAGCGCTTTAAAACCCGCCATTCGTTGACTGTTTCACCCGTGAGCCACTACAATACAACATTGAAATTTTTATTATTATTTGAAGGCTTTCCTCCATGGTTTTACCTGATAAGTTTATATTCTCGATGAGTCGAGTATCTAAAGTTGTGCCACCTAAGCGCACAATTTTAAAAGATATTTCGTTGCACTTTTTCCCTGGCGCTAAAATTGGTGTGCTAGGTTTAAATGGTGCTGGTAAATCTACATTACTTCGCATTATGGCCGGTGTTGATCAAGACTTTGAAGGTGAAGCTCGCCCTCAACCTGGTACTAAAATTGGTTACTTACCGCAAGAGCCAGTGCTGGACGAAAGCAAAACAGTACGCGAAATAGTTGAAGAAGCTGTTGGCGAAGTAAAACATGCCCTTAATCGCCTTGACGAAGTGTACAACGAGTACGCAATGGAAGACGCTGACTTTGACGCCCTAGCAAAAGAGCAAGGTGAGCTTGAAGCAATCATTCAAGCGCACGATGGCCACAACATCGATAACGTTTTAGAGCGCGCTGCTGATGCACTTCGTTTACCTGAATGGGATGCTAAAATTGAGCACCTTTCAGGTGGTGAGCGCCGCCGTGTTGCTATTTGTCGTTTATTACTCGAAAAACCAGATATGCTTATTCTCGATGAGCCTACTAACCACTTAGATGCTGAGTCGGTTGCTTGGCTTGAGCGCTTCTTACATGATTACGAAGGCACTGTTGTGGCGGTAACGCATGACCGTTACTTCCTTGATAATGTAGCTGGCTGGATACTAGAGCTTGACCGTGGTGAAGGTATTCCGTGGGAAGGTAACTACTCTTCTTGGCTTGAGCAAAAAGATGCGCGCTTACAACAAGAGCAAAAATCTGAAAAAGCACGTCAAAAATCAATTGCTCAAGAACTTGAGTGGGTACGTTCAAACCCTAAAGGTCGCCAAGCTAAGTCTAAAGCGCGTATGGCGCAGTTTAGTGAGCTACAGCAGTCTGATTACCAAAAGCGTAACGAAACTAACGAGCTATTTATTCCACCTGGCCCGCGTTTAGGCGACCAAGTACTTGAAGTTAATAACTTACGTAAGAGTTTTGGCGACCGCGTTTTAATCGACGATTTAAGCTTTAGTATGCCAAAAGGCGCGATTGTGGGCATTATTGGTGCCAATGGCGCGGGTAAATCAACCCTATTTAAAATGCTAAGCGGCGAAGAGCAACCAGATAGCGGCAGCATTAGCGTAGGTGAAACTGTAGAGCTTGCAACGGTTGATCAGTTCCGTGGCAATATGGACGAAAGCAAAACTGTATTTGAAGAAATATCTGACGGGCAAGACGTGCTAAAAATTGGTAACTTTGAGTTCCCAAGCCGTGCATACGTTAGCCGCTTTAACTTTAAAGGTAACGATCAGCAAAAGTTTGTAAAAGACTTATCAGGTGGTGAGCGCAACCGTTTACACCTTGCTAAGCTTTTAAAAGCGGGTGGTAACGTAGTACTACTAGATGAGCCAACCAATGACCTTGATGTTGAAACACTTCGCGCCCTTGAGAACGCTATTTTAGAGTTCCCAGGCTGTGTAATGTGTATATCGCATGACCGTTGGTTCCTCGACCGTATTGCAACACACATTTTAGATTACCGCGACGAAGGCCAAATTAACTTCTTCGATGGTAACTACACTGAATACGAAGAGTGGCTTAAAAAGACCTTAGGCGCAGAAGCTGCACAACCTAAGCGTATTAAGTACAAAAAAATTGGTTAATTGTTAACTGATATAACAAACCCTGCATTTATGCGGGGTTTTTTTATGCCATTTTTTATCGCTATGGGTTATTTCCCGCTATGCTTGATTTAAATATTACAATAAAGGCAACTCGTTTTATGGAAAATCGACGTCAGTTCTCGCGTATTCTTTTTTCAACCGCGGCGCAATTAGAATTTGCAGGAGAGAGCTACCCATGCAAATTACTCGATGTATCTTTACATGGCGCACTCATTACTAAATGCGCGGCGTTTAGTGGCACAAAAAATAGCGAAGCCACCTTGCGCTTTACCTTGCCACAAAGCGATATAGAAATAAAAATGGAGGTGTTTATTTGCCACATAGAAGATCAACACATCGGCCTTAATTGCCACCATATAGATATAAACAGCATTACCTATTTAAAACGGTTAGTTGAACTTAATTTAGCCGATGAACAATTACTTCATCGCGAGCTTGCTTCATTGATTGAATAGCGGCAATAGACTCCCTTAGTTAAGTTTATTACCATAGCGCAAACTTTATTATTGATACGGTTATGCGCCTAAACCCTCACTTACCTTTGGTCTATCACAGTAATTATTCGTTTAGCTTTGACCCTAAGCACCGATTTGTAATGAGTAAATTTGCTCATTTATATGAGCAGGTTAAAGGTTTAGGCATTGCAGGTAATAATTTAGTAGAGCCTATTTTGGGCTCCCCTGAACCACTTGAACTGGTACACTGCGAAAACTACATTCACGATTTATGGCATAACCGTCTAGACGAAAAAGCCATGCGCCGCATTGGCTTACCTTGGTCGCAACCGCTAATGGACCGCACATTCACCGCCCCACAAGGCACGTTACAAACTGCACGCTTAGCATTAAAGCATGGCTTAGCCTGTCATTTAGCAGGTGGTACGCACCATGCACACACTGATTTTGGCTCAGGTTTTTGTATGGTGAACGACTTAGCCTTTACCGCGCAAACATTAATACAAAGCGGTGAAGTGACCAACGTGCTCATTTTTGATTTAGACGTACACCAAGGCGATGGCACAGCTGCAATGCTTGCGCATCAACCGTATGCGTATACATGCTCTATACACTGCGAAAAAAACTTCCCGTTTAGAAAATCCTCCAGCGATTTAGACATAGGCCTTGCTAACAATATGCAAGACGCAGAATACTTAGGCGTTGTGGATGATACGCTGCAGTTTTTACTAAAAGAACTCAACCCCGATTTAGTCCTATACGATGCGGGTGTAGATATTTGGCAAGACGATGGCTTAGGCAAACTAGATATAAGCTGGGACGGCATTAAACAGCGTGACCATTTAGTGTTTAAGCGCTGCCTTGAACATAACACCGCTATTGCCAGTGTTATTGGTGGCGGCTACGACAGAGACCATACGCGTTTAGCGCAGCGCCATGCAATAGTAATTGAGCAGGCTGCGGGTTTTTAATGAAATGAAATAACTTAATTCACGTTCTTATTAATATTAAAAATAATAAGAACGAACCATGAGAAAACTAATTACCGCCATTACATTAATTTTATTAAGTTTTATAAGCTCTGCACAGCTACTCGCTAATGACTCATTACCACTATTGCCTGCAATAACGTTAAACATGGCTGATGGTTCGTCCGTTCACACACAAGATTTATTAGGCCAGCCTTACGTTTTACATTTTTGGGCTACGTGGTGCCCATATTGTAAAAAGCTGCAACCAGCACTTGAGAAAATAAAACATAAAGGCTTAAAGGTCATTGCGGTAAGCTTTGAAGAAAACGACGATGCCACCTCCGCTAAAGTAATAAGTGATAGAGGCTACACATTTAAAACAGCTATTAAAGCCGATGCCATAGCAAAACAGTTAGGAATAAGAGGCACACCCACTACCCTATTTATTAATAAAGCTGGGCGTATAATTTATTTGACGAACACTTCAAACCCTGAAGACGAAAACCTACACGTATATGCTAGGACTTTATTACACGAAGTGAGCAACTAAGCGCATAAATACATCTTAATTAGTAAATAGGCTTACTTAGCCTAACAATAAATCACCAGCTTAGCGCACTATATACTACAATTTAAGCTCATAAATTAATTGAGATTATTATGCGTTTACTTCTTACTTTGTTGATCATTACTATAAGTGGATACGCTTTTGCTGAGGAAGAGGCTGCAGAATTGCCCCCGCTCAACCCTAAATACAAGGCTGAGCATGCAATAGTACTGGTGAATAAAGGTTCAGGAATTTATGCGTTTAACTTACCCGGCTATAAATTACCGCACGATGTACAAGTGGTGTATAGGATTAAAAACCCCGATGTGGCTTTTTTAGATGTTGTACGCAACGCAGAGCTTATAACGCTAAAGCCCAAACCATTTAATATTCAACGCTTAATGCGCGGTGAAGAAATAACCATTACCGCAGATGTGTACAAAGGCAATTACAAAAAAGCAGGCAGCCTAATTTACACAAACAGAACAATAGAAATGAGTAAGCAGCTATATGCTCGCCAATTAAAAGATTTAGCTAAAGCTAGCCAGTGGCAAGAATACGACATGATAGACCTAGGTAGCACAGAGCGAATTTACATACATAAAATTAGCCAAGCACCTAGTTTCAGCCACTTAATTTTTGTAGATTTGGTAAATGCCTGTATGCAAAAGTTTAGAACCTCAACCCTCCTTCCTAGCCAGAATGAGTTAACGTATAAATTTATAAACTGCGGCACCCTAAAACCTTTGTTTTACGAAGCAGAAAGTTTAAATAAATAGCTTAATAAGCATACCCAGCAATTATGTTTATACCTTCTTGCATGACTTCCTTTGACTGGCCAGCAAAGCCTAGACGCAAGTAACTAAAGTGTTTAGGTTTTAAGCTTCTATAAGAGTCGCAGAAATAAAACTCTGATTCTGTTTGCAAATAAATACTGTGCTTGTGCAGATGCTTTTTAATATTAGCCGTATCTATGTTTAAGTTAACCCACATTGCCATCCCACCATCGGGCTTTTTATACTCAATAGGTAAACCTTTCACCTGCAGTGCTATTAATGTGTTATCCATAGCTTCATACCTATGCTTATATAGCTTAGTCATTCGCTTTAAATGGCGCTCAAATGCGCCTTCTTTCATAAAGTGCGCTAAAGCTAATTGCATAACCACATCATTTTTATGATTCATTAACTGCTTCCACGCATTAAGTTGTGCGATAACATCAGGGGCAGCGCAAATGTAACCGATTCTGGCTGCGGAAAACATAATTTTAGAGAATGTAGAAAGATAAATAACTATACCCGCAGGGTCATCCGCCGCCATTGGTTGTAACGGATGACATTGGTAATGAAACTCATGGTCATAGTCATCCTCTATAATCATTACGCCATGTTGGTAACATAACTGATAAATTTGCATACGCCGTGTAGGCGATAAAGTAACAGTTGTCGGGTATTGATGCAGCGGTGTTAAGTACAGCATTTTAATTGAGAAGCGGCTAAGTTGCACTTTCAAATCATCAATACATAAACCATATTCATCTTGTTTTATATCTACTAATTGTGCGCCACATGCCGCAAAAGCTTTACGGGCTGGTGGATACCCTAACGTTTCTACAGCAACAAAATCGTTAGTGCTAATAAATGCTTTCGAAATTAAAAATAGTGCTTCTTGTGAGCCATTACACACAAGTAAGTCGTTTGTTTTTAAGTTACGCGCTTTATATAAGTAATTGCTTATTTGCACTTTTAACTCACTCACACCGCTTATATCACCATAATGAAATTTACTGGTATCTACATGGTTAAAAACATGACTTAAGGAGCGTTTAAATTCTTTATATGGGAAGCTATTAAGATCGGGAAGCCCACCTGCAAAATTATACTTATAATTATTTAAATTCATTGCAGGAGCTGGAACTGCTAACTCTTTGGCAAATTTATAGGCTTTAGGTGTTAAGACTGGCACTTGCTTAGTATTAGCGCTGCCTTGGATAGGTAAGGTTTGCGTTACTTTATAACCGCTACGCTCATGAGACTCTAACCATCCCTCAGCCACTAATAGTTGTAAAGCATTCATTATTGTATGGCGATTTAATTGATAAGCTTTCGCCATCTCTCTAGCTGAACTTAACTTAGCGCCAACCGCAATATCACCTTCAATAATTGCAGTTCGAATAGCTTGCGCTAGCTGCAAATACTTTGCCTTATATTGCTTATTAAATTTTATATTAAGTGGCTGCATGTATTTTCTATCTGGTATAGGTAAAAGTTATATTCTGGTTGTTTTTACTAAACCAAATAAGCGTACATTTATTACTCTTTAATAGCAAAAAATGGAGCGAATAATGTTCACTCAGCATATACATAAAACAAACAAGGTTGTTCTAGAACCACTAAACCATAAACACTTAAATGGATTATATAAAGCAGGTAAGCACCCTAAAGTATGGCAATGGGTACTAGTTAACTACGCAAAAACCCCTGAAATGCTAAAAGAGTGGTTTTTAACACAGGCGCAATTTAATAAAGACGAACAGATTGTTTTTGCGATTATTGACACGAATACACAGCAAGTAGTAGGTACAACACGATTATTTAAATTAGATAAACACAACCTGAGTGCTGAAATTGGCCACACCTTTATTAGTAATGACTGGCAGCGAACTTACATAAATACACATGCTAAATTTTTACTGCTCAAATACGCTTTTGATGAGCTTAATTTAGTGAGAATTACATTTAATACTCATGAATATAATCAAAAATCACGTAATGCTATTGCACGTTTAGGTGCACGTTTTGAAGGACTCGCTTATAAAGATAGAAAGCTCAGCAATGGTAGCTATAGAAACACAGCAAAATTTAGCATAGTTGATGAGCAATGGCCGAACATAAAATTGCAACTAGAGGAGAAGCTCTAATGTACCCACCTTCGCATTTTCAAGAGCATGATATTAAACGTTTGCAGGCATTGGTTGAGCAATTTCCACTAGCGAGTATTTTAACGCCCAGCTCGCAAAGTGATTTAAATAATATATGCCATGTACCTGTACTATATGATCCCATTTGTAATGTATTCACTGCACACGTAGCTAAACATAACCCACTAACACAATGTGATAAACGCTCAGTAAAATTACACTTTAATGGTGATAGCTGCTATCTATCTCCCTCGTATAGTAATAATAAAACACTGCCAAGCTGGCTTTACTCATCAGTACAAGTCACTGCAAAGGTAGAGATTATTAAAAGCGACAGTGAGAAAGAAAAAATAATGAGTCAATTAACAACCCATTTTGAGCAAACCATTAAGCCCATGTGGAATATTAATGATATGCCTACACGCAGTCGCCAAGCAATGTATCAACAATTAAGCTTTATAGAGTTTACTCCCACTCACTGGAGTGGAAACTTTAAGCTAAGCCAAAATAAATCAGCAGAAATTAGAGCCCAAATAAAAGAAAACCTAAAGCAAGATCAAAAACACTCTATTGCCGCTTTATTTCAAACATGAAAAAAGGCCCTTTCGAGCCTTTGGATTAACTTTGGAAATATAAAGCTTTAAAAAATTATATCAGTGTAAGCAGTTGTGGCGCTGCGCTGTGGTAGTCAACGGCCATGGCAATACTGAGTGCTGTAATATTTATAATAGAAAAAGCAAACACTTGGCGTGCCCAGCTCGTTAAATTAACATTACGGCGATAGCCACGCAGTGCCATAAGTAACCACCAAAAACTGGTAATACACGCCACTGCCATAAAGGCGGCGCCAGTGTAGCCACTTATTGGTAATAGCATGACGACTAAAGCGTACACAGCAATATAAAGTACAATATGGCGCTTCGCTTTATCAATACCTTGCGCTACGGGTAATACGGGAATACCTGCGGCTTGGTAATCTTTAAAACGAAAAATAGCAATGGCATATGAATGTGGCATTTGCCACAGACTAAACATAACTAATAATATTAATGCACCTATATCGAACTGCCCGGTTACAGCGCAGTAACCTACAACAGGAGGCACTGCGCCAGAAAGGCTACCTACAAACGTGCCATAAACTGAGTTGCGCTTCATGTAAAGGCTATAAACCCCAACATAAATGATATAGCCAAACGCTGCAAAAAATACCGCGGCTTGTGTGGTGTAAGCAATGAGTAAACCAAAACCTACAACCCCCAATAAAACCCCGTGACTCAGTGCAGCAAAGGCCGACATTTCGCCTGTTACTGTTACCCGCGTACGAGTACGTGCCATGGCTACATCTATGTCCCTATCAATTACATTGTTGATAGCACAGCCCGATGCAACCACAAGTGACAAGCCAATAAGCGTAACAACCATTAGCCATGGGTCTATATCCCCGCGCGAGGCAAGTAAAAAACCGCCTGCAACGCTGATAAGGTTGCCCATAATAATGCCTGGCTTAGTCACTGATAAATAACGACGAAACATCTTCAACTCCTAGTACATCATCATTGCGTTAGATTCGTAAATTATCCAAACCGATAACCCAACAACCATGACGATAATTAGGGCACTGAATAAAAATGAGAAGGTACTTGCACGACCATCTTCTGTCGTAAAATTAAGGTGTAGAAAGTATTTTAAGTGCACCCAAATTTGTACAATAGCTAAAGTAACAATGCTCCAAAGCGTAGTTACTTTTGAAAAGTCGCCTTCCATTACCATGTAAAACGGTATGGCGGTTAAAATTATTGATAGCACAAAGCCTATTAAGTACGTTTTAACGCTGCCATGAGACTCATCATGGTGCTCGTTTTGCATTTGCTTTAACGCGTGCGCTTCGCTGTGGCTCATTACATTGCTCCCATTAAATAAACAACGGTAAATACACAAATCCAAACAATGTCTAAGAAGTGCCAAAATAGGCTTAGGCAGCTTAAGCGTGTCACTGTTTGTTTACCTAAGTCGCGTTTAGCCACTTCTATCATCATAATACTCATCCAAATTAGACCCGCAGTTACGTGCAAACCATGTAAGCCTACTAACGAGAAGAATGAGGTTAAAAAGGCACTTTGTTGTGGACCATTACCATGCACAATTAGGTGATGAAATTCGTAAATTTCCATGCCTATAAACACAGCACCTAAACAAAAGGTAATAAACAACCAGGTGAGTGTTAGTGCCTTTTTTTGCCCTTGTGCGGCAATCATGGCAAAGCCAAAAGTAATACTACTAATGAGTAGCGCCGCTGTTTCTACAGCGACAAAGTCGAGTTCAAAAATGTCTTTACCTGATACACCACCGGCTGTGTTCATAAACAGCACGGCGTAAGTGGCAAAAAACGAGGCAAATAATAGGCAATCGGTCATTAGGTATAACCAAAAGCCAAAGATTGTATCGCCAGAGGTATCGTGATGCTCATGTGCATGATCATCGTGCGAAACTGAGTCTAAATGGGCAGTTTCTACATTCGCAGATAGTGTACTCACGCGCTTAGCTCCTTATTTCCACTAGAATTATACGCAGCTTCAATACGTGTAATTTCATCAGGTTGTATATAGTAATCAACATCACTGGTGTAACAACGCTTGATAAATAAGGCAATTGCGCCAACAAAACCAACGGCAGCTAACCACCAGATATGCCAGATCATAGCAAAGCTAAATACAGTTAAGCTTGCTGCAATTAACACCCCAGATGCTGTGTTTTTAGGCATATGAATTGGGCTGTAGCTTGCTTTTGTTTGATACGCTTGGCCTTTTTCTTTCGCTTCGGTCCAGGCATCAATGTCATCAACGTGAGGAATAGTGGCAAAGTTATACACTTGTGGAGGTGAGCTAGTTGCCCATTCTAGTGTATGGCCGTTCCACGGATCGCCGGTTGTATCATCAAGTGCTTCGCGGTCTCTAAAGCTAACAAATAGCTGCACGACTTGGAAAATAATACCAAACATAATAATGACAGCACCGCCTGCGGCAATGTATAACCACATGTTCCAATCTGGGTTATTAGTGTGGTTTAAGCGACGTGTCATACCTAAGAAACCAAGTACATACAACGGCATAAACGCCACGAAGAAACCAACTATCCAACACCAAAAAGACGCTTTACCCCATTTTTCGCTAAGCTTAAAGCCCATTGCTTTAGGGAACCAAAATACAAAACCTGCAAGGTAGCCAAATACAGCGCCACCAATAATTGTGTTATGGAAATGCGCAATTAAGAATAAACTGTTATGCAACACGTAATCGGCACCCGGAATAGCCAGTAGTACGCCGGTCATACCGCCTACTGTAAAGGTAACCATAAAGCCTAATGTCCAAAGTACAGGAACGCTAACACGTAAACGGCCGCGGTAAATGGTAAACAACCAGTTGAATAGCTTAACGCCAGTAGGGACGGCAATAACCATGGTCATTACCCCAAAGAACGCATTAACGTTGGCGCTCGACCCCATGGTGAAAAAGTGGTGTAGCCAAACAATAAAACCTAAAATAGAGATTGCACCGCTGGCATACACCATCGATTTGTAACCAAATAAACGTTTACCGGCAAAGGTTGAGATAATTTCAGAAAAAATACCAAAAGCAGGCAGTACTAAAATATAAACCTCAGGGTGACCCCACGCCCAAAACAGATTGATGTACATCATGGCGTTGCCGCCCGCTGCATTGGTAAAAAAGTGAAAATCAAGGTAACGGTCAAGCGTTAGCATGCCCAGCACAGCAGTTAAAATAGGGAAAGATGCTGCAATTAAAATATTTGCCCATGTACATGCCCATGTAAAAATTGGCATTTTCATTAGGGTCATACCTGGGGCACGCATTTTAAACACAGTCGCTAAAAAGTTTACTGCAGTTAAAAGCGTACCGAGCCCGGATATTTGCAAGGCCCATATATAATAATCGACCCCCACCCCAGGGCTAAAGGTCAGCTCCGAAAGCGGCGGATACGCCACCCAACCTGTTTTTGCAAACTCACCAAATACAAGCGACAAGTTAATTAAAATGGCACCGCTGGCAGTAAACCAAAAACTTAAGTTATTTAAAAATGGAAAAGCGACATCGCGTGCGCCAATTTGCAGTGGCAATACAATGTTCATTAGGCCAATCATAAATGGCATAGCCATAAATATGATCATGATAACGCCGTGCGCTGTAAATATTTGGTCGTAATGCTCAGGAGGCAAATAACCAGGTGCACCGCTGGTAGCAAGTGCTAACTGCGCACGCATCATAATGGCATCAGAAAAACCACGAAACAGCATTATTAATGCTAAAAAGATGTACATTACGCCTAAGCGTTTATGATCAACAGAGGTGATCCAGTCGTGCCAAAGCACGCCCCACTTTTTATATTTAGTAATAAGCCCGGCAATAATAAGCCCGGCAATCGCTATCACCGTCATGGTAACCATTATAATTGGCTCATGAAACGGAATTGCGTCGAGTGAAAGTTTACCTAAAAACGACATTATTATTCCTCGCCCTGGCTGTGAGATGAAGGCATTGCGTGTTCATTCATTTCATGGTGCTTTTTGCTCATTTGCCCATGTTCGCTCATTGCTTTATGTTTTTTGTTCATATCGCCATGTGCCTGCATATACTTCATCACAATGGTATGAAATAGGCCGTCGTCGACCTTGCCATAATAGGCAACAGGATTGTTTTCACTGGCTTTTGCAAGCTCAACATAATTGGCATGAGTGAGGTTATTAGCATTGGCTTTAACGCTTGTTACCCACGTGTCAAAATCAGCTTGTGTTGGGGTGGCAATGGCATTGAACTTCATACCGGTAAAACCTGCGCCACTGTAATTAGCAGAAAAGCCTTTAAATGTGCCCGGCTCGTTTGCGATTAAATGAAGCTTGGTTTCCATGCCTGCCATAGAATAAATTTGACTACCTAGCTGAGGAATAAAAAACGAGTTCATTGTGCTTTCTGAAGTGATTTTGTATTCCACCGGCACATTTGCCGGAAATACCAATTCATTTACCGTTGCAATACCTTGCTCTGGGTAAATAAATAGCCACTTCCAGTTTAATGAAACCACCTCTACAGTGAGGTGCTCGCCTTTACCTTCAATAGGTTTATAGGGGTCTAAGTCTTGGGTAGACTGCCAGGTAATAACACCTAAAATAATAACGATAACAATAGGAACAGCCCAAACAACGGCTTCAATCTTATTTGAATGAGCCCATTTTGGTGCATAAATTTCATGATCTTGTGTGTCTCGGTATTTCCATGCGAAATACAAAGTCATCACAATAACGGGGATTACTACGAGCAGCATAAGGACAGTAGCAATGATGATTAAGTTTTTCTCATCAATACCTATTTGGCCTTTTGGATCGAGTATCCCGCCTTTACAGCCTGACAACGCCAGCACCGTACTAGCTAAAGCAATATTACAAAGGTTACGAATTAACAAGGGAGTATCCTACAAACCTAGAGTTTTAATTTGCTGCTTTGAATAAAAATTAAGCAACGATTTTTCAATAAAAACCCAAGTTAACTAGAACTAAATTATAAAAATAAAGGGGACTGAACCCGCTGCAAGTGGATGCAAAAAATACCTAGCAACAAACCCAGCTTCTAAACGCATTTATATAACGTAATAAAAGTTAACTTGGGTGAGTGTTGGTTGGCTGACGTGTTTAAAACACGCGGCTACATTGCTAATGCAAACTTTAATTATTTACAGCAAGAAAAAATAATTAAAACCAGCAACAAGTGAAGCCTTACAGACAACCTGTAAAGCTAGGTGGAGCACGACAACCATGTGCAGCGGACACAGGTTGGTGTACTTTTGCCTCGCGAAAAGCGAAAGCGGCTTTACGAAGGATAATTCCAGCACGACGCGCCGGAAAAATATGGAACAATAACCAGCAAAGGCCAATGAGTAACTGACTAGATATGATCGGATGAGCTAAAAATTGCGTAATGTGCAGCAAAACAGGCTCAACAATAGAGCCATTGCTAAACAACGCTTCAAGCTGAAAGGCATCCTCTAATGCACCACTTAGCAGCATTACCGTATTAAACACTAATAATGTTATAGCGACACACACGCCCTTGCCCGCTTTATTCAAGCGCTCACACGTGTGCGGTTTGCTAGAAGCAAAAGCCGTATTTGTATGATGCAAAGAAAGTGTGTTCAAAGACATTAACCTACTAAATGACTAATAACAAAATTAGAGTAATAAAGCGCGCAATGGAAAAATTAAAAAACATTGCTGCTGTAAGCCCTAAAACGAGGTGCTAAATACAATCAAACCGGCTAGCACACATTTACCTAGTGAGAATTGATCCGTATCAAACAAACTTTCAAAACTTACTGAAAGTTCGATGCTGAGTATAACAAAGACAGTTTTCGGTTCAACAAAAAATATAAAGTTTTGCGTTAAGCTTTCGCAGCTATTTTGTTAATAAAAAATAACATAATAAAAATAAAGACTTAGTTTATAAATATTTTATATTTAGGTAGGTTGAGCAGTAGAGATAAGGGGGATTAATGAAGTTAAAAATAAAGCCGCACAAACAAAAACAGCCCAAATTCAGTCACCACCGAACTTGAGCCGCCTTTCACACTGACAACATCTTCACACACATATAAAGATTCTTGGTTTACACTGCGTGGCAATTATAGGGAATAAAAACAACTCAAAACCGGTCACCACCGACCTTGAGTTGCCTTTCACACTGACAACATCTTCACACACAATATAAAGATTCTTGGTTTACACTGCGTGGCAACTGTAGGAGATAAAAACAACTCAAGCTAAGTCACCACAGAACTTGAGTTGCCTTTCACACTGACAACATCTTCACACACAATATAAAGATTCTTGGTTTACACTGCGCGGCAATTGTAGAGAATAAAAACAACTCAAAACCAGTCACCACCGACCTTGAGTTGCCTTTCACACTGACAACATCTTCACACACAATATAAAGATTCTTGGTTTACACTGCGTGGCAATTGTAAGAGATAAAAACAACTCAAGCTAAGTCACCACCGAACTTGAGTTGCCTTTCACACTGACAACATCTTCACACACAATATAAAGATTCTTGGTTTACACTGCGTGGCAATTGTAGAGAATAAAAACAACTCAAAACCGGTCACCACCGACCTTGAGTTGCCTTTCACACTGACAACATCTTCACACACAATATAAAGATTCTTTTAAGCGAGGCAAACTTTATGCCTCAAACTTATGACTGGAGCCTTGCTCTGTGTCTATGCTTAAACTTTAGAGTGTTAGCTCCAATTTGACAAACGAGAAAAATAAACCTAATAGGTGAAAAAAACTAAACTATAGACCTTGGTCTAATACATTAAGGTTGTGTTTAATTAAAAGAAGATATGAGCACTAAATATACAGGTACAAAAAAAGCGCCATATGGCGCTTTTTGTCATTAAGCTACTGCTTAAATAATTTGGTTTTCTTTCCAGGCTTGCTCTTTAGCCATACGCTTTTTACGCTTATCACATGGATCGTCACAATCACAGGCTTTATCAATACCTACCGAGCCTAATCCACCGCAACTACTTGCCATAGATTTTCTTTGCACGATCATACCAACAGCCATAGCTATCACGATTAAAATTAATAAACCAAATGTAAGAAGAAAAAGTGACATTGCTTAGCCCCTATTGATCAGCAATAAATTATGCTCAAACATTGTTGAGCGACCGCTAAATTATACACCCAAAACCCACATAGATGCGAGAGAAGTCTATTTCAAAAAATCGGTTGTAATATGCGTTTAGCACGAATAAAGCTTTAGCTAAACGCCATTATATTACAAATAAGGTTTAAATGCAGTGCTCGCGTAAGTCACAATGCCTTTGTCTGATTTAGCCATTAAGTACACAGGTAAATCGTGCTTTTCAGCGTATGCTTTAGCATCGTCCATTCCCATAACCGTTAATGCGGTTGCTAAGCCATCTGCGGTCATTGCACTAGGATGTAATACAGTTACCGACACTAAGTCATGTTTGATTGGCATGCCTGTTACTGGGTCAATTAAATGAGTGTAAGTTTCGCCATCCATTTTATAAAAAATACGGTAGTCACCTGATGTTGCAATGCCATTCGTACCGGGCGCTAATACACGGTGAACTTTTCGCTCGCCTGGTGGCGCATCTGGCTGCTCTATCGCGATTTTCCAATCTTGGTTATTTGGCTTTTCACCGCCAATGCGCAGCTCCCCGCCTATTTCTACCATGTAGTTACTAATGTTTTGGCTTTCAAGTAATTGCGCTACTTTATCAATGCCATACCCTTTCGCTGTGGCCGAAAACGACAGCTCTAAACCATCAACTGTTTTAGCAAGGCCCTGCTCAGTAAGATTAAGTTTATCTACACCAATTTTTTCAATCATTGCAGCAAGTGCTTCATCACTTGGGCGCTTAGTTGGTTTTTTATCAGGTCCAAAGCCCCATAAATCTATTAACGGGCCCATCGTAACATCGAGCGTTTTGGTCGACTTACCTAAACGAATCGATTCGCTCACCACAGCCCTAAAGTCTTCACTAATTGGCATAACCTGGTTGGCGGGTAATTTATTAAATGTGTTAATTTCAGAATCGCGGATATACGTAGACATAGACTGATTAACCGCTTTCAATTGCGTATCTATTTGCTGCTGTAATTTAGTGGCATCGACGCTTTTATCGTCGGCAAAGTATTTAATATGATAGGTGGTGCCCATCGTTTTGCCTTCTAAAAATACCTCCTGAGGTGTTTTATCAGCCCCACAGCCAGAGATAAATAGCATTATAGTTAATAAAAAAATACTGATAGCGCCTTGAGAACTGCTTACTCTGTTCATTAAATTAGCCCATGTAAAATAAAATAAAAAAAGCCCCGTTGCACAAAGTGCAACGAGGCCCGTATTTTAACCAAAACTAAGCTGTTTTGATATGGGTGTTAGCCACCGAAGTCATCTAGTAAGATGTTTTCGTCTTCTACACCTAGGTCTTTAAGCATGCCGATAACAGCCGCGTTCATCATTGGAGGACCACACATGTAGAACTCACAATCTTCTGGCGCTTCATGATCTTTCAAGTAGTTTTCATAAAGTACGTTATGGATAAAGCCTGTATAACCTTCCCAGTTATCTTCTGGTTGTGGGTCAGACAATGCGGTATGCCATACAAAGTTATCGTTTTCAGCTGCTAAGCCGTCGAAATCTTCAACATAGAACATTTCACGCTCAGAACGCGCACCATACCAGAAACTAATCTTACGCTTAGAGTTTAAACGCTTAAGTTGGTCAAAGATATGTGAACGCATTGGTGCCATACCTGCACCACCACCTACGAATACCATTTCAGCGTCGGTGTCTTTAGCGAAGAACTCACCAAATGGACCTGAAATAGTTACCTTGTCGCCTGCTTTAAGTGACCAAATGTACGATGACATTTTACCACATGGTAGGCTTAGGTTTCTTGGCGGCGGCGTAGCAATACGCACGTTAAGCATGATAATGCCTTCTTCTTCTGGGTAGTTAGCCATTGAGTATGCACGAATTGTTTCGTCGTCTACTTTTGACTCCAGGTCGAAGAAACCAAAGTGATTCCAGTCGCCACGATACTCTTCAGGAATATCGAAATCTGCGTATTTAACATGGTGAGCAGGCGCTTCGATTTGGATGTAACCACCCGCACGGAAAGGCACTGATTCGCCATCTGGAATTTGTAACTTAAGCTCTTTAATGAACGTTGCTTTGTTATCGTTAGAGATAACTTCACAATCCCATTTTTTAACACCGAAAATTGACTCTTCAAGTTCAATTTCCATGTCGTTTTTAACATTTACCTGACACGCTAAACGACAGCCTTCACGGGCTTCACCTTTAGAAATGTGATCAAGTTCTGTTGGTAAGATATCGCCACCACCTTCTTTAATGTGTACACGACACTGACCACAAGAGCCACCGCCACCACATGCAGATGATACGAAAATACCTGATTCAGATAGCGCGCCTAAAAGCTTGCTACCTGCTGATGTTTTAATGGCTTTGTCTGGATCGCCATTAATACCGATGATGATGTCACCGCTTGCAACTAACTTAGATTTAGCACCAATGATAACTAAAACTAGTAGTACAACGATAGCGATGAAAACACCAACGCCTAAGAAAATCTCATAACTCATGATTTATCCTCGCTACCTTTACAGTGAAATACCAGAGAATGACATAAAGCCAAGACCCATTAAACCAACAGTGATGAAGGTAATACCTAAACCACGTAGGCCATCTGGCACGTCTGAATATTTCATTTTCTCACGGATACCTGCAAGTAATGTAATTGCAAGCGCCCAGCCAACACCAGCGCCAACACCATAAACAACAGACTCGCCGAAGTTATAGTTACGCTCAACCATGAATGATACCGCACCAAAAATCGCACAGTTAACTGTGATTAGTGGTAAGAAGATACCTAATGCGTTGTAAAGTGCAGGGAAAAACTTATCTAATGCCATTTCCAAAATTTGCACAAGTGCTGCAATAACACCAATGAACGTTAAGAAACGTAAAAAGCTAAGGTCTGCTTCAGGGTAACCAAGCCACTCTAATGCACCCGGTGCAAGTACGGCATGGTAAACCAAGTTATTTACTGGTACAGAAATACCCAGTACCACAATAACGGCTACACCTAGGCCAATTGATGTAGTTACTTTTTTAGATACTGCTAAGAAAGTACACATACCTAGGAAGAAAGCTAAAGCTAAGTTTTCAATAAAAACCGCTTTTACAAATAAACTAATATAATGTTCCATTGCTTGCCCCTTACGCTTTAGCTTCTACTTGGTCTTTCTTATAAGTACGAAGTACCCATATGAATAAACCAATGATGAAGAATGCACTCGGTGGTAAAATCAATAGACCCATAGGTTGATACCAACCACCATCTTGTACTAATGGGATAATATCAACACCGAATAGTGTTCCCTTACCAAATAGCTCACGAATGAAACCAACAGTAAGTAATACCACTGAGTAGCCTAAGCCATTACCGATACCATCTAAAAATGACATAAGTGGTGGCGACTTCATTGCGTACGCTTCAGCACGACCCATTACAATACAGTTAGTAATGATTAGGCCAACGAATACAGAAAGCTCTTTCGCCGTAGCGTAAGAGAATGCTTGTAACACTTGGTCTACAACAATTACTAGTGAAGCAATGATCGTCATCTGTACGATAATACGTACTGATGAAGGTATGTGGTTACGAATGCTTGAAATGAACAAGCTAGAAAACGCCGTTACTAATGTCAAAGCAATTGACATGATTAAGGCATTTTTTAAGCTAGACGTTACCGCCAGAGCAGAACAAATACCAAGTACTTGTAATGCGATTGGGTTGTTAGCTAAAACCGGACCAAATAGGACCGACTTCATTTCTTTAGTATCAGCCATTATTTCAACGCTCCTTCACGTACCTTCGCAAGGAAAGGACCAAAGCCGTTTTCACCAGTCCAAAAGTCAACTGTGTGATCAACACCATTAGAAGTTAATGTAGCACCTGATAAACCATCAATTTGATGTTCGTTGCTAGCACCGCTTTTCATAATGTTAATAGGTAACTCTTTACCTTGCCATTTAGCTGTCCATTGTGGGTTTTGAATTTCGCCACCCAGGCCTGGTGTTTCGCTATGCTTGTAAAAGTTGATGTTTTTAACTGTTTCGCCATCGCTTTCAAGCGCTAAGAAACCATACATTACACCCCAAAGGCCGTAACCTTGGATAGGTAAAATGATTGCATCTGTAGAACCATCTTCTTTTTTAGAGATGTAAACAGGTGAGTTTTTAGTCATACGCTGAATACCAGCGATGTCCTTAATCCCTTCTGCTTTAAGTGCAAAACTTCTTTGTTGGTCGAATTTCGATTTTTCGAAATCAAATGAGTTTGGATCAGCATCTTCAACAAATTCGCCAGTGTCCATATCAACAACACGTGCTTCGATTTTGCCATCGAATGTGTCAGATACAGAGTTTGCGATTTCAATATCAGCTGCTGCTAAGATATTACGTTGAATATCTTGAGTTTTATTAGCTTGCTGTAAAGGACGAAGCTGTACAGAAGCAAACGATACAATAATTGCACACACTAAACATAGTGCCACAACAACCGTTAACGTTTTGCCGATTGATTCGTTATTACTAGACATTACGTGCCAACCTCCGCTTGATATTAGCTTGCACTACAAAGTGATCGAACAGTGGAGCAAATAAGTTAGCAAATAAGATTGCTAGCATCATGCCTTCTGGGAAAGCAGGGTTTACTACACGGATCATAACTACCATAAAGCCAATAAGCGCGCCGTATGCGAACTTACCTTTATCGGTAAATGCAGCTGATACAGGGTCAGTAGCCATAAAGAACATACCAAACGCAAAACCACCCAGTACTAAATGCCAATGCCAAGGCATTGCAAATACAGGGTTGCTCTCAGAGCCAACCGCATTTAATAAGAATGCAGTTGCCACCATACCTAGGAATACACCTAGTACAATGCGCCAAGAAGCGATGCGAACGTAAATTAAGAATAAGCCACCAATAAGCACAGCAAGAGTAGATGTCTCACCTACAGAACCTTGAATGAAACCGTAAAACGCATTCCACCATAGCTCCATGTTGCTGTAATCAAGAGTGCCTACAAACGCTTGACCTAGCATAGTTGCACCAGAGAACGAGTCTACTGCAGTCCATACTGTGTCACCTGAAATTTGTGCAGGGTATGCGAAGAATAAAAACGCACGGCCCGCTAATGCAGGGTTTAAGAAGTTACGGCCTGTACCACCAAAGATTTCTTTAGCAATAACAACACCAAACGTAATACCTAGCGCCACTTGCCATAAAGGAATAGTCGCAGGCAAAATAAGTGCAAATAATACAGAGGTTACGAAGAAACCTTCGTTAACTTCATGCTTACGCACAGAAGCAAATAGTACTTCCCAAAAACCACCTACTGCAAAAGTAACGGCGTATATTGGTAAGAAGAAACATGCCCCGTAGAACATTTTAGCGCCCCAGCCCGACTCAGCGGTTAATTCACCACCAAATAACTGGAACAAGCCAACCTGCCAAGAGTTTGCTAGTTCAAAACCTTGTGCTAAAGCACCTGCGGCCTGATGACCGATGTTGAACATACCAAAAAACATAGCTGGGAACGTCGCCATCCACACTAAAATCATCATGCGTTTTAGGTCGATATTATCGCGAACGTGAGTTGCGCCTTTATTTACATAACCTGGCGTGTAAAAAATAGTCGCGGCTGCTTCATACAGGGCGTACCATTTTTCGTGTTTACCACCTGGTTCAAAATGCGGCTCAATGTCTTCTAAAAATTTCTTTAAACCCATCTCTTAGCCTTCCTTCTCGATCGTTGTTAAGCAATCGCGTAGGATAGAACCATACTCGTATTTGCCCGGACAAACGAAGGTACATAACGCTAAATCTTCTTCATCAAGTTCAAGCGCGCCTAATGAAATTGCACTGTCTAAGTCACGTGAAATTAAGTCACGTAATAATAAGGTTGGCAAAATATCTAGCGGCATTACGCGCTCGTAGCTACCAATTGGTACCATGGCACGTTTTGAACCACCTGTAGACGTTGTCATTTTAAATAAACGACTCGGTGCAAGGTGAGAAAGGAATGTACGCGTTACAGAGAATTTATCACTACCTGGTGCAATCCAACCAAACAGCTCTTTTTCGCGACCTTCAAGTAAAACAGATACTTGAACGTGGTAGCGACCTAAGAATGCATGAGGACCTGAAGAAATAGCGCCAGATAAAACAGAACCAGAAATAACACGGTTATCACCGTCTTCTAATTCGCCTGCCACTAAATCATCTAATGAAGCACCTAGTTGTGTTTTCACTAAACGAGGGTTTTTAACGCGAGGACCTGCAAGCGAAATAACACGGTCTGTGTTGATTTCACCAGTAAGGAATAAGTGACCATACGCGATAACGTCTTGGTAACCAATATGCCAAACTTGTTTATTAACAGATACTGCATCAAGGTGATGAATATGAGTACCAACTAAGCCTGCTGGATGCACGCCACCAAACTCATGTACTTCTACTTGAGCGATAGACGAGCTAGGAACTTGACTGCCAGCTTGCTTACATACAAATACTTTGCCATCGGTCAAACGCGAAACAACAGCAAGACCCGCTTCAAATGCAGCTGCATTTTCGGCAATAATTACTGCAGGATCTGCAGCAAGAGGGTTTGTGTCGATAGCGGTTACAAATATAGAGCTAGGATTTGCATCCAACGCAGCTATTTTGCTAAATGGGCGAGCACGAAGTGCTGTCCATTGACCTGACTGAACAAGTACTTCTTTGGCTTTTTCACGCGATAAGCTTGCAAGCTCATCTGCATTGAAAGAGTCAAAGGTGATTTGCTCACTGCCGTTTACTTCAATAACAACAGATTGCAGCACACGTTTAGCACCACGATTAATTTCTTTTACTGTACCAGAAGCTGTTGCAGTAAATAGGACGCCTGGGTTCTTTTTGTCTTCAAAAAGTACCTGGCCTTTTTTGACTTGGTCATCCACACGAACATGCATGGTTGGACGCATACCGATAAACTCTTCACCTAGCACAGCTACACGTTTGATGGCAGAACCATCATGAATAACTTGCTGAGGCGCGCCCTCTATGGGTAAATCCAGACCTTTTTTTATGTTGATCATACGCACTTGCATTAATTAACGGAAAGAAACTGAAAAATCGTATCAACCACGTCGCCACTTGAGTTATCCAAGATATATCAAGGTACAAAAGAACAACTTGCTAGGAATATCAAACAAGCAACGCAGTAAAACTCCTCACATATTGCTTCGATTTTAACATCATTATGTACGACTATGCGAGTGTATTTATGAAAATTATACGACAGAAACGCTTATTTAGTTTTGTTAAGTGTTTTAAATAAAAATCAAGGTAGACCAAAGTGGTAGCCTAAGCACCTAACTGCCACAAAATATCTAAAACACTAAAAGCAAAAAAGCCGCAATAAGCGACTTTTTATAATGACAAAGTATGATTAGTCAATCATGTTTGCAATTGGCTTCACTGCATCTACATCTTGCTCATAGTCAACAGCGTCAATGCCAAAACCAAATAAACGTAAAAATTCGTTATGGTAGCCTACATAATCGGTTAGCTCATCAATTGAGCTCGTATCTACTTTATCCCAAACAGCTTGCACACGTGCTTGTACATCGTCTTCTAGCTCTTTGTAGTTTTGAAATAAGTGGCCGCCCTCGTCAAAGCGTGGGTTTTCACCGTATAGGTTTTCGCTAAATAAAGCATGAATTTGCTCAATAGTGCCTTCATAAGTGCCATCGGCTTTCATTACTTTAAATAAAGCAGAGATATATAGCGGCATAATAGGAATAGCAGAGCTTGCCTGAGTAACAACAGCATTTAAAGACGACACATAGGCTTGACCATTTAAATCTTTTGTCGATTCTTTAATTGCGGCAGTTGCACGGTCTAAATCTTCTTTTGCTTTACCTATTGTTGCGTGCCCGTAGATTGGCCACGTTAACTCTTTACCTATATAAGTATAAGCCGTGGTTTTAAAGTTATCGGCTAGTACGTCTGCTTCTTTTAATGCATCAATCCACATTTCCCAATCTTCACCGCCCATCACTTTAATGGTGTTGTCGATGTCATCTTGGCTTGCGGCTTCTACTGTTACTTCGTCAATTTCGCGCTTTGACGTATTTAAATTTTTTGTGGTTACAGCACTGCCAATAGGTTTAAGTGTAGATGAATACACCTCACCTGTATTTGGATCGGTACGACGAGGCGATGCTAAGCTGTAAATAATACAGTCTACTTTGCCTAAATCTGCTTTGATTGTCTCGATTGCTTTTTGCTTAATTTCGTTAGAAAACGCATCGCCATTAATATTTTTTGACCAAAGCCCAGCTTCATTTGCAGCGTCTTGAAATGCTGCTGTATTGTACCAACCAGCAGAACCTGTTTTACGCTCTGTACCTTCTTTTTCAAAGAAAATACCCAGTGTTTTAGCCCCACCGCCAAATGCCGCCGTAATACGAGACGCTAAGCCGTAGCCAGTAGATGCACCGATTACGAGTACATTTTTAGGCGCATCTTTTAATTCGCCTTGTTGTTTTACATAGTTAATTTGCTCTTGAACATGCTCTGCACAACCTACAGGGTGTGCGTTAGTACAAATAAATCCACGAATTTTAGGCTTAATGACCATTGATCATCCTATATCTTTTACAATAAAAATTAGCGCTAGTTTAAAGGCTAATACTAAAAACACTGATCTGATCAGTTAAACCTGATCAAATACCCCTATTTATATTGGCTAACCTACAGTGTGGTTAATTTAGCTTTGAGCCGCCCATACAATTTGGAGAGTCAGGTGCTTCGCCACCTTGTTCTGAAAATTCATCTGGCGTGTACGTATGAATCGCTAAGGCATGAATATGATTTGCTAGCTCATCTTTTAGTACTTCGTTAATTTGGCGGTGGCGCTGTAGTAATCGTTTACCCGCAAATTCTTCGCTTACCACAATTACTTTAAAATGCGACTCAGTACCGGCGCTGTGCATATGGCTTTCGTTAATTACGTTTAAATGCTTACAGGCAATCGCGCTACTAAGCTTGTCTTGAATTTGTTGTTGCATTGACATTAAAACACCATATTTAGTCACTGAATTGTGCAGCTACTATAACAAGTTAATTTAACTAACTAAATTGCTTTTGTTTAATGTGCTCAATAAAGCGGTACGTTAAGCTGATCCGTGGGTGAGCAAGCGTTGTTTGTTTGGGGATTGCGTGCTGGTAGTCGCGCTGACTATGCCCACTCATCACTAAGCAACTACCGCTTTGTAATTTTAAGTCGGTGACTTTATTGGTGGCTTTTTGTTTTAATTTGAGTACGCGCTCAGCACCAAGCGATATACATACAATGGTAGGCTCAGGACCTAGCTCTATTTCATCATCACTGTGCCAGCCCATGGTGTCGTTACCATCACGGTAATAATTGACTAATAACGAATTAAGCGGCTTATTTAAATGTCGCTCTAAACGTTTTCGCATTGCTAAAAGCACCTTATCCCACGGCTCTACTATTTGTTTACTGTGTGAGTAACCATATTCAATATTTAAGTCGCTCATAAAACATTGCAAACGTGGTATGGGCCCTGTTCTGCCATACACAGTGACATTAGGCTGCTGCCAATTAAGATTTTTTTGTAAATAATAAAATAAATCGAGGCTTTTTTGCGCACTAAGCGCCTTACTTTGATAAGAAAAGCCGTTTGGTAACTGTTGGGGGTTGGCGTTTTGCCGTTGCATGTTAGAATTTACCTACATTAGATTACTGATCAACAAACCATTATGACGACGCAAGCCCAGCTAGGCGATAAAACATTTACTCTTGAACGTTTCCCTTTGGATCAAAAAAACCGCAGTTTACAAGCGTGGGATTCGGCCGACGAGTACCTTATCAATTATGTTAACGAACATCACCCTGATTGTCGCTCATTACTAATTTTAAACGACGCGTTTGGTGCCCTGGCCTGTTATTTTAGTGAATTAACGGTTTGTTCAGTTAACGATTCTTATATTAGCCACCAAGCTGCAGCCTATAATTTAAAAGAAAATAAACTATCAACAGCCCAATTTACACAGTTAGATAGCTTATCTGCGCTGCCTGAAGAGGTTGATTTAGTACTTATAAAAATACCGCGTAACGTCGGGTTTTTACAGTTTCAATTAAGCGAGTTGAGTGAAGTACTTGCCCCTGGCACACCGGTTATTGCCGCGGGTAAAACAAAGGAAATTCATAACTCAACTATAAAAGCGTTTGAGCAATTTATTGGCGAGACCAAAACAAGCTTGGCCGTTAAAAAGTCGCGTTTA
Source organism: Pseudoalteromonas agarivorans (assembly GCF_024518735.1). Taxonomy (NCBI): domain Bacteria; kingdom Pseudomonadati; phylum Pseudomonadota; class Gammaproteobacteria; order Alteromonadales; family Pseudoalteromonadaceae; genus Pseudoalteromonas; species Pseudoalteromonas agarivorans. The sequence goes on from NZ_JANIGJ010000002.1 coordinate 401,872, forward strand.
ATATTAAGTACAGCTAAAGGCGGTTATAAAGAAGCTAACTTCCCGGTAAGTTGGCAGCTTGAAGGCACTGATTTTAATATAACGAACCATGCCAATGTGTTTTCGCGCGATTCGTTAGATATAGGTGCACGGTTCTTTTTTAATTACTTGCCGCAAACCTCAAAAGCAAAAAGTATTATCGACTTAGGTTGTGGTAATGGTGTGGTTGGTTTAATGACGTTATCACGCTGTCCAAATGCGTCGGTAACCTTTGTTGATGAGTCGTACATGGCGGTCGAATCTGCACGTTTAAATGTAGAACTTAACCAAGCAAATAAATTTGATGATTGCCAATTTATAGAAAATGATTGTTTAACAGGCTTTTCAAGAGACAGTGTGGATATGGTGTTGTGTAACCCTCCATTTCACCAAGCCCAAGCCGTTACCGACCACATTGCGTGGCAAATGTTTAAACAAGCAAAAGATACATTAAAAGAAGGTGGCGAGCTGCGTATTATTGGGAATCGTCATTTAGATTATCACGATAAATTAAATCGTATGTTTGGTAACTGTAAGCTATTAGGTTCAAACAAAAAGTTTGTAGTGCTCAGCGCAACTAAAAATAGTGGGATGCTATAAAATGAAATTAACTAAATTTATTTTAGCCTGTTGCTCCATGCTGGTGTTTAGCGCATGCAGTAACCAGCCAAACCAAGTGATACTAAACCCGGTTTATAAAAGTGGCCAAATTAGCGTTATTTCAGCCAGTTTAAGTACCAGCGTTATTGATTTACGTGGTGATAGCGCAACCCTTAAGCTTGTTGAGTCGGACAAAACCAAAACCTTTGCCAGCCAAGGTATTGTAACCTCTGTTAAAAGCGTATTAGATAGCGCGCTAAATCGTAACGGGGCAAGTATTTCAAACCTAGCAACAACCCGCTTTGAACTAGACATTCATGCCTTACAAGCAAAGGTGACTGAAAAGCTCATGAGCCATACCAGCGAAGCGCACATTGAGCTAGGCGTACGTGTCATTCGCTCTACTAGCAATTTTAGTAAAGTGTATCGTGGCAGTGCTAATTTAGAAGGGCCGCTGAGCCACGATCGCGCCAAAATTGAAGGTCAACTCAATAAGTTGACGGAACAAATTATAACCCGCATTGTATCGGACCCAGAATTAATTGAATTTTTAGAAGGTTAACAATGAAACGATTTTTAATCTGCTTAAGCCTACTATTTAGTGTAAGCACCTTTGCCGCGCAAGAAGGCCGCTTTGTTCAAAAAGACAATATTTTCCCGCGTGTAGAAATAGTCACGTCATTGGGTAGCATTGTGGTTGAGCTAGACCGCTCAAAAGCCCCTATTACGGTAAATAACTTTTTAACCTACGTAATGGATAAAAGTTACCAAGGCAGTATATTCCACCGTGTAGAACGTGATGTTGAAAACGACCGTGACTTTGTAATACAAGGTGGTGGCTACGATAAAGACCTTGATGGCTTACACGAAAACGACCCTATATTTAACGAAAGTGGCAACGGTTTAAAAAATGATATGTACAGCATCGCTATGGCATATCAAGACCGTGAACCGCATTCGGGAACTCGCCAGTTCTTTTTTAATATGGATGATAACGATCATTTAAACCCAGGTAGAGATTGGGGCTTTGCCGTGTTTGGCAATGTAATGGATGGTTACGACACGCTAGATAAAATTATGGCTGTAGAAACCGGCTTTAATGAAAAAATTGGCTACGACTTTGTACCAAAAACGCCCGTTGTTATTTTAAATATTAAAGTACTTGAGCAAACCCCATTATAAATCACTGAGGTGCAACTAAGTTGCACCCAACGCCAATGAAGGCCCTATGAGCAAAACCCTCTCAGTAAGCGAATATTTCTCGTATTTTAAAGATAAACGTTTAATCAATATTTTTATATTTGGTATGAGCAGTGGTTTTCCATGGGTACTGATTGGCTCTGTGATGTCGGCTTGGCTAAAAGATGAAGGCCTAAGCCGCAGTATGATTGGCTTATTTGGTATTGTATTTGGCGCATACAGCATTAACTTTATGTGGTCGCCGCTTATTGATAGAACCAAACTGCCGTTATTGTACAAATGGTTTGGGCAACGTCGCAGCTGGATTTTATTTTGCCAAAGCTTTATGTTTATTGGCACCCTGCTTTTAGCGGGGCTTGATTTAAAAGCAAACTTAGCGATTGCCGCCGGCTTGTGTTTACTCATCGCAGTCGCCTCTGCCACACAAGACATAGCAATTGATGCTTTTAGAATAGACACGTTAAGCGAAAACGAATCTCATAAAGCCACTGCAGCTGCTGCTATGGCCACATCGGGTTGGTGGACAGGTTACGCATTACTGGGGGCTATTCCTTTTTACATGGCCGATATCCCCTCTTTAGATTGGCCACAAGTGTATTACTTTTTAGCCGCTGTTATGTTGATACTAATGAGCGGCGTGTTGTTTGCCAAAGAGCCTAAATCAAACCGAGAAGCTGTTCACGCAGAGCTTGAGCGCGTATACCTTGAAAAACTAGCCAGCATTAAGCAAACGCCCTTTACTAAAGTGATTGCTTGGCTTGGCGTTACAGTGGTTGATCCCTTTAAAACCTTTTTTGCTAAAAATGGGGTTAAAACAGCCCTTGCCTTATTAGCATTTATTTTCTTATTTAAAATAGGCGAAGCTTTTTTAGGGCGTATGTCGATTGTTTTTTATAAAGAAATAGGCTTTAGCAACAGCGATATAGCCACTTTTTCAAAAGTAGGCACTGCAGTACTCACCATTGCTTTTACCTTTGTGGGCAGCTTGTTCAATCAAAAGTACGGCATTGTAAAAGGGCTATTTATAAGTGGTGTTGCTATGGCGGGGTCTAATTTAGCATTTTCGGCTATTGCGCTGGTTGGCCCTAATTTGGGCTTATACGCTTTTGCTATTGTAATTGACGGCTTTACTCAGGCTTGGTCGTTAGTGGCTATGGTGGCATTTATATCGATGTTATGTGACCGGGCATTTAGTGCAACACATTATGCATTACTGGCTTCGCTTGGTAATTTAGGGCGTACATTGCTTTCAAGTTACAGTGGTGTGGTTATTGATGATTGGCTAATGGGAAATTGGGCATTATTTTTTGTGTTAACGGCATTAATGGTAATACCTTCGCTGGTGTTTTTATATTTGATTAGGCATAAGCTCTATCAGTTAGAGCAAAATTACCATAAAAATATGTAATGCATCCCTGCATTAACGTGATTTGCTTAGGCCGTTCAAGTGCCCCTTATAACACCCTAAGCAAAACAATATTAATCCGCTTTAATTAAGCCTAGCGCTTCATGCGGATCAACTTCAAGTGCATTACAGTAACGTACAAACTCAATAACATCTAAGCGGCGTTCTTGATTTTCAATCTTACCGATAAATGAGTGAGGTGTTCCTAGCACTTGTGCCAGGCTACGCATTGTATGACCCTTTTCATGGCGTTTTGTTTTAAGCCATTTAGTTAGCTTTTCGTTTTCTTCAGAAGAAACAGTCTTGCCCATCATTTTACATCTCCTACTAGATGATATGACATACCCGTCAAAGCAGTAGTCACACAATGATTGGAGGCATATAAGCAGATACCCACTACATTATTCAATAGCAAGCTATTGCTTAAATAAGCAAAGGTATTGCTACTTATTCAACCTACCAATCTATTCAGTGCTAACCCGCAAAAATAGGATATAGGTTTATTTTTATTAAGAGTGAAATTTTGCCCGTCTCACTCTTGGATACATTATATACTATTAACAGTTCGGTTAAATAATTAATTACATAGTTTGCATAAATTCACCCAACCACTAACCTTTACTTATGCTGAATATTTAAGTTAACGTACCAAAAATATTAGGTTTTTTCCTAAAAAATTAATTGTAAGATAAAAGCACTTTGTTACAAATTAACGTGCAAATAACCTTGCTGTATTGATGTTTAAACAACAGTAAGGGTAAAAAAGTTCCCATAAATAACGTTTTTCCCTAACTGAGGGACTAAAGAGGAAGTATGTTTAGAGTCTTATTTTTGTTGCCTATTTTACTATGCTTTTTATGGTTTTTGTTTTTACGTCACTACGGAGTACCCATTAAACAAGGTAAAAAAGGCTTTTTATACATACTTGCCTTTTCTGCTTTTGTATTAGGCTTTTTTGTATTAATAATGCAGTTTACCCATTACAGCCCAATTGAATTTTAGGCATTAAAAAAGCCGCTAACGCGGCTTTAATAGCTAAGCGTAAATTGCTTAAACGCTAAAACTTGCACCACACCCACAGGTAGTCGTTGCATTAGGATTAGATACAAAAAAGCGTGCGCCTTCTAACCCTTCGGTGTAATCCACTTCGCCATCAACTAAGTACTGAATACTCATTGGGTCAATAACCAGGGTTACACCATTTTTAACTATTTCTAAATCGCCAGGATTTGCTTTTTCATCAAAAGTAAAACCATATTGAAAACCAGAACAACCACCACCTGTTACGTAAACACGCAGTTTTAAATCTGGATTTTCTTCTTCGTCGATTAACTGTTTAACACGAACAGCAGCTGCATCGCTGAACTTTATTGGTAATTCTTCAGACATTTTAAAACCCTCAATATCGCAATGGCGTGATTATCTAATACCCGAGTGTTTTAATCAAGTATAGTCAAACATCTCTTGTGCTATCTTAGGCTTTTAACTATTGCTTTAACCGATACGATAGCAAAATGTGTTTTCAGTGATTGCTGTAATATTTGTTAATATAAGTGTTTAAAATTGCAAAATCACAAGGACTTACCTGCACACTTTTGTTAAACTGCTCGCTGAAAAAATGTGGCGGAGAATACAGCATGTGGCTTGAGCAACTCAGGCGTCGATTAGCAAAACCAAAAACCTCTGTGCAATTATGCTTATTAGGCGTAAGTGCTGGTTTAATTGCTGCATTTTTTATTATTTTATTTCGCTTAACGATTCTGTTTTTTCAAAGCTTATTTTTAGACACTCCCGATAATTTTACTACTATCCCCACTCTTGAACGGGTTTTAATGCCGTTAATTGCTGCGCTACTGATTGCTACATTTGCTGCATTTACTGGCTTTAAACACTACCGATTAGGCATTCCTTTTGTTATTCATCGCATTAAACGCCACTACGGGCAAATGCCGCTTTACAACACCGTAAACCAATTTGTTGGTGGTGCACTGGCACTTATTAGTGGTTTTTCGGTTGGCCGCGAAGGGCCATCTGTTCATATGGGCGCCACTGGCGCAAGTATATTAGCCGATAAACTTCATTTACCGCATAACGCCATGCGTACATTAAGTGGCTGTGGTGTCGCCGCTGGTATTGCGGCCTCGTTTAATACCCCACTGGCTGCGGTTATTTTTGTAATGGAAGTGGTGCTACGTGAGTACAAAGTGCATATTTTTGTACCAATTATGCTTGCCGCACTAACTGGTGCATTAGCAACCCAATTTGTGTTTGGTGAAGGCTCAGAGCTTGCACTTATTAGCATTACGCCATTGAGTGGTTGGCATTACCCATATTTAATTTTATGTGGCATGGCCTTAGGGGCAATTGCCTATAGCTTTAATCAAAATTTAATGCTGATCATAAAAACATTTAAACCTTTAAGCATGTTTCCTCGTTTACTCATTGCAGGTTGTATTGCGAGTATTATTGCCTATGCAGTGCCCCAAGCAATGGGTTCGGGTATGAGTGCGATTACTATTGCGGTTGAATCGCCTGAAAACGCGCAGCTACTTACCACTATTTTAATAGCTAAACTACTGGCGACCCTGTTTGCCATTGGCCTAGGAATACCGGGCGGCTTAATAGGTCCCGTTATTGGGCTAGGTGTATTAACAGGTACTTTAATGGCCTTTTTTGCCCAATTTATAAGCCCAGGTGCTGACATTGCAGGCACATACGGCGTATTAGGAATGGCAGGATTACTCGCAGCTACATTACATGCGCCGTTAGCAGCATTAACAACTGTGATGGAGCTTACGTCCTCGCCAGAGATTATTGTACCGGCCATGTTAGTGATAACGACCGCCTATGTAACGGCGCTGCAAGTATTTGGCAATCGGTCTATATTTTTGCAACAGCTTGATTTTCAGGGGCTACCCTATCATGTATCGCCCGCAACGGAGGCGCTACAAAAAGTGGGTATAATGGATGATATGGATGAGGACTTTAAACTGCTTTATTCAGACGATAAAGAGCAAATTAAAAACACCTTAGACGCCATGGACAGCCAAACCCCTTTAATAGTTTACGATGAAGAAAACGGCTATCGCCTAGCAGAGTATGACCTTACCCTGATGTCGGGCGAAAACATAAATATAAACTACATTAGCTTACAAGGCATTAGCAGCCAGTCGACCTTAGCTGATGCCTTTGATATTTTAAAAGATAAACGCAGCGGCGCCCTGTATGTATACAACTTGCTAGATGATCAGCAAATAATGGGGCTATTACGCTGGGATCAAATAAATAATATTTTAACTATTCGTAACAGCCTACTTTAGGATTCTTATGAGCGCTTTACTAATTTATAAAACACTGCACATTTTTTTTATGATTGCTTGGTTTGCCGGTATTTTTTATTTACCTCGGTTATTTGTATACCACGCAATGAGCGAAGAAAAAGCCTGTAACTCAATGCTTAAAGTAATGGAGCGTCGGCTACTCTTTTTTGTTACCCCGTTTGCTATTTTAACGGCCGTTTTTGGTGTATTGACTATTGTAGAGTATGGCCGTGAGTGGTTTAGATACAGCATGTGGCTACACTACAAACTGGTTCTGGTCATTATTTTATATCTATACCACGGCTACTGCTTTAAATTACTGAGCGACTTTAAACACGACAGAAATACCAAAACGGACCGTTTTTATCGTATTTTTAATGAGCTCCCAGTTATTGCACTGCTAATTATTGTTGCGCTTGCGGTAATAAAACCTAATTTATAAGCTGTGTAGCGCATGTTAAACTGCGCTGCAATTTACAATACTTGCTATAACACGCGCGATTGCGTGCCCCATTTTAATGGATTATCGCGCCCCTTTGATTGATTAGGAATAACCCCATGTTAAGTTTCCAAGGTGAACATATACTGTCGGTAAATCAACTCGACAGAGACTGCATTGAGCGTATTTTTGCAGTAGCGAAAAAAATGGAGCCTTATGCTAAAAAACAAAAGCAAACAACAGTGCTAGAAGGCGCTATTTTAGCTAATTTGTTTTTTGAACCAAGCACGCGTACGCGTGTAAGCTTTGGTACTGCCTTTAATTTACTAGGCGGTGGCGTGCGCGAAACAACCGGCATGCAAAGCTCTGCCCTTGCTAAAGGCGAATCGCTTTACGACACTGCGCGCGTTATTTCAGCGTACGCTGATGCCGTCGCAATGCGCCACCCTGATGCAGGCTCGGTAAGCGAATTTGCAGACGGTTGTACCGTACCGGTAATTAACGGTGGTGATGGCCCAAACGAGCACCCTACTCAAGCTCTACTCGACTTGCTTACTATTGAACGCGAACTAAACCGATTTGATCAAAACATTGATGGCATGCATATCGCCTTAGTTGGCGATTTAAAATATGGCCGCACAGTACATTCATTATCTAAATTATTGTGCCATTACAAAAACGTAAAATTTTCGATGGTGGCGCCCGATGGCCTGCAAATGCCAACGAGTATTTTAGATGCGGTAGAAAATGCAGGCCATAAAATACAATTAGTCAACAAAATGGAAGGGAACTTAGCAGCCGATATTGTGTACCAAACACGTATTCAAGAAGAGCGCTTCCCTTCACAAGAGGAAGCCAATAAATACCGTGGCGGCTTTAGAATTAGCCAATCAATTTATAACGCGCACTGTAAGCCAAATTCTGTGCTTATGCACCCGCTCCCACGCGATAGCCGTTTAGAAGCTAATGAGCTTGATAACGACTTAAACAGTAACGACAATTTAGCTATATTCCGCCAAGTACAAAATGGCGTGTTAATTCGTATGGCACTGTTTGCTTTAACACTCGGCGTAGAAAACAAAGTCGAGCAATATGAAGTAGACGTACCTTGGTTTAGCCGCAAACGCGACAGCTAAACACTTTTACCAAGCGACAACTAATAGGATTTTTCATGACAATAAGCCAAGATTTATTTAATCGTGCACAAACTTCAATTCCTGGTGGCGTAAATTCACCTGTACGTGCATTTAACGGTGTTGGTGGCACGCCACTATTTATTACCAAAGCCGAGGGTGCCTTTACCTTTGATGCAGATGGTAACCGTTATATCGATTATGTAGGTTCGTGGGGCCCGATGATCATGGGCCATAACCACCCAGCTATAAAGCAAGCTGTTCACGAAGCGGTAGAAAACGGTTTAAGTTATGGGGCGCCCACTGAAGCTGAAATTTTAATGGCCGAAAAAGTAAAAGCGCTTGTTCCCTCAATCGAAAAAGTACGTATGGTAAGCTCTGGTACCGAAGCAACAATGAGCGCCATTCGCTTAGCACGTGGCTATACAGGGCGTGATAAAATCCTTAAGTTTGAAGGTTGTTACCACGGCCATGCCGACTCATTATTAGTAAAAGCAGGCTCTGGCGCATTAACCATGGGTGTGCCAAATTCACCCGGTATCCCTGAGGATTTTGCAAAACACACGCTTACCGTATCGTTTAATAACCTTGATGAAGTAAAAGCTGTATTTGAAAAATACGCTGACGATATTGCCTGTATCATCGTTGAGCCAGTAGCGGGTAACATGAACTGTATTCCTCCTGTAGAAGGCTTTTTAGAAGGCTTGCGTGCAGTATGTGATGAGTACAAATCAGTGCTTATTTTTGACGAAGTAATGACCGGATTTCGTGTTGCATTAGGTGGCGCTCAGGCGTATTACAACATAAAACCTGACTTAACATGTTTAGGTAAAGTCATTGGCGGCGGCATGCCTGTTGGTGCCTTTGGCGGCAAAACCGAAATTATGGACTACATTGCGCCAGTAGGTCCGGTTTACCAAGCCGGTACTCTTTCTGGTAACCCTATTGCAATGGCTGCGGGTTTAAAATCGCTGGAGCTATTAAGTGAGCCAGGTTTGCACGAAAAGTTAGAAGCTATTTCTAAAGCTATTTGTGAAGGCTTTGAAGCATGCGCTCAAAAAGCTGGAATTCCTTTAACCACTAACTACGCAGGCGGTATGTATGGCTTTTTCTTCACTGATGCTGAAAAAGTAACCACTTATAAACAAGCTACAGAATGTGATTTAGAACGCTTTAAACGCTTTTTCCACTTAATGCTGGAAGAAGGCGTATACCTAGCACCTTCTGCATTTGAAGCAGGGTTTGTGTGTGCTGCGCACACAGAGCAAGAAGTACAAGCGACTATTGAAGCTGCAGAGCGCGCCTTCGCTAAGCTATAAGCATCCAATACATGTGTTAATAATGTGCGTTATTAACTCTAAAGTTAAAAAAAGCCCTTACGGGCTTTTTTTATTTGTGCGTATTGATAATTGAATGGTTTTTAGCCTTTATACGGTCTCACTTTCTAGACTCACTTTTACCCCACAAGAGAAACGTATGACGAGCTTAAGGCACTTAGCAGCACCTGCTATATCATTAATGGGCAACTTAAAATATAAAACTAAAATTGCTTTAGTTTTTGGTATTTTATTATTACCCCTTGCGCTTAGTTTGTTTTTTTTAGTCTCTTTATTAAGCGAGAGTATCAGCGTCTCTCAAATGCAAAAACAAGGTTTACTGGGCTACAGAGACATTCTTGCAAATCAAATGCAGGGTGAAACCTATAAAAATGTAAAAGTAGCTAAAGCACGTGGTTTTAATGTAAAAGATGAGCAAATGAATGACGTACTTGAGCTGGTTTCAATACAGTCTAATTTAGCCTTAGATAACCAACTTGCGAGTGCTTATGTTAATCGCGCATTAGCTACGCCTATACCTGCGCTTATCATGCAGATAAACGCGACAGCGCAAAGCGCTAATACTGTTCTTACTAATCAGCGTTTTACACCAGAGACTTTTATTGCGCTTTCAAACTTAAGTAAGTCGCTACCTTTGTACCAGCAGCAACTCGATAAAATACTTACAATTGCCACCACGGCCGATGCATCTGTAAATAAAGCACTGACGCCCTCTCTCACTAATTTACATAACGCCATAGCCGCTTTTAAAACAGCCATTGATAAAAAGCTGCTTGAACCAGATGATATACAGCTTACACAAAACGAATTTGCAGGGCTTACCAGCCAAGTGCTTAGTCGTATTAGCCAACTAATTGATAAAAGCATCCCTACCCTTGAATCGCTAATAAATGAAAAACTGAACACGCAACGCTTGACAAGAAACACTGTATTAGCTGCATCATTAATTAGTTTATTGATTGCATTTTACTTAATGGTTGGTTTTTATTTTGCGGTAGTTGATACCATTAATCGCTTTGCCGAAGCTGCGCAAAGAGCAGCAAATGGCGACTTAAATGCGGTTATCAACTCAAGTACTAATGATGAAATGGGTATTATTGCAGCGCGATATAACGCACTTCTTAATGCCTTTTCAAAACTTTTAGAGAATGTAAAAGCAAGTACTGTGGAGCTATGCGGCGCCACTAAATCGCTTTCACAGGCAAGCAGCCAAACGAGTAACGATGTTGAAAAACAGCAAATACGGGTAAACGCTATTCATGATGCACTAAGTAATATGGAGCAAAGTGCAGTGAGTGTAGAAGAGTCTGCTAATCAAGCGATGTTAACAGCACAAGATGCCGCGCAGCATGTAAAGCAAGGCTCTAACAACACCATGGAACTTGCCAAATACATGCAAGACCTTCAGGTTGAATTTGCCGAAAGCCAACAAGCCTTAGATAGACTAGCTCAAGATAGCCAAGAAATTAGTAAAGTAAGTAAAGGCATTAGCGAAATAGCCGATCAAACTAATTTATTAGCCCTAAACGCAGCAATAGAAGCCGCACGAGCCGGTGAACATGGCCGTGGTTTTGCAGTGGTAGCTGATGAAGTAAGAACCCTTGCACAGCGTACACAAACTCAAACGCAAGAAATTCACCAAATTATTAGCTCACTCCAACAAGCTTCTGACGATACACAACAAAAAATGCGCTCAAGTGTCCAGAAGATGGAACAATCGGTAAACGCCGCCACCGAAACAAACGATATTTTACAAAGTGCAGAGCAAAGTATGGGCGATATAAAACACCAAGGCGAGGAAATAGCACTGCGGGTTAAAGAGCAATCTAACGCAACCACCCAAGCATTAACTGATTCACAAGAAGTAAGTAACTTAGCAGATCAAACTCTTCTCTCTGCACAATCTACACTGCAAGACGCACAGCAACTTAGTCAGCTCTCTGATGACTTAACTAAATCAATGCAGTTTTTTAAATCTTGATAGGTAAGCTAAATATAATAAAACCGCTGAGTTAGCGGTTTTATCATTAAGGACTTTATTTTATTAGCGTATACACTGCGGCCTAGGTTCAAACTCACTGGCTCTTAGTGGTAACTGAATGACTTTTCCGCATCCGGGCGGTGCTTGTAAACCCGTTCTTTCATTGACGAAAGCCCATCTTATTGATGGCGGACGTGTATCTGCTATTGCTTCAGGGTTGAGCGGTTTTAAGTAACGAATATAAGCTTCTAACGCGCCCACACTACCGGTTAAACCGGTGCTTCTATTATCGTCTCTACCAAGCCATGCAACGGTCACTGTGTTTTGATCAAACCCTGCAAACCAGCTATCACGTAAATCATTACTAGTGCCTGTTTTCCCGGCAAGCTGAATTGATGGAAAGTGTAAGTTTAGACGCTTAGCGGTGCCGTCTTTTGTCACTCGCTTCATGGCATATTTAGTCATATATACTGCGTCTTTTGCAAAGCGCGGCTCAGACTTAACTTTATGCTTATACAAAACGTTACCTACCGAGTCTGTTAGCGCAGATACAGAAGTAAGCTCTCTATACTCGCCATCTGCTGCGATAGTTGTATAAAGCTGGGCAACCTCAAGGCTCGACATTTCTACAGCACCAAGTAGCAGCGAGGGGTATTCATCTATAATACCTTTTGCGCCTAATCCTTTGAGCGTATTTGCTACTTTATCAACACCTACATCTAGGCCTAAATTTACCGCAGGAATATTAATACTGTTACTAAAGGCTTTATAAAGTGGCAATGCGCCTCGGTATTGGTGATCAAAGTTCTCAGGTTGCCACACTTTACCCTGCTCATTTGTTACCTGCACAGGGGAGTCATCAAGTAATGTGGCTAAGTTATAATGTGGTAACTGCAGGGCTGTTAAGTACACCGCGGGTTTAACTAAAGAGCCAATATTTCGTTTAGTATCGAGCACTCGGTTGAAACCTGAGTAGCGAACATCGCGCCCCGACACTAAAGCCGACACACCGCCTTTTTCTACATTAACTGAGATCATGGCTGCTTCGAGTTTATCGGTGTTAGGGCGTTTTTCTAGATACGGTAAACTTTTTTGAATGGACTCTTCCATCGCCGTTTGTTTTTGCAAATCAAAGTAAGTAAATACACGCACACCGGCATCTAGTGTTTTTTGATCAGGTAATAACTGCTTAAGCTCACGGTTTACAAGTTCTAAAAAGCCAGGGTATGACTTTTGTAAACTTGCTTTCATAGGCGCTATATTAATTGGACGTTTAAGTGATGCACGATATTCTTTTGTAGTTAGTAGCTTGTTTTCAACCATTAAGCGCAGTACTAGATCGCGACGCTCCATAGTGCGCTCTTTATAGCGTCGAGGATTGTAATACGAAGGCCCTTTGACCATCGCCACCAGCAGCGCTATTTGGTCATATTCCAGCTCATCAACAGGCTTTGAAAAATAAAACTCAGAGGCCAAGCCCATGCCATGCACGCCTTGGTTATAAGACTGACCTAGGTAAACTTCATTCAAATAGGCTTCTAAAATCTGATCTTTTGAATAACGGTAATCTAGAATAAGCGCAATAAATGCCTCATTTATTTTTCGCACTAAAGAGCGCTCACGCGTTAGGTATATATTTTTTGCAAGCTGCTGCGTTAAGGTGCTACCACCTTGCACGGTACGCCCTGCTTTAATATTTGAATAAAGCGCGCGCAAAATAGAAAATACCGACACACCATGGTGCTGATAAAAATCCCGATCTTCTACCACTAATAACGTGTCTTTCAACATAGGCGGAAACTTATCAAGCGGTACAAACTCTCTATCTTGCTTTGAATCATTTCCAATTCGAGCTATTTGCACAGGCTCTAGGCGAGCGCTGTTTAGGCGCCTGCCAAATTTATCTTTAATGGTTGCTACCTTTTGCCCGGCAAAACGCAGCTCAATAATGTGCGATTCTTCAAGGCCATCATAAAATTCAAAATCGCGTCGGTAAATTTTTATGCTATCGGCTGTTTTTACAAACTGCCCCGTGCGGCTTAGCCTATTAACTGATGAATAATTTAGGCGCTCAAGCTCCCACACAACCTCTTGACTAGATAAAAACTGCCCTGGGTAAAACTCCATTGAGCGTGCGTATACTTGGGCAGGTAACTGCCATTTATTACCTTCAAATATACGTGTTGTTTTTGAATCTAAATAAATAAGATACATGGCCATAGCAATAAAAACAGCTAAGCTCAATTTCCAAAAAACAGACCATGTTTTTCGCATAAATGTGCGTTTAACAACAGTGTTTGACGTTTTTTTAGTCGTTTTTGATTTAGCTTTACGTGGCGAGCTGGTTGCTTTAGGTGCACGCTTAGGAGTGGTTTTACTACTGGGTGTTTTTTTGTTGTCAGCCATTTAAGTGTAATTTATTCCAAGGTTTATTCACGAGTGTGAGCTTAGCATATTGGGTATAGCCTAACACCTGAAAAGTTAACCTTCCCTGAAACGAAAAAAAGCCCTACCAAGGTAGGGCTTTGTGAACACAATGATTAATCTATTTAATATTAGTTACTGCGAACAGATACAAACTCAGGGTAAGCATCAACACCACAATCGTGTTGGTCCATACCGCTTAGCTCTTCTTCTTCGGTTACGCGAATACCCATAGTTTGCTTTAAAATAGCCCACACAATAAATGAAGCTACAAAAACAAAGGCTAAAATAGTCACTAAACCAATAAGCTGTGTTACAAAGTTTGCATCGCCGTTAGATACAGGGACTAACATAATACCTAACGCGCCACATACACCGTGAACAGAGATAGCACCTACTGGGTCATCAATCTTCGCTTTATCTAGAGCTACAATGCTAAATACAACCAGTGAGCCACCTAAAATACCTAGTAAACACGCCATTAATGGAGATGGTGAAAGTGGGTCTGCTGTAATAACAACTAAACCTGCTAATGCGCCGTTTAGTACCATAGTTAAATCAGCTTTACCCCACAACACTTTACATACAAACAGTGCAGCAATTGCACCCATTGCCGCTGCGGCATTGGTGTTAAGTAAAATTTGACCTACAGCTGTTGCATTTTCTTTATCTGAAAGAAGTAATTGCGAACCACCGTTAAAACCAAACCAACCCATCCATAAAATAAACGTACCTAATGTAGCAAGTGGTAGGTTAGAGCCTGGAATTGGGTAAATTTCACCGTTTTTACCGTATTTACCTTTACGAGCGCCAAGTAAAATAACACCTGCTAAAGCAGCTGCAGCACCAGCACCGTGAACAATGGCAGAGCCTGCAAAATCTACAAAACCCATTTCTGATAAGAAACCGCCGCCCCATGTCCAGTAACCTTCCATTGGGTAAATAAAGCCTGTTAAAACAACTGCAAATGCTAAGAAAGCAAATAACTTCATACGTTCAGCCACAGCACCCGATACAATCGACATAGCCGTTGCAACAAATACTACTTGGAAGAAAAAGTCAGATTCTAAAGAGTGGTCAGCATCGGCCGCTTGCGTGCCAATTAATGCGCCAATTGAAGGGATAATACCGCCTTCAGCGTTGTCTACATACATAATGTTGTAGCCAACTAATAAAAACATGGTACATGCGATAGAATACAGCGCCACGTTTTTAGTTAAAATTTCAGTGGTGTTTTTAGAGCGAACTAAACCCGCTTCTAACATGGCAAAACCTGCTGCCATCCACATTACTAATATACCCGACACCAGAAAATAAAAGGTGTCGAGTGAAAATTTGAGTTCTACAATTGTGTTTTCCATTAATCAGCCCCCTTAAATTGCTTCTTCATCAAGTTCGCCCGTACGAATACGCACAATTTGATCTAAGTCGTACACGAAAATTTTACCGTCACCAATTTTGCCTGTTGATGCAATTTTGGTAATTGCTTCAACTACGCGTTGGCAATTTTCAGTACGAGTAGCAATTTCAAGTTTGATCTTAGGAATAAAATCTACCTGATACTCTGCTCCACGATACAGCTCTGTATGGCCTCGTTGACGTCCAAAACCTTTAACATCAACTACGGTCATCCCTTCAATACCTAAATCAGCGAGCGCTTCACGCACATCATCTAATTTAAATGGTTTTATGATTGCACTAATCATTTTCATAGTGGCCCCCTCGGACGCTTTATTGTTATCCTGTTGGCTTACATAATCCAACCTTTGTGCCACTATTAAAAAACACTTAATATCAATAAGATAAGCATGAATAGTAAATTTAAAACAAAAAAAACGCACCATCAAGGTGCGCTTTTTTAACAACTTAGCTACATTGGTGCATCATCAAAAGTGACGCCCTACTAGCTTGTAATTAGTGTTATTTTTTATATTTACACAACACAGTTTCGGCCATTGTTTTTGGCTTCGTAAAGGGCCGCATCAGCGATGCGCATGGCTTGTGTTAAATCAGTGTTTTGAAAATCAGCAACACCAATACTGATGGTGATAGAAAACGGTTTTTCATCGATTAAAAATTCATGTTTAGCGAGTTTTTTTCTAAAGCCTTCTAAGTACTCTCGCCCACGCGCCGTGTCTATATCATCTAATATAATGGCAAACTCTTCGCCGCCCACCCGCGCAACGGTAAACTTAGAAAACGTAGTTTTAATTAACGTGGCTACCTGCTTTAGTGCCTGATCGCCCGCTTCGTGGCCTAAGGTGTCATTAATATTTTTAAAGAAATCTATATCGAGTAATGCAAGCGTGTTTTGCTGTTGTTTTTTTAATAGTTGCTCTGCATATTGGTAAAAATAACGGCGGTTATACATACCCGTTAAATAGTCTCTGTATGCACTTTCTTTAATATCCGCAATCAGTGACAACTGCTCCATTGTTTGCATAACACGACAGTGAAACTCTTCATTCATAAATGGCTTTGTTAAAAAGTCGTTGGCACCGTATTTAATAAACCGAGCCGATAACCCATGTTTACCTGCCCCCGAAAGCCCGATAATGGCCAAATCATCGCGCCCTCTAAAATTACGCACCGCTTTAACCAGTTCAAAGCCATCCATTAATGGCATCGCATAATCGGTCATGAGCAATTTTATATTAGGGTTACTTTTTATTATTTCGAGTGCTTGCTGACCATCTTGCGCATCGGTTACATCAAATAATTGCTTTTCTAACATTTGTTTCATTAAGGAGCGGCTTAGCATTGAATCATCAGCAACCAACGCCTTACAGCCTTGATTTCTCAGAAGCTGAGCTACTAACTTGATAGCGTAATGGTATGAATCGCGATTGTCTTTTATTACGTAATCAATAACACCAAGCTCTAGCATTTGTTGGCGCTTATATTCATCAATTTTTGAGGTAAGTACCACAGTAGGAATGGCGTGTGAAAGTGTGAATTTAGCGACCTCGCCATTAGGTGCATCGGGCAAAGTTAAATCAACTAAAGCCAGCGAGTATTTATGTTTCTCAATATAGTCTTGGCATTCATTTAATGACCAGGCAAAATCGACAGCGACATCTAAATATTGAGCCGATAAGTGGCGTAGCACCTGCTGCACTACTTTACTGTCTTCAACCACTAATACTCTTTGCATAAACTTCTCTTTAATCTTGTTATTTTACGTACTTAAACTTGCACTAAAGCGACAAGTTATGAAAAACATCCAATAAAGTTCTGTTTATGAAGCCAGTAAGTAGGCTAAGTCCATTAATCTAAGCGCAAGGCGTGTATTTAATTTAAATACAAAGTCGACCAAATATACTTGATTTTTTAGCTAAGCTAAACACGCTAAGATAAATTATCCCTAAATAAACAATGTCGGCGTGTATAAGCTTAGGCTTAACCAGTATTATCGACCATTAATCTCAATACTTTTGTTATTTGTGTGTTTTTTATTTTAAATAGCACCTAAACAAAAATAAGGAACGACAATGAAGCTTGTCCAATTAACTCGTTACACCTTAGCGCTTGCCATCGTATTGCTTAGCAGTACTGCAACAGCAGAAAACCAACGAAAAATAGACATTGATAGCCACGTAGTCACTAAGCATAAAGCTAAAATTAATGGTGAACGCTTTAGCTACACAGTTAAAACAGGCACTCAGCCGGTGTGGAATGATAATGGCGATGCCATTGCCACATTACAATATACCTATTACACACGAGATAAAGTCGATAACACCGCAGCTCGCCCATTACTGATATCGTTTAATGGCGGGCCTGGCTCTGCATCTGTATGGATGCACTTAGCCTATACTGGCCCACGCGTATTAAAAATTGATGACGAAGGCTACCCCATTCAGCCTTATGGCGTAAAAGATAACCCCTACTCAGTATTAGATGTAGCAGATATTGTTTATGTAAATCCGGTAAATACAGGTTATTCACGCGTAGTAGAAAACGCCAAAGGTGAAATGCTTTCGAAAGAGCAACAAAAAGAGCACTTTTTTGGTGTGAATGCCGACATAAAATACTTAGCTGAATGGCTAAATACCTTTGTTAACCGAAACGAGCGCTGGCGCTCACCTAAGTTTTTAATTGGAGAAAGCTACGGCACTACTCGTGTATCAGGCCTTGCCCATGAACTACAAAACAGTCAATGGATGTACATTAATGGGGTGGTATTAGTATCGCCGACCGATATTGGTATAAAACGCGACGGTCCTATAAAAGCGGCTAATCGCTTACCTTATTTTGCTGCAACTGCGTGGTATCACAAAGCACTGAATAAAAACTTGCAAGAAAAAGATCTCAATGAACTTTTACCCGAAGTAGAACAGTTCACTATTAATGAGCTTATTCCTGCCCTCGCTAAAGGTGGCTTTATCGATGCCGATAAAAAACGCCAAATAATAAAGAAAATGGCCGAATATGCAGGCCTTTCAGAGCAGTTTGTAGCGCAAAACAACTTAGATATTCCCACTCGATTTTTTTGGAAAGAACTTTTACGTGAGCGCGGACAAACTGTCGGACGTCTAGATTCGCGCTATTTAGGTATTGATAAACGCGATGCTGGCGAATCACCTGATTACTGGGCTGAGCTTACCTCTTGGCTGCACTCATTTACGCCTGCAATTAACTATTACCTGCGTGAAGAGCTCAACTATAAAACGGATGTAAAATACAACTTATTTGGCAATGTTCACCCATGGGATCGCAGTAAAAATAATACCGGCGAAAACTTACGTTTAGCGATGGCGCAAAACCCGTATTTAAACGTCATGATTCAAGCGGGTTACTACGATGGCGCAACAAATTACTTTGATGCTAAATACACGTTATGGCAGCTTGACCCTAGTGGAAAAATGAAAGACAGGTTAAGCTTTAAAGGGTACCGCAGCGGCCATATGATGTACCTAAGACATGAAGATCTTAAGCTTTCTAATAACGATTTACGCGACTTCATTTTAAGCTCCCTACCCGCTAAAGGGCAGGCCGCTAAATATTAATTAAAAGGGCCATTACATGAGGCATTAAGAAGATGCCTCATGTTTATTACAGTACACTTTTAACTGTGTAACCACTTCATTAAACCCTGTTTGTAGTGCAAATAATAACGCTTCATCGACCTTATTTTGCGCTGCTAAGCTTTCTATTTGCTGGCAAATGTCACTTAACTTTAACGCTGCAACCGATTTAGCAGATGACTTTAAACCATGCGCCTGAAAAGATAAATCGGCGTAATTTAAACTATGTGTATACGCTTCAATTAATTTAACTTGCTCATAAGCGGTTTGTAAAAACGCCTGAAAGACTAAACAATGTACATGCGTATCTTTTCCTAACATCGAAAACAATAAAGGCATATCTAATTGACTATACATAGAGCTTGCTTGCGCTGTAATTTGCAGCGGCTGTGTATGCGAAGGAACAACGCCTTGAGAGTGCTTCATTAACAGTGCTTTTAGGCTTTCAAGCTCTATCGGTTTAGTTAAAAAACCGTTCATCCCAGCGCTGTAACAATCCTGTATGTTTTTTTCCATTATATTGGCAGTAACAGCAATAATTATTAGCTCATTGAACTGTGTGTTTTTTCGGATTTTTTTAGCCAATTCAAGGCCATTTAACAACGGCATTTGAATATCGGTAAGTAGCATATCAAAACACTTATCTTGGAGCATTTGCCAGGCCTGTTCACCATTATTTGCAAACGTTGAATTAACACCAAGCATGGTCAGTTGCTGCTTTAAAACCTGCTGATTAGTCAGTTGATCTTCTGCCACCAGCACATTTAATACTGGGAGTTTACCTGTGGCGGAGTCTGCGGGCTCACTGCTGGGGTGATTTATCGGTTCATCAGCTTGTATAGTCGTTAAAGCGCTTTCTTTAAAACTATTAAAGCTAATGGTAAAACACGCGCCTTTATTTATTTGGCTATTTACTTGTAGCTGCCCTTGCATACGCTCTACAAGCTCTTTAGTAATAACTAAACCTATGCCTGTACCATGTGTTTTACTGGTCTCTGCCCCTAGTCTATCAAAGGGTTTAAAAAGCCTTAAAATATCATCTTCTGAAAAACCGCACCCTGTATCTTCAATATCAATATTACAGCGGCTTGAATCAGCAATCTCGCAGCGTATATCTATTTTACCTCGCACTTTGTTATATTTTATTGCGTTGGAAAGTAAATTAAGCAGTACCTGTTTAAAACGGCGCTTATCTACATATAAGTAAATACCTTCAAGGGAGTCAATATTGTGAGTATTTATAGTAACAAGCTCAACTCTGGCAAGTTCGCTCACCATTTCAATACTATGCTGTAGCATGTCTTTCACGGGGGCATATTCAAAATTAAACTGCATATTCCCCGATTCAATAGAAGTTAAATCTAGCACGTCGTTTATTAGTAAAAGTAAATGCTCACCAGCTTGGTAAATACTTTGCGCATTGTCTTTGTGTACCTCGGTTGCTTTACTGTCATATTGATAAAGCTGAGCTAACCCTAAAATAGCATTTAACGGCGTTCTAAGCTCATGGCTCATACTCGCCATAAAGTCAGACTTAGCCTTACTGGCCGACTCGGCTTGAATTCTCAGCGCGTTTACTTTTTGATGATTAGTAGCAACCTCACCGGCCATTTTATTAAATGCATTTATGACGCTGCCAATCTCATTTTTTTGCTGAACGCTAACGTGGCAATCAAAGTTCCCTTTAGCCAGTTTAGAAAATGCGACTTCGAGCGCCCGTAAAGGGCTGGTAATTCTATAATCGACCAACCAAGCTAAGCCAATAAAAAACACCACAAGTATAAAAAACTGAATATAAATTAATGTGTAATGTAGCTTGGCCGCTTCGTTTATTTCGTCTTCAAAATTAACGACTAACGTTATTTCAGCCAAAGGTTTATCTAAAAAAGCAATATGCTCATTTAACGTAACATTGCCCTGCTGCGCTAACAGCTGCCACTCATCTAATGGATATAACTGATTACCTGTAGTCGGCTCTACTACCCTAATTGCTTTCCAATTAGGGTTTGTATTAAGTTGCGCATCTATTTGCTCATACAGCTGTGCGTATTGACGAGTTAATAAAGGGGTTTTTATTGATGTCGATAGTTGCTGTAAAGAGCGCTGCGCTGCGCTAGAAAGGCCATCGTTTACCCACCTAGCTTGCTCTGGCAAAGCGTAAAAAATAAATAAGCATATTAATAAAAAGCCAAATGCCATTACTGCAATAAAGCTTTGAACCCTTAGGCTGCGCCACCAGTTAATTTTCAACATAAAACGAGCGTAAACCCCATTGCGTTAATTGTTTATAATCGTCAATGCTTGCTTTACTCGGGTTAATTATAGGAATACCCGCTAGTAAGTGTTTTTGTTTAGGGTCGCTCCCTATTTCTATAATTGCTTGTTGAACTTGCGCTTGTACCTGATTATTTACTCTAGGGTGAACCACAATGGGGTGGCGGCTAACCTTACGCGTTTTGTAAATAACTTTTAGCTTTTGCTGCAAGTTTTGAGGCTGTTGCTTTAATGTGCCCATTACCCCGCCGCCGGCAGGCGTTGCGTTAAGTGCCACATTTAAATAAACAGATGAGTGCGTTTGTACATACACAGGCTTTATTGTTAAGCCATACAATAGGGCAAGCTCCGCCCGCATTAATAAAGAAGCGCCTAATGCATTAGGCGCAGGAAAAGCAATTTCGGCGCCTTCAAGCTGCTTAACGTATTCAACATTACTGTTTTTATTGACCACTAATACGCCTTGCAAATGGCGCGCAGCATCTTTCACTATAGGTAAATAGCCTTGTTTGTCGTAAGCAATCACACTATGCCATGGGTTCATATAAGCAAAATCGTAATCGCCATCTGCAAACCCTTGCTCAAAAACCGGGATTGATTCCACGGTAACAAGCTTTAGTTGCACGCCTGTTTTTTCGGTTACTTTATTAAGAAAGGGCTGCCATATTGCAGTGAGTTTTTGAGGCTCATATTGCGGAACTACACCAAAAGTAAAGGTTTGAGCATAGACACCCATACTATTGAATAAAAAAAGCAAAACAACACTACACTTCATATTAGTCTTACCGCTGCAGGTTTATGACTATAAGCATAGTTAACGAGTGACTAACGCACCATTTTTATTACGTAGAAATTAAGAGGTTATTTAATTTAGGAGGTTTAAGAACGTTTCAACAAAAAGATTAAAGCAGGTGCCCATACACACCTGCTTAAATATATTACTGCCAGTACGGCTCTATATCAAAAGACGCTAAACGGCTTTGCTCCATTGCACTGACTAAGTAATCTGACTTTTGATCTAGCCACTGTTGAATTTTAGCCAACTGCTCGTCTTCTTGTCCGCCACAAAGCTGCTTTAAATATTCCAGCGTGCTGAGCTCGTACATACCATGAGAAATATCCAGCCACGGCAGTCTAAATTCTAAGCGCTCTTCTTTGTCAAACAATGACCCTAAGCAATTACCGCTTAATAAGCTGTTTTCTAATTGGGTGCGTAAGCTTAAATAATCTTGTGCTGTAAGCGTTTGCTCTTTAGGAAGTAGCTTATCTAAATTTTGCCAATCTTTATTAAATAAA
Organism: Pseudoalteromonas agarivorans; assembly: GCF_024518735.1. Lineage (NCBI taxonomy): Bacteria > Pseudomonadati > Pseudomonadota > Gammaproteobacteria > Alteromonadales > Pseudoalteromonadaceae > Pseudoalteromonas > Pseudoalteromonas agarivorans. The sequence goes on from NZ_JANIGJ010000002.1 coordinate 424,326, forward strand.
CGTTTAGCAATTTTAGCTACTGGCTGCTCTGCCGCTTGTAGCTGAGTTTGCCCCCAAAACTTACGCCATTGTTTATCTACCAACCAGGTAGTTAACGACAGCAATAAACGGTTGTATCGCGCGCTTTGAAACAAAGCATTAATATCATCAATGCTTGGCTGTAGCTCTTTTAAATCGTTAATAACTTGCGCTAATGCAGGCGCTGCATTTATTTTTTTATAAAATGCATGGCGTTTAGATGTATAAGTTTTTAGCTGAATTGCATTTTCAACCCAGGCTAATTCACTTAACAGCCACTTTAACTCTGTTCTTAATTGCTCAGTACTCTCTTTACTTACAATATCGTCAAACAACCAAAAATTATGCCTAATTAAGCTAATGCCATCAGTCACACGTTTGAGCGTTTTTAAACTTGGTTTGTCAAAGTAACACTGCTCATGCTTTTGCACAAAACGAATACCAAAGTTCATGGCCTCTATTAGTGCTTGCTCTTGAGTTGCTTGTTTTTTTAATTTTACAAACCCAATAGACTTACTTGGTTTGAGCGGTGTTTCATCGGCTAGTCGGTAGCCTCTAGCTGCTTTTGAATAAAGCCCTAAACGAATACAGTTTTGGCTAACAAGTTTATCTGCCAAAGCAAATAGCTCGTCTCTGTTGCCCTCAACAAGCTCTATTTCTAGCTCGCTAATAATATCAACCTTACCTGATGCAGCTATTTCGCCTTTATCTAGCACGACTTCAATTTTTGCGCCATTTGGGGTTTCAATTAACCAAGTACGACGAATAAAGTTAGTGCTAAAAATAGGATATAAATTATCGCTAATAGCATTTACTTGCATACCATGAGGCCAAATAGCATTATTAAATGCTAATAAATCAGGACGGCTTGATTCAATGGGTAAGTTGTATTCAGGACGTTGGTGTAGCCCACCCACAACTTCGCCAGCAAGCTTTATTGTTTGTTCGCATTTACTGTCGGCACAGCGGGTTCTAAAACCTATATCAAGGGCTCTTAGCTCTCTACTTGGGGTATCGTAATAGGCATTTTGCAAACTACGTGAAGGTTTATTAATAACCGTTTTAGCAAATTGTGTGATTAGCGAGGGGATCAGTGGAACAACGGCATCTGATACCAAAAACTTCAGTTCTATCTCAGTATCCATTAGGGTTGAGGATTACCTTTAAAATAAATAAGTGCTCAAAATAAACAAAGCCACCTCATTTTGCAAATTTTTTAACCTTTTTGGCTGAGCAACGCCCGCACTGGGTTACAATATCAACCTTGCTATTAACGCGTTTAATCCATACTATCTCACTACTTATGTGAAAATCTCAATCACAACCACAACGGACACGGATAGACTAACAAGGTAGATAAATGCTAAAACACTGTTTACTAGGGCTACTTTTAACAGCCACCTCGTTTATAAGCCAAGCACAAGAAGCTCAAACAGCCAATTCATCAGATGCAAATTCAGCTTATATAATCGATAATCTATATACCTTTATGCGCTCTGGCGCAGGTAAAAACTACCGCTTACTTGGCTCTGTAGATGCGGGTACTAAATTAACCGTGCTATCAAAAGAAGAAAACGGCTTTATAAAAATAAAAGATGATAAAGACCGTGAAGGTTGGGTTGAGTCTAAATTTATATCGCAAACGCCAGGGCTTCATCAGCAGTATCAAACACTCAGTAGCGAAATGAGCACAGTGCAAAACAAACTACGCCAAGCACAAATTGAGCTACCTCAGTTACAAGAACATAATCAAAGCTTAACTAATCAAAACAAGTTGCTTAATCAACAAATTACTGAGCTGCAAACAACACTTGAACAAGAGCGTGCTCAAAAACAAGCTGCCACTGCAAAAGAAAAACGCCAACTACTTACTTATGGTGGCGCTATTGCTTTTATAGGTTTGTTTTTAGGTATTATACTTACCGTTGTACTTTCGCGCCGTAAGCGCTACGAAGGGTGGGCTTAATTAACCTAAACCTTGGTTAACTAAGTTTAATAGCCGCTGGCTAATCATTAAAAAAGCACCCTTAGGTGCTTTTTTAATGTGTGTAATGTATTGCAATAAGCATTTGGCTTTTAAACATCCAAACGTAAACCAGGATCCTGCTTAATTTTTTCTATTACCATGTAAGTATGGTGAGTACCTACTCCCGGAATGTCGACCAAGTCTCCTAGCACCTGTCGATACTCATCCATATCCGAGACCCTAATTTTTAGCAGGTAGTCGTACCCTCCCGCTACCATATCGCACTCTACAACTTGCTCAATTTTAAGTATATGCTCTTTAAATACTTTAAAAACGGCCGTGTTAGATGTCACCAGCGATACTTGCACATGCGCTACTAAGCTCTGATTCAGCTTTTGTTCGCTAAGCTTTGCAAAGTACCCTTCTATATAGCCTTCTTGCTCTAAACGTTTTACACGGTCAAGGCATGGACTAGGACTTAAATTAACCTGTTTTGCTAGGTTAACATTAGAAATTCTGCCGTTCTTTTGAAGAACGTCTAATATTGCTAAATCGATACGATCAAGCAGGCGTAATCTATTTGGACTTGTCATACAGAATTTTATACGGATAAGTTGAAAATATGCCCTGTAAATTATCGTAAATCGTGAAATTTAACCAGCATATTCTGCTGAAATTTAATTAGAATGCACGCATTACATCACTGGTAATTTATTGGTAGCAAAGTTGCTTTAGCTCAACAGCCCAAGCACATAAGTTTTGTTCTACTATTTACATATTAACATTCCTAAGGGTTGCTTATGTTATTCAATGGCGATTTGACAACAACCTGTCCTACAAGACAGAAAATTCGTGATTTTTACCGCATTGATGAAAATGCTGTTATTGATCATATTTTACCACTTGCAGAAGTGGGTGTTAAAGCACGAAGCCGTGCATGGGAAAGAGCTCGCCAGATTGTTTTAAACATTCGAAAAGATCAAGACGGTCAAAGCGGTGTAGACGCACTTTTAAATGAATTCTCACTCTCTAGTGAGGAAGGTGTAGTGTTAATGTGTTTGGCCGAAGCCCTACTTCGCGTACCAGACAAAGCCACGCAAGATACGTTAATTCGTGACAAGCTTGCTAAAGGTGATTGGAGTTCTCATTTAGGAAGCAGCGATTCTTTATTCGTTAATGCTTCTTCGTGGGGATTATTAGTAACCGGTAAAATGGTTAACTACACAGATAAAACCAAAGAACAGCAATTTGGCATGCTTAAAAAGACCATAGGTCGTTTAGGCGAGCCTGTGATTCGCAAGTCTGTAAACTTTGCCATGAAAATTATGGGTAAGCAGTTCGTTATGGGTCGCACCATTGACGAAGCCATTGAACGCGCTGCTGAAAAAGAGCAAAAAGGCTACGTTTACTCATACGACATGCTAGGCGAAGGCGCGCGCACAATGAAAGATGCCAAGCGTTACTTCGACAGCTACATGAACGCAATCCATGCAATTGGTAAAGCGGCAAATGGCCGTGGCCCAGTTAAAAGCCCTGGTATTTCAGTTAAACTTTCTGCTATTCATCCACGTTATGAATTCACGCATAAAGACCGCGTAATGGCCGAAATTGTACCTAAACTGAAAGAGCTCGCGCTTGCTGCTAAAAAATACGACATTGGCTTTACAGTTGATGCAGAAGAAGCTGACCGCTTAGATATTTCTCTAGATGTTATAGAAGCGGTATTTAGCGATGAAGATTTAGGTAACTGGCAAGGTTTTGGTTTAGCCGTACAAGCATACCAAAAGCGCGCTATTTTTGTTATTGAATGGGTAACTGAACTTGCTACTCGTGTAGGCCGTAAAATGATGGTTCGCCTTGTAAAAGGTGCCTACTGGGATACAGAAATTAAAACCACGCAACAAGATGGTTTAGAGCACTACCCAGTATTTACGCGTAAAGCAACTACCGATGTATCTTACAAAGCTTGTGCTATTAGAATGCTAGAAGCACGCGATGTACTGTACCCGCAATTTGCAACACACAACGCTTACACTGCAGCCACTATTTTAGAAGTTGCTAAAGGCGATAACACCGGATTTGAATTCCAGCGTTTACACGGTATGGGCGAATCTTTATTTGACCAAATCGTAAATGAAGAAAAAATTCAATGCCGTGTTTATGCACCCGTTGGCCAGCACGAAGACCTACTTGCCTACTTAGTACGTCGTTTACTAGAAAATGGCGCTAACTCATCGTTTGTAAACGCCATTGTTGATACCACTAAACCAGTTGAGTCGCTATTACCTGATCCAGTAGAAACACTGCAAGGTTTACGTAATAAGTACAATACGCAAATTAAAATGCCAATCGACTTATACGGCGATGAACGTGCTAACTCTAAAGGCATGGACTTAACCGATATTAATGTAATTACGCCATTCAAAGAAAACCTTGAAAGCTGGTTTAACGAGCATTTAATTGATCAAAGCCAAGTACCTGAAGGCGCATTAGCGGTTAAAAACCCAGCTAATCACAACGAAATCATCGGCCACGTTAAACTGCAATCTGGCGATGAGATGAAAGACATTTTGGCCAATGCAGAAGCGGCGTTTGAGTCATGGTCACAAACATCTGTAAAAGAGCGTGCTAATTTATTACGCCGCGTGGCAGATATTTTAGAGCGTCACCACGATGAGCTCGTCGCTATTTGTATTAAAGAAGCCGGTAAAATTGCGCAAGATGGTATTGACGAAGTACGTGAAGCCGTTGATTTTTGTCGTTACTACGCGGCACGTGCAGAAGAACTTGCAAGCGATGAGCGCTTTGAAGCACGCGGTGTAATTTTATGTATTAGCCCGTGGAACTTCCCGCTTGCTATTTTCTTAGGTCAGGTGGCCGCTGCCATTGTGACTGGTAATACTGTTATTGCAAAACCTGCAGAGCAAACAAGCTTAATTGCACTTCGCGCTATTGAGCTAATGCTTTCGGTTGGCTTACCAGAGCATGTAGTACAGCCGGTGATTGCCCGCGGTTCTGAGGTAGGTAAAACAATTGTACCTGATGAGCGTATTCAGGCTGTTATGTTTACCGGTTCTACAGAAACAGGCACACTGATTTCACAAACACTGGCTGCGCGTAACGATATTCAAGTACCGCTAATTGCAGAAACCGGTGGCCAAAACTGTATGATTGTGGACTCAACAGCGCTGCCAGAGCAAGTTGTTGATGATGTAATAAGCTCAGGTTTCCAAAGTGCAGGTCAGCGTTGTTCAGCACTGCGTGTATTATTTATACAAGAAGATGTAGCCGATGGCATTATAGAAATGCTTAAAGGCGCACTCGCCGAGCTGCATATTGGCGACCCGTCATTACTTTCTACCGATGTAGGCCCAGTAATTGATGAAAAAGCCCTTAAAACGCTAAATGATCATGTTGAATACTTAAAAGGTAATGCAACACTTCATTACGAATGTAAGATCCCTGATAACACCGAAAATGGCGCCTACTTTTTTGCCCCTCGTTTATACGAAATCGAAGATTTATCAGTACTTAAACGTGAAGTATTTGGTCCATGTGTGCACATTGTTCGCTTTAAAGCGAATGATATCGACAACGTGATTGACCAAATTAACAACACAGGTTACGGCTTAACAATGGGTGTTCATTCACGTATTGAAGAGCGTTGTGAGTACCTAGCTAAAATGTCGCGTGCGGGTAACGTATATATAAACCGCAACATGATTGGTGCCATTGTAGGTGTGCAACCGTTTGGTGGCCGTGGTTTATCTGGTACTGGCCCTAAAGCCGGTGGCCCTAACTACCTGCAGCGTTTAGTAAAAGAGAAAGCATCACCTGATAACGTGCAAATGACTAACCTAACGCCAGATGAGCTTGATTTACACCATTACAGCGGTGCAAACGAGCAAGTTGAAAAGCTGATGGCTAACTCAATGCGCGATGAGAAAATTTGGCGTGCAACACCGCTAAATGACCGTGTATCGGCTGTTCGTCAGTTGCTTGCTAAAGTAGCAACGGTCGAAATTATTGATGACTTAGCGGATGATTTGGCATTAACGCTTTCAGAAGCGCGTGCACAACTTAACCGTTTAGAAAAACACATGCGTAAGTTTACTACTTTGCCTGGGCCTACTGGTGAATCAAACACCTTGCACCTTGAAGCACGTGGTTGTGTAGTATGTTATGCAGATAAAAGCACGTCATTTAACTTTTGGGCGCTTTCAATCATCACAGCACTTGCTGCAGGTAATACAGTAATTACCGTAGCATCAGAGCTATTTTACGATGAAGCGGTAGCCTTTAAAGATAAGTTTATTGCCACAGGCGTTGCTGAGGGCGTGTTCCAGGTTGCAAAACCTAATCAGCTACAAGCTATTTTGGCTCACCCTCACTTAGCGGGTGCGGTGGTTGCTGCACGTTCATCTCGTTTAGGTTACTTCAGCCAACAACTTGCACAGCGTAAAGGCGCTATTTTGCCAGTAATTACTTCAGAGTATTACGATACGTTAATTAAGCGCTTAATTACTGAAAAAACGATCAGTATAGATACTACCGCATCTGGTGGTAATACTTCACTGATGACCCTAGTAGAAGATGACGAATAGCCCATCCAATACTAATTAACTAAAAATGTAAAAAAAGGCACTTAAAAAGTGCCTTTTTTTTTACCCTGCAACGTATAATGATGCTAATTTAAACAAAGACCCATTACAGAAGTAAAAAAAATTGAAAGTTATCTCTATTTCGCAATTACAGCCTGGCATGTTTGTTCAAAGTGTTACAAAACAAACTGGGCGCATTAAAATTAAAAACCAAGGCTGGGTTAAGACTCAGGCGAGTATCGATAAGCTCAAAAAAGCGGGCATTTTAGAAATAGAGATAGATCCAGATAAAACATTAACTACACCCGAGCCCGACACCCAAGCCCCAGTGCCTAAGGCAGAGATTAAAAAACGCGACCCTTGGCTTAAAGTTCACAGTAGCGAACAAGAAATGGGCAAAGCTAAAAAGCTCTACGACGAAGCTAAAACACTTCAACAAAAGGCCTTTGGCGACATAAAAGCGGGTAGAGATATAGACATAGCGCCTTTTAAAGAGCTTGCCAGTGGCTTTATGGACTCTATTTTTAGAAACCAAGATGCCCTAGCCTGCTTAACGCAAATGCGCCAAAAAGATGCTTACTTATTAGAGCACTCTATCAACGTTTCTATTTTAATGGGTATTTTTGCAAAGCACTTAGGCATAGAGCGCGACATTATTGTAGAGCTCACTACAGGTGCTTTGTTACATGACATAGGAAAAATTAAAATTCCTGACGAAGTGCTCAATAAACCGGGCCGCTTTAGTGATGACGAATTTAAAATTATGCAAAACCATGCTCTGTATTCTAAGCAAATTTTGGAAGAAGCAGGGTTAACGGGAATTGCTGTAGATATTGCCGGCCTACACCATGAGCGCTTAGACGGAAAAGGCTACCCGTTTGCCAAAAAAGGTGATGAGATAAGCCAATACGTACGTATGGCGTCAATTGTAGATGTATATGATGCACTTACGGCAGAGCGGGTATATAAAGCCGGTATGGAGCCTATAAAAGCGTTTAAAATTTTAAAAGATGGTTGCCCTGATAGCTTTGATGGTGAGCTACTTACTAAGTTTATCCAATGTATTGGCATTCACCCAGTAGGCACCTTAGTGCGCTTATCTAGCCAAAAAGTAGGCTTAGTTACACAGAGTAACCCTGAAACGCCTTTAAAGCCGGTGGTTAAAACATTTTATAGTGCTAAACACGGTCGCTACACGGAAATGCAAGATATAAACTTGGCAAATAAAAAAACAGCTGACAAGCTCGAATCAACCGTTAAGCCGACCGACTACAACATTGATTTAGAGCGCTTTTACAAAAACGCTATTTTACCCTGAGTTAAAAAGTAAAGCCGCAGTTTTGCGGCTTTACTTTATTAGCTGCGCTTTATTGCGGCCAATCCTGCAAAGCTTTAATACTGAATTCATAACCATCAAAATCAAGTACACTTTGCTCTGGGGTAATTTCGCGCACTGTTAGTGCCCCAATGCTCTCCCCTTCGTGTAGCTCTCTGCCATTAAGCTTTATCCAGCGTTTATCTGCACTTGAAGAGTATATATGTGCTTGGTATTTAATGCTTGGCAGCATGGCTTGTAAGCCATCTGGTAATAGCTCAACCGGTTTAACTCGAGATGAACTGCGAGAGGCCTGCGTTACTTCGTAATCTTGTTCTTGCTCCGAGTCTTTTATCGCTTGTGCAAAGGCATCTTTTAATTTACTCGGTACAGCATCAAGCTCCGGACTACTTTGCGGCGCTTGCGTGTGTGGCGTATTTTCACCATTCAGTGGTTTTCCAAGCACTTTGTACTTGCTCATATCTAAACCTGCTGAGCTTGTATTTTGTGCTTGCGGCTGCATAAATTGCGTGTTTTGGCCGTGTGCATTATAAGCAAGTGGATTATAGCTTTGCGTATTAGGTAGCTGTGCATTGTAAGTTTGCTGATTAAACGCATTTTGATTATACCCGTTAGCATTTATAGGGGGTTGCACATTGTAACCTGGTTGCTGCTGCGCCAGATTATCATTAATAGGGATATACTGCCCCTGTGGGGTAAGCAACATTTTTTGTACCCCGGTAGGTGTTTGTACATACACCAACTGCCCTTCAATCGTTGCTTTATTACTATTTTTTTCAGCCTCTGAAGAAGGTGATGTTACAGGCTTTTCGGCTTTATTTTGCGCTGTAGTTGGCTCATCTGTTACTGCTTGTTTTTGCTTTTTGCTATCAGTGCTAACAACATCAACCGTCTGGGTTGCGTTTAATAGTGCGCTGCTTTGAAACCACTTACCTGCTGTAAAGCCACCCGCTATAGCAATAAATGCTGCAATTGCGCCGCCAAGTAGCCACACCATTTTTTTATAGCGCGTAAGTGCTTGCTGCTGTTTTAACTGCGCTGACTGCAAATCATATTGCTCGGCGCTCATATCTGCTTGTTGAGATTGCTTTAATGCATCTAATAAATAAGACATAAATTACCTAACTATATAATAAACGACATGCCAACACCTACTGCAAACAAAGCAGCAAATGCTAAGTAATAATAAACACGGCCAGTGGATTTAGGTGCATTATTCTGCGCAGCCACAAAGTCCATAGGCAGTGATTCTTGGGCTGATTGTTTTATAATATCACTATCAACAATAAGCTGCTGCTTAGAAAAAGCCCCGACTAACGCGCGCTCACAGACTAAATTCATTAAGCGTGGAATGCCGCCAGTTAACTGATGTACAGCTTGCATCGCATCGAGCGAAAACACGCCTTTATCACACCCGGCAATATGTAAACGATGCTTTATATACGCAACTGTTTGCCCTTGGGTGAGCGGTAATAAATGATACCGTGCTGTAATTCGCTGAGCTAACTGCCTAAGCTCAGTACGTTTTAATAATGCCTGAAGCTCTGGTTGGCCCACTAAGACTATTTGTAACAGTTTTTTATGATCAGTTTCTATGTTAGTTAATAGTCGTAATTGCTCAAGCACATCGGGGGCAAGGAGCTGCGCTTCATCAATAATTAAAATTGTGTGCCCGCCCGCTTTGTTATTAGCCTCTAAGTGCTGCTTAATAATGTCGGTTAAACTTTTAAGGGTGGCATTTTGGGCATCGTAAGTAATGTTTAGCTCATCACAAATACTGGCCAAAAGCTCAAGCTCCGACAGCGCCGGATTATGGATCATTGCAACTTGAGTGTTCTCTGGCAGTTGCTCTAACATACTGCGGGTAATGGTGGTTTTGCCTGTTCCCACTTCGCCGGTTAGCAATACAAACCCGCCATCTTCGCCTAATCCATAGGTTAAGTGGGCAAGTGCCTCTTTGTGGCGTTCGCTTAAAAATAAATAATGGGGGTTGGGCGAGATCGAAAATGGCTTTTCGCTCAAGCCAAAGTAGCTTAAATACACCGCAATGTTCCTTCGTCATTAAAACTCGGCCTATAATGGCAAAAAAAACGACAAAGTAACAACGTTGTATGCGCTTTATTATTGAAATAACGTAAATTTATGTAAAACAAAAAAGCGCCGCTAAATTTAGCGGCGCTTTTGTATTAAAGCTAAGTGCTTGGCTATTTTATTTTACTTAGTTTTCGTAACGCACTAAACGTAAATACACGTCACTGGTTTTAGCATGTAAGCTATTAAGCCCGCTATCAAACTGGTAAACCCATGCTGAGCTCATCGTGCTTACCCCTGAGGTATTACTCCAGTAGTTTTGCAATTTAGTGCCTAAAAACACCTCTTCGTTAATACTTGGCTCGGTGCAGCTGTGCTCTAAAATACTGGCAAGCTCTTTAATATTAGGCACCTGCCAATCGTCGTAATCGGCAGTGGTGTCGTTTTCTGCGCCTCTAAGTGCTTCTTGCCAATTAAGTGACGGAGAAGAGCCTGTACATGTTTCAGTGTCGCTATCGTAAACTTGTCCGTAGCTACAACGTTGCCACATTAGGCCTGTTTCTGTATCTAACACTGTGCCATCGTCATTAAGGGTGAAGCGTGTGGTTAGTGTTGTTGTATCCGCCCCGTCGTAACACGTTTGCGCTGCGGCTAGTTGAAAGCTTGCGCTAAATACAGCCATTGAAAATAGTAAGCATGTTTTCATGATTTTCTCCTATCGGCTTCTGACTAAACGTACATACGCGTACTTTTCTTTCGGGTAGGCTAAGTCATTCCCGTTGCTCATATCAATAATGTACGCTTGCGATAAGCTGGTACCATCGGCTGCAGTTTGCGATGTCCAGTACGGTAAATTCACATCATCTATAGCGCCTGCTTCTGGCATATTTGGAAAAAACGCTTCATCAATTAATACGTTTTCGCCCTGCTTGCCATAATCTATTAAGCTCAACAGCTCAGTGTAAGTTGGTAAGCGCCAATTGGTACCGCCGCAAAAATCTAAGTCGTTCACTTCATTTATATAGGTTTGCACACCACAGCTTGTATCATCTGGGCAGGTGGTATTAGCGGTACTGGTATCGGTAAAGGTTGTCGTGCCTAAATCCCAAAAGTAATGATTTTGGCCATCGCGTAAGGTGGTATTAGGTAATGTACCTGATTCTACACTTTTCACTTCCCATACAAGCCCCGTTACGTTGTCGCGTATACAAGTAAAGTCGTCACTATCATCAGCTACTTCATCAGCAAACTGATTTAGCTTAGTGTAGTCAAACGCAAGGTTACCTTGGCCTGCTTTATCGAGTTGGTTGGCAAAGCTGTCTCGACCAAGCTCTGCATCTTGACCCGGAAAGTCACTACTTTGGCAATTGATACGCTGCGTATTGTTATAACACTCGCCTAGGCCACTGTCGTTAATTAACCCTAATGCTTTTGGTGATACGTCAATAAATACGGTATCGGTGTCAGTGCGCCCTTTAGAATCAGTAACAGTGACTTCAAAGCTCAATGTGGTATCTAAATCAACGTCGGAGGCAAAAAATGTCGTGGTACATTGGCTAGTATTTGCCAGCGTTTCGGCATTGCCCGTTAATTGTTGCCAGCTACATGAAAACGTATCTGTCAGGGTGTCACTTTCACTTGCATCTAAGGTCACTTCCTCAAATTCTTCAACGTTTTGGTCATCTCCGGCATTGGCCACAACCAGCTCGTCTGTTTTATTTAATGTCATACTGTATTCAGTACTTGCCTCGCCGCCCTCGTCGTCGGTAACGCTTAATTGCCATATTAAATTAGTATTTGATTCAAGCAGCGGGTGGCTAAAACTTACCGTAGAGTTGTCAAAGTCGGTTACATCTAAATCAGGGCCTGAAATTAATTGCCACTGATAGCTATTAATTTGGCCATTTTCATCAGGGTCGCTCGACTCTTCAGCACTTAACGTTACGGTGTCGTTATAGGTTGAAGGTAGTGTTTCTGGGGCTGTTTGACTAACAACAGCAAGCGGTAATTGATTACTTGAGGTAATAAATATGCTCACGTTGTCACTAACTAAGCTGCCATTATCTGTTTGATAGCTTACAGATAGTACAAGTTCACTATCGGCTTTAACATCGGGCGCAGTAATTGTTTGCTCTGCACCTTCAAGCGGGAAGCCGTCCACAGATGGCCCGCTAACGCGCTGCCAAGTAAAGGTACCGTCGGCTGGTGAGCCTTGTGCGGAGATTGTAAACTCTGTTTTTTCTACAACCTGAAGATCGGTTCCGGCATTAACCGAGGTTTCAACAGCAGAGTCATCACTACCGCTGCCTCCACCGCCACAGGCAGCCAATAAAAAACAAGATATAAGGGGAGTAAAAGCAAACGCTTTCATAAAACGCACCTATAATGTCAAATAATTACTATAGTGTAATCACTAGCAATAAAGGTGCCATTTAGAGTTATACCAATTCGCTTAATTAAGTGAACCATTTTGAGGCTGGAAAACGTGTCGCAAAATGATTAAGCATTATTGCGGATTGGTATTACATATACGTATCTTGATGAATACGCACAAACAGCTTAGTGCCTATTTTTGAGTAATCTACTTTGTATTCACGCCCATCAAGCGCCTGAATAAACAACAGCTGTTTTTCTTCGCCAAAAATATCAGCGCTACTTACATTAACAATTTCAAGGTAACGCTCTTTGGCATCACGCCGGTTTTTAGGTAGGTCCTCTTTAAATGGCTCCAAACCATTTTGAGTTACCTTTATACGTGGGTGCTGCTCTGCATTTACAATGACTAGATCAAGCTTTTTATCTTTATGGATGATGGTATTGCGACCACTCTTTATAAAAGATCTTTCTTGGCTCATTATTTTTCCTACTATCGCATTTAGTGTCCAACTTGCGATGCTATAAACCGTTCAGGTGCGCGTTTCCATTTATTTAAATCGGCACTGAACGACCAAATGTCTGTCTCTAATACACTTGCGGGTAACAGTAAATTATATCCCGTTAACAACTCAAGGTGCTTGGCTCTGTTAGCAAACATAGCTATAAGTCCAGTATAGCTAAATCCTTTAGGTGAGGTGTATTGTGTCTCTTCTATTAACCATTCTGATGGGCAATTGCCATTTTTGCAATGTTTTTGAACAGCTTGCATAAATAAATTACGCTGCTCTATCAGTAGTTTTCCGGCAATGCGTGGGTGTATAGCGCTTAAAAATTCGTCCATATCATTGAGTTTTAAACCTACTGCGTTTAATTCAAGGTGTTCAAGGCCGTCAGCCACCTTAGGAATACCGCTGTGGTGTAAGTTACTAACATGTAACTGCCACTGGCCATACTTATGCTGATACACAAGTAAGGACTCACTAAGCACTAAACTGTAATAAGGTTCCTGCGTTTTTAAAAAACCAATAAAAATAGCAGCTATGCACATGCTTACTAAAAAAATTTCTATTAAGCTAATTTCACCCGGGCGCAGTAAATTAAACAGCATAATAAATACTAATCCTACGCTGCCTACAGTAAGTACTTCAATGCCATTGCGCGCCCCTTGCGCCCTGTATTTTATTATTGAACTTGGCTTACCCATATTGGTAAAAAGCCATATAAAATAAAAACATAACAATACCCCAAAGTATTATTTTTCTCATTGTTAAACAGGTTTTACACTGCGGTGGTTGCTTCATCGTTTTATCATAATTTTAGTGTTAAATGGGAACAAGTAATTAGTCTCATAAATTTTTACGCCTAACGCACAAATTTATGAGACACATAACCGCCTTTTCACGGTCTTATTTCGTACAATACTTACAATTTATTTTCAGGTATGAAAACGATGTATTCAAAACAGTCAGGTAAAGCTCTTTTTCCATTTTTAATTACGCTTCTTGTTATTTTAAGTGTGTACTTATATTTGCCATCTAGCCATGGTGAACAATCTAATTCAAGTGATACACCCACACAGGTAATGGCTCATACGGTATCATCTCAAGAAAACACCGTTATGATTGAAGCCATAGGCAGTGCACGCGCAAACCAAGCAATTTATATAAAAAGCGCACAAAGCGATTATGTTACACACATATATTTTGAAGATGGCGACTTAGTAAGTAAAGGCCAACGCCTTGTGCAGCTGCAAAATCAGCAAGAACAATACGCTGTAAAAGAGCTAGGCATTAATTTAAAAGAAGAAAAACGTCAGTTAAGCCGCCTTACTGAGCTTTCTCGTACGCAATCTACCGCTAAATCATTATTAGAAGAGCAGCTTTCTCGCGTAGATGCCACGCAAGCCCAACTAGAAAGCGCTAAAACCAAACTTGATGAAATGCTAATTACCGCGCCGTTTTCTGGCTTATTAGGCAAACGAGAAGTGTCGGTTGGTGCTTATGTAAGTAGCGATACAATTATTACAACGCTTGATGATATTAGTATTATAAAAGTTGACTTTAAAGTCCCTGAAAAATATTTATCTCAACTTAACCTAGGCATGAAAGTACATACTCAAAACGATGCCTACCCAGGGCGCACTTTTACCGGCAAAGTGACCCATATTAGTTCTCGTATCGACTCGATTACTCGCAGTGTAGAAGTAACCGCAAGCTTTGCTAATAAATCCGGGTTATTACGCCCTGGTATGCTTTTAAACACCGCTTTGGAGCTTAGTAGTAATCAGGCGCTTATGGTGCCAGAAAAAGCCGTGATCCCACTGCAAGATAAACATTTTGTATACCAAGTTAAAGATGGTATTGCCAACAAGGTAGAAGTGCATGTTGCTGGCAGAAATAACGGCTGGGTAGCGATTGATGAAGGCCTTAGCGATGGCGAGCAAGTGATTACCGAAGGCATTATTAAAATTCGCCCTGGAAGCAAAGTAAGTGTTGAGGGTTAATCGGTGAAAATTACAGATACGAGTGTTAAACGCCCTGTTTTTGCCATAGTAATTAACTTACTACTGCTAACATTTGGCTTGGTGGCTTTTTCGATGCTACCACTTAGAGAATACCCTGATATTGAAACCCCTATTGTCAGTATTAGTACTGACTACACTGGTGCTTCGGCAGAAATAGTCGAGACAAAAATAACGCAAATATTAGAAAACCGGATATCGGGTATTGAAGGCATTAAAAGTATTAATTCTTCAAGCAGAAATGGGCGCTCTAATATCGTTATTGAGTTTGATATAAGCCGTGATATTGACGCAGCCTCAAACGATGTACGAGAGCGAGTTGCTCGCGCACTAGACAACCTACCAGAGCAAGTGCGCCCACCAGAGGTATCTAAGTCAAACAGCGACGAGAGCCCTATTGCTTGGTTTGTACTTAACAGTGAAACCATGAACTCGCTGCAATTGAGCGATTATGCACAGCGCTTTATTGTCGACCGATTAGCCGTTGTAGATGGCGTTTCAAATGTACGTATTGGTGGTGAGCGTCAATACGCCATGAAAATTTGGCTAAACCGCCAAGCCATGGCCGCTCGAGGGATCACTTCAAGTGATATCGAAAACACCCTACGCAGCGAAAACGTAGAGCTACCAGCAGGTGAAATTGAATCTATCGACCGCGACTTTACCGTACGTACAGCGCGTAGCTATAAAGACCAACGTGATTTTCAAAACTTAGTTATTAAACGCGGTGAAGACGGCTACCTTGTACGTTTAGGTGAAGTTGCCGATGTACATTTAGAAGCCGCCGACGATGAAAGCCTGTTCCGTGGTAACGGCCGTAACATGATTGGCCTTGGCATAGTAAAGCAAGCTAAAGCAAACACCTTAACAGTGGTAGACAACGCCCGCAGTGAACTTGAAAAAATAAAACGTAATTTGCCAGAGGGCACCACTATTCAAGACAGCTACGATTCGTCTATTTTTATTAAAGAGTCAATCAACGAAGTATATAGCACCCTTGCCATTTCTATGGGGTTAGTGGTGTTAATAATATTTATCTTTTTAGGTAATATTCGCGCTACGCTTATCCCTGCTGTTACTGTGCCTGTAGCACTTGTTGGCAGCTTTATGTTTTTACTTGCCATGGGTTATTCAATCAACTTATTAACCTTACTTGCGCTGGTATTAGCAATTGGTTTGGTTGTAGATGACGCCATTGTAATGCTTGAAAATATTCACCGTCGGATTGAGCTTGGCGAACCACCTTTATTAGCGGCTTTTAGAGGTGCCCGCGAAGTAGGCTTTGCAATTATTGCGACAACGCTTGTGCTTATTTCGGTGTTTGTACCTTTAGTATTTATGGATGGGCGAATTGGCGCCTTGTTTACAGAGTTTGCAATGGCTGTAAGTGCCGCGGTGTTTTTCTCTAGTATTACTGCCCTTACCCTATCGCCTGCGCTGTGCTCTAAAGTTTTAAAAGCGTCAGAAAAAGAAAGTAAATTTAGCCAATGGATGGACCGTGTTTTTAGCAAAGTTGAAAACAGTTACCGCCAATCGCTTACCTCAAATATGACCAAAAAATGGGGCTTAATGATAAGCCTAGTACTTGCTGGTTTTGTTAGCTACTCGTTGTTTTTACAAGTGCCCTCTGAGCTTACGCCAAAAGAAGACCGCGGTACCTTTTTTATTATGATGAGCGGCCCTGAAGGCGCAAGTTATGAAAATAACGCAGCCAATATGGCTAAAATAGAAGAGCGCCTGCTTCCTTACTCAGAAGCTGGCGAATTAAGCCGTGTTTTAGTGCGCGTACCGGGCTGGGGCGGCAGTGGCGGTGTTGCTATCGTTGGTATGGCCGATTGGGATAAGCGTAAGCGCTCTACCTGGGAAGTTATGGACGAAATAAGCGCCAAAATGACCGAAGTAACAGATGTACGTGCCTTTGCTATTATGCGCCGTGGTATTGGCGGTGGTGGCTCTTCTCGCCCGATTGAGTTTGTACTACAAGGTAACGATTACGAACAACTTGCTGATTGGCGCGACCGCATTATAGAGCGCGCAGAAAAAAATCCAGGCTTGGTAAGAATCGATCACGACTATAAAGAGACCTTTCCACAATTTTTAGTCAGCATAGATAAAAACAAAGCCGCCGATCTAGGTGTGTCAGTATCAGATGTAGGTACCACGCTTGAAACCATGCTAGGGCAGCGCCGTGTTACCACCTTTATTGACCGTGGTGAAGAATACGATGTAATTTTAAAAGGCACTAAACAAGACTTTACAAACCCTACTGATATTTCAAATATTTACCTTAAATCACGCAGTGGTGAGCTGGTCCCACTAGATAGCCTTATAAGCTTAAAAGAAGAGGCCACAGCATCGCGCTTAAACCGTTATAACCGAATGCGCGCCATCACACTAAGCGCTAATCTAGCGGATGGTTATACACTTGAACAAGCACTTAACTTTTTAAACAAAGTAGCCGCTGAGGAAAACGACATTGACGGCGCTGTAGATTATAAAGGTGAATCACAATTATATTACGAAGGCGCATCGGCCATGACCTATGTATTTGTGCTTGCCCTGACTGTGACCTTTTTAGTTTTAGCAGCGCAATTTGAAAGTTTTATGCACCCGTTTGTCATTATGCTAACAGTACCACTTGGCCTAATGGGCGCCATGTTTGGCCTATGGGCAACTGGCTTAACGCTTAATATTTATAGCCAAATTGGTATTGTAATGCTGATAGGTTTAAGCGCTAAAAATGGTATTTTAATAGTCGAATTTACCAACCAACTACGCGATAAAGGCGTAGAATTTAGCGAGGCTATTTTGCAAGCGGCCACTCAGCGCCTGCGCCCAATAATAATGACCTCTCTGACTACGGTAATGAGCGCTGTGCCTTTAGTATTGGCATCAGGCCCAGGCGCAGAGAGCCGCATGGTAATTGGTGTGGTGGTATTTACAGGGGTTATTGTATCAACATTGCTAACGCTTTATGTTGTGCCTGCGGCGTATTATGCCCTAGCCCGCAACACACAGTCGCCAGAATTTTTACAGCAAAAATTAAATAAGCAAGCCGACTCTCACCCGCTAAAAGACAGCGATGAAATTTAACTGAGCTTACACTGCGCCGTAACTTGCTGTTACGGCGTATTCAATTTATGCTCGCCTTAATACTGTAACATACATAATTAGGACAACTTATGAGCACATCAACACAACTAGCAACATTTGGTGGAGGCTGTTTTTGGTGTATAGACGCTGCATTCAGACGAGTAAAAGGTGTACTAAACGTAAGCTCAGGTTACACCGGCGGTAATACCGACAACCCCACGTATAAATCAGTCTGCTCTGGTACAACAGGCCATGCTGAGGTTGTGCAACTGGAATTTGACAGCGCTGTAGTGAGTTTTGAAACACTGCTTAGCATGTTTTTTACGTTACACGATGCCACCCAATTAAATCGCCAAGGTAACGATATTGGCACACAGTATAGAAGTGTTGTTTATTACCACAACGATACACAATTAAATCAAACCAATGAGATGATAGCCCAGCTACAAAACCATATTAGCGAGCCAATAGTGACAGAGGTTAGCCCTGCTACCACATATTACCCAGCGGAGCATTATCATCAAGATTACTACAACGAAAACCCACAGCAGGGTTACTGTAGTATTTTAATTGCGCCTAAGTTACACAAGTTTGAAACTGTATTTAAAGAATTTTTAGCTGACTAGCTAATTTGCGTTGTTAAAACAATTCTAAATACACATTAAAAAGCCCGATATAAATCGGGCTTTTGTATATTAAAAAAACGCTATTAAAACTGATAGCTTGCACCTACAAAAAAGCGGCGCTCTGGGGTGTTGTAGTAATATACGTCACCGCTTGTAAAGTCAGCTCTTGAGTCAACCACATTGTAATCTCTGTCAAATAGGTTCTCTACACGAAGCGACAGCTCAATATTATCGTTTACATGATACTTACCCGCTAGGTTCCAAAGTGTATACGATCCTAGGCGCGTTACTGCCCCCTCGCGATCACTGCGGTATTGCATATTAATGCGAGCATCAAAATCACCAAATTGCTTTGCGATTTCCCAATTAACAGTGCGCTTGGCAACATTGCGTAGCTCATCACCGGTTTGTTTGTTTTCGGCACTTAAGTATGCAAAATTAAAGTGGCTATCAAACCCTAAAATTTGTTGTGTAAGGCTAAACTCAACCCCTTCATAGCGAGCTTCGTTTATATTAGCTAACGCAAAGTTTTCATCGTAATCAATTTTATCTTCGATGTCGTTTCTAAAAATTGCAAAATCGACTTGTGTACTGTCAAAATTAACATTTACACCAAGCTCGCGGTTTATTGATTTTTCAGGTTGGAGATCTGGATTACCAAAATTTGGGTAGTATAAATCGTTAAATGTTGGCGCTTTAAAACCTGTGCTTTGACTAATTCTAAATGTTGAATTTTCAGATAAATGATAACCAGCCGCCGCAGTATAGGTTGTTTCATCACCAAACTGTTCATCGTCGTCTTGACGAAGAGTTAAATTGGCAAGCACAGTGTCGGTGCCGTAATAAGCCCCAACAAACACTGCCAATACATCGCGGCTATCCTCATCAAATGCTTGCGAGCTGTGCGATACATCATCGTTATACCAATTAACGCCGCCGCTAATATTAAGCGCATTTGTTAAGCGGTATTGGCCGCTGTAATCTACTTGCGAGCGTTTAGTAATAAACGTACTGGTTATTGGCCCGCCGGTAAAAAAGTCCACATATGTACTGTCAGAATCATCGGTTGCAAAAGCAACATCTATAGCATGAGATTGGTTAGTGTAGTTTTTGCTCCACTTCGCCGACAGTTGATAGTTTTTAAAATCCCCTCTTTCAACCGTGCTCGTTGCAGGGCTAAAGCTGCTATCGTAATCCGCGTAGCCTTCGCTGTACTGGCCTAGTAGCTTAAAGTTACCGTAGTGTGCATCTGCATAGTTTACTTTAAAGCCTACGTTTTTATTTTCATAGCTGTCGTCATCAGGCGCTATACCTTGTAATGCATCAAAACCATCGGTTTTTTCAAAGCCTGCATTAAATGCGCTAACAACTTCATCTGATTTTACTGAACCTGCAAGCTGATAGTTTTGATAAGCGTTAGAGCCAAATGTGGCATCAAGTGATACATTGCTCGCTTCACGCGTTATTATATTAATAACCCCAGCTAATGCATCTGAGCCATACACAGCTGCACGCGAGCCTTTTATGATCTCTATTCGCTCAATACTATTTAGCGGCACGTTACTTAATGCTTTTTGTCCTAGTGTGGCTGAGCCCGTGCGTACACCATCAATTAAAATTAGCGTATCGCCAGAACCTGTACCACGTAAAGACACGCCCGACGTTTGGCCAAAACCACCATTAGGGTTAATTTGAAAACCCACCTGTGTGCTTAGTAAGGTTGGTAAATCGCGTACATTGCTTGCATCTATTTCGGCGCGTTCAATTACATTAACGCTCGCTAATACATTATTTATTGATTGTTCAAATTTATTAGCGGTAACAGTGATTTTTTCAATTGGGCTTTGTGCAGCAGATACAGAAAAAGACAGCGCAGCCGAGATAGCAACGCCAAGAGTTGTTTTATTTAGCATGATGTTCCCTATCTTTGCCCACCGCAAAGATTTAAGTAAGTAAGATTACTTCAAGGCCGGTCTCCGGACTCAGTAAACACATAAATGCGTTAATACTTTACCGTTGCGGGGGCAGTGTTGGGATTGCTTTTATCATAAAGGCGCACCAACTTCCCGATTATCTCGCTGTTAGTTTTAATACTTTAAACCCTGTATTTAGCAACCAGCAAGCACCTTGAAAATAGGCGGTTATTGTGAGCAGTTTGTTTACAAATGTCAACGGACGTCTATATAGCTAAAGGTTAAATTATTCATTCCCAGTAAAGCTGGATGTTACGCCGTATGAACTTAAAAGCGCTGTGATTTTAGGTTTTATTTCAGGCGAATTTAAAAGCTTATCCATTTGTTTTACCGTAATTTTACTGCGCACAGGATTAACTAAAAAATGAGTATCGTATATAGCATCTGGGGTATTACTCTTATAAAGCAGGTTCATATTAAAAATGTTGTTCTTTTTAAAGTATTGATAAGCTATGTTATTTAACACCCCTACATCGGCACGCTTTAATAGCAGCATTTTAACAACGTTAAACTCATCGATTGTTAAACTAACTTGGTGTTCATCACTTAAATATTGTGCATCGGTTTTAAAATCAGCAAAACGATAGGAATACCCCAATACCCCCGCTTTTGTTAAAGCATGTAAGTCATCGAAATAGCTTTGCTTTTGGGTGTTTTGTGCCAGCGTATAGAACTCATTTTTAGCAATAACATAAAAGCTCGTTTCCTGTAAGGCACTTCTTGCTACCTCAGGCACCCATTGCATAGCCATTAAAAATAACATGTCGAATTCCCCCCATTCGACCCACTTTTTGAGCCTTTTTACAGGCAAAGAGTTAAGAGTAAATTTATATTCGCTTTGAGAGTCATTGAGTATTTTTACAAACTCAGGCGCTAACCCTTGCTCTTTTTCGGCATTAATAATAATTGGAAAGTAACCGTCCTCTACCAACACATCTACATTTATTGGCTTGGCAAAACTAAACTTACTGCACGCAATAATAATTATAAAAACAAAAAACTTAAGCATTCAAAGCCTTTAACAGTCGCTATTAAGTAATATTGATATTAAGAATAGCCTAATATACGCAACTGCGTGATAAGCAGGTTTAATAATGCATTTAAATAACGTTAAAAGAATATGGAATAACAGTAGAGTAATTTTACGTAGGTAAAAGGGGTTTAGGCTTGCGAGTAAGTAAAGGCTGTAATTAGGGCGGGGTAAAATGTGTGGCTAATATATTTAATAACCACACATTTAAATTTTCACTTTAAAACACTAAAGACACTTAGCTAATTAATCGCGAAAGTTTTTAAACTGGAAAGGCTGGCCTAAATCTGCAGTGCGAACGACTTGCATAGCGGCTTGTAAATCGTCACGCTTTTTACCCGTTACACGTACTTCTTCACCTTGAATAGCAGCTTGTACTTTTACTTTTGAGTCTTTAATGGCTTTAACTACTTTTTTAGCCATGTCTTTCTCAATGCCTTGTTTAAGTGCAACATTACGAAACACATTTTTACCAGCACGAGTGATGTCTTGCAGCTCCAAGCTTGCTACGTCCATACCACGCTTAGAAATTTTACCTGCTAAAATATCAAACAATTGCATAACTTGTGAGTCAGCTTCTGCTTTTAGTTTAATTGTTTTGTCGTTTAGCTCAATTGATGCGTCAACACCTCTAAAGTCAAAGCGCGTTTCTAGCTCACGGTTGGCGTTATCTACTGCATTTTTAGCTTCGTTCATTTCTACTTCTGATACGATATCAAATGAAGGCATTGGGTTCTCCTAACTATTAAATCTAAATTTATGCGCCGATTATAACGCTAAAATTATAAATCTTTACATTTTTCTGCCAGTTGTTCAGGTGCGATACTAATTTAGTTTGATATACTGCAGCCTCTTTTTTAAGCGGTTTTAGGATTCATCGTGACAAGGCGTGTTTACCAAGCAGTTTTTTTGATTAGTATAGTGGTGTTTACCCTCTTATTTGCCAAAGAAATAAAAGGCGGCGTTACGAACTTATTTCCACATGTTGATAAAGTTGCCCACTTTGGGATATTTTTTATACTTGCCATCATTATGGATAAAGCCTTTAAGCTACCGCTGTACACGCAAGTACTCTTGCTTGCGGGCTACGGTGCAGCAATAGAAATAATGCAAGATGCGCTTCCCTACAGGCAGGCCTCGTTAGGTGATTTTATTGCTGATTTTGCCGGTGCGGCCACGTACTTTTTACTAAGAACCATTTTTACTCCTCGAAAAAAGAACCCTTATGGCTAATATTCTTATTATTGGCGACGGCGCTATTGGTTTATTGCTAAGCCATTTTTTATCTAAAGCTCACACTGTGCATGTGTTAACACGCAAAGCCACTGCAAATACACGCTTTTATTGCAAAGCAAAACAGCCTTCGCAAAAAATTAATGCGCGGTTTATTACGCTTAAGCAAATTAATGAACAGCCCGCGTTTGATATTGTTATTTTTGCTGTAAAGGCTTTTCAGGTGCAATCAGCCTTTACGCAAGTTAAACCCTTTTTATCGCCAAGTAGTGTACTAATTGTATCGCACAACGGAATGGGTAATGTTGAAACGCTCAATGAGCAACTCGATAAGCGACAAGCGTTGTACTTTTTAACCACCAGCATGGCTGGCTTTAAAACAAACGACTTTATAGTACAGCACACCGGTGAAGGTAAAAGCGTATTAGGTGCCTGCAACCCTTGCGCGCACAGTTATCGTCAAGCAATGTATGAGCAATTGCAAAACGTGCCGCAGCTAAGCTACTGTACTAATATTGAGCAGCTACGGTTTGAAAAACTATTAGTAAATATTGCCATTAACCCATTAAGCGCACTGTATGATATAAAAAATGGTCAGTTACGTGCCCCTTATTTTAATAGCATTATTTTTAACTTATTAACTGAGGCATGCCAAATAGCCCATGCTTTAAAGCTTGACATTAAACTGGCCGATGCGCTTAACAACGCTTACAACGTAATGATGCTAACCGCTGAAAACTACTCTTCGATGCATCAAGACGTAGCGCATAACCGACAAACCGAAATAGACGCCATTTGTGGCTATATTAGCCAACAAGGTAAGCGATTAAATATCAGCACCCCGCTAAACGATGCCCTACTTGCTAAAATTAAGGCAAAAAAAAGCGTGGTATAAACCACGCTCTAAATTACGGTTAACCTTTACGGGCGATAAACTTTTACACCCGTAAAGCCTGCTTCATGAAGAATAAGCGCCTGTAACTGGCTCATAACCCCTCTTTCACAATACAGGTAGTAATCCTTATCTTTTGGCAGATCACCAAATTTAGTCGCTAAGCGGAAAAACGGTAAATGCACTACATCTATACCGTCAATCTCAAGCGGCGCTGCATCCTCTTCCTCTGGTGAGCGAATATCAACAACCACTGCACCCGCTGGTAAATCAACTACCGACTCAGCTTCTTTAAGTTCTTGCTTAGCTTCTACGTCTATATCACGCACATCCATAATGCGAGCGTTTTCAACAACAGTATTAAGCACATCAAAGTCGAACTTTTCTTCTTCGGCTTTAATAACGTCAAGTTTAGCTTTAACTGTTGGCTTTTTAGATATTACGCCGCAGTATTCAGGCATGGTTTCGGCCATTTCTGCGGTGCCAATTTTACGTGCAATATTAATAATTTCTTGTTTGTCGTGCTGAATAAGTGGGCGCAAAATCAGGGTTTCTGTTACGCGGTCAATTACACTTAAATTAGCTAAAGTTTGACTAGAAACCTGACCTATACTCTCACCTGTTACCAAGGCTTGAATATTTAATTTTTCGGCTACTTGGCTGCCAGCACGCATCATCATACGTTTTAGCACAACACCCATTTGGCTGTTTTCAACGTTCTCTAAAATTTCGGCTACAACCGGTTCAAAATCAACCGTGATAAATTTAACTTTATGAGTAGAGCTAAATTTTTTCCATAAGTAGTAGCTGGCTTGTTTAACACCAATTTCGTGTGCTGCGCCACCTAAATTAAAGAATAAAAAGTGCGTGCGAGCGCCCTTACGGATCATCTGATAACTTGCTACACCAGAGTCAAAGCCGCCTGACATTAACGAAAGCACGTCTTCTTGTGTTGGCAGTGGAAAGCCTGCCATACCTAGGTGAGTTTGCGTAACTATGTAGGCTTTATCGTCTTTTACTTCTAAGCGAATAGTTACTTCTGGGCGGCTTAACTTAACGCGAGCGCCTTCAACGTGCTGGTTTAAACCACCACCCACGTAACGCTCTAAATCGGTAGAAGTAAAGTCGTGTTGACCAATACGCTTTGCGCGTACACAAAACGTTTTACCAACAATAGTGTGCCCTACTAGGTCTATGGTTTTTTTATAGATATCGTCAAGCGTTGTGAAGTCAGTTTCGGTCACTTCAATAAATTGCACAATACCAGGAATGCGCTGCAAGCTATCGATAAAGTCTAGGCGTGTTTGTGCATCATCAAGCTTAGTTACAACAGAAATATTATCCCAGTTGTTTCTTACTTGTACTTTTTCGTCAACACGGCGCAATACAATTTTAATGTTATTTTCTAACACTTTAGTAAAGCGTTTACGTACCGAACGGCTTTTAATGGCAATTTCAGGATGTAGTTTGACGATAAATTTAAGCATAGTTCACTCTTAGACTGCGGGAATTCGCGCTCCCAGGCATTGGGCGCGCGATTATAGCAAAAATTTTTGCGTCTAGGAACTAACCAACTAACAGCAGTTAGGCAAGCGCTGGCGCTTGCTCTGCAAGTTGGGTGTATTTTTCACGTAACTGATTCATTTTAAGAATGCTTTTTTCGGTGCTGTAAGCCCTAAATAATGCTAATACTTTTAAAATGCCATGATAAATATCTTGCTCAGCTAAATTACCACTGAGCCTACGCGCTTTAATATACGGAGTCCAAAAACTAACGGTTAGCTTAAGAGTATGGGCAAGTTCAAGCGCATCTTGCTCTTCTATGGCAATCATTTCGTTATCGCGCAGGCCTAAAATAACTTGGCGAACCTGCTCTAATAAAGTTGACTGAAAACCAATGTAGGCTTGCTTTAAACTTTCATCCCTTGAGAGGATGTCGCCTAAGTTGTCGTAAAAAAAATGATAGCGCCACATTAGCTCAAATAATGAATCTAAATAAGCAGTTAAATGATCAAACGCATCATCGTTTGCTTCAATGGGTTTAAAATGAGTATGTAAATGCTCGCTGTAAAGCGCAAAAATATGTCGGATAATGTCTTCTTTATTTTTAAAATGATAGTAAAGATTACCCGGGCTCATCCCTAAATGTGATGCAATATGATTGGTTGATATTGCACGCTCACCATGTTCATTAAATAACGAAATACTGGTGTGTATTATTTTATCCTTAGTATTCATATGCGACGACTCAAATTAACTTATAAACTACATTACACTAAATATCAGCCTTGCAGTATAAACAAATCAGGCTGGTTTAAATACCATCATAATTTACTATTTTAAAAACGAGGTCTGATTATGCTCCACGCAGGCATTTGTATTAATGTGGTGCTGTTAACTAAAGTAAAGCCTAAGCAGCGTAATTACACTTTAAAAAATAGTAACGCATTTAAAGCACTTTCACTGATTAAATATCAAACATAAAAGCTCAACCTGATCTCCTAGGCTGATTTGTAGAACAAACACTGATAGACTACTTAAAAAATAATAGTTAGTGAAATCTATGAACGTTACGGCAATCTATCCTGGTACATTCGACCCGTTAACCAACGGCCACACCGACCTAATTCAGCGCGCAGCTAAAATGTTTAGCACAGTTATTGTTGCTATTGCTCATAACCCTTCTAAAAAGCCGTGCTTTAGTCTTGATGAGCGAGTTGATTTAGCCAACACTATTTTAGGGCATTTAAGTAATGTAAAAGTGATTGGCTTTTCAGGCTTACTAGCCGATTTAGCTTTTGATCATAAAGCTGATGTGCTTATTCGCGGTATTAGAGCGGTATCTGATTTTGATTACGAATTTCAGCTCGCAAATATGAACCGCCGCCTAAATCCAGATTTAGAAAGCGTATTTTTAACACCTTCTGAGCGCAATTCGTTTATATCATCAACCTTGGTAAAAGAAGTTGCCCGCCATAATGGCGATGTGAGCGAATTTGTAAGCCCACTTGTAGTGGATGCTTTAAAACAAAAGTTAGGCTGCGACGCAAGCTAATTAAACACAATTAGCGCACTTTGGTGCGCTAATATACCTAACTACTTTTTAGCCATAGCTTGTAATTCATTGCGGTTAAATAAAGCGCGTTTAAGCTTTGCCAAGCCTAAAATATCTTTGTTTATAATTAGTACAATTGCCATTGTGAAATCGCTAAAATACATCCCAAAAATATATACCGCCCAAAACCACCAATAGTAAAGTGTACCTTGTATAACAATGTCGTAATGCATACCTAAAAATAAACAGGCATTAAAGCTCAGCCCTACAATTAAATAATAAAAGGGCGTAGGTATAGTTTGTTTGGTGAAATTACGCCACAGAAGTAAAACCAAGATAGTTACAGCATCATAATAAATGAAAGTTGTGCCCTGCTCTTATCTGACTTATTAATACTTGCCGATAAGTTATACAAAAAGGCAAGAATAAAAAACCACGTAAACAAAATACCTACGTTGTACCCTAAATCGACCAGTCCCCAAAGAATATCAGCCACTTTGCTTCAATCTCATAACACCGCTCACCCACTTATCAGTAGCATGCACTAACATTAAAAAATCCTTTTTAACGAAAAAAATACTAACCATGATGATATCCATAATATTAATCACAACCGTATAAAAAGACCAAAACCACCACGGTTCGTAATTACCACGTACAAACACATCTATGTGCATAGCTAAAAATAATAACGAATTAATGCTCAAGCCAAATAATAAGTAAGTAGATATGCGCTTTTCAGGTAAGTAATACCGCAGAAAAAAAATAAAAAACAAAGTGACTACGTCATAGCAAAATAACTCTATGTAGGTAATATCATAAATATCAATAAAGAAACTAAAGCAATAAGATATGGCCATAACTAAAGATAGCCATACAGCCTGTTTTATTGGATTGTTAATGCTAGTTGTTAGTGAATATAAAAAGGCCATTAAAAATCCCCACTGCACCAACACACCGATATAAACTGACACTTCAGGAGGGATTAGGACATTATTCACTATTGCGGTTTCTTAGCAAAGAACGAGTAAATAAGGTTTTTTAAATAAATAATTTTTAAAAAATCTCTATTGATAAACAACACTAAAATCATGCTTAAATCTAATACCAGTACTACCGTTACATAAAAATCATAAAACCACCAGTGGGTGTAATTCTGTAAAATATGACGGTCTAAGTACATACCCAGAGCTAAACACATATTTATACTCAGCCCAAACATAAGGTAGTTAAAGGCAATTGTTTTTTCTTTAATATATAAGTTCTGCACAAGTGCCAATATAACTAGGGTTATAGCATCTAATAAAGCAATATCAAAATAAGTAACTGTTTGAAAATTAAAGAACATTCCTGGAAAATATGAAACAGCCATTATAAGCGAAAGAATAACTAATGCTTTAAAGCGTGAGTTAATAGATGAAACTAAAGAGTATAGAAATGCCATGAGAAATCCCCATTGCATAATAATACTTAAAGTATGTGCAAAGCTTATATCTGAGATAAAAGAAATAAACCCCATCTTAAAAGCAAGCTCGGAGAATAAAGATCTCGAAATTCATTAAAACAACCATTTACTAAACAACCTGACTTAACACTAAACTTTTTAACAATTATTGTTAATTACAAAGTTCTATTAAAAAACCAACTTTTAAACCTAACAAGACCTAAAAAATCTCGGTTAATAAAGCACACTATGATCATACAAATATTTACACTTCCTACCACAACCGTAAATACTGACCAAAACCACCAATATTCATAATATTTTGAAAAAGTCATATCTAGGTGCATTAAAAAACTAAAAATAATATTAGTGCATAATCCTGTAGTGACATAATAATACGCTACTGGGTATGATTTAAATTTGAAGCGCTTTAAAAAGAGTAGAGCAAGTAATGTACATGCATCTAATAAAATAAAATCTAAATAAGTAGTTTGCCCATAATCAGTGAACAAACTTCCCGAATAGCAAATGCACATAACAAGTGAGATATATACAAGCTCTTTATCTGGCTTGTTAATCGAGTTTGCTAATGCATGCAAAAATGCAAACAAAAAACCCCATTGTACAATTGCTCCAAGATAAATTGCGTAATTATAACTTACTGTCATTTTCCCCTCTATTTAAAATAACGGGTTGAGAGGGATTTACCATTCGGTGGTTAACCACTAATGAAAGCATCATTAATACATCGATAAGGTTCACACCGATGGAGTAGGCACTCCAGTACCACCATGGCTCAAAGTTATATAGAACATATAAGTCATAATACAAAAGCAACGTAAGTACGGCATTAGCAGTTAAAGCCAAAACGAGGAACAGGAAAGCTTTGGTACGTTTAAAAACATTGAAGTACTGCAAAGAGAGCAGCGCTACAATTGTAATAAAATCGTAGAACGCCCAATTAAGATATAGGTTATCTAACAATCTTATATAGCCGCCAAAAATATATGAGCAGAGCATTAGCGCAGATAGGTAAACTGGTGACTTATTTTCTTTGTTTATGCTGGAGACCAAACAAAATAGGAAGGCCATTAAAAAGCCCCATTGGGAGAAAGCCGCTACATAATCCATTAGGGCTTCAGATAAGTACATTTAAGCTAGGTCGTGGGCTGTGTTTTTCTCGATTTAAACAATCGAGTTAATTTTCTTTTTATACCGTGTAGACCTAAAAAGTCCCTATCAACAATAAGAGCTATAACCATTAGCATATCTATAATATTTACTGCAAACTGATAAAGACTCCAAAACCACCAAGGTTCTAGATTTTTATTAATATAAACATCTAAATACATCAAAAAGAAAAATATAGAATTTATAGATAGACCTAAGAGTAAGTATAAAAAAGAAGGTGTAGTCTTTTTAATAATTAATGAAGCGATGATTAAGCATAAGATCGTAGATAGATCGTATACAGCCCAATCGAAATAAGTAGTGTCGTAATATGAGAACCAAGTAAAAATATAATCCGAAGCAGTATACGAAACCATCATAATGAAAGAGCTGAGCAGTAGTGTAGTATTCCTTTTAATATCTAAGGTATATATAAAGATATTGAAGAAGAACGCCATCAAAAAAGCCCACATTGAAAAGGCTGACAACGAAAACAGACCAAAAAACTCAGCTAAAAACATTCAAGACCTTGTAATTACTTAGGGCGAGTACCTGAACCACCTGACAGTATTGCAGCACCATTACGTTGGATATCTGCACTCGCAGCACTCATCGCCTCGTGAGAGAAACTTACTGTATCAGATTGTAGGGTTTTAGGGCTAGCAATTTGTTCCGCTGCAGGCTGTAATTGTTGTGTTTTATTGTATGCTTGCATTTGTAATTGGCTATTAGCTGAAACTTGCATGTGATTGATCCTTGTATAAGTTTTAATATTATTTGGCGCAACTTTTAATCACACCATCATGTAGGTAATTGCATTACCTGTTTTAAGCAGTGATAGCTATTTTGCTATCTGACTTATACAAAGCAACCAGCGTGCCAAGATTTTTTGACATACCCATAATATATGCTAACAAGGTATTTTATTCACACTAAGCCTTAAGTTAACCCTTGCAACTAAAGTGAAAACTCGCACCCCAAACTCATCTGACCAGCTTATTATACACATAAAAAAACGTACAGGGGTAACCGTACGTTTTTTATATCCAGGGAATTTAAGCCACGTATTTACACGGGATCTCCGCACGTGTACTTGGCTTTAAAATATATTCCATTGCTACTTCGTCACAGTTTTCTTTACGAAGGCAAAGTTCGCAATCTTTCATTACCTTCTCTGGTAACGATTCTTTACTACAAAAAGTAAAACGTTGCTGTTCAAAAAAGTCTGGCACACGGGTTAATACAATAACGCGATTAAGCGCCAATTTTTTGGCTTTTGCTAATAAGTGCTCTACAAGCTGCCTACCCTGCCCAGTTACCGCGCTTTGTGGATCAATGCCTAAAGAGCGTATTTCAGCAAGCCCCGTATCGTAAATGTATAACGATGCACATCCCGACACTTTGCCGTCTATTTCCGTTACTGCAAATTCGTTAATTGAATGCACCATGTCGCTTTTAGCACGCGGCAAGTTTTCACCTACCGTAGCCCAGTGCTGTATCAGCCTAGCAATATCTTCAACATCATCTAAATTTGCATCACGAACCGTTATTTGCTGTTTTTTTTTGGCTTCTTTAACCGCTTTAGTAACTTGTTCAATAGATGTACCGCCAAGCGCTTGACGTGCTTTAATACAGGCATCTATTTCAAGTACTGGGTAAACGTCATCTTCAAATACGTCATTAACTGACTTGTACTGCTCAAGCGAAAGCTCCTCTAGGGTTTTACCTTCGCTTATAGCAAGCTGCACAAGTACACCCACAATGTGGTGGCCTTCTCTAAATGGCACACCTTTAGCTACTAAGTAGTCTGCAAGCTCTGTCGCATTAGCATGGCCGCCTTTTGCCGCTGCAAGCGTTTTATCGCCGTTTACTTTTACGCCTTTAATACACGCTTGCGCCATGTGAATACAGGCAAGCCAAGTTGGCATAGCGTCAAAAAGACCTTCTTTGTCTTCTTGCATATCTTTGTTGTACGCAAGAGGGAGTGCTTTTAAGGTCATCATCATGGCACTAAACGCGCCAAATACACGGCCCGTTTTACCACGAATAAGCTCTAGTGCATCAGGGTTCTTTTTCTGCGGCATTAACGATGAGCCAGAGGTAACATTATCAGCAAGCTCTATAAACCCGGCTTCACCAGAATTATAAAATATTAAATCTTCAGCCATACGTGATAAGTGAATCATCGAAATAGAGGCACAGCTTAAAAGCTCTACTACAAAATCACGGTCAGATACGCCATCAAGGCTGTTTTTAGTTGCGCCAGTAAAGCCTAGGCCTTGCGCCAAAGCTTGGCGATCAATTGGGTAGGCAGTACCTGCTAGTGCGCCACTGCCTAGAGGGCAAAAATTAAAACGCGCTTTGGCATCTTGCAAGCGGCTTTCATCACGCTCTAGCATTTCTACATAAGCCATACACCAATGGCTAAATAGTACAGGTTGAGCACGTTGTAAATGAGTGTAGCCTGGCAATATAGTGCCCAGCTCGCGCTCAGCTAACGCTACAAACTCAGCTTTTAGTGCAGCAATTGCACCGAGCAAATGATCGGCAGTATCTCGGCACCATAATCTAAAGTCAGTGGCTACTTGGTCATTACGGCTTCGGCCTGTGTGTAGCTTTTTAGCTAAATCACCTACTTTTTCGATTAGTGCAGCTTCTACGTGCGAGTGAATGTCTTCTGCACCTGAGGTTGCCACTGCTTGTGGATCTGCTTTTACTTCTTCAAGTAGTTCATTTAGTGCTGCAACCAACTTAGTGTGCTCATCGCTTGTAAGTACATTTACTTGCTCAAGCGCACCTGCCCATGCCACAGAGCCAATAATATCTTGCTCTGCTAACTGATAATCGAACGGAAGTGAGTCGTTAAATTGTTTAAACGCCTCATCTGGACCCGTAGAAAAACGTCCGCCCCATAATGCCATGAAA
Organism: Pseudoalteromonas agarivorans; assembly: GCF_024518735.1. Classification (NCBI taxonomy): domain Bacteria; kingdom Pseudomonadati; phylum Pseudomonadota; class Gammaproteobacteria; order Alteromonadales; family Pseudoalteromonadaceae; genus Pseudoalteromonas; species Pseudoalteromonas agarivorans. The sequence continues at coordinate 456,616 of NZ_JANIGJ010000002.1, forward strand.
TCTCTCCAAACCCTGTAATGCCCCTTATACAAGGGGCTATAAATAATTTACTTTTTAGCCATTGCTGAAATTCTGCTCGAAAGCGAGAATAAACGAATAAAGCCTTCAGCATGTGACTGGTCATATACGTCGTCTTCACCAAATGTAGCAAAGTCTTCGCTGTATAAGCTATTAGGTGATTTTTTCTGAACGGCTGTCACTTGGCCTTTGTAAAGCTTAAGTACAACTTCACCTGTAGCAAGTGTAGAAAGCGCTTCTGCACCGGCTAAAATAGAATCTTTAAGAGGTGTAAACCAACGACCGTCATAGACTAAATGCGAAAATTCACCGCCCAGTACTTCTTTCCACTTACGGCTTGATTTATCAAGTACTAGCTCGTCAATGGCTTGCAGTGCCGCCATAATAACGGTGCCACCAGGTGTTTCGTAACAGCCGCGCGATTTCATGCCTACTAAACGATTTTCTACAATATCTACACGGCCAACACCATGTGGCGCAGCAATGTCGTTTAATTTAACTAAACAGTCATAAGGTTTAAGCTGTTCGCCATTTACGGCAACTACTTCACCCTCAATAACCGTAAGCGTTACATGCTCAGCTTTATCGGGTGCTTGCTCAGGAGAGTTAGTCCAGGTCCAAACTTGGTCGCTAGGCTCACACCATGGGTCTTCAAGCTCGCCACCTTCGTGCGAAATATGCCATGCGTTAGCATCACGGCTGTAAATTTTTGTTGCTGAAGCAGAACACGGAATATCACGCTCAGCCAAGTAATCTAATAATGATTCACGGCTTGATAAATCCCACTCACGCCATGGTGCAATTACTTTTAAATCGGGTGCAAGTGCTGCAAAACATGATTCAAAACGTACTTGGTCATTACCTTTACCAGTACAACCATGCGAAAGTGCATCGGCACCTACTTTACGTGCAATTTCAACTTGCGCTTTAGCAATAATAGGACGCGCCATAGACGTACCTAATAAATAAGTACCTTCGTAAATAGAACCCGTTTTAAGCGTTGGGTAAATGTATTCACTTACCATTTCATCTTTTAAGTCAACTACGTAACACTCAGATGCGCCTGATGCGATTGCTTTTTCTTCAACGCCTTCAAGCTCTTCAGCGCCTTGGCCTACATCGGCAACAAAGGCAATTACTTCACAACCGTAGTTTTCTTTTAACCATGGCACGATAGCTGAAGTATCAAGACCACCTGAATAGGCTAAAACGACTTTTTTAATTGAACTCATAGGTGTTCCTTAACAAAATTTGGATTTAGTAATGTAACTAGCAGAGCATTTTGCGCATGCATGCGATTTTCTGCTTGTTGAATAATTTTTGATGCTGGGCCGTCCATTACCTCAGAGGTAATTTCAAACTCACGGTGTGCCGGTTGGCAATGTAATACCGTAGTCGCACCTGTTTGTTCTAGCAATGCTTGGTTTAGCTGATATGGCATGTATTTTTCTTTAACTTGCTCAAGAGGCGTATCATCGCCCATAGACACCCACGTATCTGCATATACAACATTAGCGCCTACAGCGGCTTCTACACGGTCGCTTACCATTACTGATGCGCCGTTCATTGCAGCAATTTGCTCAGCCTTTTTTAGAATTTGCGAATCAGGCGAGCTGCCTTTTGGTGTAACAGCAACAAAATCAGTACCTAGCGTTGCCGCTAATAGCATAAGTGAATGAGTAACGTTGTTACCTTCACCTAAGTAAGCCACTTTTAGCTCGCTTACATCGCCGTGTACTTCTTGTAGCGTTAAAAAATCAGCCAATGCCTGGCACGGGTGATATAAATCACACAAGCTATTCACTACAGGTACACTAGAGTATTCACCTAAGGTGGTTAACGTGCTGTGCTGGTTTACGCGCGCTACAATTCCATCAGCCCACGTAGAAATATTAAGTGCAAAGTCTTTTACAGATTCACGTGCTCCCATAGCGCCGTTTTGCTGATCTAAATACACAGCGTGGCCGCCTAAACGGTTAATACCAATATCAAACGATAAACGCGTACGTAAACTTTGCTTTTCAAATAAGGTAACAATTGACTTACCCGCTAATACTTGGCTGTATTTTTCTGGCTTTGCTTTTAAATCACGCGCTAGTTTTAGTAAATTTAGTGCGCCTTGTTGGTCTAATTCTAGACCCGTTAAAAAATTCTCTAACATGATAACCCTATGGTGTAATTTTTGTTCCGACATGCTCGCCCTGTAGCAAAGCAGTTAAATTGTCTGGCTTTTGCCAGCTGGAAATATACACACCGCGTCGTAAATGTTGGGCAGCGTGCAGGCTGGTCTTAACTTTGACCTCCATTCCGCCCAAAATTACCCCTTCATCAATTAAAGTATCAATGTGTTTTGTGTCAAGTTGATGTAACGGCTGCTTGTTTGCATCAAGTACCGCTTCTACATCTGTCATAAAAATAAGTTCTGCATTTAAGTTGCTAGCAATCGCTGCGGCAGCTTCATCAGCATTAACGTTGTACCAGTTACCTTGCTCATCAAACCCAATAGAGCTCACGATAGGTAACCGACCAAGTTTAAGTAAATCGTTAACAATTGAATCATCATTACTTTCGCACTTACCTACTTGCCCAAGCGCTTTTAGCTTTTGAGACGCCATAACTCCGGCTTCATACAAACAAAGGCCAACAGGTTTATGGCCTGCATTAATAGCTTGGCTTACCAACTGCTTATTTGCACAGCCAGCCAACGCCCCCACTATGTAAGGCATTTGCTCACTTGGGCTAATACGCAGTCCTTGGTGCTTTGCACTAGCAAAGCCTGCTTGTTTTAGCCAAGTGTCAACTAACGAGCCACCACCATGAACAATAACAAACTGATTATTTTGATCAGCGCTTAATACATCAAACAAAGCTTTTGCCGCGTTTTCAGTATTAAGTACAGCACCACCTAATTTAATTACCCACGTTTTAGTGCTCATTAAAAGGCTCCTTTTAAGCCAGTGGTGTGATCTAAATTCATCGATAAGTTAATACATTGCAAGGCTTGGCCCGCAGCGCCTTTTAATAGATTATCTATCGCTGCCATAACAATCAGTTGAGAGCCTTGCTGCTGCCAACCAATATCAACATAGGGTTGTTTTACCACGCTTTTAATAGATGGCACTTTATCAGCTAACAAACGAATCAACGGCTCGTTTTTAAGTACTTGATAAGCATCAGATACGTTTTCCTTGGTAACGCCTGGCTTAAGCTGTACATAAATAGTTTCTAAAATTCCACGCGGAAAGTTACCTAAGTGCGGTGTAAATAACACCTTGTGGCCAAGGTGTTGTTCAATTTCAGGCCCATGACGATGGTTAAATAAACCATATGGGGCAAGCGATACTTCACAAAAGTGAGTACCTACGCTGGCTTTACGCCCTGCGCCAGTAACACCTGAAACAGCATTAATAATCACTTTTTCATCACTCAACAAGCCTGCCTGTTGCAACGGCTTTAACGCATTAAGCGCAGCGGTTGGGTAACAGCCGGCTACTGCCACAAGATTTGCATTGGCAATTGCACTGCTATTCCATTCGGCTAACCCGTAGGCTGCTTCGTTTAATAACTCAGGATGTTGGTGCTCAAAACCATAGTAAGTAACATAGTCGTCGTTGTTAGCAAGGCGGTAACCACCTGATAGGTCAAATACTTTTTTACCCATTGCTAAAAACTGCGGGGCTAAATCAACACTTACTTTGTGATCAGTACATAAGCAGATGTAATCGGCACTTGAATTTATGTCATCAAATGCTGATTCGTTCAGTGGTAGTAGAGGAATATCAAGAAGGTTTCTATGCTCTGGGTATAAATCACTTAATAATTTATGTTTATCTAAACTTCCCTCAGAGACATAACAGCCCGATAACGTTAAATTAGGGTGCTTAGCAACTAAGCTTGCTAATTCTGCGCCGCTATAACCGCTTGCGCCAATAATCGCTACATTCATTTTTTACTCGTTTATAAATTTACTACTAAATAGGTGTGGTGTTCGCTTACACTAGCTTAGATGCTAGCTAATACTTTTCTCAATGAAATGTTGATTATCGTCGCATTATCTTCATGGCTATACTTAATATATTTATGCTTAAAAAGTGAATTGATATTCATCATAAATACTTTTATATTGTTATGCAATTAAATTGAATAATTATTTTGGATTTTTTTATGTCTTTGCCGTCATTTATCTCTATGTACCAACAACTCATTGCTGCCCCCTCTATTAGTGCAATAGAAGATGAACTTTGTATGAGTAATAAAGAGGTAATAGAGTTGCTAGCACGTTGGTGCGAAAGTTTAGGTTTTACTTGCGAAATTATAGAGTTAGAAGGTGGGAAAGGCCGATACAACCTACTTGCTAAGCGGGGAGAAGGCGATGGCGGCTTAATGCTTGCAGGCCATACAGACACCGTACCGTTTGACGATAGCCGCTGGAACCACGACCCGTTTAAACTCACTGAACATAACAATAACTTATATGGGTTAGGTAGTATTGATATGAAAGGCTTTTTTGCTTTTGTATTACAAGCTATTAGTGAGCTTGATATAAAACAGCAAACACAACCTATTTTAATACTCGCCACTGCCGATGAAGAAACCACCATGGCGGGAGCGCAGCAAATTTGTAAGCATCCTAATTTAAAACCTGCGCGTTGTATTATTGGTGAACCTACTGATATGACTCCTGTATTTACTCACAAAGGACATATGAGCACGGCTATAAGAGTGATTGGCCGTTCAGGTCATAGTTCCGATCCCGAACGTGGTCTTAACGCCATCGAAGTCATGCATAAAGTGATTACAAAGTTGCTGATCTTAAAAGAGCAGTTAAAGAATAAATATTCAGTTGAACATTTTGAAATACCTTACCCTACCTTAAATTTAGGTAATATTCATGGTGGCGACAACGCAAATCGAATTTGTGGCTGCTGCGAAATGCATATAGACATGCGCCCGCTCCCAGGGTTAAGCATTAAAGACTTACAAGCTTTACTTATTGATGCCACCAGCGATATAAACGCGCAATACCCAAGCGCAGTGAGCGTAATTGATTTACACGAGCCCATTCCAGCTTTTAGTGGCAGCACTGATAGCGCACTCGTTAAAATGGCAGAAAAAATTGCAGGAGAAAAAGCCGTTGCAGTAAATTATTGCACAGAAGCTCCGTTTATTCAGCAACTTGGCTGTGAAACAATAGTCATGGGGCCAGGCTCAATTAATCAAGCCCACCAACCTGATGAATTTTTAGCAATGGAGAAAATAAACCCATCGCAAAAAATTATAACTGACATTATTAGGGCAAACTGCTTTAACGCTTAAAAAGAAGACTGTATTAAAACTCACAGCAAAAATAACAAAGGCGCCCATTGGCGCCTTTGTTTTAGTTTATACCTAGGCGTTACTGCATATACTTACTTAAGTACTTTTTAAATACAGGGTCTGTTTTAGCAAGCTCTTTTTGCTCAGCTAAAATCTCTTTTAATATAACACCCGATGTGAGCGGATTAGCCAATACCACTCTAAATACCACCGTCGGCTGATTATCGTACTTTGAAGGGGTTAAGCGAGTACGCGATACAAACGAGCGCCCTGATTCACGTTGGCGTTTTTGCATACTGGCAGTAAAGCGATTGAGCGACGCGAAAATTTCTAACCGTGTTGCGGCATCTGCTTGGGCTATGGCTTGTTTAATTTGTTTAGGCACATAGCGGTATGTAAGCAAACACAGCTCAGGCTCTGAAATCAGCTCAAAGTCTTCATCGGCTTTAATTAAATCAGCAAAGTAATGTGCTTTTTTGATACTACGATCAATAAGCATTTCGTAGCCTTTGCGGCCAATAACGCGTAAGCAAGCATGTACTAACATAGCCATACCTGGGCGGCTGCCTTCGAGTGTATGGCTTCCTAAATCTTTTGAACCTTTACGTAATATGTACTCTGCATGGTGCTCTATTGCATCCGTAGCAGTTGGGTCTTTAAATAACACCAAGCCTGCGCCCATTGGCACATACATTTGTTTGTGTGCATCAATGGTAATTGAATCTGCGCGCTCAATTCCTTTTAATAATGGGCGATGCGTTTGCGATAAAAGCGTTGCCCCACCCCACGCTGCATCAACGTGAAAATGGCAGTTTATTTGCTGCGCTAAATCGGCCATATCATCAAGAGGGTCGATATTACCGGTCTCGGTTGTGCCAGCAACCCCAACAATCGCCATAACTTTTATGCCTTGCGATTCAAGCTCTAAAGCTTTTTCGCGCATGGCATTCACATCAACCTTGTTATTTTCGCAGGTTTTTACACCAATTAAATTTTCACGGCCGATGCCTAGTAAGTCAATTGATTTACCTAAAGAATAATGTCCTCGCTCCGACACTAAAACGGCCAGCCCTTTGTAGCCATAATGCAGCATACCGGCTACGAGCCCTTGAGCGGCAATACCTTTAAAGCTGCCGTCGGGTTTTAATAAGCGGTTACGCGCAATCCACAGTGCCGTTATGTTTGCAACTGTACCACCGGAACAAAAAGCACCGAGTGATGTTTTAGCACTGTGCATCCATTTAGAATAAAACGACTCATCTTGCGAGTAAGCTAAATGATGCATCATGCCAAGCACTTGGCGCTCTAGGGGCGTAAATGCTTTTGAGGTTTCTATTTTTACTAGGTTTTGATTAAGCCCTACCATCAATTTTGAAAGCGGTAGTAAAAAATGCGGAAGAGCCGATGTCATATGCCCAATAAAGCTAGGCGCAGCCGTGTGTACCGAATGGGCAACTAGCTGCTCCATAATATCTTGGGCGTAAGCAGATACAAACGTTGGGTTTTCTGGGATCACCGCAGCCTGAAAATCTTTTTCAATTTCGTGTAATGGTTTTTCAATTGCCGCTATATTTTCGTTTAAAAACCCTGCTAAATTACTCGAAATTTCAAGCTCAATTTTGCTTAAAGTTGAGTCTGGCGCTTCAGGTACAGTAAATATACGCTTAAGGCTTTCTTTAGAGGCGACGGCACAACGCTTTTGATCCATCTTTATACCTAGTGTGTGTGTAGCTAAAACACGCGTTTAACAGTTAAAAATGCCAAACTATGGCGCTATTATAAGCAGCGTGCTTCTTTTAAAAATTGCGCTAACTTTACTGCAATATAAGTAAAATGTCTCCCTTTAAGCCATAAAAGCGACTAAACGGATGACAAATATTGTAAAAAATTTTCAATAATAGGATTTTATTAAAAAGTCACATTTTAGTTTTGGGCAAATTGCATTTATGCGTATACTTAATATGTGTAACAATAAGGGACAAGTATGCTCACAGGGAAATTAAAAGGGAAGTGGTTTATAGCTGGCTTTACATTGTTTTTGGTCAGTTTATTAGTCTATGTTTATTACACCTATAGCTCAGCGCGTAGCGAAATAATGCACGCTGTCGATGAGCGCCTTCTAAATGCCGCCACCAGCGTAAAACATATTTTAGGGCAAAGTTACCACGATAGAATTAGCCAAGGTTACGATATTGGTTTTTCGGTTTACCAAACTAAAAGCAAACAACTCTCAGAGCTTGCACAAGCGATTGATATAGCTTACGTTTATTCGATGATCATGCGCGATAACAAAGTTTATTTTACCTCATCCAGCTACACTAAAGACGATCAAGAAAATGCGCGGGTTACGCAATTTCTTGATTTATACCCAGAGGCCACCGACATTAACAGGGGCGCGTTTTATTCAACCGAGCCTGTTTTTGAGCAATCTAGCGACCAATGGGGTGATTTTAAAACTGTTTTTATTCCCTTTGTAGATAAATATGGTACTACCTACATTACGGGTGCCGACATAACCTTAGATGATTTAAATAAAAAGCTTCAATACAGCGTCACTAAAGCCATAATAACGGCGTGTTTTTTCTTTTTTATTGCGGTACTGGTTGCAGCTATTTATATATATTTGTTAAAGCGTACCCTAGCAACAGATGCCAGTACGGGCTTTGCCAATCATATTGCGCTTGAGTACTTTATCAAAAAGAGTAATTCACACCACATGCAGCTTGCCATTATTTGGGTGAACGAAATTGAAGATATTAATAGCTTTTATGGCACTCAAGTTGGCGACAACGTAATGAAAAACTTGCTCAGTCATTATCAAAGTCGCAGCCCGCAAAGCTGTAAGGTGTATCGCCTTGCTACCAATAAAATTGCCGTGCTTACCCCTAAAAGCTTTAAAAGCAGCGAACTGAGCGATTTAGTTGAGTCGTATAACGCAAACAGCCCGGTATTAACAAACCCATTTATTTATATAACTTACTGTGCAGGTATCGCCAGTGGTAATAAATCACTACTGATTGAAAACGCGCACATTGCAACGCTTCAGGCTAAACATGGCCGCGGTAAGGTTGTTAGCTACTCAAAAGTAATGAGCGATGTAAAAAACCAATATCAATACAATGTAAGCCTTGCCAAAGAGGTTCAAGAAGCATTTGATAACAACCGCATAGTGCCTTATTTTCAGGCTATGTTTCACACCACTAATAATGAAGTAGTACATTACGAATGCTTAGCCAGAATGGTAACTAAAAATGGCGAAATTTTAAAACCCGACTCATTTTTAAATGTAGTGAGCCGCTCAAGAATGGGCGGACTATTAACGCGCACGCTATTTAGCCAGTGTATAGAGCGGTTTAGAAAAACAGATATATGCTGGAGCTTAAATATCAGCGATAAAGATATACTCGACCCTAGTTTGAGTGAATACATTGCTAACGAGCTTAAGCGCTACCCGCACCCAGAAAACATAACGCTTGGCCTTTTAGAGTCACACGCTATTACTAATTTTTTAGAGGTTAAAACGTTTATTTCTATGGTAAAAACCAAAGGGGTGAATGTCATTATTACTGGTTATGGTAGTGGTTATTCAAATATTTCGAATGCGCTAAAGCTTGAAGTAAACGGTATAAAACTCGATGGCGCATTAGTAAAACAAGCAGTAAGTGATGAAAATATAGCCTTATTTATTGAGCATACAGTTCATGCTGCAAAGCAACTCGGTTTAACGCTCATGGCAGAGTCGGTAGAAAATGTAAGTATTGAAAATGCGCTTAAAAATGTAGATGTGGCACTGATGCAAGGCAATTACTTTGCTTACCCAGCGCCACATGTTAACTCATCAAGCCAAGAGGAAGTGGCCGTTTAAAGGTCTATCACTAAACGATAGCTTTGTTGGCCGCTGGCCCAGTATTTACGCTCAAACGGAGTAATTGCTTCGTTTGACTCATACAGCGTTACCTCACACGGATGACCCGTTAGTTCAAGCGCTCTGGCAAACTCTTTTACATAAATATCCCAGTTACTGCGCACCTCTAAGCGACCGCCTAGCTTAACAATAAACGGAAAAATAGCCGCGCCGTGCCACCTACGCTGGATATGCTTAGATTTAGGCCATGGGTTAGGATAAAGCAAATAATGATGAGTAGGCTGCCAATTAGCAGCCACAGCTAAACGCCAAAAGTCATTTAAGTCAGCTTGGACCAAAATGTACTGGCCGCTGTCTGTTTGTTTATATTCAACATCGTGCTTATCTAAGCGGTGTGACGATTTATCAATACCAATAATTAATGCATCTGGGTGGCGCTTAGCTAAATTAGCCGAGCTCTCTCCTACTCCACAACATGAGTCTATAATAAGCGGTCCATTAAAAGCTTGAACCTGCTCATTGACTTCATCAAACGCTTGTTGAGTGTGCTCAGCAATAGGCTTTTTAAACTCTGCGTTTAAATGCTTGTTAACGATTTCATCAAGCTTTTCGTGTATACCCGCCTGATTAGATACAATACTGCGTGAATTTGCATCGCTCATTAATGTCTAAGCCCCACACCTTTTTTAATTAACGTTAGCGCTAAAGTAAATAGCACCGTAATAAATACTAATATAACGCCAAGCGCGACACTTAAATCAACATCCGACACGCCTAAAAAGCCATAACGAAACGCATTAACCATATAAATAATTGGGTTTATTTGCGATACATTTTGCCAAAACTCTGGCAGTAGCGTAATTGAATAAAATACGCCGCCTAAGTATGTTAGTGGCGTTAAAATAAAGGTTGGGATAATACTAATATCGTCAAAACTATTGGCGTAAATAGCGTTAATTAAACCACCTAGTGCAAACACCGCTGAGGTTAAAATTACCGTTGCCATAATTACAAATATATTGTGTATTTGAATATCAACAAACAACAGCGATACACAGGTAACAATAAAGCCCACCATCATGCCGCGGGTCATACCGCCGCCCATATAACCAAGTACAATTATGTAATTAGGCACAGGCGCAACCAATAGCTCTTCAATACTTTTTTGAAACTTGGTTGAATAAAAACTAGAAGCAACATTAGAATATGAGTTGGTAATAACCGACATCATTATTAGCCCCGGAACAATAAATTCCATGTAGCTAAAACCACCCATATCACCAATACGTGAGCCAATTAAATTACCAAAAATAACAAAGTATAAACTCATCGTAATCGCCGGCGGTACTAAGGTTTGCACCCAAATACGTAAAAAACGAATACACTCTTTAATCCATAAACTCTTTAAGGCTACGCCATATTTAAACATTTATTCGCCCCGCCCTTGCTCTAGTAATCCTACAAATAACTCTTCTAATCTGTTTGCTTTATTACGCATACTTAAAACAGTGTTACCTTGCTGGGTTAGCGCGCTGAAAACTGCATTTAACCCTTGAGATTTAGCCACTTCAACTTCTATGGTGTGCTCATCAGGCATGCTAAACGAGTATCCCTCAAGGGTGACAGGCTGTGCTGGCTGTTTTAAATCGAGCACAAAGGTTTCTTTATCAAGCTTAGCTAGTAATGCTTTTATAGTGGTGTTTTCAACAATACGACCAGTATCAATAATGGCGATGTTTTTACATAACAGCTCAGCTTCTTCAAGGTAATGCGTGGTTAAAATTATCGTTACGCCTTGCTCATTAATTTGGCGTAAAAAGTCCCACATTGAGCGGCGCAGCTCTATATCAACCCCTGCTGTGGGTTCATCTAATATTAGTAGCTTTGGCTCATGCATTAATGCACGGGCAATCATTAAACGGCGTTTCATACCCCCGGAAAGCGTACGTGCTTGCTTGTCTTTTTTTTCTAATAAGCCAAGCTGAGTTAAATATTTATCGGCACGCTTATGCGCTTCTGCGCGGGTAACACCGTAGTAGCCTGCTTGATTTACCAATATTTGGCCAAGCGTTTCAAACTGACTAAAGTTAAACTCTTGTGGCACAAGGCCTAAATGCGCTTTAGCAGCTTCAAGGTCGGTATCGATGTTGTGACCAAACACTTCCACCTTACCTTGTGTTTTATTTACCAAGGACGATATAACACCAATAGAGGTCGACTTACCGGCGCCATTTGGGCCAAGTAAGGCAAAAAAGTCGCCTTCAAAAACTTTTAAATCAACACCTTTCACGGCCTCTACACCGTTTTTATAAACCTTGGTCAGGCCTTCTATATTTAAAGCAACATTTTGCTTATTCATTATTTACCCTCACCATAACCCCAACGTTTAGTTAGGTTATGTTCAATGTTTAAATGATCTAAAATTCGCGCCACCATAAAATCAACTAAGTCTTCAATACGTTGTGGCTTGTGATAAAAACCAGGCGCAGCGGGCATAATAGTGACCCCTAAACGCGCAAGCTTTAACATATTCTCAAGGTGAATTTCGCTAAAGGGAGTTTCGCGTGGCACTAAAATTAACTGCCCTCGCTCTTTAATAACTACATCGGCTGCACGCTCGAGTAGGTTATCTGATGCTCCGAGCGCAATAGCAGATACAGACCCTGCACTGCACGGGCATACTACCATTTTTTTAGGGGCCGCAGAGCCTGAAGCTACAGGGCTAAACCAGTTATCTTTACCAAATACTTTTAACTGCTCTGGCTTGGCATTAAATAAAGCACTTAACTGCTCGGTTGCTTTATCTTCATTAGCTGAGAGTTTAATGTTTGACTCTGTATCAAGCACCACGCGCGCAGCACTTGATATAAGTACATACACTTGAAATTGCTGCGCGAGTAATACTTCAAGCAATCTTAAACCGTAAGGCGCGCCTGAAGCACCACTAAACGCCAGTGTAATTTTATCTTTAAACTGCACATTATTCTCCGCTGTATTTTTTAGCTAAACCATCAACTAAGTGTTGATGTAAGCCATTAAAACCGCCATTGCTCATAATTAATATGTGCTGATTTGGCATGATATTTTCAAGCACAGTGCCAATAATCATTTGCGTACTATTAAAACACTGCATACCGGCATTATCGGCTTGCGCTTTAAGAGACCAATTTAGGTTATCGGGCTCAAATAAAAGCACGTCATCGGCATCACTTAACGAAGCAAGTAGCGTATGTTGGTGTACACCCATCTTCATGGTGTTTGAGCGAGGCTCTAAAATAGCAATAATTTTTTCATCACCCACTTTTGCACGTAACCCCGCAAGCGTGGTTTTTATTGCTGTTGGGTGGTGCGCAAAATCGTCGTACACTTTAATGTTATTTATGTCGGCTTTAAGCTCCATACGCCGTTTAGGGCTAATAAACTCTTCAAGCGCTGCAATGCTATGCTCAACGGCTATACCTACGTGGCGCGCTGCCGCGATAGCCATAATGGCATTTTTAACATTATGCTCGCCTATTGCTTGCCAATTAACCGTACCTTGAAGCTCATTGTTTAAAAGCACATTAAATTGGCTGCCATCAGCGCTTAACAAGTCATAATGCCAATCACCATTTAGGGTTTCACTTTCGCTCCAGAGCCCTTGCTTAATAACATCATCAAGTGCTAAATCGTCTTTTGGCCAAATTACCTTGCCAGTATGAGGTAATGTACGCATTAAGTGATGAAATTGTTTTTTTATTGCGTTTAAATCGTCAAAAATATCGGCGTGGTCAAACTCAAGGTTATTTAAAATGAGTGTACGTGGTAAGTAATGCACAAATTTACTGCGCTTATCAAAAAAAGCGGTATCGTATTCATCCGCTTCTATTACAAAAAACGGGGTTTCGCCCACTTTCGCTGACACACCAAAGTTTTGAACTATGCCACCAATTAAAAACCCGGGTTTTAAACCTGCATACTCTAAAATCCACGCCAGCATACTTGCTGTGGTGGTTTTGCCATGTGTGCCTGCCACCGCAAGCACCCAAGCATTTTGCAATAGGTTATGTTTAAGCCACTCTGGCCCCGATGTATACGGCAAGCCCTTATCTAACACATATTCTACACAGGGGTTACCTCGGCTCATGGCATTACCAATAACCACCATGTCTGGCTTTGGCTCTAACTGTTTTACGTCGTAACCTTGGGTTAGCTCAATGCCCAGCTGCTCAAGTTGAGTGCTCATTGGCGGGTAAACATTTTGATCAGAGCCCGTCACTTTATGGCCAAGCGATTTAGCAATGGCCGCTATACCGCCCATAAAGGTGCCGCAAATGCCTAATATATGAATATGCATAACTTTTTAAATCCTTTCGTACTTCGCACGTCTGTGAAGTTTAATGGCGCTATAATGCCAAATTTTAGGCTTCGTGACTATGCACGTCTCGTCAATTCACTGATGCTAAAACAGCGTTAATAAAATAAAAAAGCCCTCTTACCTAAGTAAGAGGGCTTGCTGGTAATAAGCTAATTACAGCGTTAAAAATACAATTAAGCCTACGCCAAGTAAAAGTCTGTAAATTACAAACGGCAGCATGCCCATTCGTTCTATCACTTTTAAAAACATGAAAATACAGGCGTACGCCGATAAAAACGAAAGGACTACACCTAAAATTAATGTGCTCCAATCAACCACATGATCGCCTAAAGCCAACTCTATTGTGTAGTAAAGGCCCATCATAGAAATAATAGGTATAGCGAGTAAAAACGAAAAACGCGCTGCGCTTTGTTTATTCATGCCCAGCAATAAACCCGCTGTCATGGTAATGCCAGAGCGAGAGGTACCAGGGATCATAGCCACCGCTTGAGCAAAGCCAATAAGCAGCGCGGTTTTCCAGTTAAGCTGATAAATTGTTTTCATTTGCTTACCTTTGGCATCGGCGTACCAAAGTAATAAACCAAAAATAATAGTCGTAGCTGCTATAACCCACGCACTACGTAGGTACAGCTCAACAACGTCTTTTAGCAATAAGCCTAATAACGCAGCAGGTACAGTGCCCAATATAATCCACCAGCCAAGTTTACTGTCGTCGTTGGTGCCTTGGGCGCCAAACGATTTAAACCAGGCGCTAAGAATATCAGCCACTTCTTTACGAAAATAAATAACAACCGCTATTAACGTACCAACATGCACAGCCACATCAAAAGCAAGGCCTTGGTCTTCCCATCCCAAAATTTGCGAAGGTAAAATTAAGTGAGCTGAGCTCGAAATGGGTAAAAACTCAGTAAATCCTTGTATCAGGGCTAAAATAATTATTTCTAAAATACTCATGGGTTAGAAAACTCCACCTTCCATAGTTTTTGTTGAGGGTTGTTATACGCACTCCATAGCGCAGCAATGGTTTGCTTAGCAACGGGGTGATAAAAATTAGGGGCGACTTCACAAAGAGGCTGAAGTACAAAAGCGTTTTTGGTAATTTCATCGCGAGGTAATTGTGCTGGCGAGTCGCAAATAACGTCATCGTAAAAGAGCAGATCTAAATCTAATGTACGGGGGCTAAATTTTTTATCATCCGCTTTACGCCCGTTATCTCGCTCTATTTGTTTTAATAACTTACATACACGCTCAAGCGGCATTGATGTGGTAGCAGCCACCACAGAGTTATAAAAGTTATTACCTTTAAACCCTACTGCCTCGCTTTCAAAAACAGATGAATGCACAATATCTGTAAAGTGTTGCTCAAGTGCATCAAGCGCACAGCGAATATAATGCGCTTTATTTATATTTGAGCCTAAGCTGATATAAATTTGCGCCATTTAGCTCATAGCCTGTGTGCGTGTTATTTCTACACCTACGGTGTTTGCTTGCGCTACAGCGGCCGGTTTGCTCACTCTAATTGTTACTTGTTGTGTATTAAATTCGGTTAATATAATAGTTGCTAGTTGCTCTACTAAGGTTTCAAGTAACTCAACCGGCTTAGCCGTAGTGTGCTCAATCACTCGCTCGCTTACTTTTGCATAATCGAGTGCTAAATTAATGTCATCATTTGCTGCTGCAGGCTTTATATCGCTGAGCATTTCAATATCAAAATAAAGGCTTTGTTTACTTTCTTTTTCAAAGTCGTACACTCCAATAATTGTGTCGACGTGTAGTTGAGATATAAAAACCTTATCCATTGATACTCCAAATAACTATAAACACTCTCTAAGCATACAATGCATTGATAAAATTAATACTGTATATGCTTTAAGCAGTGTTTAAATATGTAAAAATTACTTCTACAATAGCCAAATAGCTAGATTAACTGCTAAATACAGCAGTTAATAATTTTCACGATAAATTGTGCCGCCAATAATAGCGTAAAAGTGCTATCGATGGGTATAGCAATTAAAAAATAAGGGACTTTGTGTTAGCCATTTTACTGTTTGTTTTAGCCTACTTATTAGGGTCGATTTCATCGGCTATTTTAGTGTCTCGGCTATTCAAACTGCCAGACCCTCGCAGCAGCGGTTCAAATAACCCAGGTGCCACCAATGTGTATCGTTTAGGTGGAGCCTTTCCTGCGTGCTTAGTATTAGTGTTTGATATTTTAAAAGGCACCATCCCCGTATGGGGGGCTTATTTTTTAGACCTAACGCCTTTAGCACTTGGTTTGGTCGCCGTTGCCGCGTGCTTAGGGCATATGTACCCACTATTTTTTAGCTTTAAAGGCGGAAAGGCGGTAGCCACTGCGTTTGGCTCTTTATTGCCGATTGGTTTATCGTTGGCGGGGCTATTAATAAGCACTTGGATTATTGTGGTTGCTATTACGCGCTTTTCTTCATTAGGCGCTTTGGTCACGGTGTCGCTTGCTCCACTGTATACGTGGTTGATTAAACCGCTTTACACCCTACCGGTAACCTTTATTACCGTGCTAATTATATTTCGTCATCGCACCAATATTATTCGCCTTTTTAAAGGTGAAGAACCAAAAGTGGGCGCTAAAAAAGCACCCACTAATGAAAAAAATCAATAATTATTGATGCTAAATGGCTTCTAAGCTGTCTATTGGCCAACGCGGTTTGGTTTTCATGTCGAGTGTGGCAAATTGGCCTGCTTTTAAGCGCTGCATACCAGCGTAGGCAATCATTGCGCCATTATCAGTACAAAACTCAGTACGTGGATAGTAAACCTGTCCTTTCATACCTTGCATAACACGCTCAAGCTGTAAGCGCAGCTGTGTATTTGCACTTACTCCGCCGGCAATCACTAAACGTTTTATCCCGGTTTGTTTAAGAGCACGCTTACACTTAATAACCAATGTATCAATCACTGCTGTTTGAAACGCATGGGCGATATCTGCTTTGGTTTGTGCGTCATCATCATTTTCGCGAATCGCTATAGAAGCCGCTGTTTTTAAGCCACTAAAGCTAAAATCAAGGCCTGGCTTATCCGTCATAGGGCGTGGAAAAACAAACCGTTTTGCAACGCCTTGCTCAGCCATTTTAGCTAGTCGAGGGCCGCCTGGGTAATCAAGCCCTAGCAGTTTAGCTGTTTTATCAAATGCTTCACCTGCGGCATCATCAACAGATTCACCCAATACTTCGTACTGGCCTATACCGGCTACTTTTACCATCATGGTATGGCCGCCCGACACTAGCAAAGCAATAAAGGGAAACTCAGGCACGTTTTCTTCAAGCATAGGAGCAAGTAAATGCCCTTCCATATGATGCACGGCAACAGCTGGAATATCCCAACCATAGGCTAAAGAGCGGCCAATAGAGGTGCCTACCAATAACGCTCCCACTAATCCAGGGCCTGCGGTGTATGCAATGCCATCTAAATCTTCAGGGCCACAACCGGCTTGAGCAAAAGCAGCGTCAATAAGTGGCAGGGTTTTACGAACGTGATCGCGCGATGCAAGCTCAGGTACAACACCGCCATAATCTGCATGTACTTTTACTTGGCTGTATAACTGGTGAGCCAATAAGCCTTTTTCATCATCGTAAATTGCAATACCGGTTTCATCACACGATGACTCAATGCCTAAAATTCGCACTTTACTTCTCCTGCCTTTATTTACTGCTTAACCTGCACTGTGGTTAAGAGATTTACACACATATTTAAAACTATTTAATTTTATCATTCTCTAGCTAAGGTTTTTACTAAGTTCAACGTAATAAACGCTAAAATTGCTAGAGAGCAATTAACCACAGTTAATAATTACAACTATAACGCTAAACCAATATTGGTTTGCCCATCTACAACGGCCTGCTTTTTAAGTGCCTTAACGTTTTCTGAAGTCACGCGGCCCATATTTTCTACAAAGTCGATTAGCTCACTCAAAATTTCAATTTCGTATTGCATTAATGGGTGTTCTCGTACAGCTTTATTGTCGGCTACTTCACCTTCAACCGTCATTTGGTATTCAATAAAACGCGCCACCGTTGCTTGCGATATTTTACTAACGCTTATAAATTCTTGCTCGTCTTGCCCCATCAAGCCGTGCATTAGGCTCAAAAGCGAGGTTGCAGCGTCTATTGCGGGGTAAGTGCCAAACATATCAAAGTCGGCAAGTTCAGGTACATTTGGCTCAATTTTTTCTACTTGTTTTTCGAGATCTATTTTACTTTTTGGTAGTAATATTTTTTCCCAGCAAACATTTAACGCACTGCGTAATAAGGCTTCATCACCAAAACCGGTGGCTTCACTAAATAAACCATAATTAGGTAACATACGCTCAATTAAAGCACTTGCTAACACCGCTTTTTGTAAGTAGTTTAGCTCTCTAATACGTTGAAAGTTATTCGCTTTTGTCATTTCTTAACGTCTCACATGACCAACAAAAATCAAATGTTGATCCATTATGCTCATTACAGTTAGGGCATACCCAATCTGGAGCTGATTGTTTTACTTGTTGGTAGTTTACCAATATTTCGCGCGCGTGGCGCTCTTTTATCGAATAAACCTGCACACTTACTTGGGTTTGTTCAAAGGGGATTTCGCCTAAGGCGCCTTGAAGCATTTCACCTTGAATTTGGCACTCAATTCCCGCGCTTAATAACAGCCCTTTGATTATATTTGCCTCTAATGTGTTATCTGCTTTGTAGAGCGTTACCCACTGAAAAGCTTGCTGAGTACTATGAGTATTAATATTTTGCAATTATCACCTCAATTATTTTGTGTTTACAATATCCTACGATACTCTACTAAAGTGTATAGCAGGTAACTTTTTAGGATAAAACAATGACACTTACTACCCCAGGTTTACTTTTTCCAGCAATCTCACTGTTGCTGCTTGCTTACACAAACCGCTTTTTAGTACTAGCGCAATTAATCCGAGAATTAAATTCACGAGAAGGTGAGTCTATTCGCCCCGTTGTTGTGGCTCAAATAACAAACTTAAGAAAGCGCATTAAACTAATACGCACCATGCAAGTGTATGGTGTGGCGTCTTTTTTATTGTGTACGCTATCAATGTTTGCCTTATTTATAGAATTTAACACCACAGGCATTATTTTGTTTGGGGTGAGTTTAGCGTGCTTAAGCCTTTCGTTATTAACATCGTTATTTGAAATTCATATTTCGTGCGATGCCATAGAAATAGAGCTACAAAGTATTGAAGACAAACCCCTAAGTAACCGCATTACTAAAAACTTTACTAACAAAAGTAGTAAGCCTTAGCGGCTTACTTTTCTAAATTCTTAAACAAGAATAAAGCGATGGCATAACCTAAAACCATAAGCGTTTATGCCTCACTTCATTACAAATCACTACGTAGGATTTTCCTATAGCCTTTTTTCTGGCATACTTTTTTATTAATTAATGCTAAATTATGTCTAAAGTATTACTTTTAAAAGCATCAAAGCGCCTAAGTCATTGTATTTAGCCTTACTTGCTAACATAGCTTAGTTTTAAATAGAGTAATAAATCACTATAAATAAGCCTAATTGGTAATACTTTTAAACGCGTCTTCTCTTTAAATAATACTAAAAGAGGGATATGCTGAGGCAAATATGTCATAAATTTGCAAACACAGTTACATATTAGGCTTCGCTTTTTGAAAGCTCGAATCTAATATTATTGATGTTCGCGGCACACGCGACTTACTTATAAAAAGGGACTATAAAGTGAGATTTGAACAGTTAGAACAATTTGTAGCGCTTGGTGTGTTACGCCACTTCAGACAAGCAGCCGAACAAACTCAAATTAGCACATCAGCGCTAACGCGCAGCATTCAAACCCTAGAAGACGAAATGGGGTACGAACTGGTGAAACGCTCAACACGTTCAGTAAAGTTAACACCCGAAGGCGAGCTATTTCTTGATTACGCCAAAAACACCCTTGCCGAACTTGAGCATACAAAAAAACGAATTTCTCAATCGGTTAACGGCAATACTGACGAAAAGTTAATCATTGGCTATACCAACAAAGCCAGCAGTGTAGTGCCTATCTCATGCGGGCAATTTTTAGCACAATACCCCCATGTTAAAATAGAAATGCAATTGCAAGAGCAGCACGAACTTGCACGCAAACTGCAGGAGGGCGAAATTGATATCAGTGTTTATTCGCAGGCAATTAACAGCATCGGCAGCGACATACACCTGCCAGACCAACTGGTATTATTTGTTTCTAAACACCATCCGTTAGCAAATAAAAGCGATATCAGCAAACACGATTTAGATAGCTACCCTATGTACGGCTGTTTTTCTCAGTCTAAACAAGTACAAAGCATGCTTAACGAAGCCATCGATATGCTCAATAAATCGGCTAGCATTAAGGTAGGCAGCATTGAGCAAGTAATGTCAGGGTTGGTTAAATCAGATCACTTTGCTATTGCTAGTATTGAACACGCGAGCACTCTTGCAGAGCACACAGAGCTTGTACAGCTAAAAACAAATAAAGACTTAAGTCACGAACAACTTGTTATACAAACAAGCCAACAAGCAGCAGTTGGCGAACACATTGACCATTTATTATCTCTTATCAAAAAAGCATCTACGACTATTAATTAAGCCAATATAAAAAAGCATACCTCATTGCCCTTAAACCTTTTAAGGGCAACCAATTTAGATAGCCCTTACTGATTTACTCTTCTTGTTACCAAAACCTGCAGCACAGCTGCTTAACCTAAAAAGCCCTTTTAGTTTTTATGCTTACGCGTTAGGTTTTTATTTGCTTAAGTAGCGGAGCACAAACCACTAGCTATTAAATTTTTTTAGGCTATACTGTCGCACCTTTTTTAATCAACAGACATAAATGAACGCACTTTTTAGTTCTGATGTTTATTTAGATGCAATAGAAACCCATGGTTATGTTGTTATTCCTAACGCACTTATTAGCGAGCTAGTAGAGAGTTTAATCACCGATTGCCACCGTATTAACCCGCATTTTAGCGCTGCAGGTATTGGCCGTTTAAATGACTTACAAATAGATAAAACCATTCGTAAAGATAAAACCTATTGGTTTGATGGCAGCTCACAAGCACAGCTAACTTATCAAGCAACAATGGAAAGTATAAAAACCACACTTAATCGGCATTTTTTTATGGGCTTATTTGATTATGAGTGCCACTACGCTAAATACACCCAAGGCGACTTTTATAAAAAGCATTATGATGCATTTAAAGGGCGATCTAACCGCGTATTTACAACAATCCTTTATTTAAATACGCCCGAGCAAGGCGGCGAGCTTGTTATTTACAAGCCAAAAAGTAAGCAAGTAGAGATAATAATTAAACCCACCGCGGGGACACTCGTTATGTTTGAAAGCGAGCGTTTTGCACACGAGGTATTACCAGCCATTAATGAGCGCTACTCTATTGCTGGCTGGTTTAGAAAGAACGCCTCAATAAGTGGAGTAATTGACCCGCCACGATAAAACCAACATAACCACAACAACTAGTGGCTATGTTGAGGTTAAATTTATAACGTTGAGATGAAATTAACGCGCAAATACAAATGACAAGAACAAGCCAACAAAAATAGCTAATCCAACATAGTGATTATTTAAAAACGCTTTAAAACATGCATCACGCGCACGTTTATGTATAAGCACTTGTTGATAAATAAGTAACCCAGCGGCAGTACATAAACCTGCAACAAACGCTAAGCCTAGCTGGTTAATTAAGCCAATAAGCGCCAACAACGCTATAAAATTAGCGTTTAATAAAAATATAATATGGCGGTCGTATTTACCAAATAAAATAGCAGTAGATTTAACCCCTATTTTTAAATCGTCATCTCTGTCGACCATGGCATACATAGTGTCGTACGCTACCGTCCAACAAATATTTGCAACAAATAACAGCCATGCCTGCAGCGGTAATGAGTCAATTGATGCCATATATGCCATAGGTATCGCCCAACCAAATGCAGCGCCTAAGACTACCTGCGGAAGATGTGTATAGCGTTTCATAAACGGGTAGCAAAATGCCAGTGCCAACGCCCCAAATGACAATAAAATAGTGTTGATGCTAAGTAGCAATACCAATACAAAAGCAATGGCTATCAGTAATATAAATAAACTCAGTGCTTCACCTGCACTTACTTGTCCGGTGGCCAAAGGCCGCCCTGCTGTACGCTTAACTGAGCCGTCTATTTTTCTATCTGCAAAATCATTAATAACGCAGCCAGCACTGCGCATAACAATTACGCCTAAGGTAAATACAATAAAGTTAACTAGGCTTGGCATACCAGCGTTTGCAAGCCATAGAGCCCAATAAGTAGGCCACAGTAATAGTAATGTACCGATAGGTTTGTCAATGCGCATGAGCTGAATATAAAAAGGGCTATGCTGTAATTGCAAAGGGGCTAATTTCATGAATACAAATAGGCTCCGGGTAAAAATACTTCGCACACTAAAAAGTGATAATCATTAATAGAAAACACACTACGACGACCTAATAAAGGGTGCGTAGTTAAATTCAACTCTTTAACAAGTGACTGCAGCGCATGTTCTGAGTCAAAGCGCCCTACCTCAATATTACTTCGGGTAAGTTCAGGGTGCTGAAAAATAACATCACCTAAAGGGCGCGCGCCCATATTATGCAGTGTTGTTTGCGTTTGTGTACTGGGCAGCCAACTTTGGGCATACACCATGGGCGTATTATCACACAATAAAAGCACCTCGCGATTAAGTGCTTTATTTGTATTTGAGCCAAGTAGTTGTTGCTGTGCATCGCTTAGGGTAAAAGTTTGCTCATTAAGCACTTTTACACTAAAACTTTGTGCATTACTTTTTAATTTAGCGGTTAATGAATGTGGCTCAAATAGCCACTCTTGCTCTAACGCAGATAAGTTATTTACCAAAGAAGCACATTGCCAATTGGCAGATATAGAAAGCGGAAATGTAATCACAATAGCTCAATAAAATAAAAACCGAGACGATGATAACATTGCCAAAGCATTTGAAAAAGTGATGTTTTACTGCCGATAAATAATTGCAGGAGCTGTTTATTAGGCGCTATTAAGTATAAACTATTTGTATTAAGAAAATGGAAACACACTAAAGATGAAAAAAATAGTATACGCAGGTTTTTTAGCACTGATCCTAAACTGTTTTAGCTTTTCGGCAAAAGCGGAATCGACAGTGGGCTATTTTGGTTTTGAGCCTGACATTATTACCAATTACATAGGCGCCTCAAGTAAAAAAATGGGCTATGTACGCGTGACTATAGATTTAATGCTTAGCAATAATGCAGATATTGCTATTGTAGAGCACCATACCCCGCTTTTACGCGATGCGTTAGTAGAAATACTATCTAAAGAACCTGAAGAAAAAATAAAGTCGCTTACTGGGCGTGAAGAAATTAGAGCAAAGTGTGCCGAAAAATTAAAAAGCCTGTTAAAAGAAGAAACAGGCCAAGAGATTATTCGTGAAGTATTATTTACTAAGTATTTATACCACTAAGCTTACGCTTTTTTAGCATTAAATAAATTAGCGGTTACGGCATAAGCCATGCCGCTTAAAAGCCCACCTAAATGCGCCCAATTAGCCATACCAACAAACAACACATCAGCAAAACCGAGTACCAGCCAAATTAACATAAAGCCAATAATGGCAGTGCTGACTAGCGCCGGTTGCTTAGGATTTAAATAGCTGTGAATCCAACAAAAACCCAATAAACCATACACAACGCCACTTAAGCCACCAAAGTTAGGCCCCACAATTAAAAACTGAGCCCAGTTACTAATAAGTGCAGTAACCACAAATAACCCAACTAAACTCAGCTTGCCGCATTGCTTTTCAATATTATCACCTAACGACATCCACCAAATTAGGTTAAATACAATGTGCATTGCGCTAAAATGAACAAGTGCCGGCGTTAACCAGTTCAGTGGTTGGCTCGGGTTAAACTGCAAAGCAGTGTATATTTGCTCAAAGCCACCCAATAAAAATGCAAAGTAAATAGCAACGCTTACAATACTTACGGTTTTATTTAGCCAGCTTAGTGCTTTAAAGCGCGCCACTAAATTAAGCGACTGTCCTTGATACGTTAAGCCAGATTGTGTACTGCCCACATCCCAAGAGGCTTGTTGATAACGCTTATGATTGGGGTTTTGTACAAATTCAGCCCACAAAGGTTGCACTTGATGAAAGTGCTCGCCCGCAACACAAATAATAACATTACTGCCATCAGCACTGCGCAGTTGCCCTTCTAAGCCTTGGCTTTTTAAATAATCTATAAAGCCCTGTGCGGCACGAGGATTATTTAAACTACCTAGCTCAATCATCGTTCCACTTTCTCGCTGTAAGCCGCTTCCCAGGCCGTAAAGCCACCATCCATGCTATATACATCTTCAAAGCCCTGCTCTACTAAATAACTAGCCGCACCTTGTGAGCTCATGCCGTGGTAGCAAACAATAATAATGGGCTGATCGAACTCTTTTTCCATCATAAACTGAGCTATATTGGCATTTGAAAGCGCTTCGGAGCCAGGAATATGCCCTGCTTGGTACGAGTTAGGATCGCGTATATCTGCAATCACTACATCTTCTTTATCAAGCAGTTCGTGCGTTTGTGCTATAGATATATGTTTAAATGCCATTGAAATCTCTTTTAAAAATATAATAAAAAGGCGGCTTAAGCCGCCTCTGTATGCAAACTTTAAACTATTCCCAGTTTAAAATTACTTTACCAGATTGACCTGAAATCATCATATCAAAGCCAGCTTGGAAGTCATCTACCGAATATTGATGCGTAATGATAGGGTCTAAATTAAGGCCTGATTGAATCAAGCTTGCCATTTTGTACCACGTTTCGAACATCTCGCGACCATATATACCTTTGATCACTAAGCCTTTAAATATAACTTTATTCCAATCTACGGCCATATCTGATGGCGGAATACCCAACATGGCAATTTTGCCACCATGGTTCATGTTATTTAACATAGAATTAAAGGCGCTTGGCACACCTGACATTTCGAGGCCAATATCAAAGCCTTCAGTCATACCTAGCTCATTCATTACATCTTCAAGCTTATCATTCGCAACGTTTACGGCACGTGTAGCGCCCATTTTACGCGCAAGCTCTAAACGGTATTCGTTAACATCGGTAATCACAACATGGCGAGCACCCACATGCTTAGCAACGGCCGCCGCCATAATACCAATTGGCCCAGCCCCTGTAATAAGCACATCTTCGCCCACTAAATCAAACGATAAAGCGGTGTGCACAGCATTACCAAACGGGTCAAAAATAGACGCAAGCTCGTCAGAAATATTGTCAGGAATTTTAAACGCATTAAAGGCCGGAATAACTAAATATTCAGCAAATGCGCCTTCGCGGTTAACGCCTACACCCGTTGTATTTCGGCACAAATGCACACGACCAGCACGACAGTTACGACAATGCCCACACGTAATATGCCCCTCGCCAGATACGCGATCACCTACTGCAAAGCCACGTACTTCTTGGCCCATATCAACCACTTCACCCACGTACTCATGGCCTACAACCATAGGGGTCGGAATGGTTTTTTGTGACCACTCATCCCATTTATAAATATGAACGTCGGTACCACAAATCGCAGTTTTACGAATTTTAATGAGTAGATCGTTATGCCCTACTTCAGGCTTGGGTACGTCGGTCATCCAGATGCCGGTTTCGGCTTTTAATTTTGATAAAGCTTTCATAGTTAACACTCAACTAAAAAACCGAAGCAATACTTCGGTTTATAAAAAATTAAATAACGCCCATTTCTTTACCAATACGGGTAAAGGCAGCAATTGCGGTGTCTAGTTGTTCAATACTGTGCGCAGCAGAAATTTGTGTACGAATACGCGCTTGGCCTTTTGGCACAACAGGGAACGAAAAGCCGGTTACATAAATGCCTTCAGCGAGTAGTTTGTCTGCCATTAATGAAGCAACTTTAGCATCGCCAAGCATTACAGGAATAATGGCATGATCTTTACCCGCACACGTAAAGCCAGCGGCTTCCATTTGCTCACGGAAATATTTAGCATTTGACCAAAGTTTAGCGCGTAACTCACCACCATTTTCAAGCATTTCGAGTACTTTAATTGACGCAGTTACAATTGAAGGGGCTAATGAATTTGAGAATAAATAAGGGCGTGAACGCTGACGCAGCCATTCAACAATTTCTTTTTTACCTGAGGTATAACCGCCTGATGCACCGCCCAGCGCTTTACCTAGCGTGCCGGTAATAATATCTACACGGTCAAGCACATTACAGTACTCAGGCGTGCCTTTACCGTTTTCACCAACAAAGCCTACCGCATGTGAGTCATCAACCATCACTAATGCATCATACTTATCAGCAAGGTCACACACAGCTTCAAGGTTACAAATTACGCCATCCATCGAAAACACGCCATCGGTGGCAATTAACTTTGTTTTAGCGCCCGCTTCATCAGCTGCAATAAGTTGCTTTTCAAGATCCTCCATATCGTTATTAGCATAACGAAAACGCTTAGCTTTACATAAGCGTACGCCATCAATAATTGATGCATGATTTAGAGAGTCAGAAATAATAGCATCTTCAGCGCCTAAAATAGTTTCAAATAGGCCCGTGTTAGCATCAAAACAAGACGAGTATAAAATTGTATCTTCGGTTTCTAAAAACGCACTAATTTTTTGCTCAAGTGTTTTATGAATATCCTGCGTGCCACAAATAAAACGTACTGAAGCAACACCAAAGCCATGGTCATCTAAACCACCTTGCGCTGCTTTAATTAGCTCAGGGCTATTTGCTAAGCCTAAGTAATTGTTAGCACAAAAATTAATAACTTTATCGCCAGATGCAACTTCTATTTGAGCTTGTTGCTGCGAGGTAATAATACGCTCACTTTTATACAAACCTTGCGCTTTAACGTCTTCAATTTGCTCTTGTAGTTGGCTAAAAAAAGCAGATGCTCTCATCTGTAGTCTCCAATTAAATGAACGGGTAAACAACAACATTAAAGCCACTGTTTATGTTGGGGTGTATTGTAAAAGTTTAACAAGTAAAATGCACTGTTTGCAGCTCGTCGCTAATACAGGTAATGGCAGCAATACTTAACACTTTAGTTGCGAAAATATAAACGCACTTTATACCAAGTAGTGTGCTGGTAAATCGTTAATAGAGTCAATCACTAAATCGGCGTATTGTTTAGCGGTTTCGTCAAATTGTTGACCAGAGCGAACTAACACTCGCGTGCTAATAGACGCTTTTTGTGCCGCTTGCATATCGCTAAGTTTATCACCCACCATAACACTGCTCGAAGGGTTAATATTATGCTCTTGCATAGCTTGTAACAGCATACCTGGAGCTGGCTTTCTGCACTGGCACTGTTTTAAATATTGCGCCATCGCTTTTTTGGGATGGTGCGGGCAAAAATACACATCTGTAATTTTAATATTGTGCTTACTAAATTGTGTTTTCATCCACTGAGTTACAGTTAAAAAGTCATCTTCAGTGTAGTAACCTCGCCCTATTCCCGATTGATTAGTCACTATGATAATTTTATAACCTGCATCATAAAATGCTTTACAGGTACTAAACACACCGTCTATAAATTCAAATTTTTCACTTTGATACACATAGCCATGATCAATATTTACCACGCCATCTCGGTCTAAAAAAAGCGCTTTGTTTTTTTCTGTTACACTCATTTTATAGACTCTTTTTGTACCACATGATCAAACATAGTTTTAACACTGTCTACGGTTATTTGGCTCATAAGGTCATCTCCCTTAACGCGCGTACCCCAAGGCAATTGTTGAGCTGTTTTACCCGTTTGCTTTAGCAGGTTTTGATGATACACCTCAACTACGTAGTCTTGATATAAATAAGGGCCTGTACGTGCAGGATTAGAATGCGCATATAAACCAATAACCGGCGTACCTACCGTTACCGCCATATGTGCAGGGCCGGTATCGGGGGCTAAAACTAAATTAGCGCGCTTAAGCACACATAACAGCTCTTTAAGTTTTGTTTTACCGACTAAATTCAAAATAGTGCAGTGACTGTGTTTTATAATTTGATTAGCTAAATTAATCTCAAGCTCAGTTGGGCCGCCCGTTAGTACCACGTTAAAGCCTTGCTCATGCGCGTAATCAGCAAGGGCAGCGTAGCGCTCAGGCAACCAGTTTCGCTGTGCTTTACTGGCCGCTGGCGATATTACTAATAACTTATTTGCCAAATACGCAGGCCCTAATAATGCATCTGCTTTGTTCTCATCCGCTAAGGTATAAGGCATATCCCAGGTAGGTGAATAGTCTTTAACCCCAATGGCACCCGCAAAGCCTTTAAATCCCTCTAGCACATGCGCTTCTTTTTGTGGGGCTATTCGTTTATTTATAAACAAGCTATGTAATTCTTTTGAACGTGCCCAATCAAAGCCTATTTTTACTTTAGCCGGAATACAACGTGCAACAAAGCCAGCTCTTAATGCGACTTGCATATTAAGTAGCACATCAAACTGCTGCCCTTTAAAAGAATGTGCTAACTTTTTAAGTGCATCCTTACCTTGTTTTTTATCAAAAACCACCAGCTCAACCCCAGGTAAATCGGCAAGTAACATGGCTTCTATTTTACCCATTACCCACGTTATTTTTGCATTGGGGTGTGCTTTTTGAATGGCTTGTACAGCACTAACGGCATGACACACATCACCAATGGCAGAGAGTCTTAAAATACAAATTGAGGAGTAATTAGGCACTTGAGTCACGCGTCCACTTTGGCTTTAAATAATAGACTGCGATCTTAAATTATACTCGCACTAATGCAAGCACTTATGCTGCGCTATAAAACACGTTAATATACACGCATTATTGAATTATTTTAACGAGCTATGTTTAAAACACTAACGCAAGGTAAGCACACTATTTTAAGCCACCCAGATTATTTTAACGAGGTTGATTTAAACTGGTTTGATGCAGATTATTGGCAACAGCAAAATAAAATAGTCGGTGCTAAAAAAGGCCGCGCCACAGCCTGGTTTTTTAAACACGATAATTTAACCGCTGTACTTAGGCACTACTGGCGCGGCGGTTTAGTTGGCAAGTTGTTAAGCGATCAGTACCTCTACCCTGGGCTTAAAAACACCCGTGTGTATAAAGAGTTCAGCTTAATGATAAGGCTTATTGAGCTTGGCTTAAATGTGCCAAAACCCATTGCCGCCAAGGTAACAACCGCCGGCTTAATTTATCGTGGCGATATAATTACAGAGGCTGTAAAAGGGGCTAAAAGCCTGCTTGATATTTTAATTGAACGTCCACTAACAGAAGATGAGCTCAAGCGCATTGCCAATACTGTTGCGCTATTTCACTCAAAAGGTGTGTACCACGCTGATTTGAATATAAATAATATTTTATTTAATGAAACGGGCGAGGTTTATATTATCGACTTTGATCGCGGCGAAATAAAACCACCTAACAAGCAATGGCAACAAAGTAATATGGCACGTTTAGAGCGCTCATTTTTAAAAGAGCAAGGACGTAACAACGCTTTTTATTGGCAAAGTAATGACTGGCAAACTTTATTGGCTATTTATAAAGGGCAATTAACCACACAAAGCTAAGTATTGCTTAGCAACTTGTTCGGCCGTTACCTTTTGTAAAATGTCGGCATTATCTACATTAGGCCTAGTGTTTAAAACCAGCTCAATTTTAGCCGCTAGCTCATCGCTATGCCCTACAGGCGCTAAATATTTAGCCAAGTCGTTTGTTAAAATTTCGCTCGGTCCAAACGTACAGTTAGTACTTACTACAGGCGTGCCAACAGCTAATGCTTCAATTAACACTGTAGGGAGCCCTTCAAAATCAGAGCTTAATACTAATGCCTCAGCCTGCTTAATCCAGTTATACGGATTTTTTTCAAACCCTGGCACTATAAGTTGTCCCTCAATACCATACGCTTTTGCAAGCTTAAATGCTTTGCTAGGCTTATTGCATAAAAGGACTAATTTGTATTTTTTATCAAGCTTTGCAAATGCCGCAAATAAAATATCGTGGCGCTTTTGTTTAGCTAACCGCCCTACATGAATAACATACGGTGATTGTGGAATTTGCGTATTAACCTCATTTGAGAGGCGCTTTATATCCACTAAATTAAAGGGATTATAAATAGTTGTGATGGCGCTTGGGCTAATTAAACGCCCTTGGGTAATTTCTTGCTCTACCCCTTTAGACACGCACACCAAGGATTTTCCATTTAAGTTTTGCTTTGACTTTTTAAGATAGCGATAAGAAAACGGGCCTAGCTTTTTTTGCCTCGCTAGCTCTGCATTAACAGAGTTATGCATAACAAAGTGAACATTTTTAATCTGGCTTTTAGCCAATAAGTTATTGCTTCTATCTAAATTGCTAAGCACTAAATCTATGGGGCCAGTTTGTTTTTGTTTGTTGTTAAACCACGCCTCTAGTTTTGCTACACTTTTGTTTATTTTCCAAAAACGATCCACTTTAGTGGCTTTATCACTGAATAAACTTTCAACCTTTATGTTCGCAGGGATCGTGTACTCATATTTATTAGCCAACGATAAAATAGTAACGCTATGCGTTTTTACTAGCTGCTGAGCAAGGGTTAGCATCACTTTTTCGGCGCCGCCACCCGCTAACGAGTCTATTACAATCACTATATTCATCTATCGGCAACCATCAGCATGTTTTTAACCCCTTGCGTTATTTCTTCATAGCTATGCGCGCTTTCAAGCAAAGAGTATTTTTCTAGTAGCTGGTTAAAATGCGGCTCTATTAGTAAAGCGCTGGCTTTATTTATTATGTCTTCAATCTCAAAGTTTGCTTTAATTACCACGCCAGTTGTGGCGCAACTTGCTAGGCGCTGTGTTTGATCTTTTGAAATAGCACATGCCACAGCAGGCGTTTTAACAGCAATCGCCTGCAATAGGGTGTCGCCAGCACTTAACAACGCAAATTTAGCTTGCTCCATAAGCGACAAAAACTCACTATTTTCTAACGTATCCAAATTTATAACCGTATTTGATACTGGCAACGCTTTATTATAATTAGGGCCAAATACCACCACCGCCTTTAACCCTGTTTGCAATGAAATTTGCTCTGCGGCAGCAAAAAATACATCTGCACAGTTTTGATTATCTAGCACATGACCGCCAGAGCCTGCACTCACAATAAAGTAGCCTTGTTCATCAAGCTGATACTTTTTTAATACCTGTTTGGTATCGCACGCTGATGAAAATGCTATGTAAGGGCCCACATTTTTAGGCATAGCCAAAGAAAACATATCTATTTTAGCTTTTTCAGCCCAGCTCAGAGGTTCAATGCAGTAATCGGGCTGTACCACCCAATGGCTATCAATTAGGTTGATACGATTAAGTTTTAAACCTTTCGCTCGCTTTTTCGCATGCTGAGAAATAAACACCACTTTGGCACCCACTTTTTTTGCAGCTTTCATGTGAGCAGCGCGCCCTGCACAATCGAATATTACAATGTCAGGTTTAAAATCGGCTATAACTTCACACACTTTATCGCGCTCTTTAGTCGCAGAGCGCTCAAGCAAGGTGGTATCATATGGACAGCTTTTAGCGTAGTTCGTGTGTTTATTTAAAACAAAATGGATGGTCAGTGAACCTAGACATTCACTTTCAAGGCTTTGGGCTAGCAACAACGAGCGCATGTATTCACCTATTCCTTGTGGCGATGATACGGGTATAAATAAAAGTCGTTTGTTGCTCATTGCATTCTCTATTTCCTATTTGCGCAGCAGTATATCAATCCCATTGTTTTTACGATAGCTAGGTTACATTTTTATACACAAATTTAACGCCCTAATATAGATTATTTACTGCAATAGCCATGTTAGATTGGTAAACTTAGCCGCAATCTTAATCACAAGGATCTGAACTTTGCGAAACAGAATCTTTCTACTTTCTTCTCTTTTTTGCGCTATGAGCGCATCAGTAACAGCAGAGCCCTGGGTAAAGCCAGACGATTACGGTCTACGAGCTGACATTCAACAACTGGCTGATGCCGGTGTTATTTTAGCGCCTGTAACCACCTATCCGCTAATGTGGAAAAGCTTTATTGGCGAGCTAGAATCGAGCAAGCTTGAACTTTTATCTCCCAGCCTGCAAGATGCACTGCTTCGTGTAAAACATCGTTATAAGTCAGAAAACAGTAGCTCGCACAGTGTGCAACTCTCAGCGTTTGCCGCATCAGACCCAATTATAGCCACCAGCTTTGGGGCAACCAACACACAAGAATCTGAGCTTTCTGCGGCCTACGCCTACCTTGGCGATAACTTTGCGGCGAAGGTAGCCATTAATTACCGTAACGATGGTAAGCAATGCTTAGTTGATGGCAAAACAACCGATGATATAGCCACTAACGAACAAGCACTTGAAGATTGTAACGATACCTCATTTGACGATAGCTACTTAGCCTACCGCTTGGGCAATTGGATTTTTAGAGCCGGTGCCGTAGAGCAGTTTTGGGGCCCAGGTGTTGATAACAGTTTAATTATGTCGGGTAATGCAAAGCCACTGCCGGCACTAAGTGTAACCCGTGAGCAAAGCACAGCGTTTGAAACGCCTTGGTTAAGTTGGCTTGGGCAATGGAGCTTTACCGCGCAAATGGCAAAGTTAGAATCGACCCGTGTTATTCCTGATGCGCTGCTTTGGAGCAGCCGTGTTAACTTTCGCCCGATGCAACAGCTTGAAATTGCTTTAAGTTGGTCTGCGCAGTGGGCCGGTGAAGGCCAACCAAGCTCAGCAGGTGATTTTATTGATGTTATTACTGGGCAAACTAATTGTATTGATGGCAATGAAAATTGTGATAGCTCACTAGAGTCTAAAATTGGTAATCAGCTTGCTGGCATAGATGTGCGTTGGTCTGATACTTTATTTAGTCACCCCTATGCAATCTACGCAAGTACAATTGGCGAAGATGCCAGCTCGCAATTCAAACCTGCCGACAGAGCGTACTTATTTGGCGTACAAACTACGCAGCGCATTTACAATCAAAATGTGCTCGTTAACGTTGAATACATAGATACAGGTGTATCGTGCTCGGCCGAATCAACCAGTGAAAACTGCTACTACGAACACTCCGATTATAAATCGGGCTATCGTTACCACGGCCGCACTATTGGCTCAACTTTTGATAACGATGCGCAGTCAGTGGTATTAACACTTTTAGGTCAGCTTTCAAATGGTGATGACTGGCAAGTAAAACTACGTAGTGTGGATTACAACAGCGATAATCGCGACCGTTACCCTAGTAACCCCGATTTAGGTAATACAATTACCAAAACCGGTTATAACTCAAAACAAGTTGAGCTACGCTACAGGCAGCTGGCTATGGGTGGGCGCTTAACGCTCGGCGCTTTTGCATCAAACAACGATGGCGCAGAAAACGACACATCAGCGTTTGCTAAGTACGAATATAATTTTTAGACCGTATATTTAAAAATAGCATTTTAAAGCCAGCTATTTATAACAAAAAAGGGTTGAAAACTGCGTTTTAACCCTTTTTTATTTAATCAGTAAATGTTACTGCTTTATTTTGCTAATCACTTTAGAGGTTGAACAACCATCTAAAAATGTCAGCACTTCTACTTTGCCACCATGGCGTAGCACATGATCGGCGCCAGCTATTTGCTCTACAGTGTAATCACCACCTTTAACTAAAATATCGGGGCTTATTTGCTCGATTAATTTAGCCGGTGTGTCGTTTTCGTCAGCGCTGCCAAAGGGAATTACCCAATCTACAGAGGCGAGTGCACTTAATACCATTGCGCGCTCATCAAGTGGATTTATAGGGCGCTCAGGGCCTTTTAAACGCGTAATTGAATCATCATTATTTAAACCAACAACGAGCCTATCTCCACGTGCTTTGGCTTGGGCTAAATAGCGTACGTGGCCTGCGTGTAAAATATCAAAACAGCCATTGGTAAACACTATCGTTTCGCCATTTTGCTTAGCAAACTCAATGTGTTGCAATACATCGTCAAACGGAGTTTGGTAGTGCTCACCATTGATGTGCAAGTATTGGCCAAGCTTTTGGCTAAGCTCTTCTGGTGAAACCGTTGCCGCACCCAATTTACTTACTACAATGCCTGCGGCTAAATTAGCAATTTCTACCGCATCTTTAGGCTCCATACCTGCCCCGAGCATCACCGCAAGCGTGGCTATAACAGTATCGCCTGCGCCAGTTACATCGCTTACTTCTAGCTGCTGCGCTGCAAAGTCGTGTTTTTCATCAGCGTTAATTAATGACATACCTTGCTCTGAGCGTGTAAGTAGCATGGCTTTAATACCATTTTTACTAATTAGCTCACGCGCGCTTTGTGCTAATATTTCTTCAGAGCCTGTTTTACCCCCAGCCAAATTAAATTCATGTAAATTAGGGGTAATGTAGTCTGCGCCTTCGTATAAGTGTAAGTCGGGCGATTTAGGATCTATAAGCACGGTTTTACCCGCCGCTTTAGCAACGCTAACCATTTCTTTAATTAAGCTCAGCGAGCCTTTGCTGTAATCAGAAAATACCACAAAGTCGTAATCATCAAGCACCAGCTCTAAACGGTTTAATAACAACTGGCTATGCTGCTCGCTAAAGGTTTCTTCTAAATCTAGGCGCACAAGTTGTTGATGGCGGCTAATTACACGCATTTTAGAAATAGTGGGCAAATCGCATACACTAACAAGCTGTGAATGTATTTTTTCACCTTTTAAAATAGTTTCTAAGATTTGCCCGCTTTCATCTTCACCAATTAAACCAAGTAAGCCCACTTTGGCATCAAGTCGCGCAATGTTTTTTGCAACATTTGCAGCGCCACCCGCTTTATCTTCAAACTTGCTTACTTTAACAACGGGTACTGGAGCCTCTGGCGAAATACGCCCTGTATCGCCATACCAGTATCGGTCTAGCATAACATCGCCCACAACTAAAATACGCGCTTTAGATAAGTTTTTTAATAGCGATAAATCCATTACTGCTGCTCCGCAACAACCATATCGATAGCTTCACATAACCAATGGCCAATAAACATATGTGCCTCTTGTATACGGGCCGTTTCATCATTTTTTATAATAATGGGCAATTTAGCAATGTCTTTTACTTTACCGCCCTCGCGTCCAGTTAAGGCAACCGTAAACGCGCCAATTTTGTTAGCCGCTTCCAGTGCTAAATTAATATTGGCGCTGGTACCTGAGGTTGTTAAACCAATCACTAAATCTTCTGGTTTACATAAAGCCTGAACTTGGCGTTCAAAAACCGTATCAAAGTGGTAGTCGTTACTGTGCGCAGTTAATATTGAGGTATCTGTGGTCAGCGCCATTGAGGCAAGTGGGCCACGCTCTAACTTATAACGCACAACAAATTCGGCAGCTAAGTGCTGTGCATCGGCAGCACTGCCGCCGTTGCCAAACCAAATAACCTTACCACCAGCTTGCAATGCACTGTGGCACGCTTCTAATAATTGCATAGACTCTTGATGATAAGCCTCCATCGTTTCAAATAAGGCTTGATGACGGTTTAAACTTTCAACGTAGCTTGTTGCCACAGAATCGATAATTGACATGAAAAATTCCTCTAGGAACTGAAATGGCAGGAAAAAATTAAATCCATTATTCCATAGTTTTATTTAGTTGTGTGTATTTTATGGGAATATAGCTGAACTGAATTATAATTTAGTGCTTCACATGTTCAGAAATTATCACTTTCGCGTTAAACTAGCGCCACTTACCTTAATAAAAGTTCAGTATGGCACGCATTTTTTACTCACTCGCTTTAATTTTAATTAGCCCACTGATTGTATATTACTTGTATGTACTAAGAGGTAAAAAAAATAAAGGCTACCGCGCGCACTTTAAAGAGCGCTTTGGTTTTATTAGCAAACACTTATTTAATAATAGCGCTAAACCGGTTGTGTTCCACTGCGCTTCTGTAGGTGAGGTCCTTGCTGCAGCGCCACTGATTAAAGCACTGCAAAAACAACACCCGCAGCTTAATATACTTATTACCTGCAATACTCCTACCGGGCGTGCGCAAATTAGTGAACAATTTAAAAATACCGTGGCGTGTTGTTATTTACCTATAGACTTTGCAGGTTCGAGCGCTCGATTTTTAAAGCGCGTAAATCCACAAGCACTGTGTATTTTAGAAACTGAGCTGTGGCCTAATTTAATGGCAATAAGCCATAAAAAGACTATTCCGGTATTAGTGCTTAATGCTCGCCTAAGCGAAAAATCGCAACAGGGGTATCAAAAGGTGGCAGGGTTAACGCATATAATTATGCGCTCAATTTCAGTGCTTGCAAGTCATAATAAAAGTGATGCTAAGCGCTTTATTGAACTTGGTTTACCCCTTTCAAAAAGCCATGTTACAGGCTCAATAAAGTTCGACATTACGCCAAGCAATGAGCAACTAACTAAAGTTGCAAATCTTAAAGCCGAGTATAAAACCAAAGAACGTTTTGTATGGGTGGCAGGCTCTACTCACCCGCTTGAACACGAAATGATATTAAACGCCCATCAGCAGCTATTAAAAAAATACCCTAATGCACTTTTAGTTATAGCACCGCGTCACCCTGAGCAATTTGATAAAGTAGCCGATACGCTAACTCAAAGCCCACTTAGCTTTAGTCGTCGCAGCAACAATAACTATCAAAACGAGCAAGTACTATTAGCTGATACACTGGGCGAACTACAGTGTTTATATGGCGCAGCGAATGTAAGTTACATAGGCGGCAGTTTAATTCGCCGAGGTGGGCACAACCCACTAGAAGCTGCTGCTTTTTCGGTTGGTGTTATTACAGGCCCACACACGTATAATTTTGATCATATCTACCCTGAGCTAATTAAACTTAAAGGGGCTGTCGTTGTTGAAAATACCGACGAGCTTGCTAAACAATTAATTAATTTAAGCCAAAACACCAAAGCGTGCCAAAGCTTGGGTATTAAAGCGCAGCAATGTGTAGTTAAAAACCAAGGCGCCATTGAAAAAACATTAACCATTATAAATCAGTATTTAGAGCCAAAAGCATGACTCATCAAGCAATCGCCCAAACCCGCGAGTGGGTGTCATCTGTTATTGTAAAATATAACTTTTGCCCATTTGCCCGTAAAGAAGTAGAAAATAACTGTATTCATTATGTGCTTAGCCCTGCAACAAAAATTGATGACGCTGTAATGGACATGCTAGAGCAGTGTGTGCAGCTTGATCAAAACCCAGAGCGCGAAACCACATTAATACTGTTTGATAACGGCTTTAGCGATTTTGAAGACTTTTTAGATTTAGTCGATTTAGCCAATGCCTTACTGGTAGCCCAAGGGTTTGAAGGTAAATACCAAATTGCTAATTTTCATCCCGATTACGTGTTTGCCGACAGCGATGAAGATGATGCGGCAAATTACACTAACCGAGCCCCCTACCCTACACTGCATTTAATTCGCGAACTGAGTATGAGCGAAGCGCTTGATAACTATAACGAGCCTGAATCTATACCAGAGCACAACATAAAGCTTGCAAGGCGCAAAGGATTCGACTTTTGGCAGCAACTTTTAGCAAGTATAAAAAAACCGAGCGCCTAAACGCTCGGTTTTTAAGTAATATGTTTAGCTGCTTGTATTACTTTTTAACCCAGTTACCATTCACTTCAATATAGTGGCCACTTTTGGTCTTTTCGATTGTTTTAGCTGCTGCGAGTGCCTCTACTTGTGCCAGCGATAAATCGTTCTTTTTAGCCAGCTTTAAATACTGTGCTTTACGTTTAGCGTTAATTTCTTCAACCACGGCTTTTGCCTCGCTGTTTTGTACCACAAGCCCTAAGTAACCAGAGCTATCTTCACCCACTAAGCCTTGGTTTTTAGCATCATCTAAACTAATAGCCCACGCCGAAAACGACAAACATACCGCACTTACTAAAGTAGCAATACTTAATTTATTTTTTATAGTCATCATTTAGCTCCTAAAATAATTCACTGTCGTCACTGAATAAGTTATCGAGTTCTTTATCTACTTTTACTCGAATTTCGTGATCTACTTTTACATTTAGATTGATCGTTATCGGCTCTTTCGCTGCCACCTCTACTCTGTGGGTACATGCGCTTAAAGCGCTAATAGCAGCAAGTGCAATAACGGCCTTAATGCTCAACAAATTTTTCATCATTAGTTTCCTTTTTTAGAGTATTGCTGCTCAACTTTTTGCGTTATTTCGTCGCTCAGTCTAAGCGCTCTTAGCAACGTAAACACGTTTTCTTCGTGATTATAATTAAAGTTAACTTGTTGCTGCTCTGGCTCATTAAAGCCTTGTAAGTTAACACCTAAGTTTAACCAGCCATCACTTTTAAGCGCTACTGTACTATTAAGTTTTTGTATATCAAGGTTTTTGAGCAACCCAAGCACAGGTTGTAACTCTTGTTGCTGGCGCATAACAGCGTCAAACGCTTCGTTATTACTAATAATAAGCTTCCCTTGGCCTTGATTGGTTAGGCTGCCATTTTTTACCTCAACCCCTGTGTCATCAAAATAAAACGGCAACGACCCTTTTAGCCTACCTGTTAGGGTAATACCCGACTTATCGTCAAGCGTTATTAATTTACTGGCATCAACATTTTCAAACGTAACATTAGCTGTTTGCTGCTGCTTTAAAAGCGTGTATTTATCTAAAGAAAATTTACCACCAAAAATATCGCCTTCAACATCAAAGGCCTGCGCGCTATTATTAACCACTTTAATATTACCAGTGATACTTTTAACTACAGCGCCTGCACGTAATTCATTAAGATTAAAGGTAGTAGGGGCAACATTAAGCTGCCCTGAATCGTACTGCCCACCTAGCTGCATACTAAATTGATTAGCTAAGTAGTCGTTATACAGTGCACTGGTATCAGTCATCGTTAAAGTAAAATTTGCTTTTTGTAAATTCACATCACCATTTATACGCCCACCCAATTTTCCTTGGGTTAGCTGAGCTAACGGTTCAAATTGGCTAACGATTGAATTTAACGAAAGCACACTTTGCTGCGGTATAATCACTTCAAACGGATGCGCTACCTTTGAAACATGGTGATTGGCCACCAGCTCAACACCATTTACAAATACATGATGAGACGCTTTAAGCGCGCGACTTTGCAGCCCAGTTGACGTTACGTTTATTGTATTTAAATCGATATTTGGACTAATGAGTGTATTTATTTGGGTGTTTGCATTTAAGTGAGCAAATAACTCACCCACACCTAAGTTTGCTCTTGCATTAAGGGTGTTATTAATACCGGTGAGTTTATACTCGTTGTATTGCACGCTTTTAAGCTTACTTTTAAGCGTTACTTTTGCATCGAGCTTTTCATTCATACTTGCTTCAAGGTTACCTGTGTAGCCGTTAAGAGCGCTGCCATAAGCAGCTGCGCTATCAAAGCTTAACTCAATACGTGCGTTCCCTACGGGTTTAAAGTCAATAAGTTGAGTGACTGTAAAGTCCCCCTTGGCTTTAATATTATTAGCCTCAGCCGGTAAAAATTCAGGCAAAGCGGTAAGCGCAATATCGTAATTACCGCTTAATTGAGCGTTTTTAAGCTGCGTACTTAGCGTTATAGCGTCTATTTCATCTGTATGTAGCTGTGCTTTTAGCTGTGTGCGTGCGCTTTGTAACGGTGCTGCAGTATTTATAAACGTATCTGTAAACGTTATATCTATATTTTGCTTGGCTTGCTCTGCACTTTTGAGCGTTATTAACGGTAAGGTTAGGTTGTTTTGCGCAAAACTAATTGGTTTAGCTAAAGCCCATTGCCAATTAAGTGGTAGCTGCTTTACAGCAAATGACTTGTAGGCACTTTCAGGAATAAGAGATTGGCAGTTATTACTAAGTTTTACATTGTTTTTAAGCTTGCTTGGGTCAAGCTCAAGGTTTTGACTATTTAAATTATAGGTAGCACTTAGCACACCTTTGGAGCTGTTTGTTATATCGCAGCTTTGTATTTTATAGTCATACTGGGCTTGTAAATCACCTGTAAGGCTTGCCTCTACCCCGTTAAAGCTAAATGCCTGCGCTGCATTAAAGCTAAGTCCACTTAATAACTCATTATCTGTTTTAAGTAGTTGCTTCAATAATCCATCATTAACTTTAAGCTGCCCTTGTACCTTATTATTGTAAAGCGTTGCGCTTGCGTTTAAATCACCATTGACTACAAACTGGTTAAGCGTGGGCTCGGTGATATTTAGCATTAGCGGGCGCTTTAAAAGCGCACTGTGTATAGTTAAATGCTCAACTGTAATTGTTGGCCTTTTTTCAGGAAGTGCTAAATCTAAAATTGTGGCAGCAGTGCTTGTTTTACTACTTTGAGGGAATGGATTTACATTAAGTACTGCGTGTTTAACTTTAACATGCTTGGTATTAGCAGTAATACCTGTAAGAGCAAGCTCTTGATTTTGGTAACTTAAACAGGCTTTTTGTACGTGCACATTTAACTTACTCGTAAGCGAAAAATCTAAGCAGCTTAAGGTAACACCCGCTTTTTCAAGCTCAGGCGCTACAGCCCATTGTAATAGTGGCAAACGAAATACATAGCCAAGCAAAACTATACTTAGCAATACAGCACCCATAATTAAACCAACGCGCTTTAACATACTGTCCTTATAAGCTTTTATTTATACTTTACAAACTATCGTAATTTTAAATCTACGCAATCAAAAAAGGCTGCACAGTGCAGCCTTTTTTATTTTACAGCTAGATTATGAATCTAACTTGTATATGTCGTTTTTAACCTACATTTTTACGTGCGTTGCGGAACATACGCATCCACGGACTATCCTCTTTCCACTCATCTGGGTGCCACGAGTTAGCAACAGCGCGGAATACACGCTCAGGGTGCGGCATCATTACAGTGGCACGGCCATCAGTAGAGGTAATACCGGTAATACCCTCTGGTGAACCATTCGGGTTAGCCGGATATTGCGTTGTCGGGTTACCATAGTTATCTACAAATTTAACCGCAACAGTGCCGCTTTCAAGCGCAGCTTTAGTGGCAGCATCGTTTGCAAATTCTGCATGGCCTTCACCATGAGATACAGCAATTGGCATACGCGATCCCGCCATTCCATTAAAGAATACAGACGGGTTTTCTTGTATTTCAACTAAGCTAAAGCGTGCTTCAAAACGCTCTGACTTATTTGTTACAAAACGTGGCCAATGCTCAGTACCCGGAATTAACTCTTTCAATGTTGATAACATTTGACAACCATTACACACACCTAAGCTAAAGGTGTCTTCACGGTGGAAGAAGTTTTGGAACTGATCGCGTGCCATATCGTTAAACAATATAGACTTAGCCCAGCCTTCACCAGCGCCTAATACGTCACCATAAGAGAAACCACCACATGCCACTAAGCCTTTAAATTGCTCAAGGGTTAAACGCCCTTCGAGGATATCGCTCATGTGTACATCAACAGCGGCAAAACCAGCACGGTTAAACGCAGCAGCCATTTCTAAATGCGAGTTAACGCCTTGCTCACGTAAAATAGCCATTTGCGGCTTAGCGCCCGTTGCAATGTACGGTGCGGCTATATCTTCGTTTAAGTCAAAGTTAAGTTTTACGTTTAAGCCTGGATCTTTTGCATCAAACTTGGCATCAAACTCTTGCTTAGCACAATCAGGGTTATCACGACGTGCTTGCATTTGGTACGTTGTTTCGGCCCAAATAGTACGTAATTCAGTACGAGTATGATTAAGTACAGTTTGCTCACCGCGCTTAAATACAATGCTATCGTCGCTATTAAGCGAGCCAATCACGTGGCTAATTGCAGCAACACCGTGTTGTTCAAATACAGCATTTACGGCATCTAAATCGCTGTTAGCAACTTGAATTACCGCGCCTAGCTCTTCGTTATAAAGTGCTTCTAGGTCTGTTCCGGTTAACCCAGCTAAATCAACAGTCACACCGGTGTGCCCAGCAAATGCCATTTCAGTTACAGTAGTAAATAAACCACCGTCTGAACGGTCATGATAGGCAAGTAGCTTGCTATCAGCGACAAGTGCTTGCATGGCATTGTAAAAGCCTTTAAGTAGCTCAGGGTTGTCAACATCTGGAGTAACATCACCAAGCTGCTTGTAAACCTGTGCAAGGCTTGATGCGCCCAGTCGGTTTTTACCCGCGCCTAAGTCAACTAAAATAAGTGATGTATCGCCTTTATCAGTACGTAACTGCGGAGTCACTGTTTTACGCACGTCGTCAACACGACCAAAGGCAGTAATAATAAGTGATAACGGAGAAGTAACTGATTGCTCAGCACTATCATCCTCGTTTTTCCATGTCGTTTTCATCGACATAGAATCTTTACCTACAGGGATAGTTAAACCAAGCGCAGGACAAAGCTCTTCGCCCACCGCTTTTACAGCTTCGTAAAGGCCGGCATCTTCACCAGGGTGGCCGGCTGCAGCCATCCAGTTAGCCGAGAGCTTAATGTTCTCTAGGCTTCCAATGTTGGCACAGGCAATATTGGTTAGTGACTCTGCCACGGCTAAACGCGCCGATGCACCATAATTTAATAGTGCTGCCGGCGTGCGCTCACCCAGTGACATAGCTTCACCGTGGTAAGTGTCGTACGTTGCTGCGGTAACTGCACAGTTAGCCACAGGTACTTGCCAAGGACCCACCATTTGATCCCGTGCTACTAAACCGGTAACCGAGCGATCGCCAATGGTAATTAAGAATGTTTTTTCTGCAATGGTAGGTAAGCGCAGTAAACGCTGAGCAGCCTCGACTATATCAATCGACTCTGCATCAATTGCCTTACCGGTAACTTGCTTTGAAGTTACATCGCGATGCATTTTAGGTGCTTTACCTAATAATACATCAAGCGGCAAATCAACAGGGCTGTTATCAAAGTGGCTGTCGGCAACAGTTAAGTGGCGCTCTTCTGTGGCTTCACCTATTACTGCGTACTGCGCACGTTCGCGCTTACAAATGGCTTCAAAGCGATCAAAGTCTTCAACAGCAACAGCCAGTACATAACGTTCTTGCGATTCGTTACACCAAATTTCGTGTGGGGCCATGCCCGGCTCATCGTTAGGAATATCACGTAGTTGGAATTTACCACCACGGCCACCATCATCTACAAGCTCAGGAAACGCATTAGATAAACCACCGGCGCCTACATCGTGTATAAACGCAATTGGGTTTTCATCCCCTAGTTGCCAACACTTATCGATCACTTCTTGGCAACGGCGTTCCATTTCTGGGTTTTCACGCTGTACAGAAGCAAAATCTAAATCTTCGTTTGACTGGCCCGATGCCATGCTTGATGCTGCACCGCCGCCTAAACCAATGTTCATCGCAGGGCCACCTAGTGCAATAAGTTTTGCACCGACTGGAATATCCCCTTTTTGAACATGATCAGCACGAATATTACCTAAACCACCGGCAAGCATAATAGGCTTGTGGTAACCACGCACCTCTTCACCATTGTGACTTGTTACTTTTTCTTCGTAGGTACGGAAGTAACCTAATAAGTTAGGACGTCCAAACTCATTATTAAATGCCGCGCCACCTAAAGGGCCGTCCATCATAATATCAAGCGCATTTACGATACGATTAGGTTTACCAAAGTCGCTTTCCCACGGTTGCTCGTAACCCGGAATACGTAAGTTAGAAACAGTAAAACCAACTAAACCCGCTTTTGGCTTAGAGCCGCGGCCTGTTGCGCCTTCATCGCGAATTTCACCACCTGAGCCTGTAGCCGCACCAGAAAATGGTGCTATAGCTGTTGGGTGGTTATGGGTTTCTACCTTCATTAAAATTTCTATGTCTTCTTGATGATACGTATATTCACCTTGCGCATTCGGGAAGAAACGACCCGCTTTTGAGCCCTTCATTACTGCTGCGTTATCTTTGTACGCCGACAGCACATTTTCAGGATTGTGCTCAAATGTATTTTTGATCATTTTAAACAGCGATTTAGGCTGCTCAATACCATCAATTGTCCAATCAGCATTAAATATTTTATGACGACAATGCTCAGAGTTTGCTTGCGCAAACATAAATAACTCTATGTCGTTAGGGTTACGGCCTAACTTTTTAAAGTTTTCTACTAAGTAGTCTATCTCGTCATCAGCAAGCGCAAAACCTTGTTCAACGTTTGCCGCAGCCAATGCTTCGCGCCCGCCACCTAAAATGTCAACTGATGACATTTCGCGAGGCGAATCATTGCGGAATAACTGCGCTGCAGAAGCAAGTTCGCTATGCGTTGCCTCAGTCATACGGTCGTGTAATAACGCCGTTAC
Source organism: Pseudoalteromonas agarivorans (assembly GCF_024518735.1). Lineage (NCBI taxonomy): Bacteria > Pseudomonadati > Pseudomonadota > Gammaproteobacteria > Alteromonadales > Pseudoalteromonadaceae > Pseudoalteromonas > Pseudoalteromonas agarivorans. Next base: position 500,476 of record NZ_JANIGJ010000002.1, read on the forward strand.
TTGAGCAAGCTGCTCTGCACTTAGTTCACCTTCTACGTAATAAGCAATACCACGCTCAACACGGTGAACCTGTTTAAGGCCACAGTTATGCGCTATGTCGGTTGCTTTAGATGCCCATGGTGAAATGGTGCCAGGGCGAGGGGTAACTAAAATAAGTGTGCCAGCTGGGGTATGCTCGGCAATAGTTGGACCGTAAGTAAGTAGTTTTTCAAGCTTAGTTTGCTCATCAACACTCAAAGGCGAGGTTAAATCGGCAAAATGTGCATACTCGGCATATACATTGGTGACTGGAAGTTGCGATAGTTTGCAACGCGCTAAAATTTTATTAACTCTGAACTCTGAAAGTGCTGGTGCACCACGAAGGATCAACATAGATAATTTCATCCGGGGTTAGGGATTGAACGATATTTTAGGCGGGCATTATAGTCTATGTAGCACCGAGTTTTAACTCCAAATTGCGCTTTTCAGAAAATTAACTTTTTATTTATATAAACAGCAGCAAAATTACCAATAAAAGCTAAACGCTAAGTGACGCCATAGTGAAGTTTTGGTATAACGGGGTATGAGCTTTATGGGGCGGTTAATGTTGAAAGAAAAGCTAATAATTATCATCACTTTAGTTATGCTGTTGTGTGCGTGTAATATGCAGGAGCAACAAACTCAACTTGCCCAAATTAAAGCACAAAATAAAATACGTGTAGGTACCCTTGCCAGTGCCAGCAACTACTACCAAGCCGTGCAAGGCGAGCAAGGTTTTGAATACGAGCTATCTCAAGCTTTTGCCGACTACCTAGGTGTTGAACTAGAAATAGTACCGTTTTTTAATTTATCCGATATGTTTGAGCGCCTTGAAAGCGGCGATTTAGACTTAATAGCCTCAGGACTTACCTACAACAAAGTGCGTGCACAGCAATATCGCTATGGCCCCACTTACAGAACAATTAGCCAAAAGTTGGTTTATAAGCAAGGTCGAGTTCGCCCACGTGAATTTGACGACCTTGATGGAAACTTTACCGTTATAGCCAAAAGTAGCCACTCTTTAACCTTACAAAAAATAAAAAAGAGTAACCCAGATTTAACTTGGCAAGAAACCGAAGAACTGGATGAAGAGGAGCTTTTACAAGCCGTTATCGATGGCGAAATAGATTACACCCTCGCCGACTCACACACGCTTTCACTGTTTAGACGTTACCACCCAAATTTAAGTATTGGCTTTTCAGTTACCCGGAATGACCCCATAGCTTGGATCCTTAATAAATCAAAAGATGATTCGCTTTATGCACTGCTAGTGCCCTTTTTTGGTGACGTAAAACAAAGTAACCAGCTGTATGTGCTCGAAGAAAAGTACTTTGGGCACGTACGCCAGTTTAACTACGTTAATACGCTTGCATACATAGAAGCTATAAAAGAAACACTCCCCACTTACAGGCCTTGGTTTGAGCAATATGCAGGTAGCCTTGACTGGCGCTTACTTGCTGCGCTTAGCTACCAAGAATCTATGTGGAACCCTCGCGCTAAATCGCCTACAGGTGTGAGAGGCATTATGATGCTGACACGCAGTACCGCTAAACAAGTGGGCGTAACAAATAGGTTAGAGCCAGAGCAAAACATCCGTGGCGGAGCTAAATACTTAGCTAAGCTCGTTAAACGCATCCCAGATAGAATCCCGCAGCCCGATAGAACTTGGCTTGCTCTGGCAGCCTATAATGTAGGTTGGGGGCACGTTAACGACGCGCGCATTATTACCGAACAACAAGGGGCGAGCCCTGATAAATGGGCCGATGTTAAAAAGCGCTTACCACTTTTAATCAAAAAACGTTATTACCGTAAAACCCGTTACGGCTATGCGCGTGGCGATGTTGCGGTAAAATATGTTGATAACATTCGCAGGTATTACGATGCACTTGTATGGCTTGATGAAAATAATGCCCTAGCGCCAGAGCCAAAACCTGAATCAGAACCTGAAGCACCTAAAGTTGAAAAAGCAGCTCAACCAAGCAAAGAGCCTATAAACAACGATAAAACCGAACCTACCCCTTCGCTCTCACCTGAAGAAAAAAGTAAGCAAGGTGAAAATAACACGCAGCAGTCTCAGTAAAGCGTTTATATTTACGTTATAAAATGGGCTGCTCAGGCCTGTGAAACATTAATATGTGGGCACTAAACGCTTATTTTCTCATCTTAGCAGGCGCTAATTTCCCCTTCAGGCTTAACCACTCTAGTAACTAAATTAAAAATCTGTTTACTTGTCATGAAATGATCACTAATGTGTGTTTATAGTATATTTACCTGATTTTTAATATATATCTTGTGCCTTTCTCACTCTCACGCATTAGGAGAACACATGCTAAAACGTAGACGCACGCAAAAACTAAAACGCAATATTATTCATTCAACAGCCACCAGACGTCGTATTATGCTACGTAACTTACATAAAAAAATTATTTGGCGTCGTCGCATGTTTGCGATGCAGCAAATGATAGAAGTAGATTCAGATAAGGCTAACTAGTCACTAATTTGACGAGCTGCTTTTTTAGCCGCTTTAATTTGTTCTCGGCGTTGTTTAAAAAACGCCGAAATAGTACTACCACAGGTTTGCCCAAGCACCCCACCTAATACCTCTACCTGATGGTTCAGCCTCGGCTCTTGCAATAAGTTCATAATAGATCCAGCCGAGCCTGTTTTAGCATCTGGCGCACCGTAAACAAGGCGCTTTATTCTGCTATGCACTAACAGCCCGGCACACATAGAGCATGGCTCTAACGTAACGTACAAAGTGCAATCAATTAAACGGTAATTATTTAAAGCTCTCCCTCCTTCACGCACTGCAATCATTTCAGCGTGCGCAGAGGGGTCGTTATCAGTAATTGAACGATTATAACCCGCTGCAATAAGCGTGTTACCTTTTACAAGGACAGCTCCTACCGGAATTTCGCCCAATTGCTGCGCCTTATTGGCAAAAACTAATGCCTGCTCCATCCAATACTCATCGCTTTTTAGATCGTTCATAGTGCTTACTTTAAATAAATTTTCTTTTGGTATTATATCAACTTGCCTGTTTAAAATGCGTAATTGATTAAATTATTGCAAAAATAAAACAAAATAATGTGGTTTATCGTGGCTCATAGAGTGTGATTTACGCTATAATCTCACGCTTTTTTTATTTAGCTCACAACACAGGTAGCAAATGAAATTTCCTGGACGCCGCAGACATAAACATTATTTTCCAGTGGAAGCTAAAGATCCACTTACTAATCAGCTAAACGCAACTGAGCGATTACAACGTAGTTACATTACGGGTATCGATCAGATCGTTGTTGATATTGAAGCCAAAGTCGATCAGGCTTTTTTAGACGAGTTTCAACTTCGCCGAGGAATGTCGCAAGTTATTGATAGCGATATTACTAACGCACTTTACGACCGTTTAAAACTAAACGACATGGTTGATTACGAATTTGCCGGTGGCACCATTGGTAACACAATGCATAACTACTCTGTACTAGCAGATGACCGTTCAGTATTGCTCGGTGTTATGAGTGAAAACATAAAAATTGGCAGCTATGCTTATCGCTTTTTATGTAACACATCAAGCCGCGTTGATTTAGACTATTTACAACCAGTAGATGGCCCTATTGGCCGTTGTTTTACCTTAATTGATGAAACAGGCGAGCGTACATTCGCAATTAGCGCCGGTTTAATGAATCACTTAAAGCCTGAGTCTATCGATAAAGACTTAATTGAGCAGTCATCAGCACTTGTGATCAGCGCCTACCTAATGCGTACACAGGGTGATGAGACAATGACTGAAGCAACCATGCAAGCAGTTAAATACGCTAACGATGCAGGTGTACCGGTAGTTTTAACACTCGGCACTAAGTTTTTAATTGAGCAAGATCCAACCTGGTGGGCTAACTTTGTAAACGAGCATGTCGATATACTTGCCATGAACGAAGAAGAAGGGCTAGCAATTACAGGCTTTGAAGACCCGCTATTAGCCGCAGACAAAGCACTTGACTGGGTAGACTTAGTTATTTGTACCGCTGGCGAAAAAGGCTTATTTATGGCCGGTTACGTTGATGAGAGCTTTAAACGTGCAACCGAGTACCCACTATTACCAGGTGCCATTGCCGATTTTAATCGCTATGAGTTTTCTCGTGCAATGAAAAAATCCGATTGCGAAAACCCGATAAAAGCGTATAGCCATACGGCGCCATTCATGGGTGGGCCTGATTCAATCAAAAATACCAATGGTGCTGGCGATTGTGCGTTGGCTGCCGTGTTACACGATTTATCAGCAAACGTTTATCATAAGTTAAATGTCGCTAACTCAGCAAAACACGAACAAAAGGCCATTACCTACTCTTCTCTTGCACAAATTAGTAAGTACGCTAACCGCGCAAGTTACGAGGTATTAGTACAGCACTCTCCACGTTTATCACGTGGGTTACCAGAGCGTGAAGACTGCCTAGAGCAAGTGTACTGGGATCAATAAATAGGGAGCTGTGCGTGCTCCCTATTGCGGTATTTTAGAAAATCGAAATATCGAGCTTTTTAGATAGCAGCTCTAATGCTGCTATCCCCGCCACCGAGTTACCAAATTCATTAAGCCCTGGTGAATATACTGCCACTGTAAACTTACCCGGTAATACCGCTAATATAGTGCCAGACACACCCGATTTACCCGGCATTCCCACTCTGTAGCCAAAGTCTCCTGCCGCATCATATAAGCCGCTGGTGAATAAAATCGAATTTAATTGTTTATTCTGGCGACTACTCAAAACGCGCTTACCCGAGCTGTAATCAACCCCTTTATTCGCTAAAAAGTTATACGCTCTAGCTAACTCAATACAGTTAAGCTCAATCGCACAAAAATTGAAGTAAGACCAAAGTACATCATCGACGTCATTCTCAAAATTACCAAACGACTTCATTAAATGCGCCATTGCCGCATTTCTATGCCTAAACTCGTACTCAGAATTGGCCACTTTTTTATCAATCACTATTGCACTATTACCTGCAAGTAGCCTAAACGTTTCAAGCATTGAGTGGCGAGGTGCTGATAATCGACTGTACAAAGCATCGCACGTCACAATCGCGCCAGCATTAATGAAAGGGTTACGTGGTACGCCTTTTTCGAACTCTAACTGCGTAAGAGAATTAAACGCGGTTCCTGAGGGCTCTTTGCCTACCCGATGCCATAGTTCATCGCCATAGCGCTGTAGCGCCATTGTGAGTGTCATTACTTTAGAAACTGACTGAATAGTAAAACGTTTTGAGCAATCCCCCGCACAAATGGTTTCGCCATCAGTGGTATAAATAGCAATAGAAAACTGCTCGCTAGAAACCTCAGCAAGTGCAGGTATATAATCCGCAACTTTACCTTGTGATAACAAAGGGCGCACTTCGTGTGCTATTTCATCTAGTACAGTTTGGTAGTCAGCAGTGGGCAATTGACACCTCTATTTTGGCATTTATAAAAATTTGATTTTAACACGCACAACTTCTGCACGCCTAGCTATGTTACATGAATAAAATAGCAGATAAGCATGAACTTAATGTTTATTTTCAAAGTGATATTTACTATATCAAAGTAATACCAATCCGCAATAAGTCTTATCATTTTGCGGGGCTATAAAAAACTGATTACACTGAGCACGATGTGAGCCGTGACTTTGCCTCAGGAACTTAGCGTTATATAGGGGTATGAATGTTGTGGCTCAAAGGATTTACAAGGGCGGGCATTACAGAGACTGAGTTAGCATGAGATCTTGGCTTTTTATTAAACCCCACACAGCAAAAAACTCGTTACATCGCTGTAACGGGTTTCTTTAATTTAAATCCTGGTAATGTCGTAGTGCCCACAGCGGTGGAGAGTCACATAGCAAATGGAATATTATCATTGCGTCGGGAGTCGCTACTCTCGCCCGACCTACATTCTAGAAGTAGATTAGTGTGTATTAATTGTACGTATTTAACTTTTCTTCAGACGTAAAAAAGCCCGGCTCTTTCGAGTCGGGCTTTCTCGTATTTGAATCCTGGCAATGTCCTACTTTCACATAGCAAATGCTACACTATCATCGGCGCTGTTTCGTTTCACTACTGAGTTCGGCATGGGGTCAGGTGGGTCCAAAACGCTATGGTTACCAAGAAAATTCTTTTCAATTTTCTTATTTTATTTATTAAGCTTTAAGTCCTTCGACTAAATTTGGAGCCTGGCAATGTCCTACTTTCACATAGCAAATGCTACACTATCATCGGCGCTGTTTCGTTTCACTACTGAGTTCGGCATGGGGTCAGGTGGGTCCAAAACGCTATGGTTACCAAGCAAAT
>NZ_JANIGJ010000030.1:0-524 GCF_024518735.1 Pseudoalteromonas agarivorans
GTTGAAGTACCACTAATAATTGGTGTGCTGTCGTTTCCAAGCCCCAGTGCATCCACAGTGACAACTGGGGTAATGGTATCAACATTGCCACTGCTGTTGGCGGTGCTCTCATTGCCTGCGGCATCAGTAATACTGGCCGTTACAGTAAAGTCACCTTGTGCCAGCGCACTGGGCACTTCAATATCCCAATGCCCATCCGTACCAACGGTGGTAGTAATAGTTTGCACAGCGCCATCACTGTCGGTCACGATGAGTGTGACCGTGCCGCCAATTTCGTTACTCGTGCCTTGCAGTGTCGGGGTTAAGTCGTTTATGTCGCCTACATTTTGTATCGTAAGCGTTGGCGCTTGCGTGTCGATAGTCGTGGTTTCACTCACGGTGGTTTCGTTGCCTACGCTATCGCGTACGCTCACTTCAATCGTGCTTTCACCTTCACTGAGTGGTGTCGCTGGGGTGGCGCTCCACTCGCCGTTGGCATCAACAAGGGCGGTAATGGTTTGTGGGTTACCGTCACTGTCGGTCAC
>NZ_JANIGJ010000003.1:0-430617 GCF_024518735.1 Pseudoalteromonas agarivorans
AGGCTTACACTTGTGCGCTGAAATACCTCTATTTGGCAACAATTAAGCCCCATATTCATAAAAAGCTATTTTTTAGGCATAAAAAAACGCAGCCACTTGGGCTGCGTTTTTAAAATAAGGTGGGCAACGTTAACTACTTATTTGCACAACGTGTTTGCCTGTAAAGCCACCCGCAATTTGGTTATTTAAGGCAGCACTGACTGAGTCAGCAGTAAAGTCAACCGCAGTGATTGCCGGTGTTTTAATATCGCCCGATAGCGCGCCTTCAAGCAATAAATTGCCCATAAAACTTAAGCGCTGCTGTGCACATAAACTATTGGCAAGCCACGCACCACCAATAGACACCACACTAATATTAGGCGCTCGGTGGTACATTAAATCTTGATCAAAATGAGGCAGCGAGTTTAAACACGCGATACGCCCGCAAAAACGCATTAATTCAATATTTCTAAGCGTTGATTCACCGCCCATAGTATCAATTACCGCATCAAACCCTTGCGGGCCAAGCTCGCGGCGAATTTTGTCGCGTAACTTTTTGTCGTTATAATCAAATACCACATCGGCACCTAGCTGCTTTACCAGTTTGTGATTACGCTTTGAAGCGGTGGTAAATACATCGGCACCGCGTTGTTTAGCATATTGAATGGCAAACTGCCCTACCGCACCAGAGCCACCTTCGATTAGGATTTGGTCGCCCTCCGTAATGGCAATTTTATCTAAGCTAATAAGGGCGGCCATACCAGCGCACGGTAACGTAGCAGCCTTTGCAGGGCACAGCCCATCGGGCACAACCGATACAGCAAAGTTAGGCACGGTGGTGTATTCACTCAGTACCCCTTGCTTACCTATATTGGCATGCCACATTACTCGTTCGCCAACCCCAGGAAACACACCTTTGTTAGCTTTAACTACCACACCAACGGCGTCCAGGCCTAAAATATGAGGGTATTGCCACTTACAAAAGCCCGTTTTAGCAAAATAGGCATCAGCAGGATTAAGGCCTACATACTCAAGCTTTACCAACAGTTCGTTGTCGGCGCACTCGGGTATATCAACCTCAACATCTTGCAAGCGTATTTGCTCATCTGGTTGTGATAAAACAATAGCGCGCATGGTTTGTAAGGGGCTGCCTTGATGTGATAATTCAGTATTGCTCATTCAATTAACTCTACCTATTTTGTACTGCTAAGTGCATAGCTCCATTGGCCGTTAAATGCCTGATAAGCATTCACTTTAGCAAGCAATGTAGCAATAGTTGTGTCAACAGCGTTTTCTTGTGCCATTAAAACATCCTGGCGTGCATCTAACAACTCTAAGTACGGTATTTGGCCTTCTTCGTACATCGCCTGTGCTTGTAAAAATGCTTTATTTGCAAAGCCATAGCGCTGTTTAGCATAACGCTCTTGCTGTTTTTGATTGACCAACATTTGCAATGAAAGTTCACTTTGAGTCACCGCATTTAATACTATTTGCTGATAGTCGCTGTAGGCAGCTTCACTTAAAAACTGCTGTGCGTCGCGCTGGGCAAGGAGTGCGGGGTAACTTAATATTGACCATTGCAATTGGGGGGCTACTTGCCATTGCTGATCAGTATTTTTTAAGCCCGTGCTGTCTATGCTCACTACGCCTGCAAAGGCTGATAAGCTAATATCAGGTAGTAAGGCTTTACTTGCCGCCACACTTAAGCTGTTGGCTTGGCTAAAATCATACAATGCACGGCTTATATCTGGGCGCAGGGCAATGGCGCTATTGGCATTTTTAAGCGCAACGCTAAAGCTTTGCTCAAGCAGGTTTTGCTCATTGTCTATCGCAATGTCTTGCGCAAGCTTACCTGTAAGCACCGCTAAAGTTGATAAGTCGCTGTATTTAGCATACTCAATAGCGGGCATTAGGGCTTCTTGCTGCCTAAGCTGTGCCATCGTACGGTTTAGGTCAAGCTCGTTGGCAACGCCTTCATCTACACGTGCTTGAAGTACCTCAATGCTTTGCTCTAATGCGTTAATTTGCATGGCTATGATGTGTTGTTTTTCAACATTACCTTGATAGCTTACAAACCCTTTAACAACAGACGATACCACTTCAATTTGCAGTGAACGTACTTGCTCGGCTTGGCTCATGGCCGATGCATTTGCAGCATCAACCAAAGCAGTAATACGGCCAAATAAATCTAACTGCCAATCAAGCGCTATGTTAGCACTCGATTGACGGTCAAACACACTCGGTGCATCGCTTCGTGCTGCGCCAATATTTACCCCGCCTTGGGGTAAATATTGCGCTTTTTGTTCACCAAGTCGGGCAAGGGTACTTTTGAGCGTTAATTGGCTTGTTTGCAAATTGTAGTTATTGGTAAGTGCGCTATTAACCAAAGCATTTAGCTGCTTTGACTCTAACTTGTGCCACCAATTTGTTTCATCTGCAATGGCAACATTACTGGCAATATTTGCTTGAGCTACAAAATCGTTAATAGCGTTTTGCTCGCTTTGTGTATCTATTTTGCTAGCGCAACCAGATAAAAAAGCAGCCACTAACACAGCACTTAACGTTAAGCGCGTTTTGATAGGTTTAGCGATAAAATTAGTCATGCGATAACCCCTTTGCTTTTTGCTGCTTTTTCACAACTAACATATAAAACACAGGTGTAAATAATAAGCCAAACACCGTTACCCCTATCATGCCTGCAAACACCGCGTTACCCATAGCGTGGCGCATTTCGGCGCCTGCACCGGTTGCAAGTACTAAAGGTACAACCCCAGCTGTAAAGGCAATTGAGGTCATTAATATCGGGCGTAAACGCATACGACACGCCGCTAATATTGCCTCAAAGTGCGTTAACCCACCGCCGTGTTGGTCGCGGGCAAATTCTACCATTAATATGGCGTTTTTAGAGGCAAGTGCCACCAGTACAATTAATGCAATTTGAGTAAATATATTATTGTCTGAGCCTACAAACCACACACCTAATAGTGCTGAGAAAATAGTCATCGGTACAATTAATATTATGGCTAGTGGCAAACGTAAACTTTCGTACTGCGCAGCAAGCACCATAAATACAAGCAACACAACTAATGGGAATACATAAACCATGGTGTTACCTGCAAGTACTTGTTGGTACGTTACTTCTGTCCACTCGTACTCAATACCTGTTGGCAGGTTGTCGGCTAATATTGTTTCAATAGCAGTTTGTGCCTGATCAGAGCTATAACCGGGGGCTGGGCTGCCGTTTAGTTCTGCACTTGGGTAACCGTTGTAATGCATTACACGGTCAGGTCCTATTGTTGGTGTAACTGTAAGTACCGAGCCAAGCGGCACCATATTTCCTGCACTGTTACGTACTTTTAGGTTAAGGATTTGCTCAGGATCAAGACGAAAATCAGCATCAGCTTGCGCATTAACCTGATAAGTACGACCAAACATATTAAAGTCGTTCACATACACAGAGCCTAAATATATTTGCAATGCGTCAAATACTTCATCAAGAGGAATACCTTGAATAAGCGCTTGCTCGCGGTCTATGTCAATATCCATTTGCGGTACTTGAATACGGAAACTTGAATATAAGCCCATTAACGCGGGGTCTTGCTGCGCCTTACCAATAATGGTTTGCAAACTATTAAATAGTGCATCAAAGCCTTTATTTGCTCTATCTTCAATTTGCAGCTTAAAGCCACCGGTGGTACCTAAGCCTTGAATTGGCGGCGGCGGAAATACAGCCACAAACGCTTCATCAATAGCTGCAAAACGCTGATTTAACTGCGCGGCAATTGCCATCGCTGATTGACTAGGGTCGGTACGTTTATCAAAGCTCTCAAGTGGCGTAAATACAATGCCGCTATTTGGGCTGTTAGTAAAACCGTTTACCGATAAGCCTGGAAACGCCACGGTGTGTGCAACGCCTGGTACTTCTAATGCTATTTTTTGCATTTGCGAGAGCACATCTTCGGTGCGGTCTAAACTGGCTGCATCTGGCAGTTGCGCAATCGCAACTAAATATTGCTTATCTTGCTGTGGAATAAAGCCACCAGGTACGGTATCAAACAATTTAATTGTACCGCCCACCAGCGCAACATAGGCCACCATAACAATAACGCTCATACGTATAAGCTTTTGTACCAGCTTTTCGTAGCCTTTAGCACCACGGTCAAACACGCGGTTAAACGGTTTAAATAACCACGCACCAAACAGTTTATTAAGTAAACGCGTGAATGCATCTGGTTTTGCATCGTGCGATTTTAATAATAATGCCGATAGCGCAGGCGAAAGGGTTAACGAGTTAAACGCCGAAATAACAGTCGAAATAGTAATTGTTAGTGCAAATTGCTTATAAAACTGACCCGATAAACCGGTAATAAATGCAGTAGGAATAAATACCGCACACAGCACTAACGCTATCGCGATAATTGGCCCGGTTACTTCGCTCATAGCAACACGTGTTGCCTCTAAAGGCGATAACCCTTGTTCTATATTTCGCTCTACGTTTTCAACAACAACTATCGCATCATCAACTACAATACCAATTGCCAGTACCAAGCCAAACAGCGAAAGTGTATTAATAGACACGCCTAGCCATTGCATTACAGCAAACGTACCAATTAACGAAATAGGCACCGCAATCAATGGAATAATAGACGCGCGCCACGTTTGTAAAAATACAATAACCACAATTACAACTAATACTATTGCCTCTAGCAATGTAGCAATTACCGCATCAATTGAACCACGAACAAATACCGTAGGGTCATATACAATGTCGTACTCAACACCCGCTGGGAAATCTTCTGACAAACGCGCCATTGTTTCACGTACTTGGTCTGAAAGCTCAATCGCATTTGAACCTGGGCGTTGAAAAATAGGCATTGCAAGTGCTGGCTGGTTATCAAGCTCTGCACGAAGTGCATAGGTATCTTGGCCTAAATCAACACGGGCTACATCAGACAAACGCGTTAATTGCCCTTGCTCGCCCACTTTAATAATGACCTTTTCAAACTCTTCAACACTGTTTAAACGCCCTTTTACGTTTAATAAAATTTGAAATTGGCTGTCGTTAGAAATTGGCTGTGCACCTAAGCTACCCGCGGCAACTTGCTGATTTTGCGAGCGCAAAGCGGCCACAACATCGGTGGCTGTAAGCTCACGGGCTGCTAATGCATCTGGGTTTAGCCACACGCGCATTGAATATTTGCCACCACCAAATAATTGAATGTCGCCTACACCTGGTAAACGGGCAATCTCGTCTTTAATATGAATGTCGGCATAGTTAGATAAATACGCTGTGTCGTGGCTGTTTTCAGGCGAGTATAAATGCACCACCATGGTTAAATCGGGTGATGATTTTTCGGCTACTACACCTAAGCGCTGCACCTCTTCGGGCAAACGTGGTAATGCACTGTTTACACGGTTTTGTACTTGTACTTGTGCACGGTCTAGGTCGGTGCCTAATGCAAACGTTACCGTAAGTGTCATACGGCCATCGCTGGTGCCTTGAGAAAACATATACAGCATGTTTTCGGTACCGTTAATTTCTTGCTCAAGCGGCGTTGCCACAGTTTGCGCAATAACGGTTGGGTTAGCACCTGGGTAATTTGCTGTTACCACAACAGTAGGTGGCACAACTTCTGGGTATTCACTTACAGGAAGTTGAAACAGTGAAATACCACCAGCAATTAAAATAACCAACGACAGCATGGCTGCAAAAATTGGTCGCTGAATAAAAAAGTGTGAAAATTTCATCAATAAACCTTATTGCTTAGCCATTAGCTGCGCGTTGTCGTTTGACAGTGTAAAAGCCACGCCGCTTGTATCAATTGTCACTGTATTTGGCGAAATTGGCATACCTGGGCCTACACGTGCAGGGCCATTTACCGCAATAACATCGCCTTCGTTTAGGCCAGCAGTAACAGCGCGTAACGCACCATAGCGCTCGCCTACTTCTATTAATTTGTATTCAAGCACGTTGTTTTCGCCAACGGTTAATACAAAGCGATTTTTTAAATCGGTGCCAATAGCACGCTCAGGAATAATTACTTTTTCGCTCACTTCGTTTGCTGCCAATTTAACGCGAGCAAAAGAACCTGCACGTAGTTGATTGTTATCTTGTTCAAATACCGCACGTACACGTAAAGTACCCGTTGCTGAATTAATTTGGTTATCAATAAAGTTAATATAGCCTTGGTAAGCAAACTCTTTTTGCCCTACTTTTTGCATAACAACTGTTTGGCGGCTTTGGGCGGTTACATCATTAAAAGCGCTATTCCAAGTACGCTCATCAACATCAAAGTAGGCATACATTGCTTTATTAGAAACAATTGACGTTAATACACTTTGGCCCGCTAATACGTTATTACCTTTGGTAATATTTGCGCGTGAGATAACACCATCAATCGGCGAAACCACTGATGTAAATTCTAAATCGAGCTTTGCAGAAGTAAGCTGTGCTTGCAGCGCTGCCAGTTGTGCTTCGCGCTGGCGAAGCGTTGAGGTACGCGCCTGTGCTTGTTCTGTTGAAATAGCTTTACGCTCTAATAAGCGCACTGCTCGTTTGTCTTCACTTTTAGCTTGTTCAAGTGCAGCTTCTGCGCTGTGTATTTGCGCTTCTAGGCTTGCTACAACTGCTGCAAAAGGGCGCTCGTCAAGTTGAAACAACACATCGCCTTGCTTAACAACATCACCTTCTTTAAATTCAATGCTATCAATCACCCCAGATACACGCGGCATCAGCGCAACTTCTTGCGGCGATTCTAAACGCGTGGTGTAGGTGTGCCAGCTTTGTACTGGTTTAATTAAAACTTGTGCTACATCTATAGGTTGTAATTGTTGTTGCTGCGCATTAGGTGCGCTCTCATCGGCACAGCCCGCTAAGGATAGAGTTGCCGCAGCTAATGCAGCAGCAATTAAATGTTTATTCATGAAGACGCTCCTTTATTTATTTACCTGGCATGTTACGGACTATACTTGCGGACAAAAACCATAGATTTATAAATTCATTAATGCCAAAATGGCATCAATAACATTTATTGGGTGATCATAATGGATACAACAAGCCGGCTTTTAATGCTGCTTGAAGTGGTAGAACAAGGCTCTTTTGCCAAAGCTGCAGAAATAAGAAACATAGACCGCTCTGTTATATCTAAACAAATCAGTCGATTAGAGGACGAGCTAGGCGTTAGGTTATTAAACCGCACCACCCGTTCGTTTTCGTTAACGGCGGCGGGCGCAGAAATGATAAAAAAAGCGTCAGAGCTAAGAGAGCTACTTGGTGAAACCGTACGTATGGCCGAAAACTACCACCTAGAGCCACGCGGTGTGCTAAAGGTTACCTCGTCAACATTAATTGGTCGGCGTTATTTACAACCTGTGCTAAACGACTTCCAAAAACGTTTTCCACAAGTAGAAGTAGAGCTACGTTTAGACGATAGGCTAGTTGATATTGTATCTGAAGGGTTTGATTTAGCATTTAGAATTGGTGAGCCTAAAGACTCCTCATTAATTGCCCGTAAAATTGCCCGTAACAGGCTGCTTATTGTAGCCGCCCCTGAATTTATAAAAACCTATGGTATGCCACAAACCATAGAAGAGCTGGTGCAGTTACCCGCTGCAAGTTATGCAAGTAACGCTATGCGCGTAGAAACCATAGATTACTACGATAGTAAAGGTGAGCCGTGCGAGCTAAAAATAAAAAGCGTGTACAGAGCAAACGACGCTGAAGTACTGCTAATGAAAGCTATTTCAGGGACTACCTACTTTGTTGCGCCAGCATTTATTATCGATAAAGAAATTACACAAGGTCAATTGGTGCCCATTTTAACGGATGTTAAGTTAAAAGAGTTTAGCCATATGTATGCGGTGTATCCACACAGAGACTTACCGGTAAGAACACGTTTATTTTTTGATGCAGTGAGAGAATACCTAGGTAAAGACAAACCAATTTGGGAAAACAACATCCCAAATTTTGAGCAAATGTACTAGCCTCGTACTTAGGCTATTTGAGGCTTTTCAATCAGGTTGGCATTTGCTTGAAAGTACACTTTATTGCGGCCATATTCTTTTGCTTTATACAGTTGTTTATCTGCTTTAATTACAAACTTTTCAAGCGTGTCGCCTTGGCGATACTTAACAACGCCGATACTGGCAGTTACATTTATTTTTAGTCCATCAATCTCAAATGCCGAATTGTTGAGTTTTTCTCTTATGGTTTCGGCCATTGCCAATGCATCACTTTGTGACGCAAAAGAATGTAGTAAAGCAAACTCTTCCCCGCCCACTCTAAATACATACCCTTTTGCCAATACAACCCGTAATAAAGTGGCGACTTCAATCAGCACTTTATCCCCTACTGCGTGGCCATGGGTGTCGTTAACCTGTTTAAAAAAGTCTAGGTCGAGTAAAAACAAATAAAGTTGCGACTTATCTTTAAGCTCTACTGCAAAGTAATGGTTCATTGATAAACGGTTTGCAGCCCCAGTAAGTGGGTCTAACAAGGCCAGATTTTTCAGCCGTTTAGACGATAAAGCACGACTGCCTTCAAATACATGAGAAATGGCCCAAATGCTGATATAAACAAAGGCAAGATTTAAACCGAAGTTAAGCGTTGTTAGAGGAAGTTGCGATGCTTTGGTTAATAATATGGCCCCCTGGAGTACAAATAACAAAGCCGATAATACAATGCCATAGCGCTTACCTAACAGTAGGTAATACAACACAGGTAACGCAAACGACCACACATACAAACCATTTATTGGCTTTGCTAAATAATTACCTAATACAATAACAAATGTGACAAATATGCACATAACAACAGATTGCCATACTTCGAGTGCGTGTGTGTTTAAGCGGTGGTAGGTGTAGGCACAAAATACAGTGAGCGCTATTTCTAAATAGCCTAATAACGCAAAGTTATTTAAAAAAATATTAAACGCAGCAAAAAACAATGAGACAAAACCAAAACACAAGCACATCCATTTCAGAACGTTTCTTCTTAATGATTTAGTACTACTAAGTGCTGCTATATCCATTCAAAAAACTTAAAATAATAAAAAATTCAGTGTAACGCTAAAATTAAATATAACAAGTAGCTAAATAGGTAAAAACAGTCATTTTATTAAACTGTGTAGCGAAAACAGCAAACTCAGTAGCGAATTACACTACATTTACGCCTTTACCCACCTAACATAGATAAGTTTGTAGTGACCCCAGTGTTACCTTGGTGCAATAAGTGTGTTGGTTTTTTTGTTTTTATATAACGCGCTAACTGATCAATTAATGCCTGATTGGTGTTATCACTCATGTATTCTCTAAGTGATATACCCTGCTCAGAAAACAAACATAAATGCAGTTTCCCCAGTGATGAAATTCTTAACCTGTTGCAGGTAGCACAAAAGTCATTACTGTAAGGCATTATTAACCCTATTTTGCCTAAATAATCAGGGTGGAAAAACTCTTGCGCAGGCCCCGCCGTTACATCGCGTATAATGGGTTGCCAACCAGCGCGAAGCAACTGCTCTTTTATGGATTGCCCCGATATATGGTTAGCATCAAAAAATGCTTTATTGTCGTTTGTTTGCATTAACTCAATAAAGCGCATCGTTACGGGTCTGTGCTTTAAATACGCTAAAAAAGCTTCAAGGGCACGGCCATTGTACTGTTTCATTAGTACGCTGTTTATTTTTACTGAATCTAAGCCGCTCTCTAGGGCCGTGTCTATGCCTTGCATAACCGCGGCAAACTTATCATTGCCGGTAATGGTATTAAACATACGTGGGTCTAGGCTGTCGATGCTAACATTTATTGCATTGAGCCCTGCGTGTGCCCAATCTTTAACATGTTTATGCATTGAGTAACCATTTGTAGTGGCGGCTATTTTGGTAATACCTTGGGTGTCTTTTGCCGCACGAATTACATCTATAAAATCTTTTCTGAGGGTTGGCTCACCGCCAGTAATGCGTAACTTTGATATGCCATGATGAGCAAAGGCGTTTACTGTGTTGCTAATTTCGTTAAGTGAAAGGAAGTCTCGGTCGTGATCGCATTGATAACCATCCGGCAAGCAATACACACACTTAAAATTACATACATCAGTAATAGATAAACGCAGATAACTAAATTTTCGCCCTGCTGGGTCGACTAGCATAAAAAAGCCTTTAACATTTTAATAATTCATCGCTAAGTTCAAAGCGCGTAAAGCCTGTGCCTTACGCGCTTTGTTAGCACTTAACTAGGCCGAAAGACCTGCTTTAAGCTCATTGGGTTTCATGGGTAAATTACGTAACCGTACACCAACTGCATTAAATACCGCATTTCCAATAGCTGGCGCAACACCAATTACTCCTGGCTCACCTAAGCCCATTGGAAACTCATCACTTTGTACAAACTCTATGTCCATATCGGGCACATCTTGCATTCTAAGTGGCAAGTAAGTGTTAAAGTTAGTGGCTGCTACTTGTCCGTTTTGGTAATTATTTGATTCATGTAACGCAAGGCTTGTGCCCCACAGTAACGAACCTTCAAGCTGGGCTAGTGCACCATCTGGGTGAACAATTAAACCTGCATCTACCACGGCGTAAAGCTTTTTAAGCGTAATTTTGCCATCGCTTTTATTTACGTGCACATGGGCTGCTGTGGCAATCCACGCTGGCATATTACGCTCTTGGCCTGAACTTACTGAAAAACCAATGCCTTCATTTTCACCCAGCTTAACATTTGCGACCTTCGCTGACACTTTTTTAAGTACCGCATTTAAGCGCAGCGCTCCGCCTACGCTTTCAGGGGCTTTACCTGCTTGTTTACCTTTGCCGTCGAGCATTGATAAACGAAACTCAACCGGATCAATCCCTTGTTTGTGCGCTATTTCGTCGATAAAAGATTCTAGGCTCCATGCTATCCAGCCAGGGCCTACCGAGCGAAGCCAACCTGGGGTAAATGTGCTTTGCGCTAATTCGTTATTAATTGCGCGGGCACGGTGGTTATCCATGCTGTACCAGTGATCGGCTCCAGAGGCTGAAAATGCATCAAACTTACCTTTGCCATCAACCCCTGGTGATAAAAAGCCAGGTGCCATTGCTTTTGTTGGCCAGCCTGCTGCAAAAGCATGCTCCATTGCACTAAGCTTGCCATTTTCATTAAACGAAGCTGTTAATTTAGCTGTAGAGGCAGAGCGTGATTGATCAAATAAGCTATCGTCTGCGCGCGTAAATACTAGTTTTACGGGTTTGCCAATTGCTTTCGCTGTTAATGCTGCAGGCACAGTCCAATCACCAAACAAGCGACGCCCAAATCCACCGCCTAAATAATAAGGGCGAATAATAACGTTATTTTGTTCAACCTCTAACGCCTTGGCCAATGCAGGTAATGTTAAAGACTGCCACTGATTACCAGTATGGATAATCCACTTGTCTTGTTTAAACTCTGCCAACGCGTTAAGCGGCTCTAATTGATAATGGCTTGCTGTTGCTGTGGTGTACAGTGACTCAAGCGACTGCGTTGCCTCAGCCTGCATTTTAGTGGTATCACCTTCATTAACAAATAAGGTGCCAGCGTTGCTATCGTTACATAATTTTTCGCCCAGAGATTGAATATCGGCCTCTGTAACATTAGCTGTTTGCCCTTTTTTATAGGTTACTTTTAGCGCATCTACCGCTTTAATAGCACTGGGGTAATTGTCAGCTAAAACCACCACCCAGCCTTGTACGGTATTACTCGGGTCGTTTAAAATCTCAAACCCTTTATAGCCTTTTATTGCTTTTGCAGCGCTATCGTCCACCTGTGTCACTTCACTACCATAACGTGTTGGTGGGATCACAGGGCGCGCATACACCATGCCTTCAAGCTCTACATCTATGCCGTATACGGCAGTACCATTTGTTTTTGCCGGAATATCAAGCGCTTTAAAGTCTTGTTTTAAACCCGTTAAGTGGCGCTTGTTGGCAGGCTTTAACGGCAGTTTTGCAACTTCTTCACTGCTAAATGTACGGTTAAACTCACCATTTTTAACAATATCGGCATAACTGAGTGATTGATCGCCTGCAATTATGCGCCCTTTACTAGCGTGGCACTGCTCCGGTTTAACCCCAAGCATATTAGCCCCTGCATCTATAAGGGCTATACGCCCCGCAGCGCCGGCTTGTGAAAGCGGCTTAAAGCTTTGAAACACCGACCACGAGCCACCTGTAACCATGTAGCCCCACTTTTCGTGCGTATCTACATACGTGATTGATACTTTATCCCAGTCGCACTCAAGCTCATCTGCCACAATACGCGCTAAGGCGGTGCCTACGTGTTGGCCCATTTCAGCTTTGGCAATACTAACGACTACTTCACCTTGCTGGTTCATAGTCCACCAAATTGTGGGTGAAAACGATTGTTGTGCAATCGACTCTTTGGCGCTAAGTTCACCTGAAAATAAAGCCGGAGCAAATGCCATAACCAGGCCAGCAGTTGCTGTACTAATCATAAAAGAGCGACGGTTTAAGTCTACGGTTTCGGTATTTTTTTGAAATAGTTTTTTCATTGTCGGCTCCAGTTACACGTCTAGCTCTTTGGGGTTAAACATTTGTACTGCACTTTGCGATTCATCAGCTGCACGTTGTATAGCCGATTTAATACGCTTGTACGCCATACAGCGGCAGTAGTTGCCATTCATATGATTTACTATTTCTTGATCTGTTGGATTTGGATTGTCTGCTAATAACGTAGCTGCTTGCATAATTTGCCCAGATTGACAGTAACCGCACTGAGGCACTTGCTCATCGACCCACGCTTTTTGCAGCGGATGCGCGTTGTTAAGTCCTTCAATGGTCGTAATGTTTTTTCCTGCCACTGCGCCCACGGGTAATACACACGAGCGCGTTGCTTGTCCGTCTAGGTGCACCGTACATGCACCGCACATAGCAATACCACAACCAAACTTAGTTCCTTTTAACCCTATTTCATCGCGAATAACCCACAGCAAAGGTGTATCTGCACTTGCTTGCGATTTAACCTCTTTGCCATTAACTGTAAACGTCACCATAGCTTGCCCCTTGATTAAGCCCAAATAAAATTAAAGTAACACATGACCCATACACGTTACTTTTTATACCACCGTACGTTGAAACTATTACGCTTTACATTTCAGCGCACATTTAAAATGCGCGCTGACATAACTGTTAAAAATTTAATCTCGTTTTGAACGTTTAACCTAAAGTTTAGGCTATATTTTTTAGTTTATTCGCTTACAGTTAGGTTGTTGTTATTATTAATAAACTGCTTTAATTGCTGTTGAGTGTCGATATCTGTGCTTGCCTGCTTAAGTAAAATGGTATTAACGTCAACCTGTGTATCGCGCAGTAAATGTTGAGCGCCTTTATCGCAATTTAGCGCTGCTAGAGTTTTAAAATCAGAGGCAGGAAATACAGCAGGTACGCCAATGCGTTCGCCATAATCAGCGCACCAGCGCGAGGGGTTGCTGTTAAAATGAGTAATTAAAGTATTTATGTGTGCCGCACTAAGCTCAACCTGATCCGCCAGCATAAATAAAATCCCCTCTAATGAGTGCGCCTTACTTATAGTGTGTGTTGCCAGCGCAATGGATTTTCCTAAGCCTATTTGCCAGTGTGGGTTATGCAGTATTTCAACATTTTTATAGCCACGTAACGCGTGTTCAATTTGCGCATGCCAAGCACCGCTAATAACGTATATGGGTAATGTGTCATCACCTTGTAAGGTATCTACGGCGCGGCAAATCATTGGTTTATTACCTACATCGGCTATAAGCTTACAGCCGTTAAAGCGCGACGATTGCCCAGCGGCCAAAATAACCTTTGCTACGCGCACCTTAGTTGCCCCAATTACTTAACGATGTAGCATCTTTATTAGCAAATACCGCATGAATTTCGCTAATGAGCGACAAAGCTATGCTCTCTGGCGAGTCGCCTCCCAAATTAAGCCCAACAGGACCAAATACAGGCGCTACTACCTTATTTACCTTTGTATTTGCATGTTCAAACACTTGCGCTCGGCGATGTGCTGGCCCCAGTAACCCCATGTACTTTAGTTGGCTTTGCTCAAGTGCGGCTAACGCCTGTGAGTCAAGGTCTACACTGTGGGCCATTAAAACAGCGGCATCCACTTTGTGCTGTTCGCAAAATTGTTTAAGCTGCGCAGCTGGGCAACGCAAAATATTATCGGCCTGCTTAAAGTAGTCTCTTTTAGCATTTGCAGCTCGGCTATCCCATACACTTACCGTCCACCCGAGTTGTTTAGCAAACGCGTATACCGGTATCGCATCAGCGCCACCACCGACAATTAATAAATGTGCGCTGGGGTAAATAGCCACTTCTAAACGTTGGACTTTATCTTGCTCTAAAAGCGCTGCTTTGCGGTTTAAAGATAAGTTGTGCTGCTGCGCCACGGTTTTAAAAACGCCAGACCCCTTTGCCACCAAAGGTTTAATTTGCTGTGTGTAGTGCCCCGATTGCTTATTTTTAAGCGCATTAAACATGCTATCTAGTTGTAAGTATTCGTTTTCACTATTAACGCTTTGCAAAATAATATGCACCACACCACCACAGCCAATTCCTAGCTGAAATGTTAAGTCGTCTTCATCGGTTGCATCGTAGGTAATAGTTTTAGAATGTAATGAGGTCATAACCTGTTTGGCGTGGCGCTGAATATCAGCCTCTAAACAACCACCCGAAAGCATGCCTAAACGCTGGCCAAGGCTCGAAATAAGCATCATCGCGCCCAATTTTCGATAGCTAGACCCTTCAATTTGGTACAAGGTTGCGAGCACCCATTGTTGTTCATCACGAAGCGGATACCACGTATTGAGCATTCCTTTTAAATCAGTAACCATTAGCTGCTGCCATTACAAACCTTAATATGCGCGCGTTTTAATTATCACCATTGTGTCGCTTTGCTTCATTTGTTAGATATAACGAGGATAATCAAGCAACAAATAAGTGAGAAGCGTACGTGATATATTTTAAAATCGATCAGATAGGACGTTATTAAATATGAAATATTATCTTAGCATTTATCGAGGGCGAGGTGACCTGTGTGGATTGAAATTTTTCACTCTAGGTGCAATTAAATCGCCTTCAAAGGCTTTGCCCTGACTAAAAACCAAACGCCCTGCTGTAAATTCATCCACCGCAGTACGCCACGCCCTAACTTCCTTAATAAGCGTATAATTTATAAAAAGGCGCACATGCTTAATTAGCAAACAATACGTTAGCTTTTTAGCTAATGTCAGCCTTGGCTTAAATAAGCATTAATCTTCAATTAAATCGGTGAGCGTATTAATCAGCTCATCAAACTCATCATTTACACTCTCGCGTTGCTGCTCACTCAAGGTGGTATTTAGCTCAATAAGTAGGTTTACATAGAGCGCTAAGTTTGCATCATTACTGGCTAATAGTTCTTCGCTCATATACGCTTCTCGCTGTGTAATTACATAGCTTAATTGTTTTACAAAGTCGGCCTCAATGAGCGCTTTATTTAAAAGTACTTGCTGCGCTGCATTTAAGCGCGTTTGCTTGTACTGATGCCAAAGCAATGAAGAGTCATAATGAGCATTGTTAGCTTGGGTAATAAGCTGCGTTTGCACAGGGGTTAACTTTCCTAGCCATTGTTTGTAGTAATCGAGCTGTCTTTCTAGGCGCTCGCTTTTGCGCTCCTGCGCTGTTAATTCATTAAACTCTTCGTATTCTTCGTTAATTTGCGTTTGGATATTAGCAATAAGCTCTTCGCGCTGCGCATAAGAAAGCGTAAGCCCTAACTGCGCGAGCGGTATATGCGCATGTTCAAGAATGTTTTGAAAATGAGCTCTGGCCAATACCACTTGCGACTTTAGTTGCTGATAGTCTAACTGCTGATTAAATAACACTTTTAAATTTAGGATATCTTGCTTGTAGGCGGGTAATTGCGTGGTACGGTGCCACTGCTGGGTTGTGTTAATAATATTTTTAAGTTGCTTGTTTTGCTGCTTATTTAGGTCAATGTAGTCATCTACCCAAAACGACGAAAGCCACGTTAAGTTATTATAAGTAAACGAAGCCGAACAACTACACAAAAAGAGCAGACTGAGCGCAATGGCTACGCGCGAAACTTTTATATTTTTTATTTTAAACATGAAATCCTCAACTAACGCTTTCTCTCAAACTCTCACATAATACGCAAAGATGTTAATTTATTTTAATTGATAATAATTATTATTTACTGTTGACACACCGTCAAATCTAAATAATAATTAATCGCATAAACAAAGTGTAACGACCTCAGTGCCCAAGGAAGAAATACAGCATGGATGCTGACATTTTGTTTTAAGCGCGTGACTGCTTAATGGCTATTATTTACTCGACCCAAGTAATAGCATAAAAGTTCATCTCTACTTGCTACATTGCTCATATTAGTGACGGTTAATATGACATTAAAAGCGCAGGCCTTGGCTTGCGCTTTTTTACTGCTTTAAATTTTCTGTAATATCTGTATCTTACGCTTATAAACAGCGCATTATTAGCAATATAATTGCTTATTTAAGCTATAATTACCACAACAGCTTGGCTAAGTGTTAAACGAGCATATAATCACCAAAGCGTTAGTATTTCACTTAACCGCAAGCACTTGCACCATTTTATACGTGGCTATTAAATAGTAAGTACAAAGTGTTGCAATAAAACAGGTTTTTATACATACACATTGCAACTATTACCTATTGGAGACATGGCTATGTCACAGTTTAATTTAAAAGCATTAATACTCACTGGCGTTTTGCTTTCAAGCCCATTTGCACATGCAACTCTTGAAGACGGTATAAGAGCTGCCAACGAAGGCGAGTTTGCGACGGCACTAAAAGAATTTGAATATTTAGCTGATAAAGGCTTTGCCCCCGGTATTTACGAACTAGGTAAACTTTACGAGGGCGGCTATGGTGTTACACGCGACTACTTTAAAGCGGCAGAGCTTTATAAAGAAGGCGTTAAAAAAAATCACGCTGACTCAATGTTTGCGCTAGCGGTTTTATACGATGAAGGCAAAGGCGTAAAGCTTGATAAGCAAATGGCGGTTACGTTATTTGAAAAAGCAGCGAAAAAAAACCTCCCCGCCGCACAATTTAATTTAGGTGTTATGTATGCAAATGGCGAGGGCGTAACGCGCGATTATAAACAAGCCAGAACGTGGTACGAAAAAGCCGCTGCTAATAACTACTCACTGGCGCAATTTAATCTGGCGCTCATGTATTTTGAAGGCCTAGGCATGCCAAAAGACTTAGAGAAGTCGTATGTGTGGAACACCATTGCAGAATACAACGGCAACATGCAAGCAAGCCATAGCCGTAAGCTAGATGAGCGTAAAATGCTACCTAAAGAAATAGAAGAAGCAAAAGAAAAAGCCGACAAAATCTACGAAAAAATACTCGCAGGCACGTACGCCGGTGAAGGTCGCTTATTTTAATTTTCGCCTAGCTAAACCAAAGCGTTACACAAGGGCAAATGCATCTCGCATTGGCCCTTTTTTATACCCATTTACTTAATATATAAAAATTTAAGCAGCTTAACAATAAGGTTGCTCTGTTTGAGTAAAAGCGCGGTACGCGGGTTAAACGAGCTAGACACCAAGGTGTTTTTTGCATGACTAAAGGTTAAAAACCCTTCTTTACCATGATAATGCCCCATTCCAGAATGCCCAACGCCACCAAATGGCACATCGTCTGCTGTCACCTGCACTAAGGCATCGTTTACAGCAACTGTACCACTTAATGTTTGCTCCATGATGTAATCTTGAGCGTGCTTATCTTGGCCTAAAATATATAGCGCTAAAGGGTGATTATGCGCTTTTATGTAGCTAATTGCCTCATCGAGCTTTTCGTAGGTTTTAATAGGCAAAATGGGGCCAAATAACTCATCTTGCATTAACGTCATATCATCGCTAGGTGCGGTAACAATATGCAAACCCATTCTATGCTTTTGTTTGTCTTGTTGGTTTTGATCTAGCGGCTTAATAACTTGCGCACCTAACTGTTGTGCTTGTGTTAAATACCCTTCTAAGCGAGTGTAATGCGCATCGCTAATAATTGACGTTAAGTTTTTGCCTTCAACCCCGTCTTTAAAGTGCTTTTTATAAAGCTCGCACAATTGCTGCACCAGCTGATGCTCAAGGGCCTTAGGCACAAATACATAATCTGGGGCTACACAAATTTGCCCCGCATTAGCCATTTTACCAAACAATAATGTTTGCGCTGCTTTTTTAATATTAGCTTGTTCAGTAATGATCACCGGCGACTTACCACCAAGCTCTAAGGTAACAGGAGTTAAATTTTCGCTGGCTGCTTTCATAACCAGCTTGCCCACTGACGTTGAGCCAGTAAACAGCAGATGTGCAAATGGCAGTGCAGAAAACTCACTCGCTACATCGCTTGCCCCTAACACCACTTTACAATGCGCTTGTAGCTCGTCTGCAAATATTTTTTCGATGACTGCATTAGTATGCGGGGTAAACTCGCTGAGCTTAAGCATAACTCTATTACCCGCAGCAATGGCGGTAATAACAGGCACTAATGCCAATTGTATGGGGTAATTCCATGGTGCAATCACGCCAACTACACCAAGTGGCTGGTAAGTCACACTCACTTTTGATGGCCACAAACTTAAGCTAGTTGAGCGCTTACTGGGTTTTGCCCATTTTGGCAATTTTTTAATAATGTGCGCTAAGCCCTGAACCGTTGGCAGAATATCGCCAAGTAACGTATCGAACGCGGTTCTGTAGCCAAAGTCTTTTGATGCTGCATCGATAAGCGCTTGTTCATTACTAACAATGCGTTTGTTCAACGTTTTTAATAATACGATACGCTTATCTATCGGGAGGTACGACTGGGCTAAAAAGCTATTTTGCAGCTCATTAAACGTATCGCTGAGTGAGGGTGTGTGTGTGCTATCAGTATCCAAAGGTGCTACTCGTGTATCATTTTGCTACGACTATAACGCCGTTCTGATTTTCGAGCAATAACACTAACTATCTAAAAATTACCGTTTTTGTAGGAACAAATAGCCACAATTAATCACTACTCGCTCAATAATTTAGCCCTTAAATTACTTTTATTTAGCTCGTTAGCGGCTCACAAGGCAGCGTAATAATAAATTTAGCGCCGCCTTGCTCGCGGTTCTGTGCGCTTAGCGTGCCATTAAGCGCGCTAATAATTTGCTTAGAAATACACAACCCAAGCCCTAGTCCATCAACCGATTTAGTACTGTAAAAAGGCTCAAAAATAGTCTCTATATCGTGCACTTCTATGCCTGGACCGGTATCTTCAATACACAGTTGCACACTATTATTTAGATAATTGGCACTGATACTCAACTCGCGAGTAATACACCCCTGCATTGCTTGGCTGGCATTCGATATTAAGTTAACTAACACTTCTTCAAGGGCCGCTTTATCTGCTAACACGTTTAATTGGCTGTCAATTTTAGGCGGTAAAACACTTATATTGTCCTGCTTTAGCTGGTTTTTATTAATCTCAAGTGCCTTGGCTACTGATTCACTTAATGCCACTTCGCTAATAATCGTTTTTGCAGAATCAGAAAAATAATTTAGCTGTGCAACTATCTTATGCACTCTTGCTACTAAGGCTTCAACAAACTGTAAATTTTCGTTTAGGGCTTCAAACTTTCCTTTAGCTAGCAAGCGTTTAGCACTGGCTAAGTAAGTATTAATGGTATTAAGCGGGTGGTTAATTTCGTGGTTAAAGCCCATGCTAAGCTGGCCAATTGTTGCAAGCTTAGTTGATTGTACAAGCGCATCTTGCTGTGCTTTAAAAGCATTAGTACGTGCACTAATTTCCTGACTGACACTGTGATGGGAATAAACCAGCTTTTTAACGCCAACAAAGCGCCTTAAGACAACATACCCTAGGGCAATAATAAGCGCATAAATTACCACAAAGCCAAATAACGCCGGTAATTGTGCAATATTAGCATTAGATACATTTACTAATACGGTAACCGATGCGTTCAAAAAGCGTAATTTTTGCTCTACCGATAAATAATTATGCTCATCAATTGTGCTAAACAGTAACCTTTGTGATGTGTAATTTGAATGGGCAATCAGCTTAGGTTGATAATCTAAATACGCTCGACGCTGAGCGATGTCTCGACGATGAGTAATATCGAGTGTAGAAAACGTATTCAGGCGCCAATTTTCCATATCTGAAATAGCAATCACGCTATCTTCTAGCTGCACATAAAAGTGGCTGCCTTTGGCGGTATTTAAAAGCTCACGGTCACTTTCAAATTTGTTCACATTGACTTTTAAAACAACGACCCCTACCGCTTGATTATTGTTATAAATGGCTTGTGAAAAATAGATGCCTCGCTCTTTTGTACGCATGCCTAGGGCAAAATACGCTACTTTTTCACCTGCAAATGCGCGCTTAAAATACGGTCTAAACGACAGATCGCTGCCTAAAAAGTTATGATCGGCCTGCCAGTTACTGCTTGCAATCACAGCGCCTTGTTCATCAAGAATATAAATATCTGAGGCACCACTGGCTTGTTGTATATCAGCTAAGTAGTTATTAATCTTTTTTTCGTTATTTTGCGCCGCACCTAAAAAATCAATAACCTCATTGTTATAGGTAAGAAGCTGAGGAATTTTTGAAAAACGCGTAAGCTCAGCATCAATATAATGCTTTAACTGAGTTGCTTGCTGGGCTGCTTTTTGCTCGGCCTGATTATAATAATGAGTTCGGCCATAGCAAAACACGACCGACAATAGCACTATCAGTACAACAAAAGATAAAAGAAGTTTTTTAGAAAAGGAGAACATGCCCTAGCTCACAACAAAATAGCTATAAAATTTAAGGGCGCTAGTTTAACGGGTTATGGGCGCTAACAACAGAAACTTTGTGTTAACAAATACAATAAATCTTAATTTATTTATAAACTGCTGCAAGTCTGTACTGACTCGCAACAGTAAACATCATTAGCGGTACCAAAATTACGAGTTAGTGGCTAATTGAGGCTTATTTTTAGCGTACTTGTATAAGCCGATCAGTGAAGCTGCAATCCAGAAAATCTCAATTACAAAGCTTGCAAGGTTAAAGTTGTAACACAAACTGATTAACAGCAAAATTGCCCCTGTTAAATTCATTATGTTGTACAATAACCCCGTTGGGGATGCTTTATTAAGTTGTAATAAAAAGAATGCACCAACAACTAAGAAAGTACCCGCCATACCTACAATATCAAATAACAGTGCTATCACACGTTTATCCTTTGCTTAAAAAACCCAACTAACTGGCCCTATCCTTGGGGAGGGTGTTTTTCAATCATTGAAACAGCAAAACCGGGCGAGTATATCAGGCTTGTTTATTGGTACAAGGTCAATTGTCCGCCTTACTAAGCAGCAAATCTAAGCTTTTGTAGTTATTACATTTTTAAACGTATTGGGTTATTTAAAGGTAACCTTACCGCCAATTATTTTATAAGCTGGTGTACCGCGTATGATTGCTGGGCGCGCAAATGGGCGCTCGCATTGGGGGCAAATACACGGTGTAGTTGTGTAATCTTGGGTTATTCGCTCTATAAAACACTTTACTAAAGCGCCTTTGCCACCTTTTCTATATTTAAACAGCGCCGCTTTGCAAGCAGAGCAAAAAATATCGACTGTTTTAGTCGGCCCTTTTTTATTTGGCTTAGCCATACACTCCTTAACATACCTACGTTGATACAAAGCAGGCATTTTAGCAGTTAATAAATAAAAACGTTACAGAAGCTAGGTAAACTGCCTAATAAGCGGTGGAGAAAAACGCAAGGGATTAAATAATAGGTACGATATAAAACGCCATAAAAGCGTTTCGCTAATCTCTAAAAAACAAACGGTTTAATTGCGCTGATAACACATTCATATTAAATGGTTTAATAATAAACCCCGACACTTTTGCTTTAATAACTTGTTTTACTGTATCAGCGTTATCTTCGCACGTGACCATAATAACAGGTAAATCGACTAAGGCTTGATCGTGGCGTATGTTATCGAGCAAGTTTACACCGTCTACTTTAGGCATGTGTAGGTCGGTTATTACTAAATCAAATTTTTGCTGACGCAGTATTTTTAATGCCTGTTGGCCGTCAGTTGCCTCTACAACATTTTTGTAATCAAGCTGCCTTAGCATGTTAATTAATACGTGGCGCATAAGTGGCATATCATCAACGACTAATATTTTCATATTTATCTTTATTGTATTTTAGCGCTTAAAGGTGGCGCCTTATTTAGCGTACTTAGGGCCATACACCTATAATAAAACCCATTAATGTAAATTGTAATGTGTAATACCCTGCATTAATTATAAATAACTTGATTGGCCGCTGCTCATAAATGTAACTGAGCCCCAGCGAGCTACCTACCCAAAACAAACCGATGGCAAAACCTGTAAAGGCGCCCTCTCCCATTCCGGCCTCTTTACCTAAAAATAATGAAAGCACCACTGCCGACAAAAGTGCAAGTACCATACTGCCGCCAAAAATTAACGCCGGTTTTGCTGTTTGTAAATCAAGCTCCGTAAGGCCTGTACACTCTAACCAGGCATTTTTAAAAAAAGCGTTTGAATACCAAATACCGCCAAGCATAAAAGAGGAAAGCGCCGCCACAAGCACGGCAAAAAAATTAACATCAGTAAAATTCATACATACTGCCATAATGCATAGTGTACAAGGGTATTTTGACTGTAGTTAAAAATACCCTAAGCAGCAAATTATCGCCTTTAAAATATATGGTATAGGGCGCGTTGGTTTTTGTGGAGATTTCTAAAAATCGCCATAGGTGGCACATGTTTGTACCTTTAAATCGATTGGCGATAGCGCTACCTCAAGCCCTCGCTTACCTGCACTTACATACACTGTTTTAAAGGCCATAGCGCTTGAATGAATAAAAGTGGTTAGTCGCTTTTTTTGCCCAAGTGGGCTAACCCCTCCTAAAATGTACCCCGTGGCGGCTTGTACCTTTGGCGCGCTTGCCATTGCGACCTTTTTAGCGTGACTCAGTTTGGCCAATTGCTTTAAATTTACTTGCTGGGATACCGGTGTAACGGCAACAATTAACTGCCCTTCATTGGTTTCAAGCACGAGGGTTTTGAATACCTGCTCACTATTAAGGTTTAACTTTTCAACGGCTTCTTGGCCATAACGTGTTGTATTAGCATCGTGTTGATAACTAAGTACATCGTGAGGCACATTTTGTTTTTTCAGTAATTCTATTGCCGGGGTCATACAATTTAGTCACATTATTTTAAGCGCATTATTAATCTACAATAAGGGTTAATCATTTTGAAGAGTAACTTAATAGCAGAGACGTAAAAAGCCTTTTATTGACGAGGGTATAGGTACAAAGGGTAAAGCAATGTGGGTCAATTGCACAAGGCAACAAAATAGCTCAGTGAATCAATCGATTGAGTATACGCATTTTATAATATTGCTAAGTCGTGCCCAGTAATATGGTTAAATCACATGAATTTGAGCCAAAAAAAACGGTGCATCAAGCACCGTTTTTTTTAGTTTTTACGATAACTAATTACTTAGTTAAATCGTCAAAAAACTTTTTAACGCCGTCAAAAAAACCTTGCTCTTTAGGACGGTTTTTTGAGCTATCTTTGCCCATGCTCTCGTCTAACTCTTTAAGTAACTCGCGTTGACGCTCGTTTAAGTTAACTGGCGTTTCAATCACTACTTTACAAATTAAGTCGCCTTGAGCACCACTACGAACCGATTTAACACCTTTGCCACGCATACGGAACATTTTGCCCGTTTGTGTTTCAGACGGTATTTTAAGTTTTGCACGGCCATCAAGCGTAGGCACTTCAATTTCGCCACCTAAACCTGCGGTAGTAAAGCTAATTGGCACTTCGCAGTACAAGTTATTCGCATCGCGTACAAAAATTGGGTGTTCGCGTACCGATACTTGCACGTATAAATCGCCAGCTGGCGCTCCGTGCATACCCGCTTCGCCTTCACCGGTTAAACGAATACGATCGCCTGTGTCTACGCCTGCTGGAATTTTAACTGACAACGTTTTTGTTTTCTCAACACGCCCTTGTCCGTGACACTTATCACATGGGTCTGAAATAATCTGACCTTGGCCCTGACACGTTGGACACGTTTGTTGAACAGCAAAGAAACCTTGGCGCATTTGTACTTGGCCAGCACCGTGACATGTAGTACATGTTTTAGGCTTAGAGCCCGCTTTTGCACCACTGCCATCACATGGCTTACAGCTAACCCACGTAGGTACTTTTATTTCTACTTCTTTACCACGAACCGCTTCTTCTAAGCTTAGGTCCATGTTGTAACGTAAATCTGATCCACGTTGCTGACGCGATTGACGACGGCCACCACCGCCACCAAAAATGTCACCGAACACATCACCAAAAATATCACCAAAATCGCCTTGACCACCACCGCCAAAGCCACCGTGACCGCCGCCACCGCCTTGTTCAAAGGCAGCATGGCCGTATTGGTCATACATTTGACGTTTTTGATCGTCGGTTAAAATCTCGTAAGCTTCTTTTACTTCTTTAAATTTAGTTTCGAGATCTTTATCACCGGCGGTACGATCTGGGTGATATTTCATCGCTAAGCGTTTATACGCTTTTTTTATGTCTCTCTCGCTTGCATCTTTGCTTACGCCGAGAACTTCGTAATAATCGCGTTTTGACATATCTATCACACTACTCTTTTCTATTTGCAGCTAGGCTGCGGGATAAACCGATAAATCACATCGATTTATCATGAAAATTTTAAACCTTAAATACATACAAAAGGCGCGACAAGCTGTAGCCTGCGCGCCTCAAAAGTTCATCCTACCCTAAAAACTTGAGCAAATCATGTTGTTTAGGCTAGTTAGAAGCTTAGCTGACAATTACTTGTCGTCTTTTACTTCTTCAAACTCAGCATCAACTACATCGTCGTCTTGCTTAGCAGACTGTTGTGGTTGCTCGCCTGCATCTGCGCCACCTTGTTGCGCTTTAGCTTGAGCGATTTCCATTAGCTTTTGAGACTTTTCAGCAAGTGCTTGCGTTTTAGCTTCAATTTCTGCTTTGTCGTCGCTCTTAATAGCTGCTTCAAGGTCAACAACAGCTGCTTCAATTACATCTTTGTCTTCGCTTGGTAGTGCATCGCCAGCTTCTTCAACTTGCTTGCGAGTACCGTGTACCATTGCATCAGCTTGGTTACGAGTTGCTACTAGCTCTTCAAACTTTTTATCTTCTTCAGCGTTAGCTTCTGCATCACGAACCATTTTTTCTACTTCTTCATCGCTTAAGCCCGAAGACGCTTGAATCGTGATTTTTTGCTCTTTACCTGTATCTTTATCTTTCGCTGATACATGTAAGATACCATCCGCATCTACATCGAAAGTTACTTCGATTTGTGGAGTACCACGTTGTGCTGGACGAATACCTTCTAGGTTAAATTGACCTAGAGATTTGTTGTCGCTAGCACGCTTACGCTCACCTTGTAGTACGTGAATCGTAACTGCAGATTGGTTATCTTCTGCTGTAGAGAACGTTTGCGATTTCTTAGTAGGAATCGTTGTATTTTTCTCAATTAGCGCGGTCATTACTGAGCCCATTGTCTCAATACCTAGCGATAATGGAGACACGTCTAGTAATAGTACGTCTTTAACGTCACCTGCTAATACACCACCTTGAATTGCCGCGCCTACTGCTACAGCTTCATCAGGGTTAACATCTTTACGTGGCTCTTTACCAAAGAACTCAGCAACTGTTTTTTGTACTAGTGGCATACGTGTTTGACCACCTACTAAAATGATATCGTTAATATCATTTACAGATAAATCAGCATCCGCTAGTGCGCGTTTAAGTGGCTCAATTGACTTAGTTACTAAGTCTTCAACTAATGATTCAAGTTTAGCACGCGTTAGTTTAACGTTCATGTGCTTAGGACCTGATGCATCGGCAGTTACGTACGGAAGGTTAACTTCTGTAGATTGTGCAGATGATAGTTCGATTTTCGCTTTTTCAGCCGCTTCTTTAACACGTTGCATAGCAAGCGGATCGTTTTGTAAATCGATGCCTTGGTCTTTCTTGAATTCAGCTACTAAGTAGTTGATTACGCGGTTATCGAAATCTTCACCACCTAAGTGAGTGTCACCGTTTGTAGCAAGTACTTCAAATGTGTGCTCGCCTTCAACTTCATCAATTTCAATGATTGATAAATCGAAAGTACCACCACCTAAGTCGTATACTGCAACAACGTTTTCACCTTTGTTTTTGTCCATGCCGTAAGCAAGGGCAGCAGCTGTTGGCTCATTGATAATACGTTTAACTTCAAGACCCGCAATACGACCAGCATCTTTTGTTGCTTGACGTTGTGAATCGTTAAAGTATGCAGGTACTGTGATTACAGCTTCAGTTACTTTTTCACCTAAGAAGTCTTCTGCCGTTTTCTTCATTTTTTTAAGTACTTCTGCAGAAATTTGTGGTGCAGCGCGTTTTTCACCGCCCGCTTCAACCCATGCATCGCCGTTATCAGCTTTGATGATTTTGAACGGCATAATACCGATATCGCGTTGTACTTCTTCGTCTTCAAAACGACGACCAATTAAACGCTTAATTGCAAATAACGTGTTAGTTGGGTTAGTAACCGCTTGACGCTTAGCAGGTTGACCTACTAGAGTCTCGCCGTCTTGCGTGTAAGCAATAATAGACGGGGTTGTGCGATCGCCTTCCGCATTTTCAATAACACGTGCTTTATCACCATCAAGTACTGCAACACAAGAGTTTGTAGTACCTAAATCGATTCCAATAATTTTACCCATGAATCTTCTCCAACTTCAAATTCGTTAATACGTTCGATGACTAGTAAATAGGGATGCCACAAAGTTAATTCAACTGTAAAAATGAAAAAAAATTCATTTTTTGTAATTTATTTAACAAAAAACCTTAATAAAAGTAGGGTTTGATGTTTTTTACGCCAAATACACCTATTTAACACAACTAGTCTGACCAGTTGTTATGTGCTATATATGTCTGATAATGATAATTTCAAGGATATTAACGATGCATTTTGATGACTTATTAAAACAAGCCGCTGCTATTTCAAGCTCTTCTTCGGCTTCGCTTGCCAATAACAGCAATACAATGGAGTTTCCTGCTAATTGGTGCCAAGGTAGAACCGCTTTTGGTGGCCTTTCTGCTGCACTACTTTATCAAGCAATCAGAAAACACATTGACCCAAGTAGACGATTACTGTCTTTGAGCACTAATTTTGTTGGGCCGCTGCTCGCCGATACACCTTTTTCATTGTCAGTTGAAATTTTACGCCAAGGTAAAAGCAGTACTCAGGTATTAGCTAAAGTGATTCAGAGTGAACAAGTGTGCGTTATTGTCCAAGCGTGTTTTGCTATTGATAGGCAATCGGGTGTTAATGTACCGGTTAGTAAAGAAATGGGATTAAAGCCTGTGGATGCACGTCATACATTGCCGTTTATTGAAGGGCAAATGCCTGAGTTTTTCCAACATGTTGATTTATGTCCGCAGCAAGGCGCTATGCCTTTTAGCGCTGCACAGACCTCGCATTTAGGCGGCTGGATGCGCTTTAAACATACCCCAGAGGCAATTACCGAAGCACATATAATAGCCCTTACCGATGCGTGGCCTCCTACATTATTACAAATGTTTAAACAGCCAGCTCCTGCAAGTAGCATGTCGTGGTATTTAGAATTTGTGCAAGAGCCAACGCTTACACCCGGTGAATGGTTAGGCTTTGAAGCAATTACACATCATGCTAAAGGGGGTTATGGCTTAGAAGATGGCTGTATTTGGTCGCAATCGGGGGAGCTAATTGCTTTGACACGTCAAACCGTTGCTTTGTTTGATTAAGCACCGCTTAGCTTACTAATGAGCTTAGTGGTAACCACTCATTATTTGTTGATATTTTCCCTTTGCTTTTATAGTTAGCAGGCCTTTATCAAATGTTTTTTGCAGCACTGCGCTGTTAAAATAAGCAGGGCGTGGGGCTTTTGGAAAAATTGGGTGAATATTAACGGGTAATGAGTGCGCATAGTCATTATTATAGTAATGAAATATCCGCTCATCGAGGATAATTACATCCACCCAGTCTTTCATTAGCCTATCGACTTGCGCACGCTGATTGACTACTTCTTCATAACTTGCAAACTGAGCAACCCCTTTTGCAAATGTGGGTGGTAAATAAGCTGTTGCATGTTGAAATCCTAATACACTTTTATTGTTTAGCTCTTTTATAGTCTCAATAGTAAAGTTGCGCTTTTTAAGTGATACCGCCACATTTTTATAACTCAATACTGGCTGACTAGAATAAATACCTGCGCCGCGCTTTCCTGCGTAATTAAGCAGTATATCCACATTACCGCTATGCAGTTGCTGCTCGGCGCGCTTGTTAGACATGTAAATAACCACAATATTATCTAAGCCTTGCTCAATAAGTGCCGCTTTAATTATATTAAGTTGTATACCCGTATCTGTTTTTTCTATTACATAGGGAGGAATAGTCGCACTGGCAGCAATCACAATTGGCTGTTTTTGCCAAGCGGCAGACACTGGCGGGCTTATAAAAAAACAGCTAATAAAGCAAAGTAATAACAGCCTCACATCTATCCTTAACGTATTGTTATTGCGCTTAATGATGAATCGCGTTGTATTAATAACTTAAATATAGCAAAATTGCGTAAACATTCTTCTTTGATGGTTATAACTTGCAAACAATTTGCCCGTGCTGCGACCTAATAATTGATATACCCGCAATAGCCGATAAGCAAATGGCCGTGTGCCCGCATTGTCACCATAAGTTGTGCGAAGGTGATGTAAACAACGACAGTAAAGTAGTTGCGCTAAGTATTGGCTCATTACTAATGCTATTAAGCAGCATGTTTTACCCGTTTATTTCATTTAGTAGCAGCGGAATAACGCAAACCATCACCCTGCCCGATGCTGCCCGAATTTTATTTAATTACGACAGTGAGTTACTTGGCTTATTTATTGATTTAAGCATTATTGCGCTGCCAATGAGCTTACTGATCATTCTTATTCCTATGCATCTTGGGCTTTTGCAATCTTTGCCTGAGGCCATCGCTAGGCGATTGCTCAAGTTTACCTTGGCCCTTGAGCCGTGGATCATGTCTGAGATATTTTTAATTGGCGTGTTAGTAAGCATGGTTAAAATTATGTCGCTTGCCGACATTAGTTTTGGCACCAGCTTTTGGGCATATATTGGCTTTGTTATTATGTATATTGCGGCGCTTGCCCATTTAAATAAGCCGCGCTTATGGGCACATATTAAACCAGCAACAACACTCGAAGACGCAGCACATGCCAAACGCGCTATTGATCAAAACATTAAAGCTTGCCACGTATGCCATCAACTGTGTAAAAGTAGTATTTGCCCGCGTTGTCACACTAAAACCCATGTAAGAAACCCCAACAGTGTTCAAAAAGCAACGGCTTGGTTGGTGACTTCTGTACTGTGTTACATACCTGCAAATCTATTACCAATAATGCACACTACCAGCCTGGGTGATGTGTCACCGTCAACCTTAATTGGCGGCGTACTGACACTTTGGAAAAGTGGTTCCTACCCCATTGCTGCCATTATATTTTTGGCCAGCGTAGTGGTGCCACTGGCCAAAGCCTTTGTGCTTAGCTTTTTATGCATTATGGTGGCAAAACCTGCTAACAAGCACACAAAAGGCTATACTAAAATTTATCAACTTACTGAATTTATTGGCAAATGGTCAATGATCGATGTATTTGTTGTTGCTATACTCGTTGCCTTAGTGCAACTAGGCAACTTAATGTCAATTACCCCAGGGCTAGGCATTGTATTTTTTACTGTTATGGTAATATGCCAAATGATGGCTGCACATGCGTTTGATCCGCGCTTGTTGTGGGATACACCAAAAAACAAACATTCAGAGAATAAAGCATGACCGAAACGGCTAATGTAACAACAAAACCAAAAATTTCTGCTATTTGGATTATTCCACTGATAGCCTTATTAGTTGGTATATGGATGTTGTATCAATACCAAGCAAATGTAGGCCCTACTATTTATATAAAAATGCCCCACGCAGAGGGCATTATTGCAGGTAAAACAGAAATAAAAGTGCGCAGTGTTAAAATTGGTCAAATTGATGCTATACGCCTTTCTGACTCGCAAGATAGCGTTATTGCCCGCGCACAAATAGACAAAAACTATAATGAGCTCCTCACCGAGGATGCCAAAATTTGGGTTGTTAAACCTCGTATAGACGAAACGGGCATTAGTGGTATGAGTACGCTTTTGTCGGGTGTTTATTTAGAGTTTTCACCGGGGGAGAGTAAAAAACTAAAAGAGCGTTTTGTATTACAAGACGAGCCAGCCCTTATTGGTAAAGATGTAAAAGGTGGGCGTTTTCAGTTACTCAGCTACAACGCTGAAGTGCTAGAGGTAAGCACTGGGATATTTTTTAAAAACTATAAAATAGGCCAAATAGAAACCGCTACTTTTGACTGGAAAAACCAAGCAATGAAGTACGGTATTTTTATTAACGAACCGTATCAAAACCTCATAACATTAAACTCTATATTTTGGGTTAATGCCGGCATTGAAATAGATTTGTCGGCCGATGGCATTAATATAAGTACCGGCTCATTAAGTAAACTCCTCAAAGGCGGTATTTCGGTTGGCTTGCCAGAGCAACAAGCCCCAGGCGACTTAGCCCAAGACGGCCACAACTTTTCGCTAAGCCAAAGCTACAAAGAAGCACTAGAAGAGCGCTTTTACGACTTTGATTACTACATTATTGATTTTGAACAATCTATACGTGGCCTAAGACCCGGCGCGCCTGTGGAATATCGCGGCACCCGAATTGGTACCGTGGTAGAAGCCCCCGCTAACGTTATTGTTAATGGCAAACCTGCACATTTTAAAAACCATAATACGGCGGTGCCGGTACTAATTAAAATTGAGTATGGCCGTTTATATCACGATAGCGCAGCGGCCAAAGAGTTTTGGCAAAGTAGCCTAACCGGCTGGATAAAAAATGGTATGCGTGCTTCTTTAAAACCCGGCAACCTTTTAACTGGCGCAGTGTATGTAGATTTTGATATATACCCCGACGCACCAAAAGCGCATTTAGCAAAACTTGCCCAATATGATGTATTTCCGAGTATTTCTAGCGGCATTACGGTGCTTGCCGATCAGGTCTCGGATGTGCTTAACAAGGTAAACGATTTAAAAATTGAAGACAGCCTAGCGCAAATGCAGGCTACATTTAGCGACTACCAAGCGCTTGCTAACGAAATGCGTGCGTTATTAAGCCAAAAAGATACCCAAAACTTACCCGGCGACTTTAACCGTAACTTTGATAAAATGACCAAAAGTATGGAGCAGTTTGAAGTGACCATGCGTCAATTTGATAAAACCATGGCAAGTTATCAGGCCGGCTCTGAGTTTCATCATCAATTACAGCAAACCTTGCTTGAATTTAAACGCTTAAGTGAAGAAATTCAGCCGCTTACACGGGGTTTAAACGAACAACCTAATATGTTTATTTTTGATAAAGCACTCCCTGCTGATCCACAACCAAGGAAGCAATAATGAAACACTTATTTTTAGCCATAACCGTGTTAATTACCCTTGCAGGGTGCAGTGCGTCAATTCAAACCGCAACGCAGTATTATCAGTTTGAACAACCCATTGCTTCATCATCACGCCATGTAAAAGAAACTGATGCCCAATTAAGAGTGCAAACTGTAGCCCTTAGAGGCGCATTAAATAATTTGGGCATAGCAATGAAAATTGATAGCAACCAAATTCATGCGGCAAATTACAACCTATGGGGTGAATCGCCCGATGTGATGCTCACCGCTACAGCGCAACAAACCCTTTTTAATGCAATGCCTAATTGGATGGTCATTAAGGGCTTACCGGTAATTACCGAGCTTGATCAACAAACGTTTTTCGAGCTTGAATATGAAGTGCACCACTTTAATGGTGATATGCAAGGCAACGCTGATATTTCTGGCCTGTGGCGCTTATATTACACCCACCCAGAAACCGGCCGCAGCCTGATTAGTGTGCATAATTTTTCGCATGTAGTTCCAATAGAAGATGATGGTTACGATGGCTTAGTGGCTACCCTTGAGCAAACTTGGCAAAACATAAACCTAAGCGTAGCAAAAGCCATAGAGCAAGCGCGACTTTAATAACCATATATAGTTATGGCGGTTTTATCATTATTAATAACCGCCTTGCCTACCCTATTAAAACCTAACTTTAATAATACACACTGAGAAGCGGTGTTATTAGCTGCGCAGATAGCACTGACCTGCTTTATCCCAAGTGCGTGCCTATTATGTAATAGCGCTTTGGCCGCTTCAAAAATATAACCGTTTTTCTCATAACGGGTTAACAAGGCAAAACCTAAATCTGGCAGTTGCAGTACGTCGCGTTTATAAAAGCCCACAACTCCTACTACTTCACCATTGTGTAAAGTAATAATATAAGGGCCAAACCCTTGATGTTTATGGGATGCTCTAAACGATTGCTCAATGTAGCGCGTGGCATCGCTGTGCGTATGAATGGCTTTATCGCCAATATATTTTATAAAATTTGGCTGATTCACCAAAGTAATTAACATGGCTGCATCGTGCTCATTTGCATAGCGCAATAATAAACGTTGGGTTTTAAATACGGCCTCCACGTTATCTCCTATAAAAAGTTATTTTGTACGTAAATTTTTATTGACTGAAATACAAAACCGGATTATTTTTGCGCCGATGTTTTTACAGGCACAACAATAGCGGCATGCTTCTCTTGCACCGTCTGGCGCCAAAGCCAACGCGTTTCCCTTTCGCTATTAATTTAACATAACAGCAAAGCACCCTACGCGGCAAAAGCAGTGACTTGGCACGTAATAACTATTACCTGCTTTGTTTTTGTTAAGCAATTTATTATTTAAATATGCTTTTAATTTTGTGAATCTTTAAATGCTTGAACCTTCTGCATTAAGTTTGCTGCCACCAGCGGTGGTTGTGGTATTGGCTGTTGTTTTACGCCGCCCTATTTTATCTTTACTTATTGGCGCTTTAGTCGGCTTAGTAATAGCCGACCCAGCTCAGGTGCTTGCTAACTTTGCCAGCACGTCACTTAAAGTAATGACCGACGAAACCATAGGTTGGTTAATACTCGTGTGCGGAGGCTTTGGCGCTTTAATCGCTTTATTAGTGCGCACTGGCGGTGCGTCGGCGTTTGGCAAATTAGCGCTAAAATACACTAGAGGTAAACGCTCTTCTTTATTTATGACCTTTTGTTTAGGTGTGGTTATTTTTATTGATGACTATTTAAATGCGCTTACCGTTGGTGAAACGATGAAACGCATTACCGATAAATTTAAAGTTAGCCGAGAAATGCTCGCCTACGTTGTAGATTCAACAGCGGCACCTATTTGCGTACTTGTCCCTTTATCGACTTGGGCGGTATTTTTTGGCGGCTTGTTAGTCGATAACGGCATTGCCGAGGAGGGCAAAGACATTGCGGTTTATATTCAAGCCATTCCTTATATGTTTTACGCCTGGTTTGCAGTATTGGTGGTTTTGTTAGTGGTACTGGGTGTTATACCTGCTATTGGGCCTATGAAAAAAGCCGAAAGGTTAGCGCAAGTTGAGCAAGCCACTGTAGACCCTGCGCAATTTAGTGATATTCAA
This sequence comes from Pseudoalteromonas agarivorans, assembly GCF_024518735.1. Lineage (NCBI taxonomy): Bacteria > Pseudomonadati > Pseudomonadota > Gammaproteobacteria > Alteromonadales > Pseudoalteromonadaceae > Pseudoalteromonas > Pseudoalteromonas agarivorans. The sequence goes on from NZ_JANIGJ010000003.1 coordinate 33,707, forward strand.
ACAGCCGACGAATACGCTGTAAAAGCAGTAGAAGAAAGCTTTGAAGATGCCGACCCTAAAGGAAAATTACACAACTTTTTACTGCCTATAATTTTACTAGTAGCCTTTACAGTTTACTTTGAAATAGATGTATATAAAGGCTTATTGGCAACTATGGCGGTAACGCTTCCTTTTTATGCACTACAAAAATTAATGAGCTTTAGCGAAATGATAGAGCGCATGCTTGATGGCTTTAAAAGCATGATACCGGCTATTGGCACTGTAATAGCGGCATTTATATTTAAAGATGTGTGCGACTTAATTAGCTTACCGCAGTTTGTGATCAGTAGTTTGAGCCCGTACATGACTGCCCAATACTTACCGGCGGTGGTATTTATTGCTATGGCGGTGTTAGCGTTTGCTACAGGCTCTAGTTGGGGTATTTTTGCTGTGTCGATCCCAATAGTTATGCCACTGGCAACTGCCGTTGACGCTAATATTCCACTGGTTATTGGCGCGTTGTTATCGGCCTCATCATTTGGTAGCCAAGCCTGTTTTTACTCAGACTCTACCGTACTTGCAGCACAAGGCTCTGGCTGTAATTTAATGAGCCATGCAGTAACGCAACTACCTTATACATTAGTTGCCGCGGCACTTGCCGTTGTCGGCTTTATTGCTATGGCATAAATTAAGTTAATATAAATAAAAACCCCAATGTAGTACTACACTGGGGTGTTTTACCAATCCACAATAATACTTAATTAAGCGGATTGGTATTCTTTTAGCTGTATAAATATATATAGCTTATTTTTGTAATTTAATACCATTGTAATAGGTTTCAAGCGATTGAATTTTGGTTTGATTTGGTAAATCAGCAAAGTCGCTTTCTACAAACTTAGTACCACGTAACTGCACATTTAAACGTGCGGCTTGTGGGTTTAGCATAGTTTGTTTGTAGTACTGCTTAATATCCTCAAGCGTTACTTTTTCAACTTCATCAATTAGCTTTTGCTTAGAGTCAAAGTTAAAGTTTTCACGATACCAATCGGTAATAAGTGGCCCCATTTCATCGCTTAGGTTTTTAGGCTGCTCTTTTAGTGATACAAGCGTGGCATTTTTAAGTTGAGCAAAAGTATCTAAGCTCATATTATCAAGCTCTACCGCGTACTCTTTTTTGAATTGATCAAAACGTGCCTGTATTTCTTTTGGCCCTTTAACAGGTGTTTGAATAAACAAGCCAATTGCCGAGTAATCCTCTATTGGGCGAGCCAGCGCGCCTACGGCGTATGCAAGTTGCTCTTCGGTACGCATTTTATCAAATGCAATGGTTCTAAAGTGGCTTTGTAACACCGCAGCTTGCGCTTTTTGTTTATACCCTGGCACTGGGTGAACAGTCATATCAACTACTGCCACATCGGCAACATCAATATCTTTTTGCAATACTCGCGTTTCGCCTGGCTGCGGTAACCATGCTTTACTGCGCGCAAACTCACTCGATGTATGATTGCTTGGTAAAGTGGCACTTAACTCAGTGGCTATCGATTCTATATCTTGTTGGTTGTAATTACCGTAGCTAAATACACGTAAATCGTTGGTGGCAAATGTGGCCGTTTTTAGCTTGTTTAAATCGGCAACGCTTAGCGATTCTGCCGCTTTTATCAGTGCCTCTGTATCAAAGCTGCCTGTGCGGATAAGTTTTGAGTAGGCGCCAAATGCTTGTGCATACGGAAATTGCTTTTGCTGATTTAACAAGCCACGTTTGTAGCGATCAATGCCTTGGGTAAATGCTTGTGCAGTTACGTCGGCTTTTAACCCGCTTAGCGCTTGTTTTAAAAGTACATCTTGCTTATCGGTAAAGCCACTCATTGATAAAACTAAACCATTACTTGGCGCAAGGTTTACACTCATGCCGGCAATGGCGGCTTCGGTGCTTAGTTGGCTTTGTTGAATGTTATATAAGTCGGCCCATACTGAGTAAAGTACTTCAGCATTAATATCATTTAAGCCTGGTTGGGTATTAATATATACCTCAACCAACCCCTTTGGCTGGGCAGCAAATTTTTGGCTTGCTTGGCGCCATACTTTTACGCCGTTTTTATCGTAAGCCAGTTCAGGGTGTTTCTGCTCTTTAAACTCAGCTGTTTTAATCGCGAAGCTTTCAGGTAGTAAGTTATTTACACTTGGTAAAGCAAGCTTAAACTCGCTTGATGTTTTCCAACTGGCAATTTCGGCATCGCTAATATCTTCTATGCGGTATTTACCATCATAAAAATACAGTTGCGAGTCGGTTTCTTCTTGTTGCGAAATATACCAAACGCGCAGCGTATCGGCATTTAATTGTTTAAGTACCTCGTTTATCGCCTCTGCGTCAAATTTGGCATAATAGTAAGGTGCATCAATGGCATGATTTAATGGGTAATCTTGCATGCTACCAGTAAGCGCGCTGACATAGCTAAACTCATCGCCTTTTTCTAAAAACTTAAATTGATTGCTAAGTGATGTACGAATTTCATTAAAGTACTTAGCATCTACACCTTCTTTTTTAATCAGTTCAATGTATTGCATAATAGTTGCGACAATTGTTTCGCGGTTTTTCATGCCTTCATCGGTTAATTCTAGCGAAATAGTAAGCGCGCCGTAATTGCCGTACTGACTAGGAGAAGGAGACGCTGTTAATTGCGATACCCAGCCTTTGTCGCGTAGTAATTGTGCCGGGCTACCTGGCATCTCATTACTTAATAAATAACTGACATAACGGTTAGGTTTAACCGCAAAGTCGCTGCTGTTGTTATTAATCGTAAACTCAAGTTGCAGCTGTTTTACGTCTTCATTAGGTGAGTAATATACTTTTTTGCCACCGGCTTTATCAAAATCAAGCTCTGCAGTAACGGTTGGCTTTTCAATGTGTTTATTTTCGATATCGGCAAAATAAGTTTTTGCTTTTTGCTCCATTTGCTCAATTGGCAAGTTTGAAATAAGCGCCACTTTCATGATATTTGATGAATAGTATTTATTGTAAAAGTCGACCGTTTCTTTGTGTAATTGGCTGCCTTCTTTGTCTCCTAGCGTTTCTAGGTTACCAATTAAAAAGCGATTTGCCGGGTGATCACCCATCATTTTACGGGCAAGTTTAAACTGGCCAAAAAAGTCCATTTCGCGGCGCATCGACCACTCGGCATTTACAGCGTTTTTTTCTTTATCTGCATATTCAGGGTACAGCTTAGGGGCTTTAAAAAAATCAGCAAAACGGTCTAGCGCTTCATCAAAGGCATCGTTATTAATTTTAAACATGTAGTTGGTAATATCGAGCCAGGTATACGCATTATTTACCCCGCCATTTTTGGTCATAAAGTCAGAGTAGCCTTTTGTATCGGGGTAGCGCTCTGTGCCTAAAAAAAGCATATGCTCTAAGTAATGTGCCATACCTTGCTGCATCATAGGGTCGTGTAGTAAGCCTACGCCTACACTTAGCGATGCTGCTGATTTTTCAGCGCTTGGATCAGAGACTAAAATGACTTCTATTTCGTTTTCGAGGGTAAGAGTTTTATATTCGCGCGTATCATTTGGGCTTACAACTAATGTGTCTGAGAGTAAGAAGCTTTGCGAAGAACTAGCAACCGATGAGGTAGATGATGTATTTGTACAGCCACTTAAAACTGCTAAAGCGATGACGCTAAAACCAAGAATTTTTTTCATTATGTTTTTCCATTAAAATTGCGCTTAGGATGCGCTCAAAACAACGTAATAGAGCTAAATTAACACTAACAATTAAGGGTTTACCACAAAATAATACTAATTTATGTAACACATTGTGAAAAACACCTGCATACTTAAAGTCAGTAAAATAATAACGAAGGAAATAGGATGGAAAAAATAATAATACTCGCCATGTTTGCACAAGTAACGTTATCGCTCGTTGTAATGTTAATTATGGGCAAGCGACGCTTTGCTGCTGCAAAAAACAAACAATTACAGTTGAGCGATTTTAAAACCATGCGCCTTGATAACGCAGGCGATACCGTACGCGTAGCTGATAGAAACTTTACCAATCAGTTTGAAATACCAGTGCTTTTTTATATCGGTTGTATTGTTGCATTGCAACTTAACAGCGCTAGCTACTTAATTACTGCGCTTGCTTGCTTATTTGTTATTTCGCGTATTGTGCATACGGCTGTTCATATTGGCAGTAATAATGTAAGACTGCGCTTTAATGTTTTTTTACTAGGCTGCGCCAGTGTGTTTGCTTTATGGCTTGCGATTGTTTGGCGAATTTTAGCATTTTAGTAAAAGCGGCTTAATTAGCCGCTTTTTTATTTACTGTTTAACACATAATTAGTATTTAGCGCGTTTTAAGCGTTTACCCACACCAAGCAGTGCAATTAAGCAAAAACCAATACCCATACTCCCACCCGAACTGCTCGATGAGCCAGCCTCTGCTGATGAATCGTCTTGGCTTATTAATGTATTGGCTGTTGGGTTTAAGTTGGCAGATGAAAGCGGGTCGTCATCTAATACCACCACACTATTAATAGTTACAAAGTTAGCGCTGCTCAGAGCGACGTCGCTACTTGAGCATTGTTCACTGGTTATATCAACCAACGGGATATCGCCGCAGTGTACCAATCCAGCAATATTATCGAGCGTAGCTTGGCTTTGCGCTGTAATTTGTCCAAATACTGTAAAACCGCCATTTTGAGTATCAAGCGCTTCGCTATTATCAACCACATTAAAAAACCACTGGCTCGTTGCGCTGTTTTCATCGTTGGCTAATTTAGCCATCGCGATTGTGCCCTTCACATTAGATAAAACAGGCTCATTAACAACAGCAGGCTTGGTGGTTATTGGCACTAATTCGTCGGTAAATGTAAAGCCGCCGCCTTGTATTACAAAGTCGCTGACTGAGCGGTGTATTACGGTTTGGTTGTATGCGTCATCTTCAATATAACTTAAAAAGTTAGCAACCGTATTGGGGGCTTGTTGATCAAACAAGTTAAGCTCTATCACCCCGTGCGAAGTTTGCATTTCAACAATAGTGGCTTGGCTAGTAAAGCACGAAAACGCAAGTAGTGAGCCAATCAGGCACTTTTTCATTATGAGTCCTTTTTGTTATTGTTATTTAAATTAAGTGTTAATTCTAATCCACACTATACGCCAAGAAAAAGCATTTAAAAGGCACAACTACAATTAACACCCTTTTAGTTACACTTCATTACATATTCTTTTAAATAACACTCGCTGTATTCGCTTTGTGTAAAAGCATTTAATAATTTAATATTACTTTTAAAACTCGAATATAAAAAAGTATAAAATAAGTACGTTATTTATCGCTAAATTAGTTTAAACTAACCGCCTAATAAATTAAGCACACCATAATAAATGGGTATTTCATGCGTATAATTATTTTATTTTCAGTTATTTTATCTGTTATAGGTTGTACAAACTCACCTTTAAACACCTCCACTGCCCCACAGTATATTACTGTATTACATACTAACGATAATCACGGGCGCTTTTGGCATAACGAAAAAGGTGAATATGGTATGGCAGCGCGTAAAACGTTAATTGACGCTTTACGTAACAAAGCTCAACAGCAAGGCCATGAAGTATTGCTGCTTTCTGGCGGTGATATTAACACCGGTATACCTGAGTCAGACTTACAGCACGCAGAGCCTGACTTTAAGGGGATGTCGTTACTCGGTTACGATGCTATGGCAATTGGTAACCATGAATTTGATAACCCACTGAGCGTTTTAAGTAAGCAGCAGCAATGGGCTACCTTTCCTTTACTGTCTGCAAATATTTTTGACAAAGCAACTGGGGAAAGCGCATTTCAAGGCTATAAAATTTTTGAAAAGGGGGGCTTAAAAATTGCGGTTATAGGACTTACCACTACAGACACCGCTAAAATAGCTAACCCACAATATATTGGCCATTTAGAATTTAAAGACCCCGTTGATGTGACGGCAGCTCTCGCTAAAAAAATTAATGAGCAATACAACCCCGATATCACTATTGCACTTACTCACATGGGCCATTATGTAGATGCAAACTTTGGGATTAATGCCCCGGGCGATGTCACACTTGCCCGCTCTTTACCCGCTAATACCTTAGATATGATTATTGGTGGTCACTCGCAAGAGCCGGTTTGTATGGCAGCTAAAAATAAAAATGACGATAACTTTAAACCCGGTCTTGCGTGTAAGCCCGATCAGCAAAACGGCACATGGATTATGCAAGCACATGAGTGGGGCAAGTATGTGGGTAAGGCAGAGTTTAAGTTAGAAAACGAAAAGCTCACCCTACTCGATTATAAATTGCTGCCAGTTAATTTATATGTTGATGAAATTCAAGCCGATGGGTCTAGTAAACAAGTATTAGCCAACGAATACATTAAACCCGATCCGACCCTAGAAGCTTTTTTAGCAAGTTACCAAGCAAAAGGCGCAAAACAAATTGCAGGTAAAATTGGCAGTGTTGATGCGCGTTTAGAGGGCGATAGAAACAAGGTACGTTACCAACAAACTAATTTAGCGCGTGTGATTATACAAGCACAAATGAATGTAGTTGGCGCCGACTTTGGCCTTATTAGTGGTGGCGGAATAAGAAGCTCTATTGAAGCTGGCGATATTAGCTATAAAGATATTTTAAAAGTACACCCGTTTAAAAATCGCATTACTTACATGGACTGGCAAGGGCGTGATTTATGGAACTACTTAGAAACAGTGACCAGCTTCCCTGTTGATGCAGGTGCCTATTTGCAATATCACAAATTAGCGTTTACCCGTAAAAATGGCAAATTAGTCAGTGTACTCATTGATGGTAAGCCATTTGATGAAAATAAAACTTACCGTATGAGTTTAAATAGCTATAACGCATCAGGTGGTGACGGTTACCCTGCTATTAATAAACTAAAAGGGTTTGTTAGCACAGATGAAACCGATGCCCAGGCACTTAAAACCTTTGTCTCACAAAATAGTCCACTTAAAGCTGCGCAGTTTGCACCTAAATAACAAAACGTTATTAAAAGATAATGTTTAAGGAAAGTAGCTGTCTACTTTCCTTTTATTTCTATGTTTCCCTTTGCAATATTTATTAAGCCGTAACTGTGTAAACGTGAGCGAGAGCCCTCGCCATATGCTTTAGGCGGATAATAAATGTCTTTCATATCAGGGTGTTCATTTAAGACTTCGTCAAGAGCTGCACGAATCTCACTGAGTGTTTTTTCTAAGCTGCTATTAAAATTTGGCCGCTTGCGTATAGTATGCCCAAGCTCAATCAACCTATAAAAGTACTTATTAGCAAGCTCTATAAGCTCATCTGGCACGTATTTATTTTGATTTAGCACAACATCTTTATTATCACGACAAAACTCTATTAATGCTAAATAAAAGCATAGCGGTTTGTTAGCTAAACACACTGTAGCCTCAGGCATAGAACTATTACTGAGTGTTTTAGTGTTTAAATCAATGATCAATGCCAGCTCTTTTGGTTTTCCTAAGTCAGTATCAGCGTTCAGTGATGGGCCTTTAGCATCTACAGGCATACCTATAATAGACTTCAGCCATTTGCTAAATAAAATACTCAAAACTAAAAATAACAAGCAAATCAAAAACCTGTTTTCTGACCAAAACTGTGCGTTTTTCTCAAACACTAAAGAGACATGGGTAGTGCTCGACTTGAGTGTTCTTACAAACTGGTTTGGCTTTAAAGTTAAAGGCTTAGCAGATTTTGGCACAATTTTAACTAAGCGAAGGTTATTGTCTAAATAGCCGTTGAGCTTTAATAAGTAGTCTTGCACTGCATGTTGGTTACCCGAGTGCTTTAAAAGCTCATTAGAGAGCGCAATTAACGGTAAATCCAGTGCAACTTGTTTTTCGGTTTCAATAACCTGGCGTTTAATAGCGTCACTCTGCTCATTAATTACAGACACATAAAACACTAAACAGTTAATAATAAAAACAGCGCAGCCAAAAAAAACATATTTATACTTATCCATTTTTAACGCTCTCATCTTTAGCTGTTACCTGCTCTGAACTGCAATCCCAGTACGATTGCGCCTCTTTGTAATAACTCAGTGTCTGCTCCTTTGACATATCAAGAATATGACGCTGTACAGCACATAAAAGGTCTGTATTGTTTTGCTGCATTTTTAGATACCAGCGCGAACCTGAAATTTTATTACTTAAAGGGGTAATATAATTTTTTGAAAAACGGGCAGCATCACTTTCTTTCCAAAAAGACGCAATAATATCGACCTGCCCATTAGCTAATAAGTCACGAAGCTCGCTGTGCGAACTGGCGTAAGTAATATCTAAATTGGCTAAGTTGATATTTAAATCTTTAAACATTTTCTTTGGAAGTATATGGCCAGAGCGGCTTGTAGGGTAATCTAATAAGCCTATACGCTTATCTAAAAAGTATTGTTTTGTTAAGCGTGGTTTTTCTTTTGAGGAGATAAAAAATGCGGTGTAATCAGAAAAGCCCACCACAGATTGATAGTTATAAGTTAGCTCTGCATTAAAGGCGTCCATTATATTATTTTTTGCAAGTACGAGGTCTGCAATCCCTTTGCCTACAAAATCGAAGCTTTCCGTTGTACTGTCACCCCAGTAACCTTTAACTGAACCGTATTGTTTCGTTACCACGGTATCAAGGCATAGAGACTCTGTAAGCTTCTCTGCCACGCTTTGCGATGGCGTAAATACAATAAGCTGATTTTTGTTTTCACTGGCTGTTGTATAACATTGTGTTGACGTTTTTATTAGTTCTGGGAAATTTATTTCATCACTTTTAACGCTCACCTTTCCAACAGACCATGCAGCAACCATAACCAGAAACAAAAGTGTAACAAACGACAGTTTATGTAACATGACCTTTCCAAACCCCATCAATAAGATGTACCTAACAACGCTAAGGCTTTATTTGAACAATATTATTTACTTATTACAACAGGTAATTTTACCCATCAAAGGTAAGCCATTGATTTAATGTGATTATGAATAAGAAATAATGAATACTCTTGACTCCTTTCTATATTTAGCAAAAACAATCACAATGTTTACACCAGCTAATAGGTGAATAAAAATAAATGCAGGAAACATTGATGCGCATTAAAATTGCTACTCTCGTAGCAACAACGTTAATAATTGGTGCTGTTTTTACAACTTCTAAAGCGTATGCGTGGGGTCAAAATGGTCATCGAATTGTTGGGCATATTGCTGAGCAACATTTGAGTGATGAAACAGTGCATAACCTGTTGCCACTATTAGAAGGACAATCCCTAGCTCAAATTTCTACTTGGGCAGATGAAATGCGATCTAGTCCTGAACTATTTTGGCGTAAAAAATCTTCACGCTGGCATTACATAAACCTTCCTAAAAATAAAACACTTTCTCTAAATCACGCACATACACACAGCAAAGACGATGTAACAAATATTCTAGAAGGTATTTACTTCTCTATTAATACACTTCAGTCATCTACCTCTTCCCTTAATGAAAAACAGTTTGCTTTAAAGTTTTTAGTTCACTTGGTTGGCGACAGCCATCAACCATTTCATGCTGGGCGAAGTGAAGATAGAGGCGGCAATTTAATTAAAGTTGATTTTTTTGACAACGAAACCAATTTGCATAGCCTTTGGGACACTGGATTAATAGAAAATGAAAACTTAGCTTACACTGAATACGCTAAGTTTATAGATACCGACGATGCAGCATTAATTAAAACATACTTAAACAGCAGCCCTACTACTTGGCTGATGGAATCTCACAAACTGGCCGAAGATATTTATACCTCAACCAGTGATGAAGTGAGCTATAGTTATGTTTTCAAATACAATCCGCTTGTTAAGCAGCGTTTGCAAAAAGCAGGCGTTAGGCTTGCGGGTGTATTGAACTATTTATTTGATTCGTCAGATGAGAATAAAAAATTAAAAATAACGACAAAATAACAATCAACCTATAAATAAAAAACCTACACACGGGAATTAATTTATGTTTATACACTCTCTGGAGTATAGCTAAAATAATACAGCTAAAAATGTATTAATTACAAAATGTAAATAATTAATTGTAAAAGGAATTATAAAGTTTGCATTTCATAATACTGTCACATAACGGCGGTAACATAACAATAAGTAATTAATCCAAATTTAGTTAAGTATACAAGTATAAATTGTGCAAATTAATTTTGCATATTACAAGAGTATAAATTCAACAACACTGCTGACTTTATACTACTTAAAATAACAATTTAATTATAACTTTCACGGGAAATGAAAATGAAGACTAAACTTCAAAAAACAGCACTCTCACTTGCTATCGCTGCGTGTGTAAGTGTAAGTGGCGCTGCATTCGCCAACGAAACAACCTCTGCGATTAAGGGTCAAATTACCGGTCCAAACGGTAACCCAGCTCCAGGTACCAAAATAACAATTTTACACGTACCGTCTGGCTCAGTTAAAACAACAGAAGCAAACGATGCAGGTTACTTTACTGCTAAAGGCCTTCGTGTTGGTGGTCCTTACAAGGTAATCGTTGATTCTGATGTTTATGCTGATCAAGAATTTAATAATATTATCCTAAACATTGGTAACGATTACCCAGTAAATGCTGCACTTGAGCCACAATCAAGCATGGAGCAAATTGTAGTAACGGGTGCACCTATCAGCTCTATGTCTGGTGGTACTGGCCCAGCGTCTACATTTACTTTAACTGATCTTGAAAACACGCCTGCTATTAACCGTGATTTAAAAGATATCATTCGTATTGACCCGCGTATCACAATTGATGATAGTCGTGGTTCAATCAACTGTGGTGGTGGTAACCCTCGTTACAACAGCTTAACGCTAGATGGCGTTCGTATGAACGATAACTTTGGTTTAAGCTCTAACGGTTACCCAACTATTCGTGCCCCTTTCTCTTTTGATTCAATTGAACAGGTTTCAGCTGAGCTAGCACCATTTGACGTACAGTACGGTGGCTTTACCTCATGTAACATTAATGCGGTAACAAAATCTGGTGGTAATGAAGTTCACGGTGGCATCTTCTACGATTTCACAAGTGATTCATTAAAAGGCGATAAAATTGAAGGCGAAGACGTTGATAACGGTAACTACACCGAAAAACGTTACGGCTTTAACGTTGGCTTACCGTTAATCGAAGATAAACTATTTTTATTCACTTCATACGAAAAACTTGAAGGTGTGCAACAGTTTAACTACGACGGTTTAAGCAGCGGCAGTGTAACTGCAGATGATATTGCTCGTATTACAAGTGTTGCTCAATCTGTATATGGTTATGACGTAGGCGGTATGCCTTCAAGTATGCCGGTTGAAGATGAAAAAATCTTAGTTAAATTAGATTGGAACATCAACGAAGATCACCGTGCAAACTTAATCTATAACTACAACGATGGTAATACGGTTTCACAGTCAGACACTGGTTCTAGCCGTGTTTCACTATCAAACCACTTTTACGACCAAAGTGCAGAATTTACTTCAATCATTGCTTCTGTTTACTCAGATTGGTCAGATGATTTTTCTACTGAAGTTCGTATTGGTAAATCAGAATTAGACGCAACGGTACAATCGCTTGATGCTGCAAGCAGCTTTGGTGAAATGCAAATTAGTACTGATAACGGTGGTACAGTTTACATTGGTCCAGATGATTCTCGTCAATCAAATGATTTAGACTACGATACCACTACATTTAAAGTAGCGGGTACATACTACCTTGACCAACACACAATTACTGCTGGTTATGAGTTTGAAGAGTTAGACGTATTTAACTTATTCGTACAACATACTGAAGGCGAATACCGTTTTTACAACGATAGAGATGCAGGCCTAACTGGTATAGATTTATTTGAACAAGGTATCGCAAACGCTGTTTACTACAACAATGCTGCCGGTACTAATGATCCTAACGATGCAGCTGCAAGCTTCTCATACGCTCAGCATACATTTTATGTTCAAGACGAATACGCATTTACAGACCTAGATGCAAACATCACATTTGGTTTACGTTATGATAAATACACAAGCGATGACGTACCTAACTTCAACCAAAACTTTACTGACCGTTACGGCTACAGTAACCAAAGCACATTCGATGGTATTGATTTACTTCAACCACGTGTAGGCTTCCAGTGGTATGCAACTGACGAGTTAGAAGTTCGTGCTGGTGTTGGCTTATTCTCTGGTGGTAACCCGAATGTTTGGTTATCTAACTCTTACTCTAACGATGGTATTACAAACATCGGTACATTCCGCAGCTCGGTTGATTTATTCAACACGCCTAACGTAAATGGCGGCACGCCTGGTTTTGAAGTACCACAAGAAATGTTTGATGAAGTTGCTAACACTGTAATTGGTTCAGGTGATGCTACAGTAAATGCAGTTGACCCAGACTTTGAAATTCCTTCAGAGTGGAAATACTCAATTGGTGCTACATACACAACTGAAAACGAGTATGTTATTTCACTTGATTACTTATACTCTAAGAAGAAAGATGCAGCGTTAATGCGCGATATCGCACTTGAAGATACAGGTGAAACAACTTTTGATGGTCGTCCTATTTACGAGTCAATCGAAGGCCGTGATGGTGAATACCTTCTTACAAATGTAAGTGGCGATAGCGGTGATTCATCGGTTATTTCATTAGCAGTAAGCAAAATGTTTGATAATGGCGTAAGCGTTAACTTTGGTTACGCGTACACAGATTCAGACGATGTTAACCCAATGACAAGCTCTGTTGCTGGCTCAAACTACGGTAACATTGCTCTAACGGATCCTGGTAACCCTGGTGTTGCATCATCTGATTACGAAATCCCACATCGTTTTACTATGACGCTTGGCTACTCTCATGAATTTGTAGATGGTTTTGCTACTCGCTTTAACCTATACGGTGAAGCATACAAAGGCTTACCATACAGCTACACATTTGACGGAAGTGATGACGCATGGGGCGATGCTAACTGGAATGGTGACCGTCAGTTACTTTACGTACCACTTGAAAACGATCCTAACGTTGTTTACGACATGAGCGCTGATGAAATTAACGCGTTTAACGACTTTATCGCATCTAACGGTTTAGAGCGTGGTGAAATCACTGGCCGTAATGCTGAAAACTCAGATTGGTTTGTTAAATTTAACTTTAAAGTTACTCAAGAATTACCAGGCTTTATGGATGGCCATAAAGGTGAAGCGTTCTTCGTAATTGATAACTTAACTAACCTGTTAAACGATGATTGGGGCGTACTTAAAAAAGGTCCTTTCGTTGGCGCTAGCATGATTTCAACATCAATTGATGAGCAAGGCCGTTACGTATACTCAGGCTTTAATGAAAACAACGCAAATACATCAGTACAATCTGATGCGTCACTATGGCAAATGCGTGTAGGTGTTCGTTACACTTTCTAATCGCATTAGCGTAAAAAACTACTAATTAAAGCCCATCTTTTGATGGGCTTTTTTTTACCAACCAGCTTAATTAAATGATCTATTTAGCCCCTCAAAATGATTAAGTATTATTGCGGATTGGTTTTATAAGGCCTCTCTAAGCTCTTTTAGTAAATCTAGCAATTGGACTTGTTGCTGCTTACTAAATTTTTCAGCTAATTGCGCTTCCCAGTTTTGTGCATCACGTGCTATGAGCTTGTAAAGTGCATTGCCCTGCTCATTTAACATAACCTGCGTTACTCGCTTATCTTGCTGATTTAGCTGTGCTTCAACATACCCTCTTTGCAGCAATGATTTTATAACTCGCGAAACCGTTGACTTGTCCATATTGGCCTGTGTACATAAATCTTTTGCATTGCTTTTGCCGTATTGCGCTAAGTTTGCCAACACCCGCCATTGAGGGATGGTTAAGTTGTATTTTTGCTGATAAACACGCGCAAAATCATCGCTTATGAGATTTGCCATTTGGTTTAACTGATAGGGCAAAAACTGCTCTAGATCTATTTCCATTAATACTTTCTCATCGCATTTACACACTGTGAAAACTGTGCATTTTTATTTACAGGCTAAAACATGCGCCCATTTGAAATTACTCTCACTTGAGAGTACTTTAAACTAATTAGGGCCTGTTGACCTTTCAGGATTGAAATTTGTTCAATCTAGGGGCCATTTAATCGCGGCGCGAGGTTTGTAACCTAGTGGGCTAAGTAAAAACCGAGCAACAAAGAGTAAATGGCCCCTAGGCAGAACCCTTCGGGCAGCGCCTGTTTGGTATTTATGCTACGTTATCGCCTATTTATGGGGAACAACCACACTGCATAGGCTCTGCCTTGCCTAATTCCCAAACAGACTGCTGCAAATTCAACCTCGAAAGATAAACAGGCCCTAGAAAGATAAAACAATGTCACTCTCACAGGATCTAAATATGGCCAGCGAAATAAACTACATGAGCGGTTTTGGCAATGAGTTTGAAACCGAAGCGCTACCCGGTGCACTGCCTGTTGGGCAATTTACCCCACAAAAGGTGAAGTACAATTTATACACCGAGCAATTTAGCAGCACGGCCTTTACCGCCCCGCGAGCCGCTAATCGTCGCACGTGGCTGTACCGCCTTCGTCCATCGGTGGTACAAGGTGAATACACCGCTATAGATAACGCACTAATAAGAACAGCGCCTATAACTGAAGCAATTACGCCCCCTACGATGATGCGTTGGAGCCCTATTGATATTCCTTCAAAGCCCACTGATTTTATTGATGGCTTAATTACAATGGCTGCAAATGGCAGTGCCAATGGGCAAACCGGTATGGGTATTCATGTTTATGTTGCTAACAGTTCTATGCAAGGGCGTTATTTTTGTAATGCCGATGGTGAGCTGTTGTTTGTGCCTCAGCATGGCGAACTGTTATTACACACCGAATGTGGAAAGCTCACAGTAAAGCCGGGGGAAATTGCCGTCATTCCTCGCGGGATTAAATTCTCGGTTGATTTAATTGATGAAACCGCACGTGGCTACATTTGTGAAAACTATGGTCATGCATTTGAACTTGCCGAGCGCGGCCCCGTCGGTGCAAATGGCTACGCCAACGACAGAGACTTTAAATACCCTGTTGCTGCATTTGAAGATAAAGAAGGTAGCTTTGAATTAGTCACTAAATTTAACGGTCATTTATTTAGTTGCCCTATCACACACTCGCCTTTTGATGTAGTTGCTTGGACCGGTAACAGCGCACCGTACAAATACGACTTAGCACGTTTTAATGTTATTAATACCGTGAGTTTTGACCACCCAGATCCTTCTATATTTACTGTACTTACCTCCCCTTCAGCCACTGAAGGCATGGCAAATGTAGATTTTGTAATTTTTCCACCGCGCTGGATGGTAGCTGAAAATACATTTAGACCTCCTTACTATCATCGCAATATTATGAGTGAGTTTATGGGCTTAATAGAAGGGGTTTACGATGCAAAAGAGCACGGGTTTGTACCAGGAGGCGCTAGTTTGCATAACTGTATGTCGCCACATGGGCCTGAAGCCGAGGTATTCGAAAAAGCATCTAACGCTGAGCTTGCACCGCAAAAATACGAGAACACGTTGGCCTTTATGTTCGAGTCTCGTTACATAATATCGCCCACTAAATATGCCCTTGAAGGAAAAGAGCGCCAAACTAATTACACTCAGTGCTGGCGTAGTATCACAAAACATTTTACAGGCGAGGAATAATAACAATGAAACTATACAGCTACTTTCGCTCATCTGCCGCATACCGTGTACGCATAGCACTTAATTTAAAAAGCATTGAGCATGATATGCAATTCGTTAATTTACTTAAATCTGAACAACTAGCTCAGCCTTACTTAGATAAAAACGTGCAAGGTTTACTTCCTGCTCTTGAAACGGACGAAGGCGTATTAGCGCAATCACTGGCTATTTTAGAGTGGTTAGATGAAAGCTATCCGCAAACGCCGTTAATTTATGGCACTGCATGGCAAAAAGCGCAAATTCGTAATATAAGCTATGCAGTGGCATGTGATATTCACCCAGTAAATAATTTACGAGTGCTCAAGTATTTAAGCAACGTATTGGGTGTAGACGAGCAAGCTAAAGCCGCCTGGTACAGGCATTGGGTAGAGCTTGGGTTTGAAAAAATTGAAATGATGCTAAGTGAAAACAATGAGTTTTGCGTAGGCAATACACCCACTCTCGCTGATATATGCTTAGTGCCACAGGTATTTAATGCGTTGCGTTTTAATGTAGATATGGCTGCGTATCCAAAAATTGCAGCCATTTATGCACGTTGTAATGCATTACCCGCTTTTAGTGACGCCGCGCCGCAAAATCAGCGCGATGCAGTTTAACTTTTTAACGCGCAGTGAATAACACTCACGTGCTCTATTAAATCAAGGCCCAGTTCGGTTAAATAGCCGCCATCTGGGCTGTCTATCACGCCTTTATCAAACAACCTTTGTGCCGCGCTTAATAAATTTGGTTCAGCATCCGAATGTAACTTAATTCCTTGCATTTTGCTCTCACGTGGAAATTTAGCTAATAACGTAAATTCATCTATCATTGTTTGATTAAATTGCATGTGTTCACCTTTTTATAATTGTGTGTTTAAGTCAGTGTTGTTTAACGCTATTACTTACCCTAGCATGTTTTTTAATCGTGTGTACTATTTTTAAACTATCAAAATCCGAGGTCGCTCATGCGCCATATTATGGTTTTATTTATTTTTTTAATTGCGTTCACTTTAGCCCCTAGCAGTTATGCAAAAACAGTCAAAACGCATTCTATTATTGACGCTAATGAGATTATTAATAATGGTGATATTTGTTGGTACGACAACAAACGTTATAGTGAAGGCGCGCTGGTGCAAGTACATTCTTTTACCTTAGTGTGCGCTGCTAAAAACCCGCAGCATAATAACAGTAAGCTAATTTGGCTAAAATTAGATAAAAAAGGCAATATTGTTTATCCCACAAAGCCTAAAACCATTACGGTCAATTAGCGCTAAAAGAGGATTTACGCTACAATGCGCACAGTTTAAATAAGTAGTATGGCTATGGATAATCAACCAAAAAATCCTCTTCATGGGGTAACGTTAGAACAAATTTTAGTAGAGCTTGAGCAGCGCTTAGGGTTTAAAGCCATGGGCGAGCAAGTAAACATTAAATGTTTTACCGACTCACCAAGTATTAAATCAAGCTTAAAATTTTTGCGTAAAACCCCTTGGGCACGCGATAAAGTTGAAGCTCTCTACTTACATACGTTAAGTAACAAACCGCTGCGTAAACCCAAAAGCGCTCAGCGCCCTAAGCCTGCCAGCCAAAGCGATAGCAGTGGTTTTGTTTGGCCAAGCATTAAAAAGTAATACACAAAAATGCACGTTAAACACGTGCATTTTGTATTTTATAACTCCTTACTAATTACATTTAACGAGGCAGGGTCAACTGTAATAGTAAGCGTATCCGCTATTTTTATTTCACCATCGAGTACATACTTAATTTCTTCGTCTGCGGTTATCGTTACTTTTTTAGCGTTAGTGTGATGTGAGCTAATTGCTAAATGCGTTTGTGTAATACTACTAAACATAAGTTCAGCAATGCTTAACACGCGGGTGGTGTTTTCATCACTAGGTAGCAGCCAATTAATGTCTAATAGGCCATCTTCGTGATCGGGCTGACCACCTCCTTGGGCTAATAACGTAGTAAATGGCGCAGCATTAGCCACAATAAAGCTATTTGTATTTACCTCCTGCGTTTGATTATCATCAAGGGTAACATAAAGGGTTTGCGCTTTTTGCTCACTAAATGCCTGAAAAAAACCACTTAAATAGGCAAGCTGACCCGATTCGTTTTTTGAGTCTCTATCTGCTTTTTCTACCATTGATTGCTCATAACCAATCCCCGCTAACAACAGCATTAGCTCGTCATTACAATAGGCCGTATCAATTGTTTGGGTTTGCCCATCAATAATAAGATCGCAGGCCTGCTCAACAGGAATGATTTTAGAGCTAATCCCCATAAGCACATGCGCTAAGGCATTGGCTGTGCCCATTGGAATAATACCCAGCTTGCACTGAGTGTTTACCAACACACTTGCTACTTCTGTCACGGTTCCATCGCCGCCACAGGCAATTATTATATCTGGCTTATCTTTAATAGCTTGTTTAGCAAGCTCAATACCGTCTATTTCTTTGGTGGTGGTTAATACTTCTAAATCATAATACGCCGACAACCTAGCCACTATTAAATGCTCTTTGTCTTGCCACATTTTGGTACCCGACACAGGGTTTGCAATAATAACGGCTTTGTTTTTAATAACTAGCTCCCCCTTTTTATGTCGCTTTGCTAAATGACGAAGTTGATGCTTATTAAGATTTGCGGTTTCGCGGGTTTCTTTTATTTGCGCGAGCACTTGGTGAACATCGGCGTTTTTATCTTGGCTCAGTAAATACGCTGCCATAACAAATACCGAACGCCCTCTGCCCAGTGCACAGTGAACTACCACGCGGCGGTCTTCTTTAATATGATGATGTATCCAGTTAATGGCTTGGTTTAATTGCGAGTGGGTAGGCACACTATGATCAAGCACCGGAATATTTAAATAGCTAATATTTTCTTGTGTAGAGCTCCATTCTAAGCCATCAAACTCACACGTTACATCTAATATTGCCGTTATGCCGTTTTCTTTTAACGTATCAATATCAGAGGGGAACAATCGGCATGCTAAAAATAAATGGTCGTTAATTTTTTGAATGGGAGGGACTTTATCGTGCTTGCGAGAATACGCATTGTAAATTTGAGCACCCAGTAAAAAAGGCACAAATGCCCAGCGAATATAAAATGGAATAACACCATTTTCACGCTTTCTAAAAATTTTCGCCAAATTAAAAATGTAAGCACCACTGACAAGAATTAACGACAATGCACTCCAGTAAAATACCACTGCAAAATATACCGAGTTAACCTCCCACCCTATAAATATAAAAATTAACGCTAAAATTAAATAACTCGTTGCAGCCCACATATTTTCTCCTTTATTTTTACTGTTTTGGCACATTTTTTTACAGCTGTGTATAAGTGTAGTAGCAATTTGCACGCCAACAAAAGTTGTTTTTCAGGAACAGAAACAACACTAAGTGACTGATATAAAATAAATAAAAGTAGATAGCTTTAGCTGTATTCGCATATTAGGCGCTTTTTACACACTAATCGGTCATTTTTTCTCACTACCCAAAGGTAACTGTTTATATTTAAAACTTGTTTCAATGTGTACAGCAGCTAATATAAATGTCAGCTTAAAAGTTTTTGCATCCAATCACTCTTTTCACACGTTTATTGAGAGTGTGTTTATCTTTATTAGTTAAATTTATAACAGCCTGTTTAATCTCTATTTCAAAGCGATTAAGTTGCGCTTAAATAAAACAATTTTTAATTCACGAAGCTCAACACACCTCGGTAATAATAAAAACAACAGGAACCTTATGGAAAACGACAATTTACTTCCCCTTTTGTGTAAAACAGCACAGGGTAACAAAGCCGCGTTTGCTGATTTGTATCAGCAAACAAGCGCAAAGCTTTTTGCGATTAGTTTAAATATGCTGTCAAACCGCGCGCACGCAGAAGAAGTACTGCAAGAGGCATTTATAAAAATTTGGCATAACGCGTCAGAGTACAATTCATCTAAAGGCACAGTTATTAGCTGGATGATAAGCATTGTGAGATACCGCAGCTTAGATGCATTGCGTTATCACAAGGTAAGAAAAGAGCAGGCAATGGGTGACGATGAATACGATGAACAAGCAGTCGATGTTAGTTACGACGAACAAACCAAACTTGTTAATTGTATTGAGCAACTTGATCCCCAACAAAAACAAGCCATTCATTTAGCCTATTACAAAGGGCTAAGCCATGGTGAGCTAGTCAATCACATAGAAACGCCCTTAGGCACAGTTAAAAGCTGGATCAGGCGTGGTTTGCAGCAGTTGCAGAGGTGTTTAACATTATGAATTATAATAAACCAGAATTACTTGATGCTTTAGCAGGGCAGTATGTATTGGGTACTTTAAAAGGCCTGGCACGAAAACGTTTTCAACGCTTAATGCTCAGCTTACCGCAAGCCCGAGAAGCCACTATAATGTGGGAGCAAAATTTAAATGATTTAGCCAGTGCAATTACGCCTCAAACACCCAGCGCGCAAGTGTGGCAGAATATTTTAAATACACTAGAGCACACCAACCAACCCGTTAAACCGGTGATCAAACCAGCTACATCGCTGTGGCGCAATTGGTCATTTATAGCCACAGCTGCCTGTATTATCTTAGCATTTTTAGTTATTCAGCCCACAACTCAGCCCCAATACAGCCAACAAATTGCTTTAGTACAAAACCAAGATAAGCAATCACTGTGGTTTATTAACGTAGATGAGCAAACATTATCGGTTAAAGCCAGTGATAAACTCGTTGCGCAAACCGATAAAGACTACGAGCTGTGGATGATTTTAAAAGGGCAAGACACGCCAATTTCGTTGGGTCTACTGCCTAAAAACGGTGAAAAACAGTTACTCAAAGGCACACGCTTTAAGGCGCAAGACATTGCCCTACTCGCTGTTAGCTTAGAGCCTTTAGGTGGCTCGCCAAACGGCCTACCAACACAAGTACTGTACACGACAGATTTAGTTATTTTATAACTAAATAAACGCGACTGGTTGGTCAAACTTTGTTTGGCCAACCTTTTTATTTATCTTCGGTCTACCGCCCTTTACCATTAATATTTGATTAAACTAAAGTAGGCTTAATCGGGGTGCGATGTTTATCATATTGTGTGCTCAATACCTGCTGCGTTATTTTAATTGCATACACCCCCTGTAATAAGTATAAAACCAAACCGCTTCAGCCCCTTAACACTCTCTTATCACTTCCTTATCTAAATGCAAAACAGCCTGTTGCAAATTTAATCTTGAACGTTAAACACCCCTTTATTAACAAAATAAAAAAATATTTAACTTTTTTGCATCCATTGTGCTTTTTGTTTCGTTATTAGTTATGACTCCAATCAAAACTAAAGGAAAAAGTCATGAAAGCTTTAACTCCATCTATACTCGCAGTAGTAGTATGCAGTACCTTAGTAAGCACCTCTAGCGAGGCATCAAGTCATCGTGAAGCGCCGAACATTAGCCGCTTTCCAACCTTAGACTCTACCGACTTTTACGTATTTAATAGTTATGAAGCAGGCAGAGACGACTACGTTACATTTATTGCCAACTATATTCCTCTACAAGATGCCTACGGCGGCCCTAACTACTTTGCTATGGACCCAGATGCAACCTACAGTATTCATATTGATAACGACGGTGATGCAGTTGAGGATATTACCTTTGCTTTTAATTTTACCAGTATGCTGCCAAACGATAATCAAGGCGTGCAATTAACCGTTGGCCCAGAAGATAATCAACGTACTGTATCTGTACCTCTTAAAAACGTTGGTGGTGTAGCAGCAGGTGATGATAGCGCCGCTAATTTTAGCGAGTCATACACACTCAGCATGATAAGCGGTCCACAACGCACGGGTACCAGTACAGCATTAAGTAATACCACCACCAGTTCAACCACGTTTAATAAACCGCTTGATTATATAGGTGACAAAACATTTGGTTCAATGGCTGATTACCAAACCTATGCAGATCAGTTTGTTTATCAAGTTTCGGTACCAGGCTGTGACAGTATGGCCAAAGTATTTGTTGGTCAGCGCAAAGACCCATTTGTCGTTAACTTAGGTAAAACATTCGATTTAGTAAATTACGTTCCCGTTGAAGGTGATAGTGCGCCAGGTGCTGGGGATGGCGGTGGTTTCCCTGGAGGGATTACACAAAGCAGTGAGAATGACGACCTCGTAGATAAAAACGTTACCTCAATTGCAGTTGAAATGCCTAAAAGCTGTATTGTAGGTGAAGGCAACGGCGTAATTGGTTCATGGACAACAGCGAGCCTACCTCAAGCACGCATTTTAAACCCTAACGCTAAATTTGCAGACAACGCGGTAAATGGCGGTGCATTAACGCAGGTTTCACGCTTAGGTAATCCATTAGTTAATGAGCTTGTTATTGGTATTAAAGACAAAGATACCTTCTCAACGGCTCACCCTAAAGACGATGCACAGTTTTTAGATTACGTTTCGCACCCGTCTTTACCAGAGCTGTTAAATATTTTATTTAAAGATGCAGTAAATACCACACTTGGCGCTAATTTAGAAACTCTTGCTCCAACTAACTTTCCACGTACTGATTTAATCACCGCATTTTTAACTGGTTTTGCAGGGGTAAACCAACAAGCCACCGTAACGCCATCAGAAATGCTACGTTTAAATACTGCAATTGCAGCGACAGCACAAACTGATCAGTCTGCATTTGGTGTAGCCGGTGATGATTTAGCAGGTTTTCCAAACGGGCGCCGTCCAGGTGACGATGTCGTTGATATTGCACTTCGCGTGGTAATGGGGCGTTTATGTCACCCTATTCCTGTAAATGGTGAAGACACCGACTTAGGTCTATGTACACCAGAGGATGCTGATGTAGGTACAGTGCCATTCACTGATGGTGCTCCAGTTGATGCGAGCATGATGGATGCCACTTTCCCATACTTAGCCACCCCACTTGCAGGCTCTAAATAAGGAGTAACGTATGCGTAATTTAAACCTTACCCATAGCAGTATATTGTTATGCGCTTTGGCACTAGGCGCGTGTAGCAGTGATGATGATAACAAACAGCCCACACCGGTTGTAAATTCTGCGCCCAATGCTAGTGATGCAATGTTAACCACACAAACAGAAGTTGAAATTAACGACATGTTAGTGGCCACCGATGCTGATGGCGATACATTAACATACACATTAACTTCGCAGCCGACATTAGGTAACGCTGTAGTAAATAGCGATGGCAGCTTTACCTATACCCCAAACAAAGAAGCAACCGGTAGCGACAGCTTTATGTTTGGCGTATCAGACGGTGTTAACCAGCAAGTGACTGCAGCGGTAAATATAACCATTGAAGCACTGCAAGTGGACTTTGCACAATTTGCAAGCGACGCATTTAATCAAAGCCCCACTGCGCAACCGCTATCTACCAACGGACGTGTCTTTATCAATACAGACACAGACGTAAGCGGTATTTCATCGGGCGCTTCTGGTAACTAACTCAGTAAGTAAATTAAGCTGATGGCCATGGATGGCTTTTTTAAGAGGATAAAACAATGCGCAGTCATTATAAAAAAATGCTCTTTGTTTTTTGCGCTGCACTTTGTGTAAATAACGTGCTTGCAAAACCAATTACCCCAAAAGATAACGCAATTATTGCCTCAAGCAATGCAACATTAAGTGCTAATTTAACCCTTGAGCAACTCACTGCGCTGGTGCTAAATAGCCAATACATAGGCCAAACAGAGCGCTATCAAGGTGTATTAAAAAAACGCTTAAAAAACTTATATACCGCTTCTGCAACTGCACAAACCGGTTATTTATATGCACGGGTACTTCAAAAGGAGCATGCGTTTTCGCGTGCCATAGACGTTGCTAATAACGTATTAAAAACCCAGCCAGATCATGTAAACACCCATTTATTACTCGCTAATATGTTGATGACACAAGGCAAATTTGAACAAGCTAAGCGTCATTGTGTGGCATTAATTGGTAACACCAGCCTATTAACGGCCAGCACGTGTGTGCTAGATGTACAAAGCCAACAGGGCAAACTTAGTGAAAGTTATCACGCGTTAGTTAAGCTTACGCAAAACAAAAACAGCAGCTTAGCGACAAAACATGTGCTCAGCGAAATGGCATTTAGACTTAATAAATTCACCCGTGCGCAGCAGCATATAAATAATATTGATTTAAACACAGCCCCAGTGAGCCTTATTGTGCTGTGGGCCGATATTCAACTGCAGCAAAACAACCCTGAAAAAGTGCTTAATACACTCGGTAAACTTGCCAATAGCCACTCATCGCTTGAAGACGCTATTTTGCTCAAGTTAGCCATAGCTGAAAAACGCAGTAATAAGCACACTAATACGGTGTGGCAACCGCTCATGCAACAGCGCGTAAAATTACGTGAACAACGCCAAGATACCTTCCATGCCAACGACTTAGCTAACTACTATATTCATGTACAAGCAAACCAAGCCAAGGCACAATACTGGGCAAATATAAATTGGCAGCAAGCAAAAATGAGTACAGATAAACACTTACTAAGCCAAGCAAATACGATGGTTAGGGATTCTTTATGAGTAAAATAAACGCGTTATTTGTTTTATTTATAGTTGCGCTATTTGCCAACTTTAGCGTGCAAGCTCATCAGTTGAGCACAAGCTACATTTCACTGGATAATACCAACAACGAAAAGCAATACACAGGCACATGGCAAATAAATATTAGCGATTTAGAACAACAAGTTGCGCTTGATGTTAACCAAGACACCCAAATAAGCTGGGGCGAATTAAAATCACAAAAGACGGCTATTAATCGCTATGCCAAAAATACTCTATCGGTTTTACAAAATGAGCAAACTTGCCTATTAACAATCACCGATAACTATCAATTAGATAATCATTTTAATGAAGCATATTTAGTCTTGCCGCTAGTTTTTAGCTGTAACACTGATGCAGATGTAACGTTAATGTACCGCGCTTTTTTTAACCAAGACGCAAATCACAAAGTTATTGTAAATGTAAATCAGGTTTCGCGGGTTTTCACTATAGATGAGCAACAACACACTTTTACCACTGGGCAATCGAGTTATTTAACGACTTTTAACCAATATGTTTATCAAGGCGTGTTACATATTTGGATTGGCATTGACCATATTTTATTTTTAATCGCTCTACTTTTAACCTGCGTTTTAACCCGCACTGAAAGTCACTGGCAGGCAATAGCAAGTAAAAAGCACATTATTAAGCACACTGCGTGGATTGTGACTGCGTTTACCCTTGCGCATTCACTTACCCTTACTGCTACGGCTCTTAATCTTGTTTCGCCAAGTAGCCGCTGGGTAGAGCTAGGTATTGCAATCTCGGTATTATTTGCGGCTTTAAACAATGTATGGCCGGTTATATTACGCCTTGGCTGGCTTACTTTTGCGTTTGGTTTGTTACATGGAATGGGCTTTGCCAGTGTACTGGGTGAGCTTGGGCTCTCGAGCGATTATCAATTGCTCAGCATTTTAGCGTTTAACTTAGGTGTAGAGCTTGGACAGCTGAGTATATTGTGTATTGCACTGCCGGTGTTACTAACCATGCGTAATAAACCTATTTACATAAAATGGGTGATGCCAATTGGCTCCCTTGCTATCGCTGCAATGGCACTATTGTGGTGCATAGAGCGCATTTAGCATTAAAAAAGCGAGTCTTTTGACTCGCTTTTTAGTTTTCTATTACTTTGTTTTATCAAACGGCATTAACAAGGTTTTCATCGCAGGCCTTAGCGCGATTAACACCGTTTCTTCGGTGAGCTCAGGGTAGAGCATCTTACGAAGCAGTAACCCCGCCATCATCGAAAAAATAACGTTAATGCGGCTTTCAAGTTCGTGTTCATCAGTGTCTTTAAGTGCACTACGTTCACTGGTGAGTAGTTGGCGCATGCGCCCCCGCGCTTGAATATCCATATCTCGTAAAAGCGAGGCCACTTTACTATTGCGACCCGCTTCCGCCATCATGTCTAAATCAACCACACAGGCACCAGTATCCATATGCCTTTGTACACCAATGTTTAAGCCATCTATAAGCGCTTGCAGAACATCACCTGGGTGATCTTCAAACTCCTGAAAGATAGAAAACATTTCTTCCATGTCTTTAGCAATAATACTTTCAATTATTGCCTCTTTGCTTTCAAAGTAGTTATATATATGCCCAGCGCTCATGCCTGCAGTACGGGATATTTCGGCCATGCCTGCGCCATGGTATCCCTTGCGTTTAAAACACTCTGAGGCAGCACTAAGCACCTGCTCTCGCCTAGCTTGTGCTAATGCTGGGTCTATATGCCTTTTAGCTTTCGTGCTCATAACCCTACTCCGGTATTAAGCGCATACTTAATACAGCGTAAGTTCATTGCATAGCTTAACTTAACAACACCTTTCATTTTACTGCTCTTGCACAGGTGTTTTAGCTATATTCCAGCCGCCACCTAAAGCTTTATACAAATTAATTTGGCTGGCAAGGTAAGCCTGCTGACCTGTTATTAACTGCTGTTGAGCCGAGTACCACGTACGCTGTGCATCAAGTACCTGTAGGTAGCTATCAGCGCCTTTTTCGTAACGCATTTTTGATAAATCGTACGTTAGCTGACGCGAACTAATTAGCATATCGAGGGCATCAAGTTGCTCTTTGTAGCCTTCTCTATCTGCTAATGCATCGGCGGTTTCACGAAATGCATTTTGAATCTTTTGCTGGTACGTCGCCACCGCAATTTCTTGATCGGCCTTTGCCACATCAAGGTTTGCCTGGTTACGTCCCATAGTAAAAATTGGTAAGTTGATTGACGGTACAAAGCTCCATGTCCCTGAGCCTGAATCAAACAAGCCACTTAAATCGCTAGACGTACTGCCCGCAGTCGCGGTTAAGCTAATGCTTGGGTAAAACGCCGCACGCGCTATACCTATATTCGCGTTAGCGGCTAATAAAGCATGCTCAGCGGCTTTAATATCAGGGCGCTGCGTTAATAAATCAGAGGGTAAACCAACCGGTACTTCTGGTAAATCCAGTAAATTAGTTAACGAGTTAGTCGGTAATAAATCACTCGATACAGGGCGCCCTACCAGTAAATCTAACGCGCTTTTATCACGTTTTAACAAGCGTTTATATGTTGCTATATCTACTTTTGCAGTGGCAACCGTACTTTTAAGCTGCTCAAGCGTAATTGCCGATGTAGCGCCTAAATCAAAGCTTTTTTGCGTAAGCGAGAGCGACTCCTGCTGCGAGCTTAATGTTTCTTTAGCAAGCTCTAATAGCTGTAAGTCAGTTGCGTAGTTTAACCAAGCATTGGCAAGCTCAGCAATGAGTGAAATTTGCGTGCTGTATTGCGTAAGCTCAGTGTTATAGAGGTTTTGCAGGGCTTGCTCAGACTGGTTACGTACCTTGCCCCAAATATCTAATTCATAAGAGGTAATACCAACCGTTGCGCTGTACTGTGAGCTAATACCTGCTTCACCCGTACTGGTTAAATCAGCCGGTAAACGTTGGCGCGTAGCCCCACCATTAAAATCTAATGAAGGATATAAACCCGAGTCTTCAATTTGGTATAAACCGCGTACACGCTGCACATTTAATACCGCGATTTGCATATCTTTATTATGCTCAAGGCTTAAGCTAATCAAGGTTTGTAATTTTTCATCATTAAAAAATTGCTGCCAATGTAACTGTTGCGCTGCTGCTTGTTCAGTGTCAGATACATAAGTATCTGGCACTGGTAAAGCAAGCTCTTTTTGCTCAGGGGCTAGTTGGCAGCCACTTAAAACAACTAATGTAATTGCGCTTAAAGTGAAGCGTTTAATGCTCATTGTGCGCTCTCCTTTTTATCGTCAGTGTTTTTCATTGGAAATACACGACGAACTAAAACAAAGAATAACGGCACAAATACCACCACTAAAATAGAAGAGGCAAGCGTACCACCTATAATCGAAATACCCAGTGCATTTTGCGCTCCTGAACCGGCACTTGAGGCAATAGCAAGCGGTATAACACCACAAATAAAGGCCATTGAGGTCATTAATATTGGACGTAAGCGTAAGCGTACTGCTGCAATAGCCGCATCGACTAACCCTAGGCCTTCTTGCATTTTATGAATCGCAAATTCTACGATTAATATTGCATTTTTAGAGGCTAACCCTATGGTGGTTAATAAACCTACCTGAAGGTAAATATCATTAGATAAACCTGCCATTACCGCGGCAACCGTCGCTCCAAATATACCTAATGGCACAATAAGCATAACCGCAAACGGTACAGACCAGCTTTCATAAAGCGCTGCTAAACATAAAAATACAAACAATAGCGATATGCCGTAAAGTAACGGTGCTTGGCCACTGCTAGAGCGCTCTTGAAACGAAATACCCGTCCACTCAGAGGCAATTCCATTAGGAAGTTGCTTAACTAAGCGCTCCATTTCATCCATTGCTTGGCCAGTACTGTAACCTGGTGCAGCAGTACCTTGAATTTCCATTGCTGAAAAGCCGTTGTAACGCTCAAGACGTGGTGAACCATAAGTCCAATGCGAACTTGCAAAGGCTGAAAATGGCACCATATCGCCACTGTCATTACGTACATACCACTTGTTTAAATCCTCTGGCACCATACGTCCTTGCGCTTCACCTTGAAGGTATACCTTTTTAACGCGGCCACGGTCAATAAAGTCATTAACGTAACTACTACCCCACGCAGTTGATAGCGTGCTGTTAATATCAGCCTGAGACACACCGAGTGCTTGTGCTTTAGCAAGGTCAACATCAAGTTGCAGCTCGGGCATATCTTCTTGTCCGTTAGGGCGTACACCCGCCAAAATTGGGCTTTGACTCGCTAAACCAAGTAATTGATTACGCGCTGCTAATAAAGCATCGTGGCCAAGTCCAACCCTGTCTTGTAAGAAAACATTAAAACCATTTGCAGTACCTAGCTCAACAATGGCTGGCGGTGGGAAAGCAAACACAAACGCTTCTTTAATCGTTGAGAAGTAGCCCATTGCTTTACCTGCCACACCTTGCACAGATAAATCATCACGTTCGCGCTCATCCCAATGCTTAAAGTTTACAAACCCTATTGCTGAGTTTTGACCAGAACCTGCAAAGCTAAATCCGGTTACCGTAAAAATACCGTTAACAGCTTCAGATTGATCGTTCAAATAGTGGTTTTCTACTTTTTTAACCACTTCTAATGTTTCTTCGGTTGTTGAGCCTGCAGGCAGTGAAACCTGGGTAAACAAAATACCTTGGTCTTCATCAGGTAAAAACGCTGTAGGTAGGCTTGAAAAGATATACACCATGCCCGCAACAATAAGGCCATAACATAAAAGGTAGCGCTTAGATAAGCGGATCATACGGCTTACAAAACTTTGCGCGC
Source organism: Pseudoalteromonas agarivorans (assembly GCF_024518735.1). Taxonomy (NCBI): domain Bacteria; kingdom Pseudomonadati; phylum Pseudomonadota; class Gammaproteobacteria; order Alteromonadales; family Pseudoalteromonadaceae; genus Pseudoalteromonas; species Pseudoalteromonas agarivorans. The sequence continues at coordinate 62,742 of NZ_JANIGJ010000003.1, forward strand.
CGGCATTTGTTTTATCAAACCCGCGGTTAAAGCCACTGAAAAAACGGCCAAACAACGAGCTATTATCATGCACGTGGCTAGGCTTTAAAAGCGTGGCACACAATGCAGGTGTTAAAATAAGTGCCACTAATACCGATAGCCCCATTGCTGATACCAGCGTAATAGAAAACTGACGATAAATAACACCGGTAGACCCACTAAAGAACGCCATCGGAATAAATACAGCCGACAGCACCATGGCAATACCCACTAACGCGCCTTTAATTTCATCCATCGATTTACGTGTTGCTTCAAGCGCAGAGAGTTTTTCTTCACTCATTACACGCTCAACGTTTTCTACTACAACAATCGCATCATCAACCAGTAGACCTATGGCAAGTACCATTGCAAACATGGTTAATGTATTTATTGAATAGCCAAACGCGTACAAAATACCAAAAGTACCTAACAACACCACAGGTACAGCTATAGTTGGAATAAGCGTAGCGCGGAAGTTTTGTAAAAACAGATACATAACAACAAATACCAGCACGACCGCTTCTATTAACGTATGCACTACCTTTTCAATCGATAACGAAACAAATGGAGTGGTATCATAAGGGACAACAACGTCTAAGCCTTCAGGAAAAAACGCTTTTAACTCTTCAATAGCGGCTTTTACACCTTCTGCGGTATCGAGTGCATTTGCCCCACTGGCAAGCTTAATACCTAAGCCCGATGCTGGTTGTCCATCGTAACGCGCTACAACACGATAGCTTTCACCACCAAGCTCTACACGGGCTACATCTTCAAGGCGTACAAACGAGCCATCGGCGTTTGCCTTAACTATAATGTCTTCAAACTCTTTTGCTGTTTGTAAACGGCTTTGTGCAGTAACGGTAGCATTAAGTTGCTGACCTTCAACCGCAGGCATGCCGCCTAATTGCCCAGCAGACACTTGGGCGTTTTGAGCACTGATTGATGCACTAATATCAGCAGGGGTTAACTTGTAGTTTTGCAGCTTAGCTGGGTCTAACCAAATACGCATAGCATACTGAGAACCAAACAGCTGAACCTCACCTACCCCTTCAACACGCGAAACAATATCTTGAACATTAGATGACACATAATCACCAATATCGATATTCGTCATGCTGCCATCTTTTGATACAAAACCCAGTACCATTAAAAAGTTACGTGCAGACTTAGCCACCGATACACCTTGCCTTTGCACTTCTTCAGGTAGCAAAGGGGTGGCTGTGGCTAACTTGTTTTGCACTTGTACCTGTGCAATATCTGGGTCAGTTTCGGAGCTAAATGAAAGCGTAAGGGTTGCTGAACCACTCGACTCAGAAGTCGATGACATATATAGCAAACCATCAAGGCCTTTCATTTTTTGCTCAATAACTTGGGTAACCGTATCCTCTAGGGTACGTGCTGATGCGCCCGGGTATGTTGCAGTAATACTAATTGCCGGCGGGGCAATTGACGGGTACTGAGCTATTGGTAAACTTTGAATAGCTAAAACACCTGCAAGCATAACCACGATAGCAAGTACCCATGCAAAGATGGGTCTGTCGATAAAAAATCGTGACATTAAAACTCTCCGTTATTGCGCTTTGTCAGCTGTTGCTGATGGTGAAACTTCAGTCGGTGTTACCGGCGCTCCAGGGCGAATTTTTTGTAACCCTTCAATAATCACTTTATCGCCATCGCTTAGCCCGTCGGTTACTAACCAGTTTGAACCAATCGTTCTGTCTACTTTTAAAACGCGGTTTTCAACGGTGTTTTCTTTGCTAACAACCATGGCTGTTGGCTCGCCTTTTGTATTACGGCTAACCCCACGTTGCGGCACTAAAATAGCGTCTTGTTTTACGCCCTCAACCACAGAGGCACGTGCATACATACCCGGTAATAATAACTTATCAGGATTTGGGAATTTAGCGCGTAAAGTAACCGACCCTGTGCTTGGGTCTACTGTCACTTCAGAGAACTGTAACGTGCCTTTAAGTGGGTAAGTTGAGCCATCTTCCATTTGCAGTTCAACATCTGTTTGCGATTGTGAATCAACGCTCAATGAACCTGAAGAAATAGCTTTTTTAAGTTGAGTTAGCTCGTTGCTTGATTGGGTTAAATCAACATAAATAGGGTCAAGCTGGGTCACTGTTGCCAGTGCTGTTGTTTGATTAGCGCTAACAAGCGCACCAACAGTAACGCTCGATTTACTAATTTGGCCACTGATTGGAGAAGATACATGGCTGTAGTCTAGGTTAATTTGCGCCGATTTAAGCTGTGCTTTTGCCGTTAATAGCTCTGCTTGTGCTTGCTTTTGCGCTGCATCTGCTTCGTCAAAGTCTTGCTGACTTACGGCTTTAATTTTTAAAAGCTCGCTATAACGCGACGCTTTTGATTTAGTGCTGGCAATACTTGCTTCAGCGCGGGCCACAGCTGCTTCGCTTGCTGCTAGGTCAGCTTCAAACGTAGCGGGGTCAATTTGATAAAGCGCTTGGCCTTGCTTAACTTGAGCACCTTCTTTAAATAAACGCGATTGCACAATGCCACTTACTTGCGGGCGGATTTCCGCAATTTGAAAAGCACTAATGCGACCGGGAAGCTCCTTTTTTAGTGTAAGCGCTTGGCTTTTTAATGTAATTACACCAACAGGTACTGCTTGTGGGGCTGAAGCTTGTTGCGAGTCAGCTGCTTGGTCGCAACCTGTTAAAGCAACAGATCCAACGAGGGCTGTTAATACAAATAAAGCGATGCGAGAACGCTGCATGTTAAATACCTTTTAGTCTATTTATGTCTAGAGTGAACGATCATTCTAAAGTAAATCTAAACGAGAATAAATTAAAACGGGTGCAAATTTACACTAACTTACAGTTGTAAAATTAAACTACGCCATAGGTTGTAGAAGGTGTTAATTTGATGAAAAATAAAACGGACAAGTATGAAAAATAAACTTTAATGCGGTGCGTTATTTATTAACCTGCAACAAAAAAGCCAAGCTAAGCTTGGCTTTAATACAAATTTATAACTATTTACTTATACGGGACACTAATAATTGCTCTACCCTTATCCCCTCAACATCAACCACCTCAAATTTAAAGCCATTAAAGGTAAAGTGCTCAGCACGTTTAGGTATACGCTTCATTGTGTATATTAAAAAGCCAGCAACGGTTTCAAAGTGCATTTGATCTGGAAACTCTTCAATGTCTAATACTTTTGCTAAATCAGAAATCGGGGTTAAACCATCCACTAACCATGAGTGCTCATCGCGGGCAATAATAAGTTCATCGCCTTGGTGGGTAATTAAATCTCCCATAAACCCTTTCATTAAATCTTTTACGGTAACAATACCGACTAACAAGGCATATTCATTTACTACCACAGCAAACGGTTTTGCAGCACTTTTAAACGCATTTAGCGCTTCAGACAGGCTTAGGGTTTCAGGTAAATAAAACACGTCTGTTTCAATCAGCGCTTGCTTAATATTAGCTGGCTCACCTTTTAGTACTTGTCGTAGTATATCTTTTGACTCAACAGAGCCGCGTAATTTATCTAAATTACCCGAGACCACTAAAAAATGATTATGGGGGTTTTCAATAATTTTGGTGGCTATATCGTGGCTGCTTTCATTTAAGTCAAAATAAACTATTTGGTCGCGTGGGGTCATTACACTTGATAAAAAGCGTGCTTCTAGTTCAAACACATTGCCAATTAGCTCATACTCTTGTTGTTGTAAGCTGCCGTATTCTGCGCCCGCATCCATCATCGCCACAATGTCCTCGGTGGTAACAATATCTTCTCGCTCTGCGGGTACTTTAAATAAACGCAGTACAAAATTAGTTAAACCATTAAAAAACATTACTAATGGCGTAAGTGCAAAAGTGACCCATCGCATTATTGTTACCACACGCACAGCCACCGCTTCGGGCATGATCATCGCTAAACGCTTTGGCATTAAATCAGCAAATAATATAAACAGCGAGGTAATGGTAAAAAACGAAAATAAAAAACTAATTTTTTCAAGGTGTACACCTTGATAAAAAAGCACCAAGATACTTTGTACATAAGGCGATAGCGCTTGTTCGCCCACTATTCCGCCTAAAATAGCAATCGCGTTTAGGGCAATTTGGATCATCGCAAAAAACGCCCCAGGGTTTTCTTGCAGTTTTAATACCGCGGCCGCGTTATCACTGCCTTCATCGGCCATTACCCGCAGTTTAATTTTACGCGACGCTGCAATAGCAATTTCCGACATGGCAAACAACGCACTGATCAAGATCAATAAGCTAATCCCGATTAAATCACCCATTTAACGCTCCAAAAAGTTAGCACTTTTTCAATAAAAAGCAGCTGATTATAGACGCTTTTTTAAACGCGGCAATTTATATTTATGCTTTTACAGGCTAAATTAATAAGCCATTGAATTAGCGTTGTTTATTTTGCTTTTTTGCTTCATCGAATGCCAGCGCAAGTCTATCTTGTAGGCTTTGCGACATGTTTTTATTACAGGCAAAGTAAAGGGGAGAGTGTTGTGTATTGAGCGTTAATATAGGCTCTAATAACTTAAGCTTTGGCTCAAACTGTGCGCGGTAGTTAAATTGTTTTTTACTTAAAATAACAAAGTCGAGAATATCGTGCCGTGTGCTTATTAATTTATCTATTTTGTCTAAGCTATCAATTATCAATAAGTTGTTAGCTTCACTAAAGCCACGTTCTAGCAAATAATGGTGGCTAAAATTATCCCTAAGCACCGCTGTTTTATATTTTTTAGCGTCGTTAAGCGTTTTTAAGCGAATGTTTCTTGATTTAAGGGCATAAATAGCAGAGTCAAAACTTTCAAGCTCAGCCACCCAGCTAAACTTATCTTCTCGCTTAGGTAACCTTACAATAGAAAATATACAGGTATTCGTATCTCTTAATACTGCGTTATAAGACACAGCCCAACTGTGCGCTAACATAGTGTATTTAATATCTGTATTGGCGAGCGCGTCCCTCACTTTATCTACAGAGCGCCCTGCAAGTTGGTTGTTTTCGTCAATGTATTGAAAGTCGGGGAATACTTCGGTAACTATTGTAATTTCAGCTGCATTAAGCCTTATGCATGCAAAACACAACAAAAATAAGTACAGCTTCATTTAGCTTCGCCTCAAAACTAAAACAGATATACACCAACTATAGCCGAGGGTAACCGAACCGCTAGTTTTTAACCTAGCCCTATACGCTGATAGGACTAGATTTTTTAAAGACTAACTTGCTATTTATTCATTGCACTAATTAAGAACGCTGAAATTTTAGCGCCTTCACGTAATGTTGTTTCTGAACTTGCTTGGCCTACTAATGAGCTGTCGGTAAATGGCGCTATTTCCATCATGTCGGCGCCAGTAATTGGAAACTCATCGGCAATAGCTTGTAAAATATCCAGTGCATGTTGCGGGGTTAAGCCGTTATCTTCTGGTGTGCCCGTGGCTGAGGCAAATTCGGCATCGAGTGCATCTATGTCAAAGCTTACATATACTTCATCTACGTTATCGGCTTTAAGCTGCGCAATGGTTTCATCTGCAACCGCTTTTGCACCACGCTCTATTATTTCATTAGCCCAATGTTGTTTTACACCAAAGGTGCTTTCCCAGTGCGATTTAGGTTTACCGCTTGAGCGAATACCAAACTGGATTAAATGATGCGGTGCAGGTAAAAACTCTAAAATATGCGTACACCACGAGCCAAAACATATATCGATGCCTAAGCGCTCTACTAATAAATCGGTATGCGCATCAAAATGAATAATAGCGGTACGTTTGCCTTGCTCGCGCTTAGCTTTTAAATACGCTTTAGTTAGCGGGTAGCTGATTGAGTGATCGCCCCCAATACCAAATATGCCTTTATCTTTAAATGTTGCGTAAAAGCTGTCACACACATCTTCGGTAATAGAAAGCGGGCTTACGTAGTAATCATCGTTTTTATCGCCGTATAGGGCTTTTTGGCAGTTTGAAATTGTGGCGTCGTTTAAGTATTTATCATGTAATAAATGCGGTATAACACGCACATCACCTAAGTCGAAAGAGCGGCACTGGGTTTGCTGATCAATCAAGGCTGAGCGTAAGAATAATGGCCCCCAGTTTGCCCCACGTAAAATACCGCCGCCACAATCTGAGCTAATACCTAACATAACCGCTTTGTGAGGAGATTCGGGTAATTGTGTTAAAGAATCACGCCACAAAACATCAACATTTTCGCTTTGCCCATACAATTTATTACGTAATGCCGCTTTACGCTCTTTCGCGGTATTAACTGTAAATACACCATCGCCAGGTGCACATAAACAGTGCTCTACTTTACGTTTAAACGCGTCAAATTGTGTGCTCATAATAAATCCTATACTTGTGTGTTTTATTCATGTGGTTTTGATTAGTTATGCAAAAACTAAAATTATCGGCTTATTTGTAATTAACGCGTAATGCGCTCACTTATTGCTCAAGCATTATTTACACGCTTAAATAAAAGCCGTTAAAATAAAGCCGAAATCCAACCATAACTATTTGTTATTAAATAACTAAAAACGCTTCAAACCACGTATTGATAAATTTAAATTATCACCATAATCAATACATATAGACTCTCAATAAACAAGTCAACCACCCGCCTTTTAACGAACTTTAAGCCTTTGATTTAATATTCAATGTGAATGAATAAAGCCATCATTTATAAGTATTTTTCAACATCGGACATACGTCCTGTACTTAGTTTACATTTGCCGTAATGATGCTAGATTGACAACAAATTTTTATAAAAAGGCTTAGTTATGGAAAAGGTATTTCACTTAGGATTATGTATTGACGATTTAAAAGGGGCTGAACTTGCTATTGTCCCTGGTGACCCAGATCGTGCTGCACGCATTTCTCAATTCCTAGACAACCCAACCTGCCTTGCTCAAACACGTGAGTTTCATGTTTATTTAGGCCAGTTAAATGGTCACTCTGTGGTGATTTGTTCAACCGGTATTGGCGGCCCTTCAACCTCTATTGCTGTAGAGGAGCTTGCACAGCTTGGCGTACGTACTTTCTTACGTATTGGTACTACTGGGGCAATTCAGCCACATATTAATGAAGGTGATATTTTAGTAAGCCAAGCGTCTGTGCGTTTAGATGGCGCAAGCCAACACTTTGCACCACTTAGCTACCCTGCGGTATCTGACTTTTTTGCCACTCAAGCTATGGTGCAAGCGTGTAAAAACCTAGATATCGACTTCCACATTGGTATTACTGCCTCAAGCGATACATTCTACCCAGGGCAAGAGCGTTACGATACGCACTCGGGTTACGTACCTAAGTCATTACAAGGTAGCTGTGAAGAGTGGCAAAACCTAGGTGTGATGAACTACGAAATGGAGTCTGCTACCTTATTTACCATGTGTGCAGCGCTAGGCCTTAAAGCGGCGTGTGTTGCTGGTGTATTGGTTAACCGTACTCGCCAAGAAATTCCAAATGTTGATCACGGTGAAATTGAGAAAAAATCAGTGGCTGTGGTATTAGAAGCTGCAAAAGTACTATTAGGCTAATGCCTTTTTAGCGCTTTAATAAAATGCATAAAGCACAGCAATTGCTGTGCTTTATTGTTTTTAGCTTAATCTAAATTCTGGTTACCTTAGCTTTGCGCTAATCACTTCTATTTCTGGCAAATTGCTAAAGCTTGCAAGTACAGCACGTGCTACTCCCCCTTGGTTTTCATGACCTTGGGTTTCTAACAGTGTAATTGCTTTAATCGTTTTATCGTTAAAGCTAAGACCCGCTAAAAACAATTGACTAAGCGCACTTTGTAGTGGCGAAAGGCTTGGGCTGTAAGCCGCGTTTTCTGCATAACTGCCGTAAAAGTCACCATTGTTAAAGGTGCTTATTTTAACTGCGCTAAAGTTGTTACTGTAAGGTACGTAGGCCATTAGCGCCATGGCTGCTAGTTTTTCATCAAGAGCTGTATCTGCAAATGTGTGTTGCTGCTGTTTTGGGTTAAACAGGCTAAAATCGTTGCCTAAATCAGTGGGGCCAAATGAATGCGGTAATAAATCAGCTAATTTAAAATGTTGCTCTGGCAGTAAAATATCAAACTCTTTTGCATCAGCCAGTTCGTTCATAAACTGCCTGCAATAACCACATGGGGCATCGCTAATTGCTATTTTTAGTATTTTTTTTGCGCCATTTAACCACGCATTGTTAATCGCCGACTGCTCTGCATGCACGACTAAACTAAGCGCTTGGTGATCAAACTCTACATTAGCACCAAAATAAAAATTTATATCACCTTGCTCATCAAGTGCTTTAACAATAGCTCCCACATGAAAATGAGAAACAGGAGCCACCGAAAATTCAGACGCTAAAGGCACTAAACCTTGTAATAACGCGTCATCAGATACATTAAGTTGCGCGCACAACTGGCTAATATCGTTAGGATGTAAAATACCGCGCTGGGCTTTTAATTGGCTGCGTAATGCTTGAGTTTGCGTAACGCTTAGTGAGATATGTGAATTTGTGAGTGCTGTGTCTTGTTGCACAGTAAAAGTTGCTGATGCCATAACATATTATAATTATTTAATGGCTAAGTAGTTTAAAAGGTTAGGCGCCTAAATGCCAGCAAAAAAAGGGAGCACACTGTGCTCCCCTATTTTTAAGTTAAAGTAGACTAACCAGTATTGCGCATACCTGCAGCAATACCTGTCATGGTGATCATTAATGCATTATCAATATCACCTTCACTTACTTTATCGCTTGAGCGCGAACGACGCAGCAGCTCAACTTGCAGTACATTAAGCGGATCGGTGTACGGATTACGCAGCGCAATCGACTCTTTTATCCATGGCTGATCTGCCAATAAGCTATTTTGCGGGCTAAGCGATTGCACTAAGCTAATTGCTTCTTCTAGCTCTTTACGTAACGAAGTACCTAGTGGTTTGTACATGTCTTCCACCAGCGCGTTATCGTAATGCTCACTTAACCAGCTATCGGCTTTACTAAATACCATTTCTAGCATTTCAAGGCGTGCTCTGAAAAATGGCCATTGCAGGCTCATTTCGTGCAGTGTTTCTATGCCGTATTTATCGAGTGCCGCTTTTAAGCCTGTTAATGCGCCAAGCCATGCAGGTAACATTAAACGGTTTTGGCTCCATGCAAAAATCCATGGAATAGCACGTAAGCTCTCAACCCCACCATTTGGGTTACGTTTCGCAGGACGCGAGCCCAACGGTAATTTAGACAGCTCTAGCTCAGGCGTTGCCATTCTAAAGTAAGGAACAAAATTTTCATCATGGCGAACCACATTACGGTAGTGATCGCACGACTGCTCGCTTATCAACTTCATTACTTCACGCCATTCTTGCTTAGGCTCTGGCGGTGGTAATAAGTTACTTTGCAGTACGGCACCCGCGTAAATATTTAAACTTTGCAGTGCTACATCGGGTAAACCAAACTTAAAGCGGATCATTTCGCCTTGCTCAGTTACACGCAAGCCACCTTTTAATGAACCAGGCGGTTGTGAATGCAGTGCTTGTGCAGCAGGTGCCCCACCGCGCCCTACCGTACCACCACGACCATGGAATAAAACAAGTTCAATGCCGCGCTCATCGGCAAGCTGCACTAGTTTATCCATTGCTTCGTACTGTGCCCAGCCTGCGGCCATCATGCCGGCATCTTTAGCTGAATCAGAATAACCAATCATGACATTTTGGGTATTTTTAATATGCCCGCGGTACCATACGTTATCAAGCAACGTGGTAATTACATCACTACCAGCGTTTAAATCGTCAAGCGTTTCAAACAAAGGCGCTACTGGTAAATCAAACTGACAGCCACTTTCTTTTAAAAGCAGTTGTACAGCTAAAATGTCAGAGGCGGTACGCGCCATTGAAATAATGTACAAGCCAAATGTTTTTTCATCTTGCTTAGCTATTACATCAAAGGTGTCGAGTACTTCTTGCACCTCTGGACTTGGTTGCCAGTTTTTAGGAATAAGCGGGCGGCGTGAGTTAAGCTCGGTAAGCAAAAATGCTTGTTTGTCTTGCTCTTGCCATTGGTTGTAATCGCCTAAGCCTAGGTGGCGTGTAAGCTCAGAAAACACATCGCTGTGGCGGTCTGAATCTTGGCGTACATCAAGTTTTGCCAAACGCAGGCCAAAGCTATTTATACGGTGCAGTAAATCAAGTAATAAACCATTGGCGACAACTTTCATGTTGCACTTTAATAAAGAGCGATAGCACACCTCTACTGGGTGCTTGATTTGATTTATATCAGTGATTAAGTCTTCTGAATCGCTGCGCTTATTCTTAATTTTTGCACCTAAATGCACCACTGTTTCAGAGACTTGGTTTTTAAGCTTTTTAAGTACAGCGCGATAAGGTTCAAAGTCTTGTCCTGCCAGCTCAATTAGCTCATCGCTTGCATCTGACATGCTCAGCTCTGCGCTTAGCGTGTCAATATCACGGCTGTATAAATCAAGCGCCATCCAACGACCATGGTCAAGTACTTGCTGTGTTACCTGTGCGGTTACAAATGGGTTACCGTCACGGTCTCCGCCCATCCAAGAGGTAAACTCAATGGGGCTGTAATCAATTGGGAGCTCTAAACTTAAATGCTCTTTAACTTGATCTGAAAACTCACGTAAAAAACGTGGCACAGCATGCCATAAGCTGTTTTCAATAACAGCGTATCCCCATTTAGCTTCATCAACTGGGCTTGGGCGAGAACGACGAATATCATCGGTGTGCCATGCTTGGCTGATAAGCTGAGCGATACGGTTTAAAATAGCTTCACGCTCTTGTGGTAAATTGTCTTTGCGCTCAAGCGAGGCTAAACAATCACTTAATTCTACGTGCTTATTAATAATGGTACGGCGCGTCACCTCGGTTGGGTGAGCGGTTAATACTAAGTTTATGTGGAGTTTTGAGAGTGTTTCGGCCAGATGATTACTATCTAATTGGCCTTCTTTTGCTTTTGCAGTTAACGTTTTTAATGTTTGAGTGAGAGGGTTTAGTTGGCAAAAACCAACATCATTAAAACGCGAAACAGTGTGGAACTGCTCTGCTACATTAGCTAAATTTAAAAAATGATTAAATGAACGGGCAACCGGTAAAAGCTCTTCATCACTAAGCGCATGTAGTACCTCAATTAGCGCTTGTCTGTCGTCTTCGTTACCACTGCGAGATGACTTTGATAAAGCACGAATTTCCTCTACTTTATCTAAAATCGCTTGGCCTTGGGCATCTTTAATAGTTTGTCCTAGTAGCTGCCCAAGTAAATTAACATTACCTCGCAAGGCGGCATATTGTTCACTCATTTCTCAGTCTCCTTTGTTTCATGGAATGCTATTAATATCATCATGAGCGCAGATTTAATAGATCCATTTGCAATGGTGAATCGTAATTAGCTATATGTAAATTATTAGAAAACGGCTTTTATGATCATTTTTTACGACGCCAGCTGCCCGCTTTGCAATACCGAAATGCAGCACCTTAAAGATGCTGATACTAAACATAAAATTGTTTTAGAAGACCTTAATAGCCACGATTTTAGCGCACGTTATCCAAGTGTTAATAAAAACAAGGCCATGGCTATATTGCATGCACAGTTACCAACTGGGGAGATGATTTACGGCTTAGATGTTACCTATCAAGCGTGGAAAACAGTAGGAAAATACCGCTGGTTGAAAATTTTTCGCTTGCCAATAATTCGCTACTTCGCTGACGCCGCCTATGTGTTTTTTGCAAAACACAGACAAAAAATAAGCCGTTTGCTCATGCCAAACGCCTCCTGTTTAAACGGCCAATGCACTGTTAATACAAAGGACAAACAATGAAAACAATTGTTTTATTTGGTGCCAGCAGCGCAATAGCACAAGCTTATATTGAGCACCTACAAATAAATGCACCCACAGTGCAAGTTATATGTGTTAGCTCAAAAAAGGTAGATACAAATAGTAATGTTGTTTACCTAAAGAGCGATTACACAGCGCAAAGCTTAGCCAAGGTTACAACTTACTTAAAAGAGCAAAATGCCCAGATTCAACAAGTCGTTATGTTTAACGGCACATTGCACAACAAAACCCACATGCCAGAAAAAAAGCTAGAAGAGCTAAACGCAGACTATTTTAGTGAATTATTTAATTCCAACACACTCACTCCCTTGCTGTGCTTACAAAGCATTTTGCCGGTGTTAACACATAAAACGCAGTGCACTATAACGGCGCTCAGTGCGCGTGTGGGCAGTATTAACGATAATAAATTAGGCGGTTGGTATACATACCGCGCATCTAAAGCGGCCTTAAACATGCTATTTAAAACCGCAGCGGTAGAACTGGCGCGCCGAGCTAAAAATACTAAACTGGTGTTATTTCATCCGGGCACTACCGATACAGCGCTTTCGAAACCATTTCAAAAAAACGTACCTGCGGATAAGCTTTTTAGCGCTGAATTTGTAGCTAAACAGCTTTTTACACTTACGTTTAATAACCCTCATATAGAACTTAACGGTGAGCCCGCCTATTTAGATTGGCAAGGCGAAGCCATCCCCTGGTAAGGACCTTTAATGCATTTTACTAAAGAGCGCATAAACGCACTTGAAAAACACACTCGTACCCATTTAATTAATTCACTTTCGGGTTTTAAAAGCGCCAACTTAATTGGCACGCAAGACAAGCAAGGCAATACAAATGTAGCTATTGTTAGCTCGGTTATTCATTTAGGGGCTCACCCGCCATTGGTTGGCATGATAATGCGCCCTAACAGCGTGCCTCGCCATACGTTTGAAAACATCATAGAAACCGGCTGTTACACCATTAACCAAGTTAATAAGGCCATATATAAGCAAGCTCATCAAACATCAGCTCGCTACGATAAAGGCGAGTCAGAATTTGACGCGACAGGTTTAACGCCAGAATACCTAAATGAATTTACAGCCCCGTTTGTGCAAGAGTCGCGATTAAAATACTCTGTAAGATACGTTGAGCACCAACACTTAGCCGTTAATGGCACAGAGCTGGTTATAGGTGAAATTACCGATGTGTATTTAGATGAAGCGGCGCTACAAAGTGATGGCTTTTTAGATTTACAAGCCATTGAAACAGTGGCTGTAACAGGGCTTGATAGTTACCACACCAGCAATAAATTATCGCGTTTACCTTATGCTAAAAAACCTTAGCATGCATGTTGTCGCATAATATTGAATTATGCTTTTACATTAAACACAATGCCTAACACCAAACTGCTTATTGGGGCTTTTTAACATTTTAGTGAAATTTAATTTGTTCAATTGCTCAAGTATTTATGCAGCTTGGTATTGAAACCAAGGAGACTTTTATGGCCACACTAGGCGTTGGTACACACACAAGCGAGCAAGCATTAGCGGGATTAAGCAATATGACCGCCAATGTAACCCCTATTCAAGCAGATGAATATTTACAGCGCATTGCAAAAGCACAAGCTTATATGCAAGCAAATAATATAGATGCAATTTATTTAAATGCAGGTACAAATCTCACTTACTTCACAGGTATGAAATGGTATGCAAGTGAGCGCATGGTTGGCGCCATTTTACCCGCTATAGGCGATGTACAATACATAGCCCCTTATTTTGAAATTGGCACCCTAAACGGCTTTAAAGTGATTGAAGGCCCCATTCATGGCTGGCAAGAACATCAAAGCCCGTATGCGCTATTTGTTAGCGTACTAAAGCAATTCAACATACCTGACAATGCCACAATAGGCATTGATGAAAGTACACAGTTTTTTATATTCGACGGTATAAACAAAGCGCAAAAAGGCTTAAATATAGTTAATGCACAAAGCGTTACTGCACATTGCCGCATGCATAAGTCGGTAAACGAATTAGCGCTCATGCAATGCGCAATGGATATGACTTTAGCTGTACATCAAGCAACTGCAAGCATGCTATATGAAGGTATTACCACCACAGAGGTAGAAGCCTTTATTAAAAAAGCGCATCAAAAGGTAGGTGCGCCAGGTAACTATTTTTGCATTGTTTTATTTGGTGTGGCGACCTCATTTCCACATGGCGTTAAAGATGCGCAAGTGCTTAAAAAAGGTGATATGGTATTAATAGATACCGGTTGCAAAGTGCATGATTACCTTTCAGATATAACCCGCACCTATGTATTTGGTGAGCCAACAGTGCGCCAGCGCATGTTTTGGGATCATGAAAAAGCAGCGCAACTCGCCGCCTTTAGTGCTGCAAAAATTGGCGCTACGTGTGAAGCAGTTGATGCAGGCGCTCGTCACTATTTAGCGGCTCAAGGATTGGGGCCACAGTACCAAACACCGGGCTGCCCGCATCGTACGGGCCATGGTATTGGCTTAGATATTCACGAATGGCCTTATTTAGTCGGTGGAGACAAAACCCCACTTGCACCTGGCATGTGTTTTAGTAACGAGCCAATGCTAGTAATACCTGATGAATTTGGTGTACGTTTGGAGGATCACTTTTATATGACCGACAACGGCCCGCATTGGTTTACACAACCAAGTTATAGTATTGACGACCCGTTTGGGCTGAACGCTTAAACCCTTTATAAAGAGCAGCCATTAGCTGCTCTTTTTAGTTTGAGGATTGATAATGCATACTTCATCCCAATATCGTTTGTTATACCAAAGCAATCCGCAAAAGGATGAATATGAAAAACTTTAAAATTGATATCGTGTCAGACGTAATGTGCCCATGGTGCGTAATAGGTTACAAAAACCTAGAAACAGCGCTTGGCCAACTTAAAGACGAGATGAGTGCAGATATTACATGGCATCCTTTTGAGCTAAACCCTGACATGCCGCTTGAAGGTCAAAATTTAAACGAGCACCTAATGCAAAAGTACAACCTGACTGAAGAGCAAGGCGATGAAAATCGCAAAAACATGTTCGAAGCAGGTCAGCGTGCCGGGTTTACCTTTAATTTTGATGGTGAGCGCATCATGATCAACAGCTTTGATTTACACCGCCTACTTACTTGGGCGCGTGAAGAAGATAAGCAAACCGAATTAAAGCTTGCCATGTTTGAAGCACACTTCACCGATTTAAAATACTTAAATCAAGAAGAGGCACTGCTTGATGTAGTAGAAAGTGTTGGCCTTGATAAAGAACAGGCGCGTAGTATTTTACACTCAGATAAATACGTTCAAACAGTACGCCAAGAGCAAGACCGCTTTAAGCAAATGGGTATTACTTCAGTCCCTACATTTATTATCAACGATAAATATGCAATCAGTGGCGGACAACCAAGCGATTCATTTATTCAAGCGCTAAAACAAATTAGTGAAGAAGAAGCCAAGCAAGACGCTTAGCAAGTAAGCTGCTGTTTAACATATATAAGGCTGCGCAATGCAGTCTTATATGATTTTAAAGGTGCAGCGTGACTTTACTGTCTACGTGAGCCGATATTTCTATAAGCTTTTAACAAAAACCCACTGCTACTCAAACTTTACCTTCTGCGCTTTTATAAAAGTGCTGGCACTATACGTGCATTGTCTATTATGTGTTCTTAACGAGTGTGCTGCGCGCTATTTTATTTCAAATGCCACGTAAATATTACAACGTGCCATTAAATTATTTCAGACCGCCATTCACTCACTATTACTTAAGGGCTAACGAGTAACTAAATACGCATAAGGAGCAAGCATGGCTAAGTCAGCAACATTATACAGAATGGTAACTAATGAGCATATTTGCCCATTTGGACTCAAATCAAAAGATTTACTTAAGCGAAAAGGCTATAAGGTAGATGATAAGCCGCTGACTTCGCGCGAAGAAACCGATGCATTTCAACAAAAGCACAATGTTGATACCACACCACAAACATTTATCGATAACGAACGCATTGGCGGGTATGACGACCTGCGCACTTACTTTAATAAATCGGAGCCTGGCCAACAAGGTACTACTTATACTCCCGTAACGGCCATTTTTGCTGTTACCCTATTGCTTGCCTTTGCATTTAGCTACTCGACTGGCTTTGCACTTTTTTCTATGCATACAGTTATGCTGTTTGTCGCGTTAACAATGGGTGTACTTGCTATTCAAAAATTACGCGACTTATACAGCTTTAGTAATTCTTTTATAACCTATGATTTATTTGCGATGAAAGTAGTGAGATATGCTTATGTGTATCCATTTTTAGAAGCATTTGTAAGTATTGGCATGATTGCAGGGATTTCAGCTTATATTGTTGCACCAATTTCTTTATTTATTGGGGGTGTTGGCGCCGTGTCGGTGATTAAGGCTGTTTACATAGACAAACGAGAGCTTAAATGTGCCTGTGTTGGCGGAGATAGTAATGTACCGCTGGGGTTTGTCTCTCTGACCGAAAACCTGTTTATGATTGCGGCGGGTATCTGGATGTTTATTAAATAACCTTAATTCAGGTTAAATAATGAGCTTGATAACTAAGCGGATTATTTTACATGATTGGTATTTTAGTGTAAAAAAGGCTACTAACTAAATAATAAAAGGAATTAAAATGAAATACTTACTGTCTATCATTGCCGCTCTAATCATTACTGGCTGTACTACAACTCCACTTCAAGACAGTCCTACCGCAACAGTAAAATCAACAGTTCCCCCTAAATACCCTGTTGCAGAGGTGCGTAACAAAACAGAAGGTTTTGTTACCATGTCTTATGATGTAGATAGTTATGGGCGCCCAAATAATATTAAAGTTATTAACGCTAAACCTGAACAAGTGTTTAATAGCGAAGCCAAACGTGCCCTATCTAAATGGCAATACTCACCTAAAGTTGTTAATGGTGTTGCTGTACCTGATAAAAACTTAGAAATGACAATTGAGTTTAATTTGGATAATTAATAATCGGGTAAGGTTATATCTTAAAGGCTGCAGTGTGCAGCCTTTTTAGTATTTGTCAGCGAGCTTATTAAGTACGATAAAGCACTTTAATTACATGCCAGCCAAATTTAGTTTTAACTAAATGTGGCTCTAAAATAGCGCCATTAAAGGCTATTTTGTCAAACTGCGGAACCATTTGCCCGCGTCTAAATTCGCCAAGGTCACCGCCTTTTTTACCTGATGGGCACGACGAGTATTTTTTAGCTAAGGTTTGAAACTTGGCACCTTTACCTAATTGCTTAATAATGTCTTCTGCTATTTCTTTGTGTTTAACCAATATGTGGAGTGCGTGCGCTGTACTTGCCATTTCAAAGCCCTGATAATTTAAAACGCGGCGATTTTAGCACAGCCACCTAAACCTAGCATCTACTTATAGCTAAGTTAACTCAGCCAATTATAAATAATGTTTTGCGTCCTCTGGGTTGGGTATTCTGCAATACTGATATTTGCCAAATAAGGTATAGCGGTTTAAAGCAATTTTATCGTACAGCCAATTATTAAATGTATTGGGTAAAACACTAAATGCAGTGGCTAGTTTAAAGGGATAACCTAGCTGCTTAACCACTTCAAAAAAAGCATGGCTTTGCGTGTACGCTTTGCCGTTTTGTAGGTAAACCATTGAGGCGTATTGTGTGGTTGAAAAACCAAAGTGAGTTAATAACACTGCACCTTTTGGGGATTGCACGCTGCACAATTTAAAAATGGCAGTGGCATCGTTACTAATTATAAAATTACACCACGCACTACATAATTTGCACTGTGCATCGAATAATATAATTTTTTGATTACGCATTAATGTAGCCGCATCATCACTCATTTTATACCCCTTAAGCGGTTACAGCTGAACCGGCTTTTTTTGTAACTTACGCTGCAATGTGCGCCTATGCATATTGAGTTGCCGCGCAGTGGCCGACACATTACCGTTATTACTATGTAGCACTTGCTGAATATGCTCCCACTCTAAACGCTCTGGTGACATAACTGGTGTGGCAACATCACTAACATTTTGTGTATTTAAATCTGCGTTTAGGGCCTTTAATAGCGTGGCCATATCAACGGGTTTAGTAAGGTAGTCGTTAGCGCCTAAGCGCATGGCCTCTACAGCGGTGGCTATGCTTGCAAACCCTGTTAATAATACAATATACGCCTGCGGTAATAAGCTGCGAAGTGGCTTAATTAAGGCAAGGCCGTTATCGTCACCTAGTTTCATATCGAGCAAAATAAAATCTGGTAAGTGTTTATGTGCACTGAGTAATGCATCACTTTGGTTATGCGCAACTTCACAACTAAAGCCTTGTTTTGTTAAGCGCCGAGCAAGTGTACTGGCAAGGTTTATATCGTCTTCAATTATAAGTAATTTCATGAAAGTGATTGCTCATTATTTGCTATGGCTAATTTTACTTTAGCCACTGCCCCGCCACTAGCGTGATTATACAAAGTTAACGAGCCGTTTAGTCGCTCAAACGTTACATTAGAAAGTAAAACCGCAAGCCCCATACCTTGGCTGCTAGGCATAAGTTGCCCGCCAAGCTCTGCTAATTGTGATTGGCTAAAACCGCTACCAAAATCACGAATTAGCAAATACACACTTTCACTGTGTTGATTATCTTGCTGCCAGCTTAGCTCTAACTGGGTTTGGTTATTTTTTTGATTAGCAATGCATGCATTTTGTAGCAAATTGAGAATAGCAGGCAATAGCATTGCATCACTTTTTAAGGTGACTGCTATTGGCTCACTTAACCAATTAATGTGCTGATCAGGGTATTGCAGTAATAATGTATCGGTGATCTGCTTTTGTAGCTGGTTTACTGTAATGTGCTCGGTGGTATTTTTATTACGAAGCTGAGCAGAGAGCTTTCTAAAGTCATTTAATTGCCTAGCACATTGCTTGAGCGGTGTTTGCATTTGCACAACGACAGGGTTATTTGGCTGATCTTCTAAAAGCTCTTCAAATAGTAATTGTAAGTTAGCGATAGGACTGGCTAGTTGATGGGTTATTTGCGCAGCTGCGCCATCTAGGGTTACCAGTTGCTCGTTGCGCAATTGCTGCTCGCGAGCTTTAGCTATTGTGCGCTCTCGCTCCTTTAATGCTCGGCTCATAGCACCAATAACCAAAGCGATAACGCTTGCACTTAAAACAAAGTTAACCCACATGCCTATAAAATGCCCGCTCATATTCATTTGATGCATACTGTGATCGGGCATCCTAATGAGTAAAAAGCTATAAGCGGCAATTGCCAGTACGGCGATATAAGCCAAGCCTTTTTCACGAAGGGTGACCGCTGCAATCATGATAGGTAGCAATAATAGCGATACAAACGCATTGGTTGCGCCGCCACTTAATGAGAGCAAAATAGTTAAAAACAGGACATCCGCAGTGAGCTGCATTAACATCCCTATAGGGCGCGCTTGGCTAACATTTCGATAGGCGAATACGCTTACTAATTGAAATATCGCCTCTATAGCTATTACCACTAATAAAGGGAGTAGCGCTATTTGGTGTTCTAATAAAAAATACACGCTTAGTACAGCAATTAACTGCACAGCAATAGCACCACTTCGCAGCATTAAAAGGCGACTAATGGTCGGGTCGGTTTGCATAAACAAGATGTGATATACCTATAAAATTTAATACGTTAAAAAGTTAATCTTCATCCATTGATATAGTAAACAGCGCGCACGGGGTCCCTTGATGAAACACCATTTTCCATTGTTCATTACTTCTACGCCAAAGCGACATACGTAAGGAGTAATTAAACTCACTTCGGGCTGAGCGCCTATAAGCGGCTTGGTAACTAATTTGCGCGACATCATCGCTAAGCATTCGCCCTTTAAAGTGCTGATTATAAAACTGCGGAACAACCTCGGTAGGTAAACGTGTGAGTACGTGCTGCTTATCAAATACGGTGCCATTAGCTGCAATTTCAATAAATTCATCATCAAGTAAGGCATTTAATGCATGGCTTGATTTACGAACATCAGGGTCGAGCAATTGTCGTTCGGCCTCAATCAAGTGATTAAACAACGACACTTTTATTTTATTGCTCATGGGCTTCCTTATTATGTATGCAATTGCCACGTGTTTGTGTGTTTATACGTTAGACGGGCAGTAATTAATAATATCGGCTTACTTTAATTCACTCAAGCTAACAGCTTGAACGCAGTGCCATAAACGCAAGCCACTTACGTTTAAGTAAAGCCGCAAAATCATGCACTATTCAATTATATGCTGTTTAACACATCGCTACGTATAGTTTTAATACTTGCTTACTCTTTAAACAAGCTTTACGTTAAATTGCCCACAATTACTATTATTTACGAGACAAAACAGGTTAATAACTTCTCTTAAAGGGCAATTTTTGATATAACTCACCCATTAGCAATACACGTCAGACCACCTTTTAAGAGAACACACTATGGCCTACGCACATATTACTGGTTGGGGTAAATGCATTCCACCAGCAAGCATTAGCAACGATGAAATTAGCGAAATAGTTGATACCAACGATGAGTGGATCACCACACGTACTGGTATTAAATCTCGTAGGGTTAGCCATGTTAGCACCGCAGAACTTGCAACCGTTGCCGCAAAGCACGCCATCGATTGTGCAGGGATTGACGCAAAAGATATCGATTTAGTTATTTTAGCAACGTGTACCCCTTCTACTGTAGTGGCCAATACCGCCTCTTTAGTACAAAAAAACATTGGTGCTACCGGCGCTGCAGCTATGGATACCAATGCTGCGTGTTCTGGTTTTTTATATGCCCTTCAGGCTGCTACCGCTCAAATTCAGGCGGGTATGATTAAAAAGGCCGTGGTTATTGCTGCAGAGCGCATGACCTGGTATGTAAACTGGGCACGCCGTGACAGCGCTGTATTATTTGGTGATGGCGCAGGCGCAGTAGTACTAGAAGCCGCAGAAACACCCGCTGGCCTGCTAGGTACTAAAACCGGTTGCGACAGTGAAGACAGAGACATTTTGCATATCACCAACTTTGGTAGTGATTTAAATAAATATGAGCCAATTGGCCCATCGGACTTACTATTTGAAGGCCGTGAAATATTCAAACGTGCCGTTAAAGGTATGAGCGAAGCGTGCGATGATGTATTAACACAAGCCAATCTAAGCCTTGATGACATAAACGTATTAGTGCCACATCAAGCTAATTTACGTATTATTCAAGCAATTCAGCATCGTTTAAAAGTGCCGGATGAAAAAGTAATGGTAAACATTGCTGACTACGGCAATACCTCAGCCGCCACGATTGCTATTGCGTTATGTGAAGCCGTAGAGCAAGGCTTAATTAAGCCGCATTCAAATATTATGTCGGCAGCGTTTGGCGCAGGTTTAACGTGGGCAGCAAGCTATATAAAATGGGGCGAGCGTGTTACGCCGATTAAAGTAAGTGATGCAACTTTGCCACCGTGTGAGCTAACAGGCCTTGAGCTTGTAGCCCGCGCAGTTAAAGCCTGCAAAGACGCTGAGCCTAACTAAACGTTTTTTAAAAGCACATAAAAATTAAACGCACTTTTTAGTGCGTTTTTGTTTTTTAGAAGAACAAACTCATGGAGCTAACTACATGGAACTATCTATATGGAACTATTAGGCATTCATCATGCTGCTGTTATTTGCAGTGATTACGCCCGCTCTAAGCACTTTTATAGTAACGTACTTAAACTTAAAGTTATTAACGAGCATTTTAGGGCCGCGCGTAATTCGTATAAATTAGATTTAGCGATGCCTGATGGCAGCCAAATAGAGTTATTTTCGTTTGATGGAGCACCTGCAAGACCAAGCTACCCAGAAGCGCAAGGCTTAAGGCATTTAGCATTTAAAGTTAAAAACGTTGCCCAAGCAAAGCAGTATTTAGAGTCACAAAATATAACTGTGGAAGAGATAAGAGTGGATGAAATAACCGGCAAAAAATTCACCTTTTTTGCCGATCCAGATAACTTACCGCTTGAGTTATACGAGGTATAACCCTCGTATAACAAGGTTTATTTAAAGCGGCTTTGCAAGTAATTAAATACCGCACGAATACCTAACGCTTCGCCGCCGGTTGGGCGCCCAGGTAAAGCACGTAAATTCCACGCCATTACATCAAAATGTACCCAGGGTGTGGTTGGCTCTACAAACTCTTTTAAATAAAGCGCCGCGGTAATTGCACCACCAAATGGTGTGCTGGCACAGTTTGCCATATCGGCTACATCGCTCTTTAAAAAGCTTTTGTACTGATCAAATAAAGGCAATTGCCATACAGGGTCGCTTACATCCATACCGGCATCAATAATACCATTTGCTACATCTCGCTCTGTTGAGAAAAAGCCCGGTAGCTCAGTACCTAAAGCAACACGGCAAGCACCGGTAAGGGTCGCAAAGTCAATAATTAGCTCAGGGTTATCGTTTTGTGCCTCGCTAAGCGCATCACACAATACTAAACGCCCTTCAGCATCGGTATTGTCTATTTCAACCATAATGCCTTTACGCGTTTTAATTACATCACCTGGGCGAAATGCATTTCGCGATACCGCGTTTTCAACCGCAGGCACTAAAACACGCAGTCTAATTGGTAAATTAGCCGCCATAATTAGCTGTGCTAAAGCAATAACGTGCGCAGCCCCGCCCATGTCTTTTTTCATGTTACGCATGCCCGAGCTTGGTTTTAAATCAAGCCCGCCAGAGTCAAAACATACCCCTTTACCAACTAAGGTAATAAGTGGTGCGTTTTCATCGCCCCATTTTAAATCAAGTAATCGCGGTTTGTTTTCGCTGGCGCGCCCGACCATGTGTATTGTCGGGTAATTTTGCTCAAGTAGCTCATCGCCAATCCACTGGGTAAATTCGCCGTTGTAATTATTGGCTAAATCTTCCATTACTTGCGATAAATGCTGCGGCATCATATCCACCGCAGGTGTGTTTACTAAATCACGCGCTAAATAAATGGCATCGGCTTGTTGCTTAATACGCTGATACAACGCTTCATCGGCAATGGCTAATTGTGCTTTGGCCGTTGGTTTTTCTTTATATTCACTAAATTCATAGCCGCCTAACACAAAACCAAGCGCGACTTGCTCTATAAAGGCATCTTCGCCTTGAATTTGATACGTGCCCAGCGGTAATTTATTGGCAAGCTCGCCTGCGGCCCAAAAATCATCTTGGCTTTGTAATAAACAATAAACGTGGCTTAGCTCACCGGTTTGCGCGTCAGGCACAAGCGCTAAACCTTGCTTTTCAAAGCCGCTATTTGTTAACCATGTTTGGATAAAAGCCGGTTGTTGTGATTGCCAGTCAGTTAACTCGTTTTTAAGAATAAAAGATAAAGGAATACCAGAAGAAGTATGACGAAGTAATGCACTCATTGAAAAGCTCATATAATAAAAAATGGTAGCTCAAAGCATACCAATAAGACCGGCTAAAAGGTATAGCTAATTTTAGCCAGCTTTATTCTTTATTTGGCGCTTTAGTGTGTTGTTTTAAATCCTCTTTAACTATTTCGGCGTCTAGCTCTTTAACTGGTTTATTAATGTTAAACGAGCTAGGCAACACATCTACACCTACCATTCTACCTAGCTTTACAACCAATGGAATAGTAATAGGGGCAAACGGCAGTACGGCAAATACACCTAAGCCAAGCCCTTTTAAAATATCTACAAACTGCTCATTAGCACGCTTTAACTCTTCTTTGCTGGTTTGCCCTTGCGTGTAACGCCTATAAATGGTGAGCATTTCTATGGTTTCTTGCCTTTCTTGCGCAAGAGCAATTTTTAGCGCCACCATTGCACGACGAAAGCGAAGCTGTTGGCGCTTTTTACTAATTTTAACTACCCGCCAAGGCGCACGGTGAATAACTTTATATAATCGCATACCCTTTATTTTCACACATAAAGGGTTTTACACAAGAATAATTTACTTAATACGCCCTATACTTTACTCTTTTGCACCATAACAGTGCTCACAAGCTCATTTTTATGCAAAGCAAACAAATAATAGTACTCCCCAAACCCCAAAAACCACAGCCTGATGAATGCTGCGGCGGAGGTAGCTGTAGCCCTTGCGTGTGGGACGAATACAGACAAAAATATCGCGACTGGCAAGCGCAAAACACACCACCCGCCTCACCAAAAGAAACAAGTTGATAACATCCACCCACCCACTTCGCGCATTAAATCTTCGTAAAAGCGTTAAAATCGCACTTTATTAGTTCAAATTAGTTACATACTGCACCATTGTTGCAAATATATTTTATTTTGAACTTTTTGTTATTAAAGAGTTAATTATTAATTGCCCTGAAAGTTTTTTATGTATAGGCTGTACACAGGACTTCACATGAGGTGGGCTTTTAGCTTTAAGAAGTCGAGTAGGTTGACTCTTTATCCCCATGTGAACACGTCCAAAATTATAAATAAGTAATGTTAATTACTGCATTACGTACAAAATATATTCTAACTGGGGAAAATTAGAATGAAACTTAAAAGCAATGCGCTAAATCAAGCAATTAAATTTGCATTAGCAACAACAACCACCGCAGGTTTGTTTATTTCAGGTTCTGCTGTTGCAGCAGAAGAAAGCGAAACTAAAGTTAATAAAAACGTTGAAAAAATTGCCGTAGTGGGTACTCGCTCAGCGCCACGCTCTATTGGTGATTCACCGGTTCCTATTGATATTATTGGCGGTGAAGAGCTAGAAAAGTCTGGTAACACAGACATGCTAGAGCTACTTAAAGGCTCTGTTCCTTCTTTTAATGTTCACCAAAACCCAATCAGTGATGCTGCATCACTAGTACGCCCAGCTAACTTACGTGGCTTACCTTCAGACAGCACATTAATCCTTTTAAACGGTAAACGCCGTCACCGTGCTTCTGTTATTGCATTTTTAGGTGGTGGTATTAACGATGGTGCACAAGGCGCTGATATTTCAGTTATTCCTAGCATTGCACTTAAGCAAGTAGAAGTACTACGTGATGGTGCAGCAGCACAATACGGCTCAGATGCAATCGCAGGTGTAATGAACTTCCAACTTAAAGATGCCTCTGAAGGCGGTAAACTTGAAGTACGCCATGGTCAATACTACGAAGGCGACGGTGATACCACACAGATATCGGGTAACGTAGGCTTACCATTTACTGACAACGGTTTTGCTAACTTAAGTTTTCAATATAAAACAGCAGATGCAACAAGTCGCTCAGAGCAACGCCCTGATGCAGCTGCGCTTTCTGCTGCAGGTGTACCAGAAGTGTCTTCGCTTGCGCAAGTTTGGGGTGCCCCAGAGGTTGATGACGACATTTCAATTTTTGGTAACTTTGGTTTAGAACTAACAAACGACTCAGAATTTTATATGTTTGGTAACTACTCTGAGCGTGATGTACGTGGTGGTTTTTACTACCGTAACCCGCACACTCGCCCAGGTGTATACTCAAACGATGGCGGTGAAACACTGCTTGTTGCCGATTTAACAGAAGACATGAGCGGTAACTGTCCTACTATCGCAATTGATGACAACGTACTAGATAACCCAGACTACATTAGCGGTGTTGCTAATAACCCTGATTGTTTTGCATTTAACGAAACCATTCCTGGCGGTTTTACGCCTAACTTTGGTGGTAACATCACCGATACCTCTTTAACTATTGGTACAAAGGGTATGTTTACGGGTGGTTTCCTTAAAGATGCATTTTACGATTTAAGCGGTACGGTGGGTTTAAACGAATCTCGCTACTTTATTTACGACACGGTTAATGCGTCGTTAGGTGCAGACAGCCCACGTGATTTTAGCCCAGGTAAATATGAGCAACTAGAGAAAAACTTTAACTTTGACCTTTCTAAAGGCTTTGATTTTGACCTAGCGTACGATGTAAATATTGCCGGTGGTTTAGAATGGCACGAAGAAACATTTACTGTAATTTCGGGTGATGAAGCATCATTCACTGCAGGTCCTTTAACTGAGCAAGGTTTTGGTATTGGCTCTAATGGTTTCCCTGGTTTCAAACCTTCTGATGCAGGCGAATATACACGCCGTAACTACGCAGCTTATGTAGATATTGAAGCACCATTTACAGAAGAATTCTTAATGGGCCTTGCGGTACGTTTTGAAGATTACGACAGCTTTGGTACAA
Organism: Pseudoalteromonas agarivorans; assembly: GCF_024518735.1. NCBI lineage: Bacteria > Pseudomonadati > Pseudomonadota > Gammaproteobacteria > Alteromonadales > Pseudoalteromonadaceae > Pseudoalteromonas > Pseudoalteromonas agarivorans. Next base: position 88,724 of record NZ_JANIGJ010000003.1, read on the forward strand.
CAACAAACTACAAAGTAATGGCGCAGTACCACGTAACTGAAGATCTAAATATTCGTGGCTCAGTAAGCACAGGTTTCCGTGCTCCAACAGTTGGCCAAGCGAACGTAAGTAACGTACAAACAAACTTAAGTGATGGTGTATTACAAGATTCAGCACTTTTACCACCAACAAACCCAATTGCAGTGCAATTAGGTGGTACAGAGCTTGAACCAGAAGAATCGCAAAGCTACACATTAGGTGCGGTTTACACTATTGGTGATTTATTTGTAACACTTGATTACTACAACATTGAAGTTGATGACCGTATCAGCCAATCTGAAAAAATTGTACTTAGCCAAGATGATAAAGACACGTTAGAAGCAGCAGGCGTACCAAATGCGCAAAGCTATGCACAAGTAAGCTTTTTCACAAATGACTTTGATACAACAACGCAAGGTATTGACTTAGTAGCAAACTACACCGCTGACATGCTAGGCGGAAGCTCTACATTTAGCCTTGCTTACAACTGGAATGAAACTGAGGTAACTAAGTTCAGCGACATTACCGGTGAGTTTAAAGTTAAGCGTTTAGAAGAAGATTTACCTAACCACCGTGCAACGCTTACTTGGGCACAGCAGTGGGAATCTTTTTCAATGTTTACCCGTGCTAATTACTATGGCGAATACCAAGGTGTTCACGTAGATTACGATGCAACAGCAAAAACAGCTGACGCAGCCGTGACCATTGACGCTGAAATAACGTACTTCTTAAATGAGTCTATTAGCTTCTCGGTAGGTGCACAAAACATCTTTGACCAAGACGCTGAAAAACTTGATTTTGAAGACCGTACGGGTATACCTAACAATAACTGGGGTGGCCAATACTACGAAACATCTCCATACGGTATTAACGGTGGCTTCTACTACGCGAAAGCAACCTATACTTTCTAATATTTTTTCATGATAAACCAAGGCGAAATGTTAAGACATTTCGCCTTTTTTATTTTATATTAATTAAAAAACAATAATGCCTCATCATGCTAATTAAAAAAGCCAATCAATTACTACAAGAAAATAAACTCAAAGAAGCCGAGTTTCATTTTAAAGCAATTTTAAATAGTAACCCGCAAAGCGGCGAAGCATTATTTGGTTTAGGCAGGATAGCACTTAGGTTAGAGCGCTTTGATGCAGCGGTATACTTATTACAAAAAGCATGCGAACGTTTACCCCATATGCTTGAGCCACTGCACGCCCTTGCCGATGCATTTAACGGTGTTAATTCCCCTAATGATGCGCTTAAAGTACTCGAATATGCTAAAAGCCTCGCAAGCCATAACCCAGAGCCTCATTATTATTTAGCTCAGCATTATTTAAGCTACGGCGAATTAGACAAAGCACACACCACATTTGCGCATGCGCTAAGCATGGGGCTATACCCCGTAACTGCCTATATTTTATTTGAACTAGTACAATTAGGCCGTTTCAATAAAGAACATAATTATGTGAGCAACCTGCACCACTTTTTAACGCAAACGAATAACGTGCGTTTAAAAATGGTGTGTTACTACGCGTTAGGTAAAAGCTACGACAAACTAGAAGATACAGAGCAAGCATTTAACTACTATGTGCTTGCCAACAAACTTCAAAAAAAGCTTACTCACTTTAAAACCAGTGACTTAGTGCCTTTTTATGAAACAATCATAACGCATAATACACAACAGCTAATTGCATCTGCCGATCACACTTTTACCGGCACTATTACGCCCGTGTTTATTATTGGTATGCCCCGCAGCGGCTCAACCTTACTTGAGCAAATGATGGCCTGCCACTCACAGTTTGCTACATTAGGTGAAAACACCAGTATCGCTAACCAAGTGGTGGCGTTTATAGAGCAGCAAACGCAAACCCCTTACCCGCAATGCTTAAGCGCACTTAGTAACGATTTAATCGCAAAAGCTCGCAATATTTATATTGAGGAATTAAAAAAAGCACAGCCTGTACGCCCTTTCATTATTAATAAGCTACCGAGTAACTATCAGTCTATTGGCTTAATTTACTTGCTGTTCCCTAATGCTAAATTTATTAATTTAAGTAGAGATTTTAACGCCACTGCTTTTTCGGTGTTCAGTAACTACTTTGCCGAAAATGAGCCGTACTTTTGTGATTTAAAAGAATTTAAACTTTACCATGCGTTGTATGCAAAATTAATGGACCATTGGCGCAGCCTGCCCTCATTACCGCTATACGATATTCATTATGAGCAAATAGTTGCCAAGCCTGAGTCGCAGCTAAGTGCTTTATTTTCGTTTTTAGGGTGTGAGTATGAACCGCAATGCTTAGCATTTTATAAGCGTAAGGCTGCCGTTAGCACATTAAGCAAACAAGCCATTAGGCAGCCAATTAATACACAGGCACTCGCGCATTGGGAGCGCTATAAAACACCGCTTTTAAAACAATTTGAATGAGCCTAATTGCCTAACTGTGCTCGTTAAACCAGCTTACAACATCTTTAAATTGCTCATCCCGTGCCTGAGGGTGAGTAAGCATATTAATATGATCGTAATCCACACTATGACCATGGCGCTTGCCATAAATTTTAAGGGTTTGTTTTCCAGGTCCGGACTCTGCCATAAACTTTTTAATATCAATAGGCTGCGCAAGAGCCTTATCGTTTACAGCGCCAATATGTAGTGTAGGAGGCACCTGCACTTTAGCTAAGGCTTTTGCATAGTCAAAACCATCATCGCTATCTATCCATGGCCTTTTTTTAGCCCACTGCATGCTTTGATAATGCGACTTTTGCGATTCGTTATCGCTGCCCCACTTATAGCCTTTAGCGTTTAAGTATCCCTGTTTTTTAGCCAATATGGGCGCCATAAAGTACCAAATTACATTTGCTTGTAGTAACTTTTTAGGGTGATTGTTAAACAAAGAGCGTTTAGAGCCAAAATAAGCACACGCTTTAACCTCTTTTAAATACTCAGGAAAACGTGCAAAAACGCTATTCATTAAAACGCCCCCCCAAGAGTGAGCAACCCAATAGTCTGGCTTTTTACCCTCAAATTGTTCAATGTAATTAATAAAGGCGGGGATATCTTCTACTATTGCCTCTGTTTGACCATATTTAGCCTGCGGCGAAATAAGCGGCTTGCTCTCTCCACGCCCGCGCAGGTCTGCTACATAACAGCAGTAGCCTTGCTCAGCCAAATAAGGGGCTAACCCTTTATTGCTATGAGTATAAAAAATTTTGCCATTTTCTACTGCGCCGTGCATAAAAAACACCACGGGGCCCGCTTGCTTGTCGTTTGCTATACGGCGTAAATGTAGTGTTTGCTGATTGCCTAGTTGAACAAAATGGGAGTGCTGTGTAATTGCCACAAATTTTCCTTTATTATTTTTAGCCACTCATCCTACCAGTACCACTGTTAATTCTAAAGTAAATGGTTGCACTTTTTAGTGGGGCATTTGATACAATTGCGCCATTATTTAATTGCTAAATTAATGCTATGAAATCAAAACAAGTCTCTAACAAGCTCCACCCACGCAACCAACATTTACATGGCTACGATTTAGACCTGCTATGCGATAAGCACGATGCGTTAACCCCTTTCATCATCGTCACCCCTGCGGGGAGTAAGAGCATTGATTTTACCAATAACACAGCAGTAAAAACGCTTAATCAAGCGCTTTTAAAAGCGCATTATAAAATAGATTTTTGGGATATTCCTGAGCATAACCTATGCCCCCCTATTCCTGGTCGCGTTGATTACATTCATTACTTGGCAGACTTATTAAGCGACGACAACCAACAAAATATTCCAACTGGCAGGCAAATTAAGGTGCTCGATATTGGCACAGGGGCCAATTTGGTCTACCCATTAACGGGTAATCATGAATACAACTGGCACTTTACTGGTAGCGACATCGATGTAAATTCAATAAAAATAGCGAAACAAATCGCCCAATTTAATGGTTTAAAAATAACCCTTAAACACCAAAAAAACGCATCATCTATTTTTGAAAACATTATAAATCAAAAAGATTTATTTCATTTAACCCTGTGTAACCCCCCGTTTCACGCAAGCGCAGAAGAGGCCAATAAAGGGTCGCAGCGCAAATGGAAAAACTTAGGGAAATCACCTAAAAACACCCTTAATTTTGGCGGGCAAAATAATGAGCTATGGTGCGAGGGCGGCGAAGCACAGTTTATTAGCAATATGATTGCTCAAAGTGAGCAATTTGCAGAGCAAGTAATATGGTTTACCTCCTTGGTTTCAAAAAAAGAAACGCTTAAAGTGTTAGAAAATAAATTAAGCACCCTCCCTATTGCCGAATATAAAATTATAGACATGGCACAAGGACAAAAAGTAAGTCGCTTTATTGCCTGGAGTTATTTTGATAAAGCCACCCGTGAACAAATTTTTGAAGAGCTTGTTTAAACCCATAAAAAACAAAAAAGCCTGTAGTACTTAATAAAGGAATAACCACCATGATAGATTTTCGCTCAGACACGGTTACTAAACCCTCAAAAGCCATGCGCGATGTAATGTATAGCGCGCCAGTAGGCGATGATGTGTACGGGGATGATTCTAGCGTAAACCAACTAGAAGCCTATGCATGTGAGCGTTTTAGCTTTGAAGCCGCACTTTATTGTAGCTCTGGCACGCAAGCTAATTTACTTGCGCTTATGGCCCATTGCGAACGCGGAGATGAATATATTTGCGGGCAAAATGCCCATAACTATAAATTTGAAGGCGGTGGCGCTGCAGTATTAGGCTCTATTCAACCACAACCGATTGAGAATGAACCCGATGGCAGCCTCTGCTTTGATAAAATTGCCGCCGCAATAAAACCAGATGATAGCCATTTTGCTAACACCCGCTTACTTAGCCTTGAAAACACCATAGGCGGAAAAGTACTCCCCCTTAGCTACTTAGCCAAAGCACGTCATTTTGTAAATGAGCACTCGTTGGCTCTGCACTTAGATGGCGCACGTGCGTTTAATGCAGCGGTTGAATTAAACGTTGATATTACAGATATTACCCAGCACTTTGACTCTGTTTCAATTTGCTTATCAAAAGGGCTAGGTGCTCCCGTTGGCTCGCTATTACTAGGCACAAGGCGCTTATCACAAAAGCACGGCGCTGGAGAAAAGTACTCGGTGGTGGCATGCGCCAAGCAGGAATGCTGGCAGCCGCGGGGCAATACGCACTTGAAAATAACGTCTCTCGCTTAAAAGACGATCACGCTAATGCGCGTTATTTAGCAAGTAAGCTTAACGAACTCAATGGGTTTAGCGTTGATATGAGTAACACCACTAACATGGTGTATGCGCGCTATTCAAGTGAGTTAAATATAGCGCATATTAGCGAGCAATTAGCACAACAAGGCATATTAATCAGCCCAAGCAAACAGCTTAGGCTAGTCACTCATCTTGATATAAACAAAGATGATATAGATACTTTTATACGAGCCTTAGCGGCCCATATTTAACTCAGCCTTATAGTGCTTGCGACACACCGACACATAACGGTCGTTGCCGCCAATTTCTACTTGGTTACCATCGGCAATAGCATTGCCGTTTTCATCTGTACGCAACACATGATTGGCTTTACGGCCGCAATGGCACACTGTTTTAAGCTCAACCAGTTTATCGGCCCATGCTAGCAAGTACTGAGAGCCAATAAATAACTCACCTCTAAAGTCGCTTCGCAGGCCATAACACAATACCGGAATACCAAGTTCGTCAACCACATCGGTCAGCTGCATAACTTGCTCTTTAGATAAAAACTGGCATTCGTCAACCAATACACAGTGGCGCTTTTTTTCGTTTTGCAGATTTTGGATCAGCTCAAAAACATTTTTTGACGAATCAAATATATGCGCATCAGCTTGCAGCCCGATACGAGACGATACTTTTCCTACACCAGAGCGGTTATCAATTGCAGCCGTTAAAATAACTGGCTCCATACCGCGTTCACGATAGTTAAACGCAGATTGTAATAAGGTGGTTGATTTACCCGCATTCATCGCAGAGTAGTAAAAGTATAATTGAGCCATTGCCGTGCCTTAAGATAAAAAGTGCGCTTATGCTACCTTAATATGCGATTAATACCAATTTCATATCGCTATTTTAGTTAATAAGCGCTTTGATTTTCTTATTACTCAACAGCTTGCAAATATTTTATATAAATTTGTGCACTATCAAAGCGCGCTAACCACTGCCATATCTCTTTACTAAGCTGGCTATTTTGCTGGTAAAACTGCTTTGAAAAAATTAAATAACCGTCGGTTGTTTCATAAGGTGGGAAAAGGGGTTTTACATCGCTCCCTTTATGTTGATAGCTCGACACTTTTAAGTCATCTACTTGGCATAAATCAACACTTGCCTGTACCACTCCTTTATCAAGTAATTCAAATGCTTTGTCTTTTGAAAAAGTATTATGGATGTAAAAAGGCTCTTCTTTTAGCGCGCTGTTTAAGCCATAGCCATTAGGAATGGCGATAGTAAACGCTTTATTTTGAAATACTTCACGTGTTTGCCAATGTTTATGAAAACGAGCCCGCCCTATTAAGCAGCTACTAAAACGACTCACTGCAAATTTTTCTAGCAACACCCCTTTTTCGTTTGTAGGGTACACAGCGAAACGTTCACGCCCATCACGATAGCTGGCAATAACGGCATTAACACGGTTGAGCTCTAAATCGTTTAGGCATCTGCGCCATGGTTTTCTAACAAATGAAATAGCCACATTGGGTATGTCGGCATCCAGTTGCTTTAAAATTTCAATTGAGGCGCCAGGGTTATCTATAGGTACCTCTTGCCCAATGCCCAAAAACATAGGTGCAACGTCTTTATCTTCGTAGCAAAATATAAGCGTTTGAGGGTTAGCAAACACCGCTGAAGAAAACATCAAACCAAATATAAATAAATAATTTAAGCTGCTGATACTCATAATAATTTTTATTAGTAAATAATGTAAATTGTAGCTTGTGATAACAAAGCTGCCAGTGCTGTTACAGTTAAATTATCCCTTCATGCTTTAGTAGCCAACTTTTTCTCTCAAGGCCACCAGCGTACCCAGTAAGCTTTGAGTTTGCACCAATAATTCGATGGCATGGCACAATAATACTGATGGGGTTTTTGCCATTTGCAGCCCCGACTGCTCTTACCGCCTTAGGGTTATTTAATTGTTTAGCTATATCGCCGTAGGTCATGGTTTTGCCAAAAGGGACGCTGAGCAAGGCTTGCCACACACCATTTTGAAAAGGCGTACCTTGCGTATCTAATGGCACATTAAAGGTTTTGCGCTGACCATTAAAGTATTCGTTTAATTGCTTTACGCAGATTAAAACCGCTTCATTTGTTACTTGCTCAACAGGTGTATGGGTGTAGTGTGTTTTTGGGTAAAAACCAACATAGCTCACCCCGTTTTCAGTCGCTTGAATAATAACATCGTCAATCGGGCTCGAAATTGCGGTCTGTATAATCATGAAAGTTGCTGCCATAGTTGAAACGTTAAGTACGAGCGAAATGGAGCGCTCAGCTCTGGGTTAAATTGCTTAGCATTGATCAGCGCCTTTTTTACCCCGAGATCGCCGGCTAATAGTATATCTGGGTTACTTTGCCCGCGCAGTTTAGCGTAGTTAACAGTCCATGGGCCTATGCCTTTTATATCGAGCCAATTATCCAAAACCCTGTTATCGGGGTTATCAGCGCAGTACTTAGATAAATTTTTTAATGCATTTTTGCGCGATTGCGGCATTTTAAAAAATTCAAAGTCGCATGTCGCTAAATCCTCAGGCTGTGGAAAATACACTTTATCTGCGTGTTTATCGCCTCGCTCTGCGACCAGCTTTGTTACTAAAGTGTGCGCTGCCCCCACGCTAACTTGTTGGCCCAATACAGCGCGGATCCCCGCTTCAAAGCTTGACCATATTCCAGGTAAGCGTAGCCCTTCACTTAATGTAAATGCCCCATTAATACTGTTTTTTAAGTGGCTTTCAATAGGGTTTATATCGGCATCTACATCAAGTACACGGCGTATATTATTAATTACTTTTTGTAAGTGCTCGGTATTATTTATTACTATTTCAACTTTAAAATGGTTATGTTGCGCCTTAAAGTGCGCATTAAAATAACCTACCGCCCCTTTTAGCTTAAATGTTCGCCCGTAACTGGTTGGGGTTATCCACTCCATAGGCTCTATTAACCGCTTTGACAAAAAGCTGTGCAAAGCCTGCCAATTGTAAGGAGGTCTAAAAGGGAGAGTTAATACAATCACTGGGGTTGCCTCTTTTTTTGATTTTCTGAGCTTTGATGGCGCTATATTTAATTGTTGTAAAAAAGCATCGTTAAAACGTCGCACACTTTTAAACCCAGCGGCAAATGCAATATCGGTTATAGGTAATGTGGTCTCTTGAATGAGCTTTTTAGCAAACTGACATTGGTTAAATAACCGATACTGAGTAACAGACACACCAAAGTGCTGATTAAATATGCGTCGCAAATATCGACTGGTAATACCCAAACGAGTAGCTAGCATTTCGCAATTACAGCTGTCACCTAAATCAATTAACTGCTTAGCTCTGAGCGCTGTTGTTTTTACCCCTTGCCAAGCAGCGCTGCCCGGAGCACTATCGGGCCTGCAGCGTATGCACGGTCTAAAGCCTGCTTGCGCTGCGTTATGCGCATATTGATAATACACCACATTTTTTTCTTGAGCGGTGGGCGCGGGGCAAATTGGCCGGCAATAAATGCCGGTGCTTTTTACCGCAACGTAAAATAAGCCATCAAATCGTGCATCGCGGCTTTGCCGTGCTTTTTGCCAATACTGATTATTCATGTAGGGTCTTAATCAATAAAACGTACCTTAGCATAACAATTTTTAAAGCAGATACTGGCCGTTTTCGGCACTCATCTGCTTTTAAAAAAGTATTATACCAACCCACTTAATTAAGCGTTTTAGTATCACTATTGCTCTGTAAAATCGAGCAAGTCTTGGCCTGCTAGGCGGTAGATTATCCATTCGTTTTGGGCTTTTGCCCCAATGCTATTATAAAAATCTATAGCGGGTTGATTCCAATCCAGTACTACCCACTCAAAGCGTCCACAGTCGTTTTTTATAGCTTTATTAGCAAGGTGTTTCATTATTTGTTTGCCCGCACCATTGCCACGGCTATCGGGGCTTACGTATAAATCTTCCAGATATAAGCCATTTTTACCCAGCCAGGTAGAGTAATTATAAAAATACACCGCAAAGCCAATAGGCTCATCATCTTCAAGGCAAATAACACTGTGTGCTGTTGCCCCCTCACTAAACAACGTTTTTATAATTGCCTGCTCATCTGTTTTTACTGCATCGGGTTCTTTTTCGTAAATGGCCAGTTCGGTAATAAACTGTAAAATGGTTGGCGCATCGCTTTTTTTAGCGTCGCGTATTTCTATTTGCTTACTCATGTTATTAATCCTAAAAGTACTGCTCTATTTTTTCTTTTAAAATATCAAGCTGAATGGGTTTAGTTAAGTAGTCATCCATACCGGCATTAATACAACGCTCTTTATCTGAGTCCATTGCATTGGCGGTTAGGGCAATTATTTTTATTGCTTTGTGCTCATCCCCTGCCATACCGTCTCTTATATTAGCCGTGGCGTCAAAGCCATCCATTACCGGCATTTGGCAATCCATTAACACTAAATCAAAATACCCTTCGTTATGCTCGCTTAAGGTATTTATGGCTTCTTGACCATTTTGCGCCAGTATTACTTCGCAATTTAGCTTTTTAAGCATCAGTGTAGAAACATGCTGATTAACAGGGTTATCCTCAACTAATAAGATTTTTGCAGGTGTGTCTGATTTTTCTTTTCTGAGTGACGAAATATACCCTGGGGTCACCAAAGGAAGGGGCTCGGTGCTGTCTGAACTTGTAATAACCGATAACGCAGAAATTAAATCGGCGGTTGTAACCGGCTTAGGAAAATAAGCCTGAAAACCAATTTTTGAGTAGCGCTGAGCGCCTTCCATACCTGCAATACTGGTCATCATTACTAATGGCATGGCTTTATAGTCATCATGTGCTTTAAGCACTTTACACAGCTCCATTCCATCCATTTCTGGCATTTGCATGTCTAGCACGGCAATATCAAACATAGGCTGATCATTTTCTATGCGCTGTGCACATAGTTCAAGCGCCTGTTTTGCACTACTAGCAAGCGTAACATTGGCCCCCCAATGCCCTAATTGCTGAGAGATAACTAAGCGGTTTGCCTCGTTATCATCAACCACTAATACATTTAACGAACTCATATTTATATTAGGGATGGTACGTTCTTTTTCGATGCCTTCAGCCACTTTCATGGTTGCAGTAAATTCGCTGCCTTTGCCAGGTTCGCTCGCCAGTGAAATTTTACCATTCATTAGCTCACATAACTGTTTACATATTGCAAGCCCCAGCCCCGTACCTCCGTATTCTCGCGTGGTTGATGCATCCACTTGCGAAAAAGGGGTAAATAATTGCTGTTGTTTTGCTTCGGTTATGCCTATTCCTGAGTCTTTTACTTTTATATTTAGCAGTAGGTCTTGGTCGGTTTTTTCTATAGATGCGCTCACCACCACTTCACCCTGACTGGTAAATTTAACCGCATTACTAATTAAGTTGGTTACCACTTGGCGTATGCGCCCGGGGTCGCCCATTAAATGTGAAGGCTCCAAGGAGACTAAATCTAAAATAATCTCAATGCCTTTTTCTTGTGCGGTAAAGGCCTGTGCCTCGGCTATTTCGCCAATTAAGTCGCGCGCATTAAAATGTATATGCTCAAGCTCAACTTTGCCTGCTTCCGCCTTAGAAAAATCTAAAATATCGTTAATAACGCCAAGTAAAGAATGAGCACTGCTTTTAGCAATAGCGACCTTTTTTTCTATTGGTTTACTTAATGGTTCTAACTCTACCAGCTCTAACATGCCTAATACGCCATTCATCGGTGTACGAATTTCGTGGCTCATGGTTGCTAAAAACTGACTTTTTGCTATAGCAGCATCTTGTGCTTGCACTAAAGCAACCTTTAGCTTTTCAGCGGTTTCTTTACGCTTTTGCGAGACCAAGGTACTACCGACTAACGTAGCCAAAGAGCGCAAATAGGTTTCTTCGCTTTGCGTCCAAGTGTGCTTAACCCCTACAGTTTCTGCGCATAAAATACCTAAATTTCCATCGCCAGATGAAATAACCGCATCCAGCATCGATTGAATATTTAATGGTTGAGTATAACTTTGCGTAAATTCAATGGTTGCCTTATGCGTATATACATCTTCAATTGCCACTAGGTTTTGCTCAAAAATAGCCTCATAGTAACTTGGAAAATCAACCTTTTTAAGAACGCCGTCAAAATCTACAAATCCATCTTGTCGAGTATATAAACCATGGCACGCCATTTCGTCGCACTGTTTGTTAAATATCCAAATAGAGGCACGCTCAACATTTAATACCTCTACCATCGACTTTATCGTCAGCTTTTTAACTTGCGCAACGTCGCTATTTTGTACCTCAGGCGAAACCGTTAATGACGCTAAATTTTTGTTATAGGCGTTTGCTTTTTCGCTTTCTAACTCTAGGCGTTTATGTGCATCAATACTTTGGAACGAGCCAAAGACACGCACACATTTACCGTCTTTAAATTCCGCCTGCCCCATCGACTTAACCCAGCGCTCTTTACCGGTATAAGTTAAAATTATCAGCTCAACACTCCAGCTTTCGCCTAAAGTCACCGCACATTCAAACAACGTACTAATTTTATCGCGGTGCTCTCCTGGCTTATAAAAATTAATGGCAGTATCAATGCTAGGTTCAAACCCGTCGGGAACTTCGTGTATTACTTTTACTTCGTCTGACCAATACATGGTTTGGTTTTCAAGGTTTATTTCCCATGCACCAATTTGGCCTTGTTTACTCATTGCCTCAAGCAGGTTTTGTTGGCGGGTAATTTCTACTTGAGTATTATGGCGCTCAGTAATGTCTAAAATAAAGCCATCTAAATAAAGAACTTCGTTGTCATCGCCATAAATTGCTTGGCCTTTTTCGTGTACCCAACGAATACTGCCATCATTTCTTTTTACTCTGTATTCAATAGACCAAGGCAGTTTTTGTGCAATACAGGTACTTACTTGCAGCTCAACATCTTGATCGCCATCGTGAATAATAGCGGCAAAGCTTAGTGTTTTATTATTGATAAAGTCATCAGGCGTATAGCCTGTTATGTCTTTTACTTGGTCACTCATGTACAACATAGTCCACGCTTTATCGAACTTACATCGATAAATAACCCCCGGAATATTTTCCACCAAAGAAGCAAAGCGATCGCGGCTATACTGTAGCTCTGACTCTATTTGCTTGCGCTCGGTAATATCTAAATGTGTTCCAATCATACGACGAGGCGACCCATCTAGGTTCCAGTCGACTACTTTTGCAGTATCGAGTACCCAAACCCAGTGGCCATCTTTGTGTTTCATTCGCGCTTCGCTGACATAGTAATCAGTGTCACCATTAAAGTGCGCTTTTAGCTTTTGCTCTGAAATAACCAAATCATCGGGGTGTGCAAACTTATACCAAGTATTAATAGTGGTAGGTTCTAACTCGCTGAGTTTATAGCCTATTATTTCTGCCCAGCGATTATTAAAAGTCACTTTGCTGGTATCTATAAACCAATCCCATATTCCTACGGCGGTGGTATCTATGACTAACTGAAGTTGGGTTTTGTGCTGCTCAAGTTCAAGCTCTTGTAATTTTAATGGCGTGACATCAGTACGAATGGCTATATAGCTTTGCGGTTTACCGTGCTCATCAAAAAATGGCGCTATGGTGGTGTCTACCCAATAAAAGCCACCATGTTTTGCTTTATTACATATTTGGCCGTTCCATACTTCACCCCGTTTAAGGGTTTTATACATGCTTTTAAAAAAGCTTTTGTCGTGCCTTCCTGAGTTAAGTAAACGGTGATTTTGGCCTATAAGCTCATGTTCTTCATAGCCGCTAATTTCACAAAACTTCTTATTTACAAAAGTGATAGTGCCCGCTAAATCTGTTACCGCTACAATGGCATGCTCATCGAGGGCACTTTTTTGCTCATCCAATTGTTTAAACGCAGTTTGCAAAGCAGAGCGCTGCTTTTGCAATATGCTCTGCTGCTCTTCTTTAAATGCCACCATTTTTTGAAGATCTACTGATAACCTATTTAACTCGAGACTATCAGTTAAAGTAGGCACCTTTACTTTCTCGCCATCGGTAATTCGGGCCATTACGGAGGTAAGCTGAATTAAAGGCTTAGATAAGCGCCGACTAAACCACCACGCTGCGCATAAAATGAGAAGTAAAGAAACTGCATTTGTAAAAATAGCCAGCTGCTTATAATAAGTAGAGTCTTTGAGCATAATGTGCAAAGGTTTTGCTGCTAAAAGTTGCCACCCTTGCACACCTAAAAAATTTAAATCACTAATATATGCATGGTATGTCGTGCCGTTGGCACTGGCGTAATCAAACACTTGCTTACTGGTGAGGGCCGTTTGCGAAAAAACAGGCGCCTCATCTGCATTTGTTACTGAAGAGCGCTCTATTTTATTATTATGTAGTACAAAAAAACTCACTTCGTTGTGCATGTTGTGAATGGTGTTTAAGCTTTTTAAAAGGCCATTAATATTGACTTCTGTGAGAATTACCCCCTCTAGTTGTTGCGCCGAATTAAGCAAAGGCATAGCCACAATATTAAACTGTTTGCCATTTAACATAACAGAGCCAAAAGCGGCTGGCGTTGAGGTATTAACCGAATTTATAAGCGTACCAAGCTCACCTTTGTTTATCTGCCCGTAAGGCGAGATAATGGGCTGCTTAAGCGCCGATGCAGCTATAATTTCTATACTATTTACAAAGTCATATTGATTAACAAAATGATTTATTAATTTGCTTTGTTCAAGCGGGAAGTTAGAAAGCTGATTTTTAAAGGTATATAAATCAGTAAGGTGATCATCAAACCATAAATTAGCAAACTCTGATGCGATAGAGCTTAATTCATGAAGCTCTGCATTTGCATTTTTTTGCAAGGTATTATTAACGTGCTGTAAGCTAAACCAGGTCAGCAAGCAAAGTGGAACAATAGCAATAACTAAAAAAGTAATGATCAGCTTACTACGCACAGACTGAGCTGTGCCATTTAGCAGCCCATACTTTTTTCCTTCAACCATGCTATATATCCAACAACTGTAATTGTATTATTTATTACCTATATTAATGCACTAAAACCTAAAAGACGCAAGTTTTAGCCCGTAAAGCGTTTAAAATACATCACATAATTACAGTTTAAACATCAATAAGTTGCAATTAAAATTTACACGCAAAAATAAGCAATAACGCAAACCGTGCATTTTTTAATTTTTAGCTGGTGTTTATTTCATTATTATAAAAATTAAAGCGCATTACTCATACGAACTTTTACTGACTTAAAGCCACTAAATTTTTAAACGTTATTTAAGGGCCTAAAGCTTGGCGTGTTGTTCGCGGTTTTATATACAGGAGTTTGCTTACACAAAGGGTCACATTTTAAAAATTGATAAACACCTGTTCTATCACTTACAATTGCTGTAACTGCTTATTATAGAGATTACTTTTGAAAATCTGGTTACGTCGAATTCACTTATACCTTGCCTTACTAAGTGGCCTTTTTTTGTTAATACTCAGTATTAGCGGCGCCATTTTACTTTATGCAAATGACATACAATATTATATTCAGCCCGACAAATGGCAGGTAGAACCACAAACCAAAACGCTTAGCCACGCAGAGTTAATCCGCGCAGTACAGCAGCAAACAGATAAAAAAATCACCCGCTTTATGCCCCTTAGTAACCCTAATGCCAGCTGGCAATTTAGATTAGGTGATGGCAGCAACGCCAGTGTGAACCCGTATACAGGCAAAGTAATTTTTCAATACCAAACAAATGACACGCTGTATGGTTTTACCCTTGCTTTGCATCGCTGGCTATTATTTGAAACAGTCTCTGGTGAAAAACCGCTAAAAAATGTGGTCTCTGTATGCGCCCTATTATTAATAATAAATGTGTTAGTGGGTTTTTATTTATGGGTAAAGCCTAAAAACCGCCTAAAACGACTGGCGATTAAACCTAAAGCCAAATTTAAAGTACTTATGTATCAGCTACACACCGTGATGGGTGTTTATGTTTTATTACCGCTATTGCTTATAGCCTTTACAGGTATCACCTTTAATTGGAAAAGCGCGACCAAAACATTAGTAGAAACCGTGGCATTTTCTCAAGTACAAAATAGGCCTAAAGCGCCAAAAGTGATAGCAAAATCAACAGCAAGTATTAACTACGACCAAGCAATAAATAAAGCCCTTGATGTATTTCCTGAGGGGGTTTTGTATCGTATTTACTTACCTAAAAAACACAATGACCCAATCGCTTTACGCCTGCAAAACCCAGGAGAAAGCCATGCTTATAGCTGGGTGTGGGTAAATCCATACAATGCTAAAGTGCTTAGCGCGTATGATGCCAGTAAAGCAAATGCAGTCACCCATGTATGGAACTTTAAATATGTGTTTCATACTGGCGCATTTGCAGGGCCGATTGTAAAATTTGTATGGCTTTTATTATCACTGTCGTTAGCATTTTTTATACTCAGTGGTGTTTATTTATGGTGCAAACGGCACAAGTGGGTATAGCATTACCCGTTAAATGAAAATGCAAAACTGTACATAAACCAAGCAATAACGCAAATTTAAATAAGAATCAAAACCAATTGTAAATTAATGATTTTTATAGAAAAACTTGCAAAACACGCAAATTTAACTACACTGTGCACAATTAAAATAGTTAAGGTGATTTATCATGAAAGGTAATCAAAAAGTAATCGATGCATTTAATACTTTGTTAGCCAATGAGTTAGCCGCAATTGACCAGTATTTTATTCATTCACGCATGTATGATGACTGGGGTTTAGATAAATTATATGTACGCCTTAACCATGAAATGGAAGAAGAAAAAGATCATGCTGATTGGCTAATAAAACGCATCTTATTCCTAGAAGGCGTGCCTAACATGACTAAACGCCGTGACCTTTTAATTGGTAACGATGTAAAAAGCATGATGCAAAACGACTTAACATTGGAGCTTGAAGTAGTTGCATGTGTTAAAGAGGTAATTGCTATTTGTGAAGAGCAGCAAGATTATCAGTCTCGCGAAGTGTTAGAAAAGCTATTATTTGATACCGAAGAAGATCACGTTTATTGGTTAGAGCAACAACTTGGTCTAATTGATAAAATTGGTACGCAAAATTACCACCAAGCACAAATGGGCGAGTAAGGAGCATAAAGTATGAAAGGCGATAAAGACGTTATAGCAGCTTTAAATAAAGTACTCGCTAATGAGCTTGTGGGTATTAACCAATACTTTTTGCATGCCCGCATGTTTAAAGATTTTGGTTTTAGCCAGCTTGATAAAGCAGACTACAAAGTTTCAATTCAAAAAATGAAAAACGCCGATCGTTTAATCGAACGTATTTTATTTTTAGAAGGCTTACCTAACTTACAAGACCTAGGCCGTTTACGCATTGGCGAAAACAGCGAAGAAATGATTGCCGCAAATATGAGCTTTGAGCTTGATACAATTGATGATTTGCGCAGTGCAATTAAATTAGCTGAAAACAAAAAAGATTATATTAGCCGTGAAGCACTCGACAATATTTTGAACGAGCAGGAAGAACAAATTGACTGGCTAGAAACCCAGCAACTACTTATTCAAAATACAGGGCTTGAAAATTACTTACAGTCTCAACTGTAAGGTAAATTTAGGTCATAAAAAAAGCAGCTTTATAAGCTGCTTTTTTTGTATCTGAATTTTGTAATAACGAATTAAGCGACTTGATCGGTAATATCTGCAATCTCAATAAGTTTGCGATTTAGGATCTTTTTAGTACAACAACAACACTTACCGCATTGGCTGCCTACTTTAAGCTCTTTAGTTAATTCACGCATGGTAGTTGCACCATCGTCAATTGTTTGCTCAATTTTTTTATCAGTCACCCCGTGACAAAGACAAATATACATGAATACAAACTACTCTCAATTTCATTTAGTAGGTGCATATTAATCTAAACAATAATGGTTATCAATTGTTTGTGGAATAAAAATTAGTTATTTTTCAAAAAATTGATCAGTGCCACTTAAATCGAGAATTCACGGCGCGTTGAGAACTTATTGATTTATAATGAAATATGGCACTTAAATTGAGATTTATTAACTAAATTACACTCTAAAAATAATTATGTTTTTTATTAGGTAAATTTCTTAAACAACGAGAAATCGCTTGAAAACATCTATTACAGTAAGTGATTTGAATTGATAATTTGCCCTATCTGTTATACGAAAGCTAATCGGTTTACTTCGAGGTAGAGTTTATTTAGGCCGATGCTTTGCGGAGTAGCAACAGCGCATCTTTATTTTTCATTACATAAAGAACTTGTATTCATGGGCAGTTATAGCCGTGGATTGCATCACTCAATAATTACCGGCGGTCTGCTCTGTGCCATAAGCCGACCTTGAGACACATAGAGATTAAGACTGCAAAGATACGAAAGCGGAAGTTAGCTTTGGCCTGTTTAACGACAAATATTCCGACAAAGCAGTCATGACTATTAGTTTATTGTTAAATCTAATCTTTCTTTTCGTTCATCTACTCAATAACCCCACGCTAAACGTGACTTTAGCGTGGGGTTAGAGTTCACAGTAATTTTATCTGGATAGCTCTTTTATTTTTTTCTCTGAAAACCAGCGATATAAAACAGGTAAAACAAATAATGTTAACAGTGTTGCAGTTACCAAGCCGCCAACAATAACACTCGCTAATGGGCGCTGTATTTCTGCACCAACACCATTAGACATTAACATCGGTATCAAACCTAAAGCTGATGTTATAGCAGTCATAAGTACAGGTCTTAATCTTGAAGTAGCGCCTTCAAAAACGGCTTTAGATGCTTCTAGACCGTCTTTAATACGTTGGTTGATACTTTCTACCATAACGACCCCATTCAATACCGCTACACCAAATAAGGTAATAAAGCCAACGGAGCTTGGTACAGACAAGTATTGTCCAGATAAATATAAGGAGAAAACTCCGCCAATTACAGCAAGCGGCACGTTGACCAATATCAGCATAGCTTGACCAACAGAACCAAAGGCAAAGTAAAGTAGTAGTGCGATTAGTGCTAACGATAAAGGTACAACTATAGCTAACCTATTTTGAGCACGTTTTTGACTTTCGAACTGGCCTCCAATCGAAACAGAATAACCTGAAGGTAAGTCAACCTTTTCAGCAATTACCGTTCTGATATCGGCAACCACGCTTCCCATATCTCGATTTTGTACATTTGCTTGGATAACGACTCTTCGTTGTACATCATCGCGTCTAACTTGTGGTGGGCCTGACTCAAATGAGACTGAGGCTACGTCACCCAGTCGCACCCAAGCACCAGTAGGTGATTGAAGCCGAATATCAGCAATAGCTTCTTTGTTACTTCGGTACTCTTCCTCTATGCGAACGTAAATATCATAACGTTCATTACCATTGATTATTTGTCCGGCTGCAACACCACCAATACCATCACGCACAACCTCCATTATGTCACTCACAGACAATCCAAAGCGTGATAGTTCTTGCCTGTTAGGACTTATCACCAATTGCGCTTCACCAGCAATTTGCTCCAATGCAACATCCCTTGCACCTTCAATGTTTTTAATTGCTGTTTCTATTTCTTGACCTTTAGCCGCCAGTACCTCAAGTTCAGGCCCAAACAACTTTATCGCCAACTGAGCCTTAACACCAGATAGTAGCTCATCGACACGAGTCGCAATAGGTTGAGAAAAGTTGAGTAGCAACCCAGGGAATTCTTCTAGAGATCTCTCCATTTTTCCTTGAAGTTCATATCGATTAGATGCACTGGTCCACTCAGAAACAGGCTTCAACCCTATGTAAATTTCGATGTTATTCACTGGCTCTGGGTCTCCACCTATTTCTGCTCGACCAATTCGGCTTAATGCATAGGTTACTTCAGGAAAAGCCATTAGTTTTTCTTCTAGAATTGGTGCCACAGTGAGCGCGGTATCTAAACTGGAAGAAGGTGCAAGCGTTGCTCTTAAGTTTATCGTCCCTTCTTCTAACTCAGGTACAAATTCAGTACCAATTAATGGAACTAATGCAAAGGCAGAGAAAACTAATATAAGTGCGGCTGAAATGACTAATTTGGTGCGTTTTAGTGCGAATGTAAGCCCTTTTCTGTAGAGTTTGTCTAATGGCCTAAGAACAAAGCTTTCCCTCTCTTTTACACCTGACTTAAATAAATAAGTAGCTAAAGCGGGTACAAAAAACAACGCAACCACAATAGCAGATATAACAGCTAAAATGATGCTTATTGCCATAGGTTGAAATAACTTTGCCTCAACACCTTCAAAGCTAAATAAAGGCGTAAATACAACTAAAATAATAGAAGCTGCAAAAAATACGGGACGAGCCACTTCTTTACCCGCATTTTGAAGACGTAACTTAATACCATGCTCATCTTGTTCTACATCATGTGGATCAGTATCAGCACTAGGCACTCTTTCTTTTACAGTTTTTAAATGGGTAGAGTCTGGTCTATTTAAATGCTTAAACATGTTTTCAACCATCACGACTGAACCATCAACTAGCATACCAATGGCTACGGCAATGCCACCCAATGACATAAGGTTTGCAGAAATGCCCCACCAAGCCATGATCATTAACGCGATACCAATTGAAATTGGAATAGATATTAGGACAAGGAAGGTTGCACGTATATTCATTAAAAATAGTGCTAATACAATACAGATGAAAATAAATGCTAGTAATAGTGCATCAACTACTGTATCAACGGCTTTTTCAATCAAATCAGCCTGATCATAAAATGGTTCAAAGCGAACACCTTTAGGCAATGCTTGATTAATCAATGGGATTCTTGCATTGATACCATCAATGGTGGCTTTAGTATTAGACCCCATGCGTTTTAAGACAATGCCAGAGACAACTTCACCTAAATTTTCGACTTTACCGTCTTCGGTTTTGCGCGTCATTGTGACAGCACCTTGACGAATTTCACTGCCCATTTCAACTTTAGCAATATCCGAAACCGTCACAACTGTCCCATCAACTGTTTTGACGGGAACTTGTTTGATATTACTAATACCAGCGTCACCACTTTCAAACCAACCTGCACCTCTAATAACAAGCTGCTCTTGCCCACGGTTCATATACCATCCGCCAACATTGGCATTGTTGTTATCTAGGGCACCAACAACGTCTTCTTGCGTTAGGTTATAAGAAAGAAGCTTAGATGGATCTACATTTACTTGGTACTGCCTAACAATACCTCCAAAGGAGAGTACATCAGTAACACCATCGACAGGCATAACGAGTAATTTTACTACCCAATCATTGAGACTCCTGAGTGCCATAGCATCATAGCCTGCATCTTTATCTGAAATAAGAAGGTACTGAAATACTTGGCCTAGCCCTGAGGTGTTTGGCCCCATTTCGGGTGTGCCGACACCTTCTGGTATCAGTTCTTTTGCGGCTTGAAGACGCTCAAATACAAGTTGTCTTGCAAAGTAAATGTCGGTGCCTTCTTTGAAAACAACCGTGACGCCAGACAAGCCTGTCTTAGAAATTGAGCGCACTTGTTCTACATCAGGTAAGGCATACATGACCGCTTCAATGGGGTACGTAATGAGTTGTTCAACTTCTTCAGCAGCTAGTCCTGGCGCTTCAGTATTTACAGCAACTTGAACATTAGTAACATCAGGAAAGGCATCTAAATTTAGTTTTGGTATAACCATAATTGCGCCGACAATTGTGGCAAACAGCGCAATCAAAATCAGGAGTCTATTATTAACAGACCAATCTATTATTTTATTAAACATAGTCTTGCTCCTTAGTGGTTATGCGGATCAAATCCGCCTTTAGCGATTTCAGAAGCAACAAAAAATGCGCCTTTGGTTACAATTCGCGTCCCACTATCAAGGCCAATGATTTCCCTAAAATCACCTAAGGCTCGGCCTAGTTCTACTTCTACAGCTTTAAATTCTCCAGGGTGGTCTTCGACAAATACGGTCCAATCACCATCTGCGCTGCGGATCAATGCTTCTTCTGGCACAGCCATCACTTTCTGCTTTGTGGCAAACTGAAAGTAAACTTTTACAAACATACCTGAATGAAGGTTATCATCAGCATTCTGTACCCCCAATCTAATAATTCTTGTACGAGTTACGGGATCAATTGTATGGGCTTCTTGGATAACTTTGGCATTGTAACTCTGGCCTTCTAATTTAAGTACCGCAGGAGAATCAATTGATAAATTTAGCTTTTTATTTGGAGAAACTTTTGCTTCAACCCATAGTTGTTTTTCATCAGCTAACAACATGACTGAATCCCCAGCATCAACACGTTGCCCTTGGATAAAGTCGTCTTGAAGCACGACACCTTCACGGTGCGCCGTTAATGCATATTGTCCAAATGCTTTAATGTCTTTGTTAGAAATACCATTTATTGCTTTTTCAGTTAACCCTAAAGCAATGAGCTTGCCATAGCTCGCATTGTATGTTGTTTCAGCTTGTAATAATCGACTTTCACTCACCGTCTTATTACCCAGCTTTTTTACACGTTGCCATTCGGTTGAAGCGATTAAATAGTCAGCTTGTGCTTGTGCCATTGCTTCACTAAATAATGTAACTAACTTCTGACCTATTTCTACATACTCGCCAAGCGCTGCATGGCGACTGATAATTACTGACTCTGTACGTGGTGATACCACATAACTTTTATAGCCATTAGCTTTTATTTCGCCAGGTGCATATACGGAGCTAAATTGATATTCAGGCTTAACACTTTCCACTTTAATGTTAGCAAGCGACATCTTCTTTGGATCAATAGTGATACCTTCTTCATGTTCTTCTTCTCCCTCTCTATTACCACCTTCATGGCCGTGCTCGTCATGGTCACCTTTATCTTCTTCATGTCCCTTTTCGTGTTCATGCTCATCTTGATGTTCTTTTTCTTCTTGTTTCGAAACGTTTGTGACAGAACCAGTTCCATCTGACGACTGTGCAAAAGCATCATGATTTGTACTAAACCCAACTAACAGGCTGCTAATTACTACGGCTAAAAATTTTTTACTAATTACTGTATTCATTTTTGTAACCTATATTTTTAATAAATTTAAGATTTCGTTTTTCGCTACTGAAAAAACAAAGCGCTCAAATCTCAAATTTGGATAACTGACCCATACTTAAAATGAAGGATATTTCTGCAAGCTTGAATTGATTTTCCAAACGTATTCCTGCATGAAGCCCTTCCGCACGTTGATTTAATGCGAGTAAATAATCAGAAGTGTTTATGTCACCAGCTTGCCAGCGCTTATTTAATAAATTTGCGCTGCTAGCCAACCTACCTTGGGTGAGCTTTTGCCATTGCTCGTAGTATTTTCTACTGACATTAAGCGATTCATAATTAGCTTTTGCTTCAAAAGACTGCTTTCGATATACCGACTGAAAATTCGCCTCGGCTGCAATGGCTTCTGAATAAGCGGCTTTAACATTATCTGTATAGTTATTTCTGATGTTTAAAGGCATTGAAAAAGTCACACCAACCAAGTCTTCATCTCCACTTTTCCCTGCGCTAACGCCAATGGTTGGATTAGCTTTAGATTCCATAGTGGTTAGTTGAGCTTTAGATTGTTGTCCCTTCCATTTCGCTCTAGCAAGTTTAACTTTTGGATGTTCCTCAACCCACTGGGAGTTAAATGAGTAGCTTGTTGCTCCAAAAGTAAATGAAAACAAATTGGTAGTATTAGGCGTCCAATCAGGCAATAACTCCTGAACCTTTACCTCTGCATTTTTCAAAGCAATTTGAGACTCAGATATTTCACTAAAAATTTGCGACAAGTTTAAATAGACTAGCTCAGCGTCAAGTGGCTCTAGAAGTCCAGCTTTTCGTTTGTCTTCAACAATTCCAACGAGCGTTTGCAATTGCTCTTCTCTTTCTGAAAGTAACTGAGCAGCTTTTTTTGCTGCTTGCCAATTAACTAATGCAGTTAAGGCATTAGCCTTTTTAGAATCGAGTAGAGATAACAATTGTTGCTGGTTTGCATAAACATCAATTTCACCAATGGTTTTATTTGTTGATTGCTTATCCCAAAAATCTATCGTTTGACTGATACCAATAGAGTAATTATCAAAATCACCTTCTTTTTCATAGCTTGCTTCAAGCTCTGGGTTATATACGGCTTGAGTTAAGCTTTTGGCTCTATGATTACTTGCATTAAGTAACTCTTTAGCCGCAACAACTTCGGGATCTTTATTTATTTGACTATCTAGCCATGAAATACTTTTCTGTTTGCCATAAGTGGCAACTGAAAAACTCACAGCCATGCATAAAGACAGGGTTAAACCTGCATTTTTTAAAAATATATACATAAAACTTCTTAATTTTTTAATTTATAAACACGAACCCTTTATCCTTCTCATGGACAAATAGGTCATTAAAAATCAATCTAATTAAGAAATGGGTGGGCGAAGTATCGCTTCAAGGTAAGTATTTGTTTGATCAATTTGATAAGGCGTTTTATTGATAATGTTTAGTTTGCCCGTGGTATTTGAATTACTGACTAAAATCCAAGATAAGTGGCTGCCACTGCAATGACCGCAGTGATGACAATCTTTTTCATTATGCTGCTCATCACCTACATTATCATTTGAGACATTTCGATCATCTGCATGATCATGTTGAGTTTGAAGGTGCTCTATATCTATTTGGTGATTCTCAGATGTTGAGGATGCTACAGCAGTTAACGATTGTAAAACAATCGAAATAACCAAGAGCATTTTTAGTACAACATTAAGGTTCAAAGTTATCACCAGTTAAATATAGTATTTAAAATACTAGCAGAAACTATTTTCTTAAACTAGCTTTTCAATTCAGTTTCCACGCTTTTACATTAAATAATTTTTTATTTGACTCTATAGCCACTATAGATTTTATACTTATTTTAATATTATTACGGAGTGTTAAATATGTCAGAAAAATGTAGTGGTCAGTGTCAATCATCTTCTACCAATGAAGATGTAAAAATTGATACACAATTAGATAACTATAGTGGCGCGTTTGTCAGTACATTTAAAGTACCTCAAATGGACTGTCCTTCAGAAGAGAGATTGATTAGGTTAGCACTTGACTCAATTGAGCCTTCAGTTGGGTTGCAATTTGATATTCCTAGCCGTTTAGTCAAGGTTTTTCATGATGAAAATTTAGATGAGATAACAAAAAAATTACAACAACTCAATCTCGGTGCAGAGTTGGCATCAACTAAAGAAAGTTGCAGCACCGAAGCTGCAAAAGCAAAAGATCTAGCCCAAAAAAATGAGATGAAAGAAGCATCAACGCTAAAATGGTTGTTAGCCATTAATGGAGTCATGTTTTTTATAGAAGTAATTGCTGGGATTATTGCGCAATCTGCTGGCCTTATTGCCGACTCATTAGATATGTTTGCTGATGCTGCTGTTTATGGTTTAGCTATATATGCTGTCGGTAAAAGCATAAGCATGAAACTTAGAGCGGCACATATATCTGGTGTACTTCAAATTATTCTAGCGCTAGGTGCTTTGAGTGAAGTCGTAAGACGCTTTATTTACGGTAGTGAACCTATCTCTTCTTTAATGATGATATTTGGTGGAATAGCACTAATCGCTAACATTGCTTGTCTGTTTTTAATATTTGGCAACAAAGAAGACGGCGCTCATATGAAAGCGAGTTGGATTTTTTCCGCAAATGACGTAATCGCAAACGTAGGTGTAATCTTAGCTGGCTTATTAGTTACAGTAACTAGCAGCCGTTATCCAGATTTAGTGATTGGTTTGATTATTGCTGTTGTCGTTTTAAACGGTGCTCGCCGCATCTTACAGCTAAAGTCTTAAGTAGAAAGTAGTTAAAAGAATGCACCCGTCATATTTTAAACCATATATATCATACGTGATAATGATTTTAATCGCGGTGCAGTCTGTGTTTTTTTCGCAAGAAGAGATTGAAGGAAACTTAATTGAAAGTTCTTTTAATATATCACTAACTGAGTCTATTACCCCGCTAAAAGCTCCTGAAAGCTCTAATTTATTTGAGGAGGGTAATAGCCAAACTTTAATTGATAATTGTAATTTTTGTTGCTGCTGTCAGTTATTTTTAAATACAGATTCTTCTTGTAATATTTTACAAGCAACAGATCACTTCCTTACCTACGCCTTAGTTTCCCCTGAGCTAAAAGGCTATATCTCGGTGCCATTCCGCCCACCTAAATACGCCTAAATTTTATAGAAAATTAAGAAAGGTCAAATGTTAATGACCTAAATATCACATATAAATTTATAGGAAAGTATACATGGCACTTAATACCTGTGTGCATCGCAAGATAGCAATTTTAAGGTGTGTAACACCTCGGCTTAAATATATCGCGTTTCTCGCTTTGTCACTTTTTACATTTAATGTTTATGCCTTTGAGAAGCAGTTAAACCTTCAAGAGGCAATTCAGTGGACGCTTAAACAAAATCCAGAACTTAAAATATTTGATTTCAAGCAAACGGCATTAATTGGACGAGAACAAATCGCAAGTTTAAATCCTGCTTATGAACTAGAGCTTGAAGCTGAGAACTTTGCAGGCTCAGGTGAATTTAATACATTCGACAGTGCTGAATTAACAGTCGCTCTATCTTCGGTTATCGAAATGGGAGATAAACGCTCAGCGCGGATTGGAATTGTTTCAAAATCAAGAACACTACTCACTGCTGAAAAAGAAGTCTCTGCGCTTAATTTAATGGCTCAAGTCACTGAGAAGTACGTGGAAGTACTTGCAGCCCAACAAAGAGTTATATTGGCAGAAAATGCTTTGAGCTTAGCACAAGAAACCTTAGAGATTGTATCTCAGCGTAACCGCGCAGGTGCTACTCCTGAGGCTGAAGTGAAACGCTCAAAAGCAGTTATTGCTCAGGCTAACCTCACCCTTCAATCTGAACAAAAGCGCTTGGAATATCTAAAGCTTTCTTTATCAGCTTACTGGGGAGAAACATCAGTGTCATTCTCTAGAGTAACTGGAGATCTGTTTCAATTTGGCAATGATAGTGATTTTAGTAGTCTCTTTGCGAAATTAGAGAAAAACCCTGCTATTCAAGTTTATGCAAGTGAGCAGCGACTAAAAGAGGCCGAGTTACAGTTGGCTAAAACAGAGTCAACGGCCAATATCAAATGGTCTGTTGGTGTTAGGCGCTCTCAAGAAGCCAATGATACGGCACTGGTCGCTGGCTTTAGCTTACCTTTGTTTGCTGAAAAGCGAAATTCTGGCGCAATCGCTAGTGCGCTAGCAGAGCGTGACCAAGTTGCCATAGAGAAAGAGGCGACTAAGTTAAGATTTAGAAATCACTTACTACGAGCATACTCCAATAGAAAACAAGCCATATTAACAGCTAATTCATTAAAGCAGTCGGTTATCCCAATGCTTGAAGATGCACTGGAAGATACTCAAGACGCCTATCAAAAAGGTCGATATGGATATCTTGATTATGTATCGGCTAGACAAGAGCTGTTAAATGCTCGGCGAACCCTTATTGACGCGGCATCTGCTGCCCTAATTTATGGCGCAGAGATAGAAAAACTAACAAACGAAGCGCTGTCACTCTAAATAAACATCACTTTAAGTTTAATAACAATTTATTGATTCAGTGATTAACTGAATCGTTTAGGAATTCAAAATGAAAAACTATTTACTCGCACTATTGATTTTTATTGGGTATCTATCACCCATTCAAAGTGTTTTCGCTAGTGAAGATGAACATGAAGGCGAAGAAGGCATAAGCAAAATCGACAATAACATGGCAAAAAAGGTTGGTGTTGAAACAGCCTATTTAGCTTCAAAAACGTTGAACCAAACTATCCCTGTATACGGCTCTACGACGATAGGCGCTGAACAATTATTTCAAGTTAGCGCTAGATATAACGGCGTTATAAAGACAATAAACTTCACTGTTGGTGATACGGTAAAAAAAGGCGATCTATTAGCCGTTATTGAATCTAATGAGAGCTTAAATACTTATAAAATAACATCGCCTGTTTCTGGGACTGTTTTACAGCGAAATGGAAATATTGGCGGTATCACGCAAAACACTAGCTTGTTTGAAATCGTCAAATTTGACACCTTGTGGGCTGAATTTAAGGTGTTTACCAGCCAATATAATCAAATCAAAGTCGGTCAGCATGTTGATATTGAGCAAGGTGAACACGCATTCAGTTCAGTCATCACTAATATTATTCCAGCTAAAGATCAGCCTTATGTTTTAGCACGGGTACGATTAAACAACACTGAGTTAAAGCTAACGTCAGGTCAATTATTAAAAGGCAACGTAAAGATAAACCAATTTGAGGTGGATTTAGCGGTCGAGAAAGTTGCCATACAAGAGCTAGGTGGACAATTAGGTGTCTTTGTAAAAGAAAATGAAGAGTACGAGTTTGCACCACTTGTCCTTGGTCGTTCAGACAAAAACTATATCGAGGTCATTGATGGCCTCAGTAAAGACGCTGAATATGTAAACAAAAACAGTTATCTGATTAAAGCAGATATCTTGAAATCTGAAGTAGAAGACGACGATTAGGAGACGCAATATGATTGAATCAATTTTGCGTCTTGCAATAAATAGGCGCTATTTAGTATTAAGCTTGCTGATGGTAATCATCGGCGTTGGTATGTGGAGTTATCAAAAACTTCCCATTGATGCTGTTCCAGATATAACAAACGTACAGGTACAAATAAATACCTCTGCCCCCGGTTATTCACCTTTAGAAGCGGAGCAAAGGGTAACTTTTCCAGTAGAAAACGCATTAGCTGGACTACCAAAGCTGTCTCACACCCGCTCTCTTTCAAGATATGGTTTATCCCAGGTGACCGTTATCTTTGAAGAGGGAACCGATATTTATTTCGCACGCAACTTAATCAATGCAAGATTAGCTGCGATAAAAGGCGTTATTCCCTCTGGCTTAGAGCCAGAGATGGGTCCTATTTCCACAGGGCTTGGTGAAATATTTATGTATACCGTACAAGCTTCTCCTGACGCTAAAATGCCTAATGGAGAGCCTTATACCGCTATTGCCTTAAGAGAAATACAAGACTGGATCATTAAACCGCAATTGGCTCAAGTTAAAGGCGTCATTGAGGTCAACAGCATCGGCGGCTATAACAAGCAGTATCATATAACGCCGAAACCCGAAAAATTACTTTTTCATCAGGTAAGCTTTGAAGACGTTTCTGATGCATTACGTAAAAATAATGATAACCGTGGCGCGGGTTATATTGAGCAAAACGGACAACAAGTGTTAGTGCGCTCCATCGGGCAACTTGCGACAATGGATGAAATCCTCAATGTCATCATCAAAAAGAACGATGGTATTCCTGTAAAAATAAGTGATGTTGCCAATGTTGCTATAGGCAAAGAACTTAGAACAGGGGCTGCTACTCGTAATGGCATTGAGACAGTGCTTGGTACAACCATGATGCTGATTGGTGAGAATTCTCGCACCGTTGCTTTAGAAGTGGAACATAAGCTCAGCGAAATACAAAAATCTCTGCCAAAGGGCATTACCGCAGAGCCTGTTTACGACAGAACAACGTTAGTAGATAAAGCGATTGCAACCGTTACCAAAAACCTCGTTGAAGGTGCGCTTTTAGTTATTGTTGTGTTATTTATTCTACTTGGAAATTTACGTGCAGCTCTCATTACCGCTGCTGTTATCCCTATTTCCATGTTAATGACAATCACAGGTATGGTGCAAGCAGGAGTATCTGCCAATTTAATGAGTCTCGGCGCATTGGACTTTGGCTTGATAGTGGACGGGGCTGTAATCATCGTTGAAAACTCTGTCCGTAGGTTAGCACAGGCCCAACACAACGGTCATAGGCAAGACTTAAGAGAACGCCTAAATACCGTTTTTGAAGCCACTTCAGAAGTGATACGTCCAAGCTTGTTTGGTGTGGCAATTATCACTGTTGTTTACATCCCCATTTTCACGCTAACTGGCGTTGAAGGGAAAATGTTCCACCCTATGGCGGCAACTGTCGTTATGGCGTTAATTTCCGCAATGATCCTTTCAGTTACACTGGTTCCTGCTGCTGTAGCTGTGTTTATGAAAGGTAAAATCAGCGAAAAAGAAAGTGTAGTTATTCGTTCAACCAAGTCTATTTATGAACCATTGTTAAAAATGGCGATGAAATTTCGTTGGATTATTGTTTCATTCTCAACGCTGTTAATGGGGTATAGCCTTTGGTTAGCAACTACGCTTGGGACAGAATTTGTTCCTCAATTAAATGAAGGTGATATTGCACTACAGGCATTAAGAATTCCATCGACTGGCCTAGAGCAATCAGTAGAAATGCAAGAAGTACTTGAGCAACGTATTAAAGCGTTTCCTGAAGTTGATAAAGTATTCTCGCGCATTGGCACACCAGAAGTAGCAACCGACCCAATGCCACCGAGTATTGCTGATATCTTTGTTATTTTAAAACCACGTAAAGAATGGGCCGAACCTTCAAAACCAAAAAGTGAATTAGTTGAAGAAATGGAAAAAGTACTGAAAAACATTCCAGGCAACAACTATGAATTCACTCAGCCTATTCAAATGCGTTTCAATGAATTGATTTCTGGCGTTAGAGCTGATGTCGGCATCAAAATATTTGGTGATGATTTGGATCGGTTATTACTTACCGCAAAAGATATTCTAAATATTGTGAAAACCGTGGATGGTGCCGCTGATGCTCGAATGGAACAGGTCACAGGTGTTCCATCTTTATCAGTAATTCCTAAACGAGAAGCGCTTGGTAGGTATGGATTGAACGTTACCGAATTGCAAGACTGGGTTGCCACTGCGATTGGCGGTGAATCTGCGGGGATCATTTATGAAGGTGACAGACGGTTTGAGTTAGTTGTTCGCCTACCAGAGCAAATAAGAACGGATATCGATAGCTTGAAGCATCTGCCGCTTCCACTTGAGAATGGTAACTATGTGCCAATTGAAGAAGTTGCAGAGCTTAAATCAGAGTCTTTACCCGCGCAGATTAGCCGAGAGAACGGAAAAAGAAGAGTTGTGGTTACCGTCAATGTTCGTGGTAGAGATTTAGGCGGTTTTGTAAAAGAAGTTAAAGCTAAAATTAATCAGGAAGGAGAAATTCCAGCAGGATACTGGCTTGATTATGGTGGAACGTTTGAACAACT
This sequence comes from Pseudoalteromonas agarivorans, assembly GCF_024518735.1. Lineage (NCBI taxonomy): Bacteria > Pseudomonadati > Pseudomonadota > Gammaproteobacteria > Alteromonadales > Pseudoalteromonadaceae > Pseudoalteromonas > Pseudoalteromonas agarivorans. The sequence continues at coordinate 119,063 of NZ_JANIGJ010000003.1, forward strand.
AGAATCAGCAAGTAAGCGATTAAGCCTAGTTGTACCGATAACATTGGTTGTTATCCTAGGTATTTTGATTATAGCATTTGGTTCATTAAAAGATGCATTAATCATTTTCAGTGGCGTGCCTTTAGCATTAACAGGGGGCGTATTTTCACTTTATTTAAGAGACATGCCCTTATCAATTTCGGCAGGTGTCGGCTTCATTGCATTGTCAGGTGTCGCAGTATTAAATGGCTTGGTTATGTTGGCTTTTATTCGAGATCTTTGGCATAAAAAAGGCGACCTATACGTAGCGATCATTGAAGGTGCCATCATTCGTTTAAGACCTATTTTAATGACGGCACTGGTCGCAAGTTTAGGTTTTATTCCAATGGCGTTAAACACTGGAATTGGTGCAGAAGTACAACGACCACTAGCAACAGTTGTTATCGGCGGTATTGTATCTTCTACCATTTTAACTTTGTTTGTATTGCCTATTTTATATCAATGGGCGCATGGCGCTGAGAGTAACAAACAGCAATCCGACGAAATCTAAAAGCAAAAAAGCAGCTTAATTACTAAGTTATGCCTAATTAAGCTGCTTTTTATATTGTATGCTCCAAAATTTTATTGATAAAACTTACTCTGCTTCATCCCTACAATTTTCATTTAAAAACTCAAACTCTATCGTCGTATGCGATAAATGATAGGAAGATAATTTAGCTGCAACCTCTTGTTTAAGCTTAATTAATTCTTTAACGTCAAAGTTGTCACTCAGCTCAAGGTGCGCTGTTAAAACGTGACTTTCACCATCCAGTGACCAAAAATGCATATGGTGTATACCATTTACTTCAGGAAATTCAATTAATGACTGCTTAATACGCTCTTGGGTCTCTTTATCGGGTGCAGCTTGAAGAAAAAGCACCAATGTTGATTTAAGATTTTTGAAAACGTTAAATAAGATAAACAGCGTAAACCCTATTGATAATAGAGGATCTAATATCGGCAGTTCAACGAACAACAATACAATAGAGACTATAAGAACGGCAACCCAACCGAGTACATCTTCAAGTAGGTGCCATGTCAGCACTTTTTCATTTAGTGTTTCACCCGCTTTTAATTTGAATACCGCATAACCATTTACGGCAACACCGAGTATGGCTAGCCCTAACATCCCCTCAACTACAGGCATTTCAGGATTGGACAGCTTAGGTATTGCTTCAAATAAAACCCAAATAGAGCCGATAATCAAAACAATACTATTTACCAATGCACCAAAAAGTGTAAGTCGGCGATAACCATAGCTGAATTTGTCTGATGCTTCTTTATCTGAAAAACGACTTAAAATCCACGCAAAACCTATTGAAAGACTATCACCAAGATCGTGAACGGCATCCGCCATTATCGCCGTACTGTTTGTGAGCCAACCACCTATAAATTCGATAATGGTAAATATCACATTAAGGAAAAATGCCCAACCAATCCGGTCGTCTTTACCATGCTGATGACTGTGACTATGGTTGTGCATTTTGTACCTCCAGTACTTTTTTATTTCTTATTTTTGATACATTCATATTAATCAAATGTCGGATCACTCGTTGATACAACCAACGTTTTACACCTGATAGATTAGTACCTTTTTCGAGATAGAACTTATCTGGTGAATCATAAAGCCCAAAGTCGTCATGAATACCTTCTTTTTGAATATAGGTATCCTCTCCACGCCAATCCGTACCGGGTGAAGATAAGCACTTTGTTGCAACACCATAACCACAAAACTCATCTTTTGCTTGGCTAAATTTCTGCTGTAGTGAGCTTAAGTATTGCTCATCCAATATAAAGCCCTCTAAGTTTATCCAACGCCCTTCAAAGTAAACTTCTACCCAACTATGAATGATGTATTTAGGTGCTAACCAAAATACAAGCTTGGGATAGCACCTTTTTGTAGTTGCTGATCAATGGTAAAACCTTGGAAACGACACTGGATACCTAGTCCACGCAATAGTGCCATTAACAGATTACCCTTAGTATTACATTGTCCATAACCATCTGCTAGCACATCGCTTGCTGAAATATCATCACTCTTGTTATAGCCAAACATTATTTCATCTTTTACAAACTGATAAGCGGCACCAATTTTGTTGAAATTATCCAAATTTTTCCACCCTCGTTGATCGATCAGGGATTGGATATCTTTGTGTTCAAAATTAACGATATTCGTATTGTTTAAATATTTCTCAGTCATTTTTATATATCCCTTTCGTTGCATACCTATACTATAGATTCTATAGTAACTATAGAGTCAAATGTCTGGGGGAAATTGATGAAAATAGGCGAATTGTCAAAAAAATCGGGCTGTTCAATACAAACGATTAGATATTATGAAAGAGAAGGATTACTGTTAAATCCAAACCGTTCAGAAGGTAATTTCAGGCTGTATGATAGTAAAGCACTTAAACAATTGGAATTCGTAAAGCATTGTCGCAGCCTAGATATATCACTCAATGATATTAAACGTCTTATCGAATTAAAAAATAAGCCAGAAGAAAGCTGCTCTAGCGTTAATGCATTAATTGATCAGCAACTTGCACTAGTGAATAAACGTATGAAAGAATTAAGGGCGCTTAAAGCTGAATTACAACAGATGGCAAGTGCTTGTGGTTCAGACAATACAATTGAAGCGTGCGGCATCATCAAATCATTGGATAGCTAAACTAAATATAACTTTAGATTAGTAGTATTCGCAAAGGCAATAATGAAAACCATTGGCAAATTAGCACAATCATTAAATTTAAATGTAGAAACCATTCGTTTTTATGAACGAGAAGGGCTGATTACACAACCTGAAAAACCAATATCTGGTTATAGACAATATGACGAAACAATAGCAGGACAACTTAGGTTTATCACAAAAGCCAAAGCGCTCGGCTTTACGTTAAGAGAAATAAAATCGCTAATGTCTATGGACAGCAACTGCACTCAAGTTGAGCTATTAAGCCGACAAAAGTTAGCAATCATTCGAGACAAAATTAATGACCTTCAACGTTTAGAGAAAGTAATTGTGGATATGACAAATACCTGTATGCAAAACGAAGATCCAACACATTGCCCCATAATTGATTCATTAAAATGATTGACTCCGTACTTATATACGGAGTTTAGAATGATGGTAATATCAACCAATAGACTTTCAAATGATAAATAAAATATTAGACAGAGTAGGCTCTAGTGGCGTTTGGCTAGCGGCACGGCCTGCTTCCCTGCATTAAGGTCACTTGCATCGGCATTAGGACTAGGCTTCTTCTCTCACTTCGAAGGAATAGCTGTAAATACGCTCTTACCTATTTTTGCATCTTTGGAACTATTGGTAAACTTATACAACTGGCACAAAATAAAAACCATACCAGAGCTGTCTTCAGCATTCTAGGGCCTGTAGCAGTGCTATTAACGCTTTATCCTCTTTGGCTATATGATTGGAGCACATACCTATTTTACTTTGGTATTTGCTTAATGGTCGTTATGTCGGTTTTGGATATCGTAAAACCAGTAAGGGAGCAAACATGCAACGTATGGCTAATTGCCGTCGTTGAAACGATTAACGGTCAATGTCTGCTTTTCGCTCATAGCAGTCTGCCTGATGAAGTCTAAACTTATTCACTTAAACTGTGAGATCTGATATGAGCTAGTACAGCTGATATGCTATTTACGACAAAGTCGCTCGGTAATTAGAGCGACATAATCCCTTGGTAATCACACTAGTACATCATCATGTTTTTAAATTAAAGCTGTTGTTTACTTAACAAACATCCAAATACCGGCAGCGATCATAAACAGGTTTTCTGTTAGGGAGATAAACCCTAGTGGTACGTTACTGTCACCGCCTACACACGCACATTTTAACTCTCGTTTATCTATATAGACTGCTTTTATCACTGAAACAGCACCAACCCCACCTATGAACAATGAAATAGGGGCAATAATATAGGCTGGTAATCCGGCTATCATTCCAATGCCAACAAATGCTTCTAAAAATGGGTAAACATAGGCGTACCTGACTACTTTCATAGCGACTAAGTCATAGGTTATAAATGAATTAGTAAAGCTAAATAAGTCTTGAAGCTTTTGTATTGCTAACACTGCCATTGTTAGGGCTACAAACAGTTCAGCGGTTTGCATTGATAATAAGCTATTATTCGCTGCAAAACTAAATGCCACACTAAGCAAAAAACTAACCGAAAAAATCGCAATCACGGGCGTGTAAGTTGTACCTTCTTGCCCAGCTTTTGGCTTATCAAAGTAATCGAGTAAGTCGTCATAGCCACCTATACGTTTATTATCAATAAATGTTTGAGGTGTAGTTTCTACACTGTGTTGTTTTTTAAATTCATCTGTTTGCTCTCGAGAAGTTAATAGCTGATCATCAACTGTATATCCCTCTCGCTCTAGTAGGTCTTTTGATTTTAAACCAAACGGACAAATATGCTCATCTGTGGCCATTCTAAAAAGTTGGGCTGATTTACTCATGTTTAGCTCCCTTTTATGTATTGGTATAAAATTTTACTTAGCATTAAAATCCGGTACGGTCCTAGATTGTGCTTGCTCCTGAGTTTCTGCTAGGCCATTTTTCTCTATATCCTTTAGTAACCACTGCATTTCTTTAATCTCACGACGCTGTGCCTCAATAATATTTGTTGCAAGCTCTTGGACTCGCTTATCTTTGATTTTTGCCCTTTCACTGGTGAGTATTGCAATTGAATGATGTGGGATCATCGCCGACATCCATGAGCTATCATCAACAGTCGCTTGTGATCGAACTAAAAATAAACTTCCCGCAAATACGGTAACACTAGCAATGAGTACTGTTATATTTTTCTTTTTATCTTTATACATATTGAGCATGAAAAGTAGCATTATCACTGCCATCATGGCTCCCATATAAAGCGCCATATAAGTGCGAGTTTCACTAAAAAAAACATGACTTAGCTGATAAGTATTCAAATACATCAGTACAAACATGACTAATGTTGATGTGGCTATCATTAAGAAAAACTTTAAATACTGCGACATTAGATGGCTCCTTTCTATCATTTACTTTGTATATCATTTATACCAATGGGTAATTCTTACAGGTTATTAGGCGTAAACCCACTATATATTTAATCATTGAATCAATGTTTAATATTACATCAAGAGTTGTGCCATAAGTGTTAAAACTGCTCAGCGTATTTGCTAATATGCTTATAAGTATTTTGCTGTAAATCGTGCGTAAGCATTTCAATATTATATTTATAAAAGCGATCGCCCATTTCCATACCTGGCGTACCAGCAGGCATAGCGGGAACAGAGAGCCCTATCGTCTTTTCAGGATGTTGTTCAGCTAAAAACTGTTTTATATGTTTGGCGGGAACATGACCTTCAAATACAAATCCATCGGCTGAAACGGCTGTATGGCATGACCGCATATTTGATTTTATTTGATACTGAGATTTAATCGTCCCCATGTCATTGACGTTAATTGCTTTTGTTTGAATATTGTTTTCGCTCAAATGAGCAATCCACTTATTACAACATCCACAATTTTTACTTTTATAAACGGTAAGCTCAATTTTAGGTTTTTCTGAATTCTCATAAGTTATTAATGCTTTATGTTGTTTTTCGATACTTATCGCCGAAAATGACATAGTTAATGATAAAAATAACGCTGAGGTAATGTAGATTACTCGCATTGTTAACTCCTTAATTTGACCAATGAATATGAGTGATTTTCCAACCTGTATCGGTGTTTTTTAATGTGATTGATTCCATTCCCATAGACTTAATATCTTTTCCTTTGTACTTTCCTTGAGTTTTACTTCTTGAAATTGAGTAAGCTATGTCTCCATTTGTGTAAACTTGATGCTCTAGTAGTTCACTATTAACAGCACTTAAGAATTTCATATCCGCTATCATATGATGTTTCGCGTATTCATCTGCAGAACGCTCAACACTTCCGCCTTCAAAAATGATGACATCGTCGGCCAGTAATTTACGTGCAGCTTCGCGATTACCTTGTTTTAGAGATGCATGAAATAGGCTGACTGTTTTTGCAGCCTCGCTATCAACATTGACAAAGGCCTTGCCTTTTTTTGAATATTTTTCATCGTCATGTGCACTAACAGTAAAAGAACTAACAGTGCTAAAAATTAGTAGCAATAAAATTTTTAAATTAAAGGATTTAATTAACATACGTTTCCCTTTTTATTAATCGTTAAATAGGCGGACCAACAAGTGTGGTAAATACACTTGTTGTAATAAGTACAAACAGGGCAATTACTATTTCAACAGTAATCGAGCGTTTTAATATACTTATATGGTGTTGTTGAGTGATTTGCGGGACTAAAAAAAGCTTATGCCATGCACCTAGGAGCAGCATCGCGCTGACGAGTAACAGCTTTAATAAAATTAGTTGCCCATAATCTGATGTAAACAATGCAGAAAATGACTCTAGGTACTGCAGGAGCAGAGTTAAGCCCGAAATAAGTAGTACAAATACAATAACAATAGCGAGTTGACCAAAGTAATGCATTAACCACTTTACTTCACTGGTAGGTAGTAAAGTGCAGCTTTTGTAAAGCGGCCACAATGACCCTAACCAGCTCGCAATGGCAATAAGGTGAAAGGTTAAAATACTTTTCACTAACCCATTTTCGTTTGCACTGTGCCCAGTAAAAGTGAAGCTATAAGCGATAAACCCAAGCATGATTAGTATAACGGCACCGTTTTTATAACCTGCTACGTTATCATCTGATTCCACATTCCACATACATGCGCTAATTAGAGCAATAATAAGCGCTGGTATTCTAAACCTTGCTTGGTCACCTATGACTGATTGCCAAACAATTTCAAGCATAAAGGGGTCAAACATTCCCATAAAGCCTGATTCAGCCATTGCTCCAGCTTCTATAGGTACTTGTAAAAGTGCAGCAATACTACCTGTAACTACACACGTAATTTGCCAACGTTTTAAGAACTGATGAAAGCTAATTAAGTGATGCCCTGCAACATTGCTGTTGCCACACATAAAGCGCATTAATAAAGTGCCCGCAAGCCCTACAATTGCTATATAGCTTGCTAGTTTTAATAATAGTAAGAGCACTGACCATTCACTTAATTGCATGATGTTGCTACTTAATGATTATGTTTGCTGTGGGTATTAGATTGTTCTTGCATCATCTTATGCGATTCATTTTTATGTACCATAAATCTAAACGTGCCAGTCATTTTATGTCCATCACCACCCAGTGCTGTCCATTTAACCGTGTAAGTGCCTTGGGCTAGGCTCGGTAATGACCAATTAAAGTCTGTGCTTGGGGTGGCGCTGGGTTTGAAATCAAAGTTTATTGTTTTATTTTTTTCATCTTTGATGATGACTTTTGCTAGCCTTACTTCACCACTAAAAATTAACGAAAGTTCCTCTGGTCCTTGCATTAACATGGCTTCTTGTGCAGGTATTGATTGCTTGAGTGATATATGCGCTGATGCGGAAAATGTAAGCACTAAACCTAAAATGGCTACTGCAGAGTTAAAAAACTTCATAATTACCTCTTATTTAAAATGATTAAAACCAAAATTTAATACCCGCAACAAATGCGGTGTTGTTGCTACTTTGTCCACTTGATGTGGCATAGTCGGCGGTATTGCCAAATTTATTGCTCCATTCAACGCCAATATAGGGCGCAAACTGGCGTGTAAATTCATAACGAACCCTAAAGCCAATCGCGCTGCTTGATAGGCCACTTCCAAGCTCGTTTTGTTTATCGTTTTTGCCATAAAGTGTAATTTCGGCTCGCGGTTGTATAATTAGCTTTTGCGTGAGTAGTAGTTCGTACTCTGCCTCTAACGTAAATGCGGTATTGCCTCGCTCACCTACGTATGCTGTCATATCAAGTTCAAACCAATAAGGGGCTAAACCTTGTAAGCCAAAAGCCAACCATTGCCGATTTTCACCTTCTTTATTGTAATCAAGACGAACACCTGCTTGAGTATCCCAATATGCTGATACGGCGTGACCCCATAAAATATCGGTTTGGTTTTCTTCAATACTTCCTTCGCTGAAATCACCCTCGGTTTTAATTACCAATCGATCAAAGGTAGTGCCGTACCATGCTTGTAAGTCAAATACACCTGCGTTTGCTTGCTCGTTATATTCAAGACGATCGCCTAGTAATGCGTAAAATGGATGCTCATCAGCGAGTGTTAATCGCTCATTGCCCTCAAGCGCATATGGGCCTTCTGTTAAAGTTGTTCCCGCAGAGTAAGCATGGGGGTCTCTTGCATCTTTAGGTGCACTTCCTCCTTGTGGTTGCATCTTAGCGCTATTCATTTGTGCCATTTCACTTTGCGCTAATAAAGGGAAACTAATTAATGAAGCCCCAGTTAACATTAATAAACTAAATGATTTAGATAGTTTTAATTGTTTCATGATACGACTACCTCTCTAAACATGCCGGCATCCATATGGAATAATAAATGGCAATGCCAAGCCCAGCGCCCTACATCGTGAGGGGTGGTTAAAAAGCTGATTCTTTGTGCGGGTTGAACAGGTATTGTATGACGTCGCACTTGCACATCACCTTGCTCGTTTTCTAAATCACTCCACATACCATGCAGATGCATAGGGTGCGTCATCATGGTATCGTTTTGTAAAATAACTCTTAAACGTTGGTTATGCTTCATATGCACTGGCGTGCTTTTACCAAATTCTAAGCCATCAAATGACCAGCTATAACGTTCCATATTTCCGGTTAAATGCAACTCAATTTCAGCTTCTGGCTCTTGCTGGTTAGTGACCCCTTCAAGTGAGTGTAAATCTGCAAGTGTTAAAACACGGCGACCATTTTTACGTAAACCAATACCAGGATCATCAAGATTTGTTCTAGGCATATCAACGCGCATATCAACGGAAGCTCCATACTCCGTTTTGGCATGACGCACTTTAGGGCTGGCAACTGCCAATGGGTTTTCAGACATACCATGTTTGCTATGATCCATCGCCATTGCACCGTGCTCCATAGCGCTATGATCCATTTCTTTAGAGTTCATACCTGACATGCCAGCCATACCTGCCATTGCAGAATGCTCACCGCCGTGGGTCATATTGCCCATCATATCGGTCATCGTTAACCATTCAACAGGGTCAAGTGCAGGTACTGGCGCATCAATATTAGGCGAGCTTGATAAAGTTCCTTTTGCGTAACCAGAGCGATCCATACTTTGAGCAAAAATCGTATAGGCATCATTTTTAGGCTCAACAATTACGTCGTAGGTCTCACCAGGGCCGAATCTAAATTCATCAACTGTCACTGGTTCAACGTTTTGCCCATCAGCTTGTACAACTGTTAGTTTTAGTTCTGGAATACGAACGTCAAAAAAAGTATTGCTTGAGCCATTAATAAACCTAAGTCTTACTTTTTCCCCAACTTTAAACATTCCTCGCCAATTTGACATTGGCGTACTACCGTTCATTAAAAAGGTCATTGCTGATGCAGATAAGTCAGCTAAATCTGTAGGATTCATTCTCATTTGATTCCACATTTTGCGGCGTTGCAAAGCATTCGAAACACCGCTATTTGAAACGTCATCAAAAAATTCTGGAACAGTGGGCTGATTGAAGTTAAATACATCACTCTGTATTTTTAATTTGCGGAACAGCGCCATTGGGTCATCATCAGTCCAATCAGATAATTGAATAACATGCTCGTTATCTGCACTAATAATATCTTTTTCTCGCGGTTCAATAATTAATGCACCGTACATGCCAGTCATTTCTTGAAAGCCACTATGTGAGTGATACCAATATGTACCGCTTTGTTGTAATTTAAATTTATAAACAAAGGTTTCGCCAGGCATAATGCCTTTAAAACTGATACCAGGTACGCCATCCATTTGATACGGTAAAATAATGCCATGCCAATGAATTGAACTCGGTACTGATAACTTATTTGTTACTCTAATAGTAACGTCATCGCCTTCTTTGAGGCGCAAGGTAGGGGCGGGTATAGAGCCATTGATAGTTGTCGCCATACGTACTACGCCAGTAAAGTTAACCGGCGATTCATCTATAACCAGATCAATTACTTTGCCGCTAAGTTCGGGCACAGTGCCTGTTATTGTTCCTGCTACTAAAGATGATGCAGCATGTAATACACTCGGAAAAGCAGCAAGTACACCTCCTGCAATTAAGCCTTGAACAAATCGTCTTCGTGGTGTGCTAACCTGTTGTGATGACTTTTTAAACCCCATTTCCTTACTCCTTCATACCAGAATATGTATTGAGTATAGAAAATAGACCTGTCTTAAACATGACGCGAACATTACAAAGTTGTAATGTTGGTGTCATGTTGCTGTAGTGACAGATACTGCATAATATTTGCAGAGGTAGTTGTTAGGACTTTAATGAAGGAATTGTATGCGCTTATTAGTTGTTGAAGATGAATCAAAGACAGGAGATTATTTAAAACAGGGACTAAGTGAAGCTGGTTTTCAGGTTTCTTTGGCGCGCAATGGACTTGACGGTCATCACCTAGCAATGACCGACTTATTTGATGTAATAATACTTGATGTCATGTTACCTGACGTATCCGGTTGGAAAATTTTACAGTCGCTACGTGAAGCAGATAACAAAACCCCAGTACTATTTTTATCTGCTCGCGATAGTATAGACGATAGAGTAAAGGGGCTCGAACTTGGTGCTGATGACTATTTAATAAAGCCTTTTGCTTTTGCTGAAGTTTTAGCAAGAGTACGCACTCTTATTCGCCGTGGTGTAGTACAAACAGTTGACGATATACTGATAGTTGCTGATTTAGAAATGGATATTCCAAAGCGAAAAATACAACGTGCAGGCAAGCGTATTTTATTGAGTAATAAAGAGTTTAGCTTACTTGAACTATTGTTACGGCGCGAAGGTGAAGTACTGCCACGTTCGTTAATTGCTTCTCAAGTATGGGATATGAATTTTGATAGCGACACCAATGTGATTGATGTTGCCATTCGTAGGCTAAGAGCAAAAGTTGATGATGACTTTACTGTTAAATTAATTCATACGGTTCGTGGTATGGGCTATAAATTAGAGGTTGAAACTGATGACTATTAAGTCACGGCCTTTATCACTTACGATGCGTGTTGTGTTGTTTGTGGCTGTAACCGTTATTGCGTGCTTAACTTTAGTTGCCACCTTAATAAATAGTTCGATAAAACATCATTTTTTCCAGCAAGATAGTAGTGAACTGCATGTTATTAATCAATCTATTGAATTAGTTTTAAGACAACAGTATAAATCAAACCTGAAACTTAAAAATGAATTATCTAACGCTGTAGCGGGTCATCACGGTGTTTACTATCAGGTAAATACCGCAAAAGGAGAGCTCATTTTTCAAAGTTCTGAACGAGATTTTAGTGATTTTGTAATGAGTGCTAATGCTTCAGCTGGCTTTAACCGTAACAACATTACCTCATGGCAAAATGATACCCACACCTACCGAGCTCTGGTGAGTAATTTAAGTACTGGGCAACAGCAATACAAAATTACTACAGCGATAGACATGAGCTTTCATTTACACTTTCTCAATCAATTTCAACAAAGCCTTTGGGCTATTATGTTTGGCTCTGCGGTACTCATTTTATTGGTGGCTTGGTTTGCTATACATCAAGGATTGAACCCTTTACGAGGTTTGAGTCAGAAAATGCATGACATCCAAACTAATAAGATGGATGTAAGGCTTGATGAAAATAAAGTGCCTATTGAGCTTGTTAATATGGTGCAGTCGTTTAACTCGATGCTCGACAGGCTCCAAGGTGAATTTATTCGTTTATCAAATTTCTCTAGTGATATTGCGCATGAGTTACGTACTCCACTAACAAATATAATCACTCAAACACAGGTTGGTTTATCTAAAAAAAGACAGTTGTTAGAGTATCAAGAATTATTGTTTTCTAATCTAGAAGAGCTGGAACGACTAACTAAGATGGTTAGTGATATGCTTTGGCTTGCAAAAACTCAGAATGGACTGGTTAAACCCGTTCAAAATACTCTAAAAAGCCATGATGAAATTGAAGCATTATTTGAGTACTTTGATGCTTTGGCTGAAGACTCATTGATTACATTTAAGAAAAAAGGTCAAAACCTTTGTTTTTATTGTGACAAATTACACTTTCGCCAATTATTATCAAACCTCCTATCCAATGCAATAAGGTATGCCCCAAAAGGCTCATCAATCACAGTAAATAGTGAAATATTTACCGCTGATAAAATATGTATTTCAGTGATTAATACTGGGGAGAGAATACCTTCTGAGCATTTACCTTATTTATTTGACCGCTTTTATCGACCCGATAAATCGCGCCAACGACACAGCGATGGAGCTGGTTTAGGGCTTGCAATAGTTAAAGCTCTAGCGCAAGCAAACGGTGGAAATATAGAGGTCAGTTCAAATAATCAAACTACCAGCTTTAAAGTTTTTCTAAATTTAGCTAAAAGCTAATTATTAAATTTAATAACCCAAAGTTTGCTTGTACCTCTAGACTTCCCAGCTTTCATTAAACACCGGTTTATAAACTTAAAGTACAAAACGGAAGTAAACTTCCGGTTTCTAACCCAATATTGCTATATTTCGGAAGCAAACTTCCGTTTATAGGAATTCAAAGGTAGTTATCGGAAATATACTTCTGTTTTTGAAAGCGTTGGCCTAGATAGCTATATGAGCCATTTTTCGGGGTCTTATTTGAGCGAAAAGCGGAGGGTCGGGTAAACTCGTTTTTGGACAAAAATGAGTTAGAGCTGAAGGACGGCTCTGTGCCATGAGCGGACATTGATAACGCTCAATTAATGGACTTTTATTGCAGGCTGAAATTTGCGAGGGACAAGCACAATCCTGTTCAATCGCTTGTTATGTTTTATTCAAAAAGCAACCTGATAAACTTAGGAATATATCTAGATGGAATATAAGTACAACCATAAAGTACCGCTAATGGGATAAGAACAGCTAAAGCGAGTAGATCATTTTTACCACCAAATATCGCTAAACCAGATAATAAAATAAATAGAACTGCTGTCAGAATCCATATCCCTTCAACTATACCATTTCGTTTATCTGATGAGTGTTTGTAAAATAAACAAACAATTGCACCTATTACAACTAACGATGAATAAAGCAGGTGAAAATCAGATGTGAAAACGAGATACATTAAAAAGCAGCCTAGCAGCCGTGTAATCCAAGTTTTTATATTGCTAATTAACTTCACCTAAACCTCTGAAAAGTATAACTTATAAATAGTGGGCGTTGGCACGTAGTGCATAATAGCGAAGCCGTCCTAAGCGTTTGCGTCCCAGCGGACGAAGTGAGCGCGTTGATTGACCTGTTATAGATCGGTACTCAAATTTTTTGATTGCTATCAGAAAAAGAGGACTGTTCGACATCTTTTTCTCGATTTACACAACGAAACCATAAATTTGCTTCCGGCCAACCACCTAACGGTCTAGCTTGTTTTGATTCAACATTAAGTGTCTCGACTACTTGTCCTTTATTCGCGCAAAAGTACGAGGCTTCTTTATAAGCATTTTTTTGTAATGTGTTGGAGTTGGTAAATCCCGTATCCCCTGTTTGCACTACTCTGTATGCATCTTTACCGTCAGGGATTACCCCGCTGCTCGATGTACAAGCTGCTAATAATAAAGATACTGATAATATTGCAAAAAATTGTCTTTTCATAAAATTCCCTTTAGTCATTATAATGCCCGCATTAGTTACGGAGCATGTTAGACGCTTTTTTTCGTCATTTTCTTTTAAGCAAAAAATCGAACAATGTGGGACGTCAGATCTAATGCGCTTGTTAGTTGCATTTTTAATTAACTAAAAGAAGCCAATAATGACCGTAATTATTACCGATGCGATCGCACCACTGCCTATTGAACCAAATAACGCCATTTTAGGATTTTGCTTATAATCAGCTTTATCCCCATGTTTAGCAACATTTTGTGCGTTCATATAGCCACGAGAAAACATGCTATAAATAATCATTATGGGTAAAGTTATAAAGAATACTTTCCAAGACCATTCCACTTTTAAACCTCCAATGTTCAATATTACGGATGCAACTAACATTTTATAGTACGATAACCGCGTTTATTTCTCCCTACTTAACGCTCATTTGTCTACTTTATATAGTTTTAACAGATAACCTAAGGTATTACTATCTCTAAGCTTTCTAAAATTTTTTAGGTAGAGTTAAATGAACCATTATGCACGCAACGCTCATTTTAATGAATATATGCGCAAAGAGCAGTTTAACCAATCAATTAACGACAATATTTAGCCAACCTCAATGACCGCTTTTCGCTCTTTGACGAAGTTCGGCTCTGTGCCAGCGGACCTTCAATCGTAGCTCGTTTTTGCCCCAAAACGTGTTAAAGCAATTATTCTATAGGTCGGCTTTGAGCGATAACCGGACACTGAAAAAGTTAAATTTATTCCTGTGTTTTAAGTAGAAATCTAATTTTGTCCAATAACATTATTAAACGCCGTTTTGGGGCAAAATAACATGCTTAATTCCTAGCTGTTTTAATTACTTGTTTACAAAGGTAATTATTGGTGAAATTATCAGGGTATGTAATATACGCCGTTTCGGTGTGTTATAAACCACCAAAATGGTGTTCAATAAGCTGTTAGCTGTTTTGCTATGTTCTAGGCTTTTTTCAAATAAAAACATCGACTTTCTTTTTGTCGGTTAACAATAAAGCAGCCTTTTCTTGATATAAATCAAAAGTATCGTCTGATATAAATTTATCAAACGTATTAATTATTTCTTTCATGTAAGAGGCTCTTACTTGATAAGTCTGACGTTCAGGATATTCTTTAGCAAGTCCATCTAATTTCTCTGAACTATTAGAAAAATACTCCATAACATTAATTTTTTTATCAGGATCTACATCCCCTCCACCATAAGAAAGGATCCTAAGTTTAGACTCTAAACTATTCATATCTTCTCTTTTTTTGGATATTATGGGGTTTCCTGACTTACCTAATCTAACTGGTTCATCACTATCGTATTTTTGTGTGTATTCTCGTTCCATTTCATTCACATTTTTAACAATACTATGAAGTTCTTTTATACTCATATTAGAAAAGTTGAGCTCTTCTTTTTTAAATACTTTTTCATATGCACTTCCCTCAATTAATGATGAATCAAAAGCATTATTGTCTTTTTTTTCTTTAACTTTAGGATCAAGGTGAGTTGTGTTTATATTAATTTTTAAGCCACTTTCGCTTGTTTTAGTAGAAAAGCTTTTTATTTTTTCATCATCACTGTTTGTAAAAATAGATATTTTACTTTCAAATAGAGTAGGTAGTAGATTGGTGCTGATTTTCATAAAAATCCTTTTTCATATGTCGTTTTCTTTTATCGACATAATTTTATAAAACTTAAGCTTTTATTTTAGATTGTTTTCTATTAACGACTCATAGGGCTGAGTCGTTAATAGAAAGTTTAACTAGCCACCAGATCTTACTTCATAAGTAATTCCACCATAAGTAGATCCAGTTGTTGTTTTATTTTCAACTTCCCAATAATAAGTGCCTGCATTAAAGATAGAAGTGGAAACTGCTACGCTATATCCGCCAGCAACTCTATCTCCATTGCTATCAACCAAAGTCACTTTGAAATCATGTCCGTCATAGTTTCTTAAAATTGCAAAACCGTATCTACGGCAATTACCACCATCATAAGTAAAGCTTGCAATATGAATCGCCCCGTGTTTGCCAGAGACTCAATAACTTGAGAAACTGGAACTATGAAAAAATCAAATCGCTATACATCAGAATTTCGTGAACGTGCAATTAGGCTTGTTACCACACAACAGCATGAATACCCTTCTCTTTGGGCTGCGCTAGTATCGATTTCAGATAAACTGGGATGTACCCCAGAAACACTTAGAGCATGGGTCAAGAAATCTCAAGCTCAACCGTCTAAACCCTCTTCTAATACGCAATCAACTGAAGAACGCCTTGCCGTCTTAGAGCGCGAGAATAAAGAGCTCAAGCGAACGAATGATATCCTGAGGCAAGCTGCCGCTTTTTTCGCCCAAGCGGAGCTCGACCGCAAACAGAAGTAATAGCGGATTTTATTGATGCTTGCAGAGAGCATTACGGTGTCGAGTCAATTTGCAAGGAATTGCCGATTGCACCATCAACGTATTATTCTCATAAACAGATACAAAGAGAGCCTGAGCGACTGTCTAACCGCAAAAAGCGTGATGCTGAGCTGATAATACTCATTCGCGAAGTGTGGGAGGATAATATGTCAGTTTATGGTGCAAGAAAAATATGGAAGCAGCTACAGCTTGACGACCATCAAGTCGCCCGCTGTACAGTCGAACGATTGATGCGAGTTATGGGAATTCAAGGTGTTCGTCGGGGTAAAGCACATAAGACAACGATACCTGACGAGCAACAAGATAAGCCACTTGATTTAGTTAATCGTCAATTTACTGCTGAGCAGCCAAATCAACTTTGGGTAGCTGACATCACCTATGTTGCCACATGGAGTGGGTTTGTTTATGTCGCTTTCGTGATAGATGTTTTTTCACGATACATTGTAGGTTGGCGTGTATCAACGACAATGCACACAGAGCTTATTCTTGATGCGTTAGAGCAAGCTATTTGGCATCGTGGCAACCCCGAAGGGTTAATTCACCACAGCGACAGAGGCAGCCAATATTTGTCTATACGATACACTGAGCGACTTGCTGAAGCTGGAATTCAAGCGTCTGTAGGCAGTGTGGGTGACTTTTATGACAATGCATTGGCTGAAACAATAAATGGATTATTTAAAACAGAGATTATTCGCAGAAATGGCCCGTGGAAGAATGTTGATGCTGTTGAATACGCAACTTTAGAGTGGGTCAATTGGTTTAATAATCAACGCTTATTATCTTCAATTGGGTATATTTCACCAGCTCAATATGAAACAGACTACTATGATAATTTAAACGAGTCAGGTAAAGTGGCCTGACTTAAACAAACTGGTCTCCGATGAACTCGGGGCGATTCATTTGTATACATTCGACAGCGTGCCTATTATCTCATTTTGTCATACACAGTTTTCATCTAAAATAACCTGTTGCGCCTTTAAAAATAGGCGTATACGCTTTGTTTACACCCGTATACATCAGAGGTATTTTAGAATGGCTATTCTAAGCATCCGAATTGACGATAAATTAAAAGAGTCTTTAAGTAGTGAGGCGCAAAAGGAAGGTATTTCTTTATCTGAATATGTGAAGAAATCACTGGAAATTAAGAGCGTTGATACTCATATACTAGCAACAGAGAAAAACTTAAAAAGCTCTGTTGATAGTATTAAAGATTTAGCGCTCGTCTCTCAGGAGACTGTACACGAAGTTGAACTAAATATTCAGCGGCTAAATGAATCGCTTAAAAATGCAAATCACTTAAAAGAAATCAAAAAATTGAAATGGATATTGATTTCTATATCCCTCATCTTTGTATCAATCTCGATCCCAATATTTCACTTTAATATTGCTTATTTCAAAACCTTCTTTTATTAGGCTTTATCCTGAATAATTTAAGGCCTATGAGCCAAGCCTATTAGTAAATATTCCAGTTACCGGAAAGCCTTTGCCGTCCAACACCTCTGTATTAAGCTTTTCACTTTACGATGAATTACCTTCAACAACTTAATTTAAATAAACTTTTTAAAGGCGTTTTCAAAAGACTATAAGTGTATAATTATGGCGCAGGTTTTGCAGTTAATATCACTCATACGATCATACTAAGGAAAAGAACCTATGCGAGTTGATGCAAACGTACATTATTTTAATGGGAACCAGCGTACCAAGCCTTCAACAGAGGCCTCAACGTCATTTTCGGCTGCATTAACAGCAGCACAAACAGACAATGATAAGACTGACAGCAGCACAAAACAGGCGGATTTCACTAGTATGACCCGGCAAGAAATGCGGGACTGGGCCAACACTCAAATCCGCAATGGAGAAATGTCTCTCGATGACGGCAGGCCTTTCATGGCTATGACTATGAAAATACCCGTAAATGGAGGCGAACTGGCAGGTGCACACAGTGATGAAACACGATATAACTTCATTCAAAAAACGCGTGATGGCATCCAAGGCGCACTGTCACGCAATGACGAGACTACTTTGAAGATGTTAGAATCAGCTATGTCTATCATGCAAGACAAAAGTACTGGTGTTAACATTCGTATTTAGAAATATAAAAAGGCCAGAATGTCTGGCCTACATCATTAATAAATCAAAGAATACTGATCTGGACTGACATGAAGATAACAATATATCTCTTGATCCAACTCCTTAGCAGCATACTCAACCCCAAACTTCATGCCTACATATGAAAATATATATATTTTTATATGTAGAACATTTCTAGCCTTCATCTCCTGTCGAAATTCATTAACCTTATTAACTATTGTCTTCCCGCTACCGATGAAGTCGTCAAAAATTACAACGTTTTTTATATGGCAACTTGTACATCTTTCAAAAGACATATTGAGAGATGGGATTAAGTTATCTTCCTTCCAATATTGCCCTAACTCTGCAAGTGCCGACTTGAAGTTGTATAAGCCTGCTGTTGATCCATCAGACTCCTTTCCATCTGAGGTTGCAATGAACAAAGTATCTTGGTGTGTGAAATTCTTCTCATTAATTATATCGGCAAGATAATCCACTGCATCAAGCCTATCCCTATGCTCATGATGGATAAATCTCTCAAGCAACGTAATGAGAGCCTCACGCTCTTCATGTGATTTATACTCTTCCAAAAGCCCATGAAGCCCCTTTTCATAACGTCGGTCATTCAACCATAGGATCTGGTTCACCAGAACTCCTACTTCATAAAAATCTGACTCTGATGAGTTTTTGGGAGTATACAATGTCATTGCCGCCTGCCAATTAAAGTTAATTATATTAGAGAGATACTATGCAATTCATCGCTAGAAATAAAGCTAAACATCAAAGAGGGAATCTTTTGAGCTTCCCTTCATTTACCCCATTTAGTAAGGCCTGAGACATTTAGATACTATAAAATAAGAAAAAGTAGTCCATTAAACTGCTCGCCCTTCACTGCTGATAGTTTTAACTAAATTGGAACGGGGCAGAAATGGGTTAAACCGGAAAGGCAGCTCATGGAACGAATGCGTCTGTTCGATTTGGTTGACTCTATTTGTTCAAATCTGACAGTTTTGGTTAGGTCTTATTAAATGAATTCATTCCGCGCTTATCTTGTTAAGCAAAAATGCTAACTAAATCACTATTAAAAGAAAGTCCGCTTAAGCTATTTTCATTAATCAGAGATTTAAACGCGGCATTGCAATAAAGTACTGTCCCGCCTTGAATGCATGATTTAAAAACAAGATGTTTGTCTGATTTAAATGATAAGGATTTGAGGCCGTCCTCAATACCATTCAGGTAAGCCTTTTCAGTAAGAGTTTCGTCTTCATCTTCGAAAACGAGAGGATTAAATAAAATTAGCTCTTTATCACACCTAAGCGGTATAAATTCCCCGTAAACTTGCAGATAGTTCCCTAGGGCAATATACGCTTTTTGGTTCAAAACAAGGTAATTCGTAAATAAGTTTACGTCGTAGGCTTGCTTTAAAGCTTCTTTTTCAACTTTGCAGCTAAATCCGTTTTTGACTATATCCGCTATTTTAGTTTTGCCGCTAGGAAAACCAATCTTGGCTAATATTACTGCTTCTTTATAACTGAGGTTATTTTCTTCGGCAATTTGGTCTGCCATCGATACGATATCTAGGTCAATTATATCGTATGTTCTATCTGGTTTGTGCAATTTATAAATATCGAGTTCCTTTCCCATAAGTAATCCTTTGTGAAGTAATATTTGTGCTTATTAAAGATTAATGAAGCCAGAATATCAACTCCTTCGGTAACGCAAGCAGAACCTCATTGGATATTAGCCAAATTTTATTAGGCTGGATTACTATGGGAGTGCGCGTTAGTTATACCTGTACTCTATTCATTTATTAGCTTTTACTGTATTCATTTATTAGCTTTTAATGTATTCATTTATTAGCTTTTAATGTAGAACTAGCAACATTTACATAATACAGATTCTCATCTTTGCCTACCAAAGCCCCTAAATATCTTCCCTTATGTAGAGCTCACGACCCCCAAAAGTAAAATATAATAGATAGATTACAAGGCGTTAATCGCCTTATTTATCTTCCATAATATCTTTAAGTGCAATGCGTTTTAGCTGAGTGCCATCGCGATACCCTTTTACTAATAATTCATCTAATACAGCGCCGGTGTAAAAGGTATAGCCATTTTCTTCATCAACGGGAAGCTCATAAACAGAGCCTGATATTTGAGGCCAAATCCAATAATTCCCACAGGCTGATAAGTGGGGTAGAACCATTGAACCTGAGCTTACTCTCCATTCATCATCATTTTTCCACGAACAAAACAACACATAGCAGGGTTTGCTATCAATAGTTTGAAACGTTAAAACAACCCACCCTTCTGGCTTGTGTTTCATATGTCACTCCATCTTGTTTACAAAAAATTTAAGCCTCCATTAACCTTAACTTAATAAAAGAGAACACCCCCTCTTTTTTCTTAAAAAAACACAAAAAATAAAAAAAAAGCACATATTCACACTCAGTTAATATTAATTGTAGTGGAGATTTATTGGATTTTAAGACCCAAATCGAAGAAGTTAGAAGAATATAACCTAGTGGTCGACCAGTTTAACCTTCTCTATTTCTGCAATATCTGCAATCATAGTGACTGCCTTTTGAAAAGCATCAACTTTGCTGGGGCTAGGTGTGAAATTTTAAATTTAAGCTTTTGGGGGTAGCGCGGAATATTAATTACGCTTTGGGTGTTTTACTTGAACATAACAACGTCATGTTAAACACAAACATAAAATCGGTTTGGATAAGGTAAAAACAACTCGAGAAACCTTCACAGTACTTTAAAGATAAATTTTTTTTGAGAATAAATAATTTGCTCGTAGAAAAAACATTGAACTTAACTTTTGAATTTTAAAGTGAGATTAACCCTTGAAAATAAAACAAAATTTTCAGTGGCTCCAAGGATTGATAAGCCTAATTATGACGAAAGGAATAATGTAAAAATGCTTACCAAGAACAACTATTCCAAAGATAAACCTTTTAATTTATCACCCATTATCTATAGTGTAAAGACATTTATTTTTGGGAGGTAAAATTATGACCGTTACAAAGACGAACGCTAACGTTCACAGAGGTCGATTTGTTATACGATTTTACTCCCATAAAAATCAGTGCGCACTTAATCCCGAGTCATTTCAGGAGCTGATCCTGGCTTTTAAACTGGAATGTGACCCTAATGTGAAGCTGTTTGCCACCCAACCAGAGCAAATAGAAGTGACTATAGACAAAAAAGTTTACCGCTATACACCCGACTTCTTAGTGCTATATCATTCTGGCTTCGCTGAATATATTGAAGTTCATCATGAGTCTCAGGTTGATAAAGAGTATCACTCGAAAATTCATCTTTTTAATGAGTACACCCGAAAAAAAGCACAAATAGGTTTACGGTTAATCATCGTCGATAAGCTCAATACTATCTTTATGGCGAACCTTAATCTGATAACAATGTATTACTCGGAGCATTCATTCCCATTAACAATGCTGCCTGATGGAGATTTAACCTTTGGTGAACTCATCGAATGCTTGGAGGGTATAGCTAAAAACCCAGTGTCAGAGGCTTATGGACTAATTGCATCAAATGTATATAAATTCGATATGGAGAAGCCGTTAAACGCCTCTACTACATTGATGCGAGGTCACCTCAAATGATCGGATATGCTACGGGTACTGACTTGACTAATAAGTACGGTAACGTTGAATCTATTGCGTTTGTTGACAGTACATCAATACTCCTTTCCGGTGATGGTATAGAGACTAAGAAGCGCCTATTACCTCGAGACGACTTTGAGAAATCAATTGATGATCAAGGCTTTATATTAAGAAGCGCACAGCATCCACATATTGAACTAACAGAATATCAAAAGTTAACGGTTACATCACGATTGATTTATCAATCTATCTTGAAAGAACTGGTTAGTGAAGGATACCCTGCTACAACCAAGAAGACATATGATGAGCTCATCAAACGAGTCGAGAGTCAACATCCTGCAACTATTGCCACAAAACACCCGCAATGGAAAACGGTATGTCGCCATTGGCGCGTATGGGTTCAATCAGATTTTAATGATGAGGCGCTTGCGGGAGTGAAGCGTAATAGGCCTATACGGCTAAATGCGGCCACTGAGGCTTTCATACAGCACTACATCGCTACCGTCTATTCGTGTAATAACTCTGCTTTCAAAGGCGCATATTACAGTAACTATAAACGAGAAGCGCAAGAAGCTAGCTTGAAAAATAATGAGATTCAAATCGCATCACAACGCACCTTTTACCGCCGGTTACAAGAGCTTACTGATGCCGAAAAACTTGCTAATTTTAAAGGCCTTTCACAAGCGGAAATCAATAAGCGACTAACAACGCTACGTAAACGAATAAAAACCTATTACGCAATGCAGCGCGTTGAATGCGACCGTGTTGTGCTAAATATGTGTTTAATTGACGACAAAACAGGTCTTCCGACACCGCCTATTTCTTTGTATGTAGCAATAGACGTATACACACGCGCACCTATCTCTGTGGTGCTTAGCTTTGAACCTGAAAACTCTGCCGGTGGGCTTAATCTTTTACGTCAAATATTTATGGCAGATAGTAATCTTACAATGAATGGACGTAAACCGACTACATTGATTATGGATAATGGCCCAGGGTTTAATAATCGTTTGATAAAAAAGGCTGCGGAGCGACTTGAGTTAAATATTCATTATACACCATCAAATCAACCTGCTAAGAAGCCATTCATTGAGTCATTTTTTAACGTATTAAGAGATCACTTTTTTTCGGGTATGAAGATTGAAACGCAAAGTGGTGAGACGAGTATTGGATTTCAAAGTTATTCAGGAAAACGTACTAACCCGAACTCACTCGACACAATTCCATTAGCTAAACGTGCGGATATAAAGGTATCTGATTTTACAAAGCTACTGAATATATTTTTGACAGAATACATGCACAAACACCATAAACAGGCTGGCCATACGCCTATCAAAAAATGGAATCAGTCCATTATTGATACGCCTATGCCTTCATTCACATATGATCAGCTTCAACATTGCTTCCACGTGTCCAGAGCCCAGGCCTCACATAAATTACAGCAACGTGGAACTATCAGATGTTTAGGTCAAGATTATTACAGTGATGAGCTAAAACAACTATACGCGGCTACTAAAACAGACATGGAGCTGGGTGAAAACCCCTCTGTTTATGTGTTTCATGACGACCTAGATGCCAGAAAAGTAACAGTTCAAGCAACACTGCCTGGCGAGAACAATCCTGTGGAAATAGTGGCTGATAATATTGACCATCATGATACTAAACTACCAGTCAGCTTTGCTGAACTAAATGGCAATCAAACTCTGACCCAACTCGGAATATATACAGAAACTTTCTCCCATACTCCTACTGGTCACTATGTCGGTGAAATAACTGAATTCGTAAAGCAAAAGCCCAAACGCAAACAGCACAGGGGCCCGAAGGTAGCGTCTTTCAATAAAAATACGAAAGAGAACTTATCCATTGTAGAGCGAATAAAAAAATCTCATAAAGTGAATGAACTTAAATCACAGATATCGCACTCAGGTGAACAAGATACCTACGCAGATACGATAGTGAGCAAAACCAGAGAAATGGCCTCTACCCGTTATAATGATGATGAAGGAAATGAAAAACAATGGTAACTATGCCCAGTACAATTTTCGCATGTGACATACAAATGAAGATATGGCAGAGGATAGCGGAAATCCACAATATGTATCACGTACCTTCAGAGGATAAACGAGCTCAACTTATTTATGGTGCCTCGGGTGCTGGCAAGACGTATATATTAAAGCAGTATCACGCTCAGTTTTTACCTGTTACTAAGCCAGAAAAAACGACAAAACCAATCTTTTATGTCGCTTTTAAGGAGTTTAAAAAAAGTACTGCAGAGATAACTCGATTTTTAATTTCAGAGCTAGAGGGAACAACACAAAACTCTCGCACTACTGCAGCTGAATTGGATGCCCAACTTATCTCACTTCTCAAAGACCTAGAAGTGGAGCTAATCATTCTTGATGAAATTCAGAATATTGCCTCAAGTTATGATGGGATAGAGTTTCAACGAATTATTAAATATTTTTGCTATCTGATCGATAGCAACAAGATCCGTTGTTCGATTATTTTCGCCGGTACAAGCAGTGCTAAGCGCCTTATTACATTTGGTAGAACCGCCGGTAAATTTGACGATGACGAGCAGATGTCTCGTCGACAAATGCGCCCCATTGAAATTAAGCCAATCCTTCCTAAAACGAAAAACTGGATTGCCTGTTGTAATTGGTTCATTCAACAAGTTGGGTTGCCAAATTTAACAAAGGATGAGCACAGTGAGCTACTTGATCGTATTTACCTTGCGTACAGTGAGCACACCATGAGTACAATGCGCGATTTATTTTTACGTAATAACACACGAAATGCAAAAAACTATGATCAGCTTATAGAAGCCTTATTTGAAAACTTTGAGAAATATGCAATTGGGGCTGTCAATCCATTTGATTATGAACTTTTAACAAAAAAACAATTAGATGCATATCTAAATGAGCAAGATAAAAACCTTAGAAGTCAGTTCTATTCGGGGTTATGCTAATGCGTTTCCCAATAAAACCCTCTTACTATGAAGCGGAGTCAGGTATTGGTTATGTACTTCGTTTACTTAAAAGAAATGGCATACAATCAGAATCTCGCGTACTCAATAAGGCTATGCTAACCAGTATCATCAAAGGTAGATCAACAAAGAACGAACTCCTTGATCACCTTATTCCTATAACTCGCACTTTATCATCATTAAAGATAAAGTGCTGGACACATGCGAGATTGCTAACGCCACAAGTTTGTCCAGATTGTGTTAACCAATATGGGTATTTTAGGGCCCAGTGGCAAAATCCATTTTTACGACACTGTATTATTCATGAGTGTGCCCTGTTATCCGAATGCCCTCATTGCAATTCACCGCTGCAATTTACCATTAATCTTCTAAATGGCCGCTGCACATCACCTTTGTGCGGCTTACGCTTAACGCATATACCATTGAATAATCAATTAAAATCACCTGAACAAGTCCACGATGCATACCTCATAGCTAAAGTGATAGTTGACGATAGTAATACACGAACGAGTTTCCCACCAAAGGAGATTACCTCCACATTATTAAATAGAGCGGCTGATATTCTTAATAACCCAGATAGTGCTAGAGTATTCTTAAGTGAAAGGGCTAAACGTGTACCAACAGATCTACCGTTGAACATTGAGTTTCACAAAATTGAAATTATTGTTCAGAATTTGCTATGTGAATGGGGGTCATTATCCACACTATATGAAATGTATAATAGCGAGTATATTCGTTCAAAAGCTCCCATAACTCAGCTTTGGTTTGAAGCTCAAACAGCCTCCTCTATAATTGGGGTAACGTTTAAACAAATCGCTCTTTTAGTCGAAGTTGGATTGATAAGAACTGATTCAAAAAAGGCCTTAAGAACAGATACTCGCGTTGAAATATCAGGTGTTTATACCTTTTTAGCCGAGTTCAGCCACAATAAAGATTACGTCCCCCTTTCTGAGCTACGTCGCTTTATGGCTCTTCATAATATCTGTATAACTGATGTACTGATAGCTGCTAAAAATAAAGAATTATCAATAACATACAAACCTTCATTAGACTTAATGCATTCCATACACGTTTTGCCTGAAGCATTCGATACCTTTTGTAAATTACATACTCAACTTATAAGAGATAAAACGATGTCCGTTGCAAACGTAGCTGAAGTCACCGGTATACCAAAGGTAGAACTAATGAGGTTGATTAATACCGGTAAGCTCAGGCCCGTTTACATTCATGGCAATAATTCAAAACGTATACTTAATTGTGATACTTTGAAGTTGGCGAAAACGCAAAACAAACAGCTATCACTCGACATTTAGTACTTTGTAATTTCAACTTTAATTTTTAGGCCGAGACATGTTCTCGGCCTATGCTTTATTAATAACAATACCGGCAGTTCACTAAAACTAATCGACTGAATATCAATAAGTTTAACTTTCCCTTTTTTAATAAAAGTTTAGTAATTTCATCCATAACTAAACCTAAATCAAACCAAATTTGAATTAACTCAACATTACAAATGAAGCTTCGCATATCTGCATTTTAACTTTCACTTAAATGGCTTCATTTCTCTTTATCCTAAAAATCCATTTTCTAATCGATTTACTACACTTTTACTAAGTAAATATTAGCGTATAGTGTTCGCCACTAATTTACCGAATACAGAATCTACTTAATTATGTGCTCATTAAAATCAAGTCAGAGTTCTTCAGTGGCAGAATGAGAATCTGCAAGGCAGAATGAGAACTTTTTGGCTGGATGAGAATTTGTGTTGGGGCAGTTTTTAGCTATAAATAATTCTCAATTTAAGAGGCGCAGTACCGATAAAGAACACAAGCTAAGTTATTGTTTTGAAATCTTATTACATGGCTGAGATTCTCAAGTTATATGGCGCCGATCAACTGATCAGTGCCACTTAAGTCGAGAATACACGGCGCGTTGAGGACTTATTGATTTATAATGAAATATGGCACTTAAATTGAGATTTATTAACTAAATTACACTCTAAAAATAATTATGTTTTTTATTAGGTAAATTTCTTAAACAACGAGAAATCGCTTGAAAACATCTATTACAGTAAGTGATTTGAAGTGGTAATTTGCCTATCAGTTATACGAAAGCTAATCGGGTTTACTTCGAGGTAGAGTTTATTTAGGCCGATGCTTGCCAGAGGAGCGACAGCGCATCTTTATTTTTCATTACATAAAGAACTTCTATTCTTGGTCAGTTATAGCCGTGGATTGCATCACTCAATAATTACCGGCGGTCTGCTCTGTGCCAAGAGCGGTCATTCATGATTAACTCGTTTTTGCTCCAACATGAGTCTTTGACAGCATGATCAATTACTCTCCATGCCATCTTTGGAATATTTTTTCTAACCTAAAGCAAGGGGCTAATCGGCCTGTGAGAAACATAGCTATTTGAAACCTTAGTGCCCTAATAGATATAGACTTTATGCAATCTATTTAATTTCAATGTAACCCTTCTAATTTTGTTGTGCTAGCATCGGAAGTATAATTCTGATTTGCATAAAGGAGAAATGCATTGGCCAGACGAGGAAATGGCTTAAGGACGGCTATAAAGGTTGTTAAAGCTATAGATAGAGCCAACAAACAAGCCACCCGCGAAGCTCAGCGTAGAGAGAAAGCTCGGCAACGTGCTGAAGCTCAAGCACTTAGAGAGCATGAAAGAGGTGTGCGTGAAGCTCAGCGAGAACTAAAGCTGCAAGTAAGACAGCAACAATCCGCAGCAAAGCAAGCATTTAAAAATGCGCTATCAAATGCAAATGAAGAGTACCAAGACCGCTGCGAAGAACGAGCCGCCCTTAGAAAACAATTCATACAAGAGGTTTTAAAGTAAACAATGGATAGTAATTTACTGATATTAGCAGCCATCTCTTTGTTGGCAGTTTTGCTGACCTATATAGTGGCGAAACGCTCTGGGGATAAAAAAGTTGGACAGTACAAGTCAATTAATGAAGCGTTAACGAAAGCTAAAGAAGAGCACGAGACATTAAAGAAAGCAAATGAATCACTACAGAAAACTACTGAGATAGCAAAGCAGGCGCTTTCCAAAATTAACGCTAAAACTGCCGACCTACAAGCTTTGAAAGGACAAGATGACTTTCTTAAAGTTAGTATTCTAGAGCAGCAACAGTCTCTTGACGCAGCCCAAAACGCTCTAAATGAACTTAATGCCAATATTGAAAAGAGCGAACAGGATCTGAACGAGCTAATGGGTGGTATAGACTTGTATTCACGACTCGATGAATATACTGCTCATGGCCATTTTGAAATGCCACAATATCTCTACGAAACATCAACTCGCTATTCTGAAGAGATCAAAGACATACGGCAGCAACAAAAAGACATGATTAAAGCTAAGACCGCAGTCACCTTCCCAGAAACGAACGTTATTTCTAATGATAAGTCTTTGAATAAAAAAATCCTCAATGGTCAAGTTAAGCTAATGCTAACTGCGTTCAATATTGAATGTGACATGCTTATTGGCAAGCTTTCTCCAAGCTCATTTGGTCGTACGCTGGAGCGAATTGAGAAACTAGCAAACAATCTAGAAAAGTCAGCTGCGACACTGGAGTGTGGCTTTGATATTGACTACATCGAACTAAAATTTGAAGAATGTAAGCTTCAGTATCAATATACCCTGAAGAAGCAGGAAGAAATTGCCGAGCAGAAGCTCATCAAAGAGCAAATTCGTGAAGAGCAGAGAGCAATAAAGGAGTTTGAAAAAGCTATTTCTGAAGCTGAGAAGGAAGAAAAAATGTATCGAAGCCTTCTTGATAAAGCTCAGCAAGAGTTCGCTCAAGCTAATGAACAAGAACGTAGTGAAATGGAACAAAGAATAGCCATCCTAGAGCAGCAATTGGCCGAAGCTGAAGCCAAAGAAGAACGTGCCAAGAGTATGGCGGAACAAACTCGTAAGGGCCATGTGTACGTGATAAGTAACATAGGTTCCTTTGGAGAAGATGTTTACAAGATAGGTTTAACGCGCAGGCTAGAGCCTATGGACAGAGTTAAAGAGCTTGGTGATGCCAGTGTACCATTCCCATTTGACGTACATGCTATGATTTATACTGATGATGCACCTGCACTCGAAACAGCTTTGCACCGTGAATTCCATTCTCAACGTGTTAATGCAATTAATCTTCGGAAGGAGTTCTTCAATGTCGATCTAGAGGAAATTAAAGATGCCGTAGAGAAGATCGCTGGAGTAGATGCTGAGTTCAAAATGACCGCTCTGGCGGAAGACTATTACGAAAGCCTTCGTCTTAGTGATGCCGCATGATTTAACAGTTTTGTCCGCCTTCGAGTCAGCCAGAACAGCGCTGGCTCACCTTTGCCCAAAAACGAGCTAACGCAATAACTCTAAAAGCCGACTATGAGTGAAGCGGACGCCCACAATGACAAGTAAAGAAATTTATTTACCCAATTGTTAATTTATTGCATACCTAATAATTGAATGGTACTCTCATCACGCTAATTTATTTAATAAAACACATATGCGCAAACTTATCCTTATGACATTTATGCTATTTTTTCTAAGTACACAGGTGCTTGGAAGCGTTGTGTATGAGAATGAGCATAAGCAGCAAGGTGATATTCATGGTTTAATACATGAGTTAGGGCAGCCTCATAGTCATGATCACGACGATGAAAGTAACTTTAAACTGTCTTACTCCGTTGAAGCCTTTGAGCACATAGCACCTGATACCGATTGCTGTGTTTTTGGTTTAATTGATGCTTCACCTCGTCAGGCAAGTGACAGAAACTTATCAGGAACAGTTATTTGGTATGCTAGTAACTGGTCATCCCCACATCTCCAAAATATAAAGCCACCTCCAAGGTACTAATCCAAACAAACAAGCTAATCGAACCTCGTCGCAAATAGGCGTGAGGACCTGTTGTTTTTTATGGATTAATTATGTTTCTTAATACATTATTGCTGCGATGCTGGCAGCGTGTTACTGCGTTCATTTTGTGCGTTGTACTTACTTCAGTCGTATTATCATCAATGGTATACGCGTCACCAGGTGCTCATGGCCCAAATGGTGAGCATTTAGATACTTCTAATAGTGTCTTAGCTTCTGCAAACCCTAAATTTGAAAGCTTTACTGAGACGTTTGAAGTATTGGGAGAGTTGTTCGAATCACAATTGGTAATTTACCTACACAATTTTAAAACAAATGTACCAATAAAGGGGGCTTCTATTGAGTTGGAGTCTGGACAACTCTCCGCAACCACAGAGTATTCAGACACTTTAAAAGCGTATCTTCTAACCGATCAAAAGATGCTAGAACTTTTAAATACAGATGGAATTCATGAAATAGTGCTTACGATCATGACACAAGATAGTGGTGATTTGCTTGTTGCTAATCTTGATATAACAAAGGCTCATACAACTAATGACCACAACAATGAAGACCATTATCACATTCCCTGGTTCGAAATCTTTATTGTACTTGTAGTTTTCTGTGTTGGCTTCCTTTTTGGTCGTATCAACAAGGGGAAAAAATCATGAGATTAAAGCATTCTAGATTTTTAAAACTAAGTCTTCTTTCTGTCAGCCTGCTATCTACAACATTAATTGCTTCTCCAGGTGCTCATGGCCCTAATGGTGAACACTTAGACCAAAACTCAAGTAAAGGAAATGGGGAGCTTGGCAGACAAGCAGATAGCTCGGTTTTAATGCCAATGAAGCACCAGGCTCTTCTTAATATCAGAACACAGTTTGCTGAAGTAACAACTGCCAATAAGCATGTGCAACTTCTCGGTATCGTTAGACCACACCCTGATGGTTTTGCAATCATTCAACCAAGCAGTGATGGTCGATTAGATGCACCAGAACAGGGCATGTATACCAGTGGAACGTCGGTCAAAGCAGGTGAGATCCTTGGCTATATACGCTATCAATACACAGCATTTGATTTAGCTAGTCAAACAAGTGAACTCGTTGCTGTTAGAAATCAAATAGCACAAACCAATCGCGATGTTGAAAGGCTTAGAAAGCTTGGTGATTTAGCCTCTAAGCAAGAAAGAGAGCAATTAGAAACCCAGCTAACTACTTTTAAACAGCAAGAAAGCGTGCTTAAGCAAGGTATCGAAAAATCTGAAGCTCTTATTGCACCAATTGATGGTGTACTAGTCAATAAATCAGTATCTAGAGGTCAATGGGTTGAGGCTGGAAAGACGCTTTTTGAAATAGTCTCTCCTAGAAAGTTTGTAGTAGAAGCTACTACGAGCAATAGCAATTTGTTGAGTAAATTTACTACGGCTGAAATTACACAATTGCCTAATGTGAAGCTCAATTATAAGGGATATTCTCCAGAACTTGTGAATGGACTAATTCATGCAAATTTTGAATCGTTAAATAGTGCGGATAATAAGAACCTATATATAAATAAACCCGTTACGCTTAAAGCCCCTTTAAACGAAACCATTGAAGGAATTGTTTTACCTGCTAAGGCCATAGTGTTAAGCGCAAACAACTTACCTCAAGTTTGGATAAAGTTATCAGCGGAGCGATTCTTACCACAAATAGTCGAATATGAAGAACTTGAGCCTGGTTTCGTAGTTATTACTAAGGGTTTAGGCACTGATAATCGCGTTGTGGTAGAAGGCTCATCATTACTCAATCAAGTAAGGTAGGCTTTAGGCATGTTTAATTTTTTAGTTAAGTCGAGTCTAAGTAATCGGTTGGTTGTACTGCTTATTGCACTAGTTATGATGGTTTATGGCTTGATGCAGGGACAAAAGTTACCAGTTGATGTATTCCCCAACTTGAACAAACCCGTTGTTACGGTTTTGACTGAAGCTGGGGGGATGGCACCTGAGGAAGTCGAGCAGCTAGTTACATTTCCATTAGAAAATTTACTTAATGGTGTGACAGGCGTTACAAGAGTAAGGTCTACATCAGGGATTGGTTTATCAATTGTTTATGTCGAGTTCGAGTGGGACACCGATATTTACCGTAATAGGCAATTAGTTTCTGAACGCTTAGATCTTGCATCTGAACAGTTACCATCAGGTATTACTTCTGTCATGGGGCCCGTTTCTTCGATAATGGGTGAAGTGATGCTTATTGCATTGCCAATAAGTGATGAGGAAAAAGGCAACCCTATGCAAGCGCGAGAGTATGCCGATTTCGTACTACGGCCTCGTTTGCTTTCAATTCCTGGTGTGTCTCAAGTTATTCCTATCGGTGGTGAAGTCAGGCAGCTAAAAGTTGCACCTAACACTATGCGAATGCGTCAGTTAGGTATTAGTTTAGAGCAACTTCAATCATCACTTGAAGACTTTGCTGCAAACTTTGGCGGTGGTTTTATTGATATCAATAATCAAGAGTATTTAATTCGTCACAAAGGACGCACGCTAGACATTACTAACTTGCAAAACCTTGCTGTTGGCTGGCATAAACAACAAGCTATTTTACTTTCACAAGTTGCGACTGTTGGTTATTCCCCAGCAGTCAAACGTGGTGATGGTGGCTTTAACGGTGCTCCTGCGGTTGTTATTAATGTACAGAAACAACCTTATACTGATACTGTCCAGTTAACCGAGCAAATTGAATTAGCATTAGATGAGTTGAAAACAGGCTTACCTGAAGGCATGGCAGCTCCTAAAGTGTTATTTAGACAAGCTGACTTTATTACCTCATCTATTGACAATGTAACCGAAGCACTGAGAGATGGTGCAATTATGGTAACGATTATTTTGTTTTTATTCTTACTATCAGTAAAAACAACGATAATTTCATTATTTGCCATTCCTCTCTCGTTATCAGTAACCGTTCTTATTTTTCAATGGTTAGGTCAAAGTATAAATGTGATGACTTTAGGGGGCTTGGCTATCGCTATTGGTGAGCTTGTCGATGATTCAGTTGTTGATGTTGAAAATATACTACGACGTTTAAAACAAAACGCGCTAGCAGAGAAACCCAAAACAGTCTTTGAGGTTATTTGGCGAGCGAGTGTAGAAGTTCGCTCAGGCATTGTATACGCGACGGCTATTGTAATCTTGGTATTCCTACCATTATTTGCTTTGCCTGGCATCGAGGGCCGGCTATTTTCACCTTTGGGCATTGCTTATATTGTCGCCATTCTTGGCTCGCTCTTGGTTTCGATGACGGTGACACCAGTGTTATGCTATTACTTATTGCCTGGTGCTAAAGTTATTCACCAAGGTGATAGTGTAATTGTTGCCAAGCTAAAGTATTGGCAGGGATTATGGATCGAATGGGCATTGCCAAAATCTAAGCAGTTGATTGCTGTTATTG
Organism: Pseudoalteromonas agarivorans; assembly: GCF_024518735.1. Classification (NCBI taxonomy): domain Bacteria; kingdom Pseudomonadati; phylum Pseudomonadota; class Gammaproteobacteria; order Alteromonadales; family Pseudoalteromonadaceae; genus Pseudoalteromonas; species Pseudoalteromonas agarivorans. The sequence continues at coordinate 152,195 of NZ_JANIGJ010000003.1, forward strand.
GTGTGATAGCGGTATTAACAGCAACAAGTGTCACTCAATTTCCAAGAGCATTTTTACCATCGTTTAATGAAGGATCACTTGTATTAGGGATGATTTTCGAACCTGGAACATCACTCCAAGAGTCTAATAAAATGGGACACCTTGCAGAGTCACTTTTGTTATCTGTACCAGAAGTGTCGCAAGTAGGTCGAAGAACGGGGCGTGCTGAATTAGATGAGCATGCTGAGGGGGTTCATTCATCGGAAATTGATGTTGATTTGATCCCCTCAGAGCGTAGCCGAGATGAAGTGCTGGAAGATATTAGAGAAAAGCTTTCTGTTATTCCTGGGCAAATTGCAATTGGTCAGCCTATCTCACATCGTTTAGATCACTTGCTTTCGGGGGTAAGAGCGCAACTAGCGATTAAGCTTTTTGGAGATGACTTAGAAAGCTTGCGGATCAGCGCGGCATCAATTCGAAGTAAATTAGAGGAGATACCTGGATTAGTCGATATCAATATCGAAAAACAAGTATTGATACCGCAACTGAGTGTGAGACTTAAATATTCTGATTTATCGAAGTATGGATTAACACCAGGATCTGCGCTACGTCAGTTAAATATTCTTACTGAAGGTACAAGGGTTGCTGATGTGATAGATGGTGTTCAACGATTCGAGCTCGTTGTTCGGTTAGATGATCAAAATCGAACACCTGAACAACTAGGGCAAACACTTATAGACTCGCCTGCTGGAAGTATACCTGTTGACTACATTGCTGATATTCAATTACTAGACGGGCCGAATCAGATTTTACGCGAAAATGGACGAAGAAGATTAGTGCTTTACGCGAATAGTGAAAATGTTGACGTAAATGAGCTTCTAGCACAGGTGCGTAAGGCCATCGCTGAAGAAGAATTACCTAAAGATAGCTTCGTTAGTATCGAAGGTCAGTTCTTAGCACAAGAGCAAGCAATGAGATTGTTAATCGCACTATCAACCTTATCATTTGCACTAATATTTCTCGTTTTATACCTGCGCTATCAGTCGATGGTATTTGCCTCGATCATTATGTGTAGCTTGCCTATGTCATTGATTGGTGCAGTATTTGCCATGTGGTTTACCCATACACCACTATCAGTGGCATCAGTCGTAGGCTTTATTACTTTGACAGGTATTGCTGCTCGAAACGGCATTTTGAAAGTCAGTCATTACCTGAATCTACTCCGATTTGAAAATGAGTCTTTTAATAAAGCACTTATTATTCGAGGGGCTAAAGAAAGGTTATCACCTGTTTTGATGACATCGATGGTTACAGCTTTTGCACTCATACCGCTACTTTGGGCGGCAGATGAACCAGGCAAAGAAATATTACACCCAGTCGCCATAGTTATTTTTTCAGGACTAATGAGTTCAACGCTATTGGATACTTTGCTAACACCTTTACTTTATTGGAAGTTTGGCAAACGACCTACAGAGAAATGGTTAAGCACTAATTCAAAAGAATTGATTTAACGGGTTTCGTGTGGCACCTAATCATGTAAAAGCGAAGCCCACATTTAATTTTAAAATTCATAAATACAAAGAGATAAAATATGAAAACAAAACTTATAAACGTACTATTAATTTCACTAGGTTCATTATTGTTTAACACGTCAGCCTTTGCACACGGTGATGAAACACCTCAGCATGGTGGAATAGTCAAAGTTGAGCATGAGATGATTTTTGAATTAGTTCGAAGTGACTCAGAAACCGGCCTTTATTTACGAGATCACGGTAAGCCATATCCGTCAGAAAAGCTTTCGGGTATTGTTACTGTACTTGCAGATGGTAAAAAATCAGATGTAGTTCTAGCGCCTGCTGGTGACAACAAAATGGTGGCTGACGTCGTTATTCCTAATGGTGCTAAAGTTCTTGTAAAAGTTAAGGAAGATGGTCATCACTCTGTGACGGTAAGATATTCTTTCTAATAGTGGCTTTATGAAGCACTCGTGATCTTGAGTGCTTCAAATCATAAACAGGTGACGTTCTTACCACGTGTCCATCCTTAGGCTCTAACTCATTTTTGGACAAAATGAGTTAGAGTCGACGGGCGGTTCTGTGCCATTTCCGGACGTTCGTAACACCCAAATAGAAGGCTAAGTAATGGTTGGCTAAAATTGTGTAGCGAAACGAAACGTAGCCAACTGTTACGTTTCCTTGCGAATTTTCTTGTTAGGCTAAACTACTGCGGTTGAGCCATAACAACTTTAATAAATCGCAAAGCGAATGGTTTTATACATGCGTGAGCAAACAATGAAATTGCTCCTATTATTAATATGCCTATAAGTGGAATTATTGCGCCAGTAAAAATTATTGAACCACATACATAGCCAAAAATACATTCCGATCTGTATATGGGGAGGAACAACCCGACTACTAGCAAGCCTAAAGACAAGTATATTGCAACGTTTTCGTAGCCGACACTAAAGCTGAATGACTGTACAAAACTTAAAGTCAGCATGCCGAAAAAACCAATAAGTATTCCGCTTGAAATTTTTTCTTTTACTGGTGAATCACCAGATTGAAAAATTGTACATTTTTCTATGCGCGCTATAGAAAGCCACGCTAAGAATGGGAGAATTAATAGCCCCCACCAGTTTGATATTGCAGGATAATCAGAATGGTGCATTAAGTGATGGCTCAATATTCCACCATTTAAATGCTCCCACCACAGGTGTCCACCTACGAATAATACGGTAATTGCAATCACGTAGTATTTCAATTTTTTTAACTGATTTTCAGTCATGTTTATCCTCGGAGTACGATGGTCGAAATATATAGCCTAACTTTTAAATAAGGGGCGCAGGCATGTGGGGCATAATGGCGAAGCCGCCCCGCATGTATGCGCCCCAGCGAACGAAGTGAGTGACTTAATTTTTTTGTTATACGCAATCACGATAAGACCTCTTGAGCGGTGTTACTTTCTTCTTGAAATTTACCTTCTTTATCAGGCCAAATACATTGAAGAGCGTCAAACTTTTCAATGCTATAAATACTAACAGCCGCCCTTAAGTATTCCTCTTTGTTGAGTTCGCTAATTTTACTAAATTTGACCGGATAGCCTTTTATAACTTCTTCACTTAATTGGTTATTGGTAAATCGTTGACCGTTCTTGATTAACTGTCCAATATCGTTGATAAGCGAGTGCATCAATGAGGTATCCAACCCAAATATGATGATTTCAGGATGATCAAGCGTTTCAGTAAAACCTATTGAATATGAAAAGCTCGGAGCATCCTTGCTAAAAACAGAAAGAACATGCCAACCATGTTTCTTAATGTCATCTTCTACTTTTTCCATTACATCTGACATATTCACAGATTCCTAGTTTGCGTATAACGCCTCAATCAAAGGCAAAAAATAGTTGGTTAAAATTAGCGACGCAGGAGCAAAACCAACTGTTTTTTGTCCCGCTGAATTGACTTGTTAGAGGCACGGATCTTCAGAGCTTAAAATCTCTGCGTACCACTTTTCTTTGTAGAGAGCTTCAATTGCACCACACTCGAGTTCATCATTTAAATAAACAGGAAATTTTTCCCAGTAACTAATTTCAAGACCTCCACCAGATACTGCAATACCTCTCCTGTTTATCAATATACTCGCAACAAAATTTCCATCATCGAATGTATGCGCAACAGCTAGAACAACACCAAGGCTTGTTAGCTTACTTTGTATTTCTTTTATTTTGGTTTCTTGAGACGAACTGTTTTCACAGTTTTGACTGATATATTTCATTGAGCCGAGTTCAACTCTACGTAAACATTTGTCGCTCTTAAATAATTCAACGATAGAAGTTATTTCAGTTTCATTTACCTTAAACCAGTCATCAACATCACTGATTTCCATATCAACACCTTCTGTACCACATCCTGATAGCAAGAATAGGGCTAGAAAAATGGTTGCTAACTTCATAGTGCCTCTAACGCCGCATTAAGCGGAATAAAATTGTGGGTTATACTGTGTAGCGAAGCGGAACGTAACCCACTGTTTTAGTTCCGTTTAAATGCCTTGTTAGAGCACAGTTAAATGAGTGGCACTTCATTTGATAAAGCACTGAACTTATTATCTTTTTTTGCTAACTTTTCAGTGAAGTTAATAGCCAAGCATAGATATATTAATGCATGTCTCGTTTGTTTGAAAACATACATTCCTTTATCAACGAGCTCATCAGACGTAATTTTATACGCATAGTCATGTTCATTTTCCCAAGTAGAGAAACCTTCAAAATCAGGGTTTACAACTCTAACCCAACCGTGTTCTAGTTCATTGCGTAGCTCTCGCACTTCGAAAGCCGAATCATCAAGCCAATAAGAAGGTCTTCTCTCATCATCATCGTGCTGGGTAAAGTCTTTGCTTAACCAGAACAATGCAGTTAAAAATGGATTGTTCTGGTCTTCTAATTTTTTCTGCTTATCAAACCATTGCCGATTAAACGCAATCTTGGAGCTGTTTAATTCATAGTACTTATCTAAGAGTCTTGAGATTTTGTCTAGTACACTAAAACAGCCTTTCAAAGCACTCTTTATTTTTTCAATGTATCCATCGTAGATTACGCCGTCTAATGTATCTGTTAGATATTTATCTTTGTCAGTGAATTTTACGTATTTTTTATTCAACCCTTCGTAGAACAAATGACGATAGAAGCAATACTCATTTTTCATTGATGAAAATGCCGCAGATAGATACGGGCCTTCAAAAACTGGAGTGCTATATGATGGAAAATTGAGAACGTCATGATCTACAACCCAAGCATTTTCTAGATCATTTAATGGGTTGAGGAATAGTATATTATCTTTACACCAGTTCCGATATTTTGTTTCTTCTTTTGAATAGTCTGGCTTATAAGGGTGAGCTAATAGATCAGGATCTTCGTCAAATGAATTTTGAACATGTTGGAGGAAGCGTCCAAATCCAGAGCTTGAATCAACTTTGATACTTTCTCTAATACCATTATGATAAATATCATCTTTAGCTAATAGTTTTTTTGCATAGTTGTATGCATATAGCTGGTAATAATGAATATGCTCTTCATCGTATAAATAGTGAGAAATCCAAAGCAGACCAGTTGTAAGTCTATATAATCCAACTTCTTCGGCATCCCCAAAATGGGAAATCCCTTGTTTCCAAAGAGGAATGGCTTCAAAGGTTCTACATAATGTTTGTAGTGTATTTGCATGGTTTACTTCTACTTGAGGAAGTAGTTGATAAGCCTTATCTTTATATCGATAAAATTTCCTATGGCAAATGATAGCATTACCATAATTTTGATTGTTCCACCTGTCATTTCTATCAGAAGCTAAATGCTGGTATATATTCGATAGGTAGTAAGTCAATATACTTTTTACAATATCGGGAGCTTCACTTTCAACAGAGATGATTTTCTTTAACTCATCACAAAAACGTACTAAAGAGTCAATATCATCAGATTCAATACAGCTATCAATATTTCTTGCAAAAAAAGCGATCTTTTCGTTCCAGCCGTCCATGCATTCTCTCGATTAAATGTGATGTGGATTTAGGTGCTCTAACATTTTAGTATTTATGCGACACGCTGTTTGTGTTGCATAATCGCTTGTTGGACTGAGCCGCTACCTGCTCGGTGTGTCAGAGTTGGTGTTGTTTATGCTATGGGAATTTGCTTTTTGGAGGCTCTCACTTTCCTAGCTGATTTAATCAGCTTAGCTAGTGTTATGTAAGCTTTCCCTGCATTGCTCAGCGTTTATTATGTATTCATTACACCTAAATTTGCCTTAATAAGCAATTATATTTTTTACACGTACAGAGGCCGCTAGCCTGAGCAGTTAAGCAGGTTAACTAATTGATTTTAAGCAGCTACCTAGCTGCTAACTCGTTCGCTCTACTTTGGTCGTTGTTTCATATAACTTGAATACGCCAATTAATCGCAAGATACCTGCCTTACAATGCTGGCAAGGCCAATGCGGTATCAGTGTTACGTTTTCTGTCTTTAGCTTCTCCACTTTACCTATGTGTGATTCTTGTGACCTTATTAATGCTAGCTTTCGCTTGCGACACGCATTAGCTAAAAAGCCATAGTGGCGAATGCGCATAAACCCTTTGGGCAATACATGTTGTAAGTAGCGCCGTAAAAATTCATCACAACTCAGAGTCATGACTTTATCGCGGTTGTTATCTGCATAATCGCGGTATTTAAAACTCACTGTTTCTTCAGTCGCTGACACTAAGCGCGATTCTGACATCACGCCTTTTCGGGTATAACGTGCAAGGTAACTGACTAACTTTTCACTGTAAGTTAAACAGGCTTTGCTATACACGCACCATTTGGTTGGTGTGCTTACCTTCGCGAATGAACTATCGCATTCATTGAGCGCCGCGAGCATTTTCCCTCTAAACACTGTTGATAATGCTTTAACAGGGTATAAATAGCCTTTTTCTATTTCATGCCAATGCGATTTTTTTAGCGCGCCTGCGGGTATCAAACAATGCAAGTGGATATGCTGACTTAAGTTCTGTCCCCATGTATGCAGTACGCTTGTCATGCCTAATTGGCCATGCCTCTTTCGTTTCGCAAATTTGCTCAGCGTTTGCCATGCGGCTTTAAATAAACTTTGGTACAACGCACTTGGGTTATAGTGAGCAATGGTATTTAACTCATGCGGGAGCGTAAAAACAAGGTGGAAATAGCGACACGATAATAAATCTTCCTGCTGTCTTTGCACCCATTTAGCCGTTGCCATACCTTGGCAACGTGGGCAATGCCGATCTCGACAGCTACATCCAATTTGTTGTACTTCACTACAGTTATCACATTGCCATGCTTGATAACCGAGCTGACCCGTTCTGCATGATTGAAGGTGTTGGCAGACTCGTAACTGCTGATAACTTATTATGTGGTGCTGCCGATAATTCCCAAGGCTAGAATTTAAAATATCAGCGAGGTGCAAGCCGCTCATTGGTTTCCCCAACTTGCGAGTAAATCAATACCACCATGCCCTAATTCAGGTAACCAGTGTAAGTAACTTTGCGTGGTTTTAATATCACTATGGCCAAGCTGATGTTGCAGTTGATGAAGTGGCATACCTGATTCAAGTTGGTGTGTTGCATATGCATGGCGTAATACATGTGGATTACAGTGTTTTAAACCACACGCTTGTGCGTGTTTTCTCAATGGCTTCCTGAAGGTCGATGCTGACATAGGTTTATCCATTAACAATCGCGAGTAAAACATCCAACCCGTTGGGTGATACATTTTCCAGTAACTGCGTAATTGATTTAGCACGCTATTTGATACAACAACATAGCGTGATTTATCTCCTTTTCCTTGTTCAATTAAAATGGTTTTACGCTGTCCATCGATGTCTTGCACTTTGATGCGCAGCAGTTCGCCAATGCGCAAACCACATCCATAACACACCACTATCAATGTTTTTAAGCGCATATCCGTGCAACTTTCTATAAGTTGTCGAATATCATCACGCGATAAATAAGTAGGTGCCCGAGTTTTTGCTTTAGGCAAGGCTATGTCTAAGTTCAGTGGGCGATGTAAAATATTCTTAAACAAGAACCAAATACTGTTTATCTGTATTTTTTGGCTTGCTCTAGACAGTTTACGAATAGCGGGATCGTTAAAAAAGGCGTTAAGTTCCTCATCAGTAATCGAATCGAGCGGTTTATTAAAATAATGACTGAGTTTGAGTAAATGTTCAGAGTAGCTTTTACATGTACTTTGCGAATAACCACGATAGGCTATTTCAGTTTTGACTTGTTCAATGAGTGTATTCATGACTTACCTCCAAGTTATGGGATAACCCCAAGGTAAGTGTGGCTCAAATGATAAGAATAGGATCTCCGCGTAGCGGCTTAGTTCAACAATTTAATAGTGCGCTCATCGCGCATATTTCTGCCGACTTAACGCTCATTTATCTACTTTATTTAGTTTTAACAAATAACCTAAAGCATTACTACCACTAAGTTTTTTAAAGCTTTAAAGTAAAGTTTAATAGAACAATATGCGCGCGTCGCTTATTTTCATGAATATACGCGCAAAGAGCAGTTTGACCAACCAAGTAACTACGATTTTTAGCCAACCTCAACGTCTGCTGATCGCTCAAATAAGACCCCGAAAAGTGGCCCATATAGCTATCTAGGTTAACGCTTTCAAAAAACAGAAGTATATTTCCGATAACTACCTTTGAAGTCCTAGAAACGGAAGTTTACTTCCGTTTTGTAAGTTTATAAGCTGGTGTCTAGTGAAAGCTGGGAAGTCCAGTGATAATTTTGCTAGTTGTCTAAACCCACGTGCTAATAGTTAAAGCATGAGCAAACATTGATACAGTTCAAATGCTATTTAGTAATTGAGCAGGACGCTTTCAAGAAAGCAGGCAAATAAGCGGCTAGAGTTAAATAAGCGTTATTATAGAAATAACTATATTTAAGTACTTTTAAATTTCACTTGCTGTGATTGAACTAACAGTAGGCTTCATCAAAGTTTGTTGTTTATAACCGTAATCTAAAGCCGTAAATGTAGCGCTTACTCGTATTTGACCCACAAACCTACCAGTCTAATATTCTTAATATTATGCAGGTGGCGTTTTTAATACCTATAAAAGGCTAATCAGTAATAGCGCTATCAAGCAGTGCAGTAACAACCACTGGTTTTATTAAGTAACAGTTCGCTGTTAAATCCAGCTACAAGATTATTTATAACCGTTTCAACAAAACCACTGCCCTGCGCGCAGCCAAGCCCTTGAGAAAGTGGGCCGGCATAAACAAAGTCACCTTTATCGTTAATCACCACAGCAGCTGGTGTAGCAGGGAGCAGTATTTGTAAAGAGGCTGTTTGCTCAATATTGATAAGCGTAATATTTTGCGCTTTAGAAAACGCAGCCAACTGTTTTAAATGAGGCTGGGCTTGCTTGGTGCAGCCACAGTCAGGGTCAGTAACGATAATCAACGAATTATGCTTTTCTGCTGTAAACCCTATGTGTTGTTTAAATTTAGTAAACCACCCTGGTTGTTCAAGCACGCCATAGCTGTCAAAAACGCGCAACTGATTATATTGATAATAAACTAAACCAGAAACCGTCAATACTAACCACAGAGCAATCACTGCGCTCATTTTAATGGATGAATTACTTAAATTTAGCAATGCTTTGCTCTAATACCGCAATACTTACGTCGATCATTTGTACTTTAGCGGTTAGTTTTTCTACCACTTTGGTATCTTGATATTGGCTTTGCTGCATTTGTTCTGTGCTTGAGGCTATTTGTTTTGTGTTTACAGCTTGCTCAGCAACAACTTGCGCTACAGAGTGAGTACTTATGCTGACGGCTTTTATTTGCTCACTCATGGCGCTTATGTTTTCTTTCATGGTGGTGCTGATATGCGTTAAATCAACAACAAAATCGACACACTGGCTCATAGATTGAGTTGACGTTTTACTGTTTGTAACTAAATCTTTTAATGTTAAAGCAATTTTATCTGTCGTGGCTTTACTGCTTGTAGCGAGCGTTCTGACTTCATCGGCTACAACTGCAAAGCCGCGGCCATGCTCACCCGCTCTTGCGGCTTCAATGGCTGCGTTAAGCGCAAGTAAGTTAGTTTGCTCTGCAATGCCTGATATTTCATTCAACAGCCCTGATATTACATCGCCAGCGGCCACTAAATGATTTATTTGCTCTTCTGTATGATTAAGTAAATTAAGTAGCTCCGTGCTTTTAGTGTCTGTTTGCATAACGTCATTTAAGGCGCTATTTGCAGCTTGAGTAATGTTATCTACTTGCTGCTTTAACACTTCGCTTTCATGCTCAACTAAGCTAAAGCCCTGTGCAACTTGAGCACCAGAGTCAGCTATATCATTAGTTTGTTGCTTTCTTTGCTCTGCCCCGCTTGCTAGCTCATCGTGTACGTTTATTAATTGCTGCGAATTTTGCTGCAGTGAAAGAGACTGCGTTTGCACTTGCCTAATTACATCTGATAAATAACCCAATAAAGTATTAAAGCCCGCTACTGCATTGCTATTTTTATCATCGGCCCTAAGCGAAAGCTGTATATGCTCAGGGTCTTGCATAATGGCTTCGGTCGCTTTGGTTAAAGACACGCCAGCTCGGCGCTCTTGTTGTAGAGTTTTAGCAATATAGCCTGCTACAAACACTTCTACTATTGCATAGCCGGCATGTATAAGCACCGTAGTAAACGCCAGTCTATCTGGGTCAAATACATAAAAACCGGTGTTTTGTGTTTGTAAAAAGTAAAAGCTTAAATGATGAACGGCCACAAAAATAATGGCCGTAATAAACACCTGCCATTGCACAAACATGATCAACATAGCCATTAATATGAATATTTCGAAGTGTATTTCTATCAACCCAAAGGCTTGTTGTATGTGCAAAAAAGAAAACATCATAATTGCCGCAGCAACAACATGACCTGTAACTGGGCTATTTTGCTGAGTTTTAAGTAACCATATAGGCATTAAACTTAAAGGTAGGCCGACTATAAATGCTTGCGTAAGTGTCCCAAAGTACAAGCCTAGGGCGATAGACTCTACAAACAAAAAAATGAATATAATGGTGAATAAACGACTTACACTATTCATAAATACCTTTAATTATTAAAATTTTTTTAAACAAAATCAGGGGTTGTACGTATTAGCTAATAATTACGACCACATTTAATTATCAATATAGCCTAGCCTGCCAACTTTACTTAATAATTGATAAAACCGCTTTAAACTCAGGTAATGCTGCGTTTTTTGCCCACTGAAAAATGATACTTTCTACGCTTGTAATTATTGCACCTGCCTGTTGTAACTGCTCTAGAGCTAGCGATTTATGCATCGTATTACGTGAGCCCACAGCATCTGCAGCTACATGTACCTCAAACCCTTGTGCTATTAAATCTAAGCAGGTTTGTAACACACATACATGCGCCTCTGTGCCTATTACTATAATTTGTGAACGCGTAAGCTTTGTAAACACAGCATTAAATGCAGGCTCATTACACGCACTAAAATGCGTTTTTTCAACAGTCTGTGCGTTTATAAGGGTGTTTTTTAAAAGGCTGTTTGTACCACCAAGCCCTTGAGGATATTGCTCAGTTACTATGCTAGGAATTTTAAAAAGGGCGCTTACGTTGGCAATTTTTATTGCCCACTCTAGTAAATTAGAAAATTCGCTAATAGCGGGAGAAAGCTTATCTTGAATATCTATCACTAATAACACGCTGTTATCTGCAGATAAATTTTTGTGACTAACCATAACACCCCGTTTTTAAGTAATTATAATTAGTAAGCGTAGCTTAAATCATTATAAATAACTAAATTAGTGCTTTAATTTAGTTGTTATAAGTTGTAATCCACATTTTAAAAAATGTGCTATATTTAACTTTTATATGTATATCCCCTGCCCTAGAGCGAGTTTATTAGTGCGATTGAGTATTTTGTTTTTTCTCTTCACCACTGTATGTTTTCTTTGTATTACTAGCGTATCGGCCTCCACAAATTATGCTCAACAACTACAACGAATATCTACCGATGAAGGTTTATCCCAAAATTACGTAACTAAAATTTTGCAAGACGATTTAGGTTATATTTGGATAGCTACAGCGCAAGGGCTTAATCGATTTGATGGCTACACGGTAACCCCTTTTGATGGCGGATTTACTCTTAACGAAAACTTCATCACTACACTATTTAAAACGCATGCAGGCAATATAATTGTTTCTACTGAGCTTGCCGGTGCCTATTTAGTTAACCCAAAAACGTTAACTACTCGTAATATATTTTCGGGCAATCTTGCAGGTAATACAGCTAGTTACGCTTCAATTGAAGCGATAGCCCAACACCAAGATACCTTTTATCTTGCCATTTTAAACAACGTGTATTCACTTAACTCTAAAACAAACTCACTTACTTTAGAGTTTACAATAGGCAATGAAAACAGCGTGGTGCGCGCGTTAAAATATTACAAAAATACGCTATTTATAGGCACACAAACGGGTTTATTTAGCTACGACCTAAAAACAGAGTCATTAACCCCTCTTAATTTACATACTCCCGATAAACAAACAGTCGATAACAGTAATGTTAAGTTTTTATCTGTAGACCCCGCGCTAGGATTATTAGTAGGCACCGTTGAGGGCATGTACGCGTTAAGTTTAAATAGCTCAGCAGGAGCTGCTGCAGATCAAAGCACTAAAAGCGTGATTGCTGATTACAATATTTGGGATTACAGCAATACACCCTATGGCGAATTTATTGCCACAGAGCATGGCTTGTTCGAATTTAACCGAGAAAAGGGCACCACTGAGTTAATTCTTAGCTTTGATCAAAGTAAATTTAATATTACCGAAAATACTATTAACGATTTAATGGTCGACTCAAGTGGCGTGTTTTGGCTGGGGTCGCGCACTCAAGGCGTGCTTACTTGGTCAATAAACACACGGCGCTTTAACAAAATCACCCTACCCGAAAACAACTATATAAACAGTATTTACCAAGACGATGATTTAACTATGTGGTACGGCACCGATAATGGCCTTGCTCATGTAAATGCTAAAAACAAAAAAACCTACTACCTAACCTCGCAAGACCCTAAAGCGGTTTATGGTGAATACGCTATTTTTGCAATTAATAAAGCGCATTTAGAATCCACTTCACGGTATTTATGGCTAACGGGGTACTACAGTTTAATTTTATTTGACAAAGAAACAGGCACAGCCGTTGCTAAAAAAGATTTAAATAACGCACTGTCTGAAGGTGCGGTTATTTATGGTTTGTCTGAGGTAGCCCCCGACACATTCGCTTTTTATAATGATCACAGTTTTTATGTGTACAATGGCAAAACAGGCTTAACGCGCGAAATTAACGGGTTAAAACAACATGTAAACCCTTTAGAGGCCTATACTTTTCATCGACCTTTTGATGATTACCCAAATGAATTTGTATTAAGCACAACTACCCACTTTTACCGCTTTAACGAGCAAACAAACACCCTTACTACTATTTATAAAACCAGCAAAAAAGACAGCCAAAATTACCACACAGTCGAAAACTGGTTAACCGATAAAAATAACATTTTATGGTTAGCAACAACCAGCGAAGGCTTAGTGGGTATTGATGCGCAGAGCTTTGAAAAAAAGCACCACTTTAACGTAAGTAACGCTTTAAAAACGCAGTCTATTTATTCACTTATTAGCGATGAGTATGGCTATTTATGGTTTAGCAGTAAAAATGGTTTGTACCGCTTAAATACCGATACGTTAAGACTGCGAGTTTTTACAGTAAAAGATGGTTTATCGGTTAATTTATTTAGTACTTTAGGGGCAATTACGCTTAAAAATAACACTGTAATGTTTGGCAGCAGTTATGGTGCGATTTCGTTTAACCCCGCTGAGTTTTTACAGCAAAGCACGCAAACAACAACCTCAATAACCGATATTACTTTAATGTCGCGCGATTTAGACTATCAGCCAAATCAGTTTGCCACCTCTGCATTGCAATTAACACATGAGGATATGGGTTTGGAGGTCAGCTTTTCTAATTTTGATTTTCAAAATAGCGCGGAAACACGGTACAAAATTACGCTTCAAGGACCTACTTCGCTAGAGTATGATGATTTAAAAGCAAACAAAATATTTTTTACAAAGCTCCCACCAGGTAATTATCAATTAAAGGCCAGCGCGTATAATTTTAATAGTGCGACCGAGTCAAAGCCGGCGCTGTTAAATTTTAATGTGGCATACGCGCCTTGGAAGTCTCCTTATGCGTATGCGGCTTATATTTTAATTATTATAACTGTGCTGTGTTTACTGTTTTGGCAATACAGAAGCAGACAGCTAGCCATAGCTAATGCGCAAAAAGCGACAATACACTCACAAAAACAAACCGAGCTTGCGCTCAGTAACAATAAAAGTGGCATTTGGGATTACCATTACAGCGACGATTCGGTAAATACAAACCGGGGGAGTGAGCTTGGGTATACTAATTTGCCCAACCGTATTCCATTAAAACATTATTTAGCTTTAATTCACCCTGAAGACAAACCGCGGGTTATTTCGCACTGGTTAAATTTTACCAAACAAAAAAAGCATGAGCATTGGCAAGCAACTTACCGGTTAAAGCATAAGCTTGGCCATTGGTTGTGGTATCAAGATTTAGGGCAAATTATTTATGACGAACAAACAAATAAACCGGTATCTGTATCTGGCATATATACCAACATAACAGAGCAACGTGCCAATGAGCAGCAAGCCAACATTTTAGGTGAGGCGTTTGGGCAAATAAACGACTGGCTGCTTATTTTAGATAATAATTTGGTGCCGGTTTCTGCAAACAACAGTTTTATAAAAACCTTTTCGCAAACTCATAAACATCCGCTTAGCTTAAAAGTGTTTGTTAATGCGATAGGTAAAACGCAATGTAAAAGCTATGCCAGCACATTAAAAAGCTTAACAGCAAAACAAAATTGGCGAACTGATGCCGTTATTAAAACTGCAACTAACCCGCACCACCCCATACATATAAGTGCCACTGCAATCGCTAAAGATACACATAGCATAAGTTACTATGTGATTGTTATTTCGGATTTAACCGAGCAAAAAAAGGCAGAAGACGAGCTGCGCTATTTAGCCAATTTCGATCCCCTTACACAATTGCCTAACCGCAGTTTAATGCATCAAAAAATTGGTAAATCGATTAAAAAAGCTCACCAACAGCTCACTCAAAGCGCTTTACTATTTATAGATTTAGACAAATTTAAACCGGTAAACGACACATTTGGCCACGCAGTGGGAGATCAACTGCTGTGTAATATTACCCAAAGAGTAAGCGCTATGTTGCCAAGTAATGCCACGCTTGGCCGCCAAAGCGGTGACGAATTTTTAGTGCTTATTGATAACGTAGAAGACATAGCCGCACTAAATAACATAGTCAAAAGTATTAGCTCAGAACTTGCCAATAAGGTCATTATCGAAGATTTTTCTATTAATATATCAGCCAGTATTGGCGTGGCTTTATACCCATTTGATGCCAGCTCGACCGATTTACTGATCAGAAACGCCGATGTAGCCATGATGCATGCAAAGCAAGCTGGCCGAAACGGGTTTAAGTTTTTTAACGACTCCATGAACGAGCAAATAAAACAAAAACTCATCCTCGAAAACGATTTAAAAGACGCCGCGAAAGATAATCTATTATTTAATCACTACCAACCCATAATAGACACGCACGCACAAACAATAAATGGGGTTGAATTACTTATGCGCTGGGAAAATAACGGCCAATTTGTCTCGCCGGCTTTATTTATCCCTATTGCGGAAGAAACAGGCCTGATAGAAGCATTAACTGAGCAAGCTTTAGAGCGCGCGCTAACTGAGCTAGCCCCTACATTGGCCAGCAACCCATTATTTTATATTTCACTTAACTTGTCGCCAAAGCACATTTTAAGGACGAATATAGCAACCAAGCTGACCAATATATTAAAACAGCATCAAATGAGCCCAGTACAACTGCGCCTAGAAATAACAGAAAACATACTGCTAGAAGACAAGCAAAAAGCCGCAAAGCAACTACAAAAGTTAAAATCGGCTGGTTTTAAGCTGTTACTCGACGATTTTGGCACCGGCTACTCATCACTTACTTATTTGAGCCAGTTCCCTATTGATGTCATTAAAATAGATCAAAGCTTTGTTAACAGCATTGGGATTGATAAAAGTGATGAGTCGATCATCAAAACCATTTACACTTTAGCTCAAAACTTGGAGCTTTATTGCATAGCCGAAGGCGTTGAAACTAAGCAACAAAAAGCCTTTTTAGAAGGGTTAGGTTGTCATGTTTTACAAGGTTATTATTTTGCAAAACCAATGCGGGCAGAGCAATTACAAAACCCCGAAACACATGAGCATATTCACACTTTAATAAAAAGTTAGCTATGAATATGCTGGCATTCGTGGCTTTCAATTTGCAGTACGCTGCTTTTAACATTAAAACGCGCAGCGAGGAGTTTTTCTATTTTTAAGCGGCAGGCTTCATCGTGCTTTTCAATTGTACAATGCTCTTTTAACACCACATGAGCGCCGACAATAATATCGCTGTCTTTGCGCGACACCGTCACATTATGTACGTTATGCACATGCTCTAAATCGGTAATTGACTGCTCAATATCCTTCACTTTAGGCAACTTAGCGTTATTAAAGAACAGCCCCTTAATACAGCTCGTGATCACTTTACCGCCGGTAAATAACACAAACGAGGCAATTAGCATGCTCGATAAAATATCAATAATGCTCCAGCCCGTAAAATATATAAGTACGCCAGCTATAAACGTAGAAATAGTCGATATAATGTCAAAAAACGAATGTAAAAATACAGCGTACACATTAATGCTTGCTTTGCGGCCTTTATAAAGTACCCACGCTGCAGCACCATGAAATAAAAACCCCACAGAGGCAATACTCGACATTAAAAAGCTGTTTATTGCTAAATCATGGCCATCGTTATGATGGGAAATTCTCTCTACACCTTCATATAAAATAACGGAGCTTATCGCCAAATACAGTAAACCATTAATTAAACCACCAATGAGCTCAGCGCGTTGATAGCCATCGTTATAGGTTTTAGCAAAATGAATTGCTAAGCTTGAGGCAATAAGGGCAATAAATAGCGAGCTATTATGCACAAATAAGTGCCCTGCATCGGCAAGTACAGCAAGCGAATTAGCGTAATAAGCGCCAATTACCTGAATTACCATAAATGAACATGTTATCGCTAAAGCAATAAGTAACCGACGACGAGACGCCTGGTGTGTAGTGATTTCTGTCATGAAATGCTTGAAAAACCTATACTTAAAATGCAAATAAGCCGTCAGGTGGCTTAGAGTAGAAAAGGGTAATGATATACAGTAGCAATTGTAATACGAAGCCCTCTTAAACGCACTAAAAACTTAGCAAAATAGCTAAAGTTGTACTAAATAACATAGTAGGAATAATTAAATTGTATGTAAAATCAACGGGAGCAATGAGTGGGCTTAAAACCAATCGAAGATATGTGGAGTACTATAAAGCTTATTCCGTTTGCCGTTGTACTTTATGATGCAAAAACACAAGCCTATAAAGCAAACACTCAAGCGCAGAGTATATTTGATATACCCTCACAGCCAACATTAAAAGATGCAGACTTTAAGCACCTCACGTTAAGTAGTACAGAAAGTAAAAAACAATTTACTGTTACGCAATTATTTGAAAAATACTTAGTTATAAATACTAACTGCCACGTATTTTTACAAAAACAAACGCAATGCCTATTACTAAACGCCAAACTTGCTTCGCTAAATAGTCACTTACACATTGCTACGTTTGAGATAATTGAACACAACGAAGATGCGCAATATAACTTTGATAAAATTATCTCAAAAATTTCTACCGACTTAATAGATATTCAAATTGACGATATTGATACTCATATAGAGTTTGCGCTTAAAGCCATTGGCACTGTATGCCATGCCGATAGAAGCTACTTATTTAAATTTTCTGAAGATGGTAAGTCAATGCGTAACACCCATGAATGGGTTAACCAAGGGATTCAGCCATTTAAAGATCAACTACAGCACATACCAAAAAACTCACTCCCCTACTTTGCTAATTTAATGGGCACCACACACTTATTTAAAGTAAATGATGTTGCCAGCCTCCCAGCAAAAGCGGCTAAAGAAAAACAAGAACTTGAGCGTGAAGGTATTCAATCGGTACTGTGTATTGGCCTTCGCTACGATAAGGAGCTAGTAGGCTTTATTGGTTGTGATTGTGTAAAGCAAAAACGTGAGTGGACAGACTTAGACTTAATTAGGATAAAACTAGTAGGTGAAATAATCGCTAATGCGTTTAAAAACTTAAACTACAAGCAAGAGCTTCAGCATATTCAACAACAGCTTATTACCGCAAATCAAAAGCTTAACCAACTTGTAAATACCGACAGCCTAACCGCAATTGCAAACAGACGTTGTTTTGACAAAGCACTAGAGAGCGAAATTAAACGCTGCGCACGTGCTAAGCAACCGGTTAGTTTAATTATGTGCGATATAGATTTTTTTAAAAATTACAACGACAGCTACGGCCATCAACAAGGCGATGAAGCCTTAGTTAAGGTGGCAGCTGCGCTTAAGTCGCAATGCCGACGCGAAGGCGATTTAGCCGCGCGCTATGGCGGTGAAGAATTTGCGGTCATTTTACCGGCAACTAATGAGCAAGACTGCCAACAATTTACCCGCTTAATTCAACAAGCAATTAAAGCGGCAGGCATAAAACACAATAATTCTACCGTAAGTGAGTACTTAACATTAAGTATCGGTTTTTATTCAGCCACACCGGATAAAAATAGCACGCCGCAGTGCTTTATAAGCAAAGCCGATCAAGCACTCTATACCGCAAAAGAAACAGGCCGTAATAAGGTGTGCCAATTTACATAACTAAATCTATTATAAAGTAACGGGCGGCTCTAGCTGCCCTTTTTTTATACCTGATATTTTAAATACATTACCTTGTAATGACTGGTTAGTTTTTACATTACTGTCATCTGCAGAAGTTACAAATAGCCACTGTGCGTTGTTGCCACCAAACGCAACACTTGTAGGTTTTGTTGCAGCAAGTGGCAGTGTGTTTAAAACCTCCCCATCTGGCGATAAACACATAACGCAGCCCATATCCCATACCGCAAGCCATAAGTTGCCAAGGGCATCAATCACACATCCATCTGGGTCCACTTGGGTATTTTTAAATTGATAAAAAACTTGGGCGGGTAATATAGGCTCGCCGCTATCTGGGTTTACATTTAAAGTAAAAATACAGCTGGCTTTTGAGTCGCAGTAATAAGCACGTGAGCGCGCTTTATCAAAACATAACCCGTTGGGAATGGTTAAACCTTGCACCACGCAATTGAGCGAATTTTGATAAAAACGGTAAATTTTACCCTCGCCTGAGCGGGCGTTTGTATCCATAGTGCTTAGCCAAAAACCACCCCAGGGGTCAGCTCGACCATCGTTAGAGCGCCGTGTGGACTGGGTATTTTCTAAAAATGTAAGCGTTTGGCGCACCCCAGAAGCTATATGGTATTTATAAATACCCGTACTGGTGCCAATAATAAGGTGTGCTTTATCAAGCCACGCTAAAGCCGAAACCGTATCTTGCATTTCAACTTGTGTTAGTGAGTCAGGCTTTGTTAAGCACTTACTTAGCAGGAGATTTTTTTCTATATCTACCCAAAATAGCGTTTCAAGCAAAGGGTGCCAAAGCGGGCTTTCACCTAACTTATTTTGCACGTTACTAAATACGGTCACACTTAAGTCAGTCATAAATAACGATTCTTTAATATTAACAAAGCCTTGTATTAATAAATACTTTATCAGAAATACCCAACACTTACGATTAAACAAAACATATTAGCAACTAAATGCTTTTGCTAAGCCAAACAGTGCACTAATACCAAATAGCTTAATTAAGTGATTTAGTTTTAAATACTAAACCATGTTGACTACAGGGCAAAAGCTTCGTTATTGATCTGTTTATATCAAAATTTTTAGCGCCGTTAGCGCCAAGTTTAATCCCTTAAGTGAATTAAGTAATGTGGCAAATGGGTATAATTATTTCAGCATTTTATCGCGCTTTACTTGGGTAGCTGGTAATATCATCAAAAGGGAGGTAATAGTATGATTAATAATAACAATAAACATTCTTTAGTGGTTGAGGGAGGTGCAATGCGCGGTATTTTTGCCGCCGGCGTGCTGGATGAGTTTTTAGCGCAGCGCTATCAACCTTTTACTAATTACTTTGGGGTTTCTGCTGGCGCTACCAATATAGCCGCTTATTTATGCCAACAACCTAAACGAAACTACCATGTTATTACCGATTTTTCGTGTCGGCCTGAATTTATTAACTTAGCGCGCTTTATCAAAGGCGGCCACTTATTTGATTTAGATTGGCTGTGGCAGGCAACCATTAAAGAGATCCCCCTCAATACAGAAGCCTTTGCAAAGGCAGCTCACGAATTTTATATCGTCTCTACAGCTATCACCACAGGGCAGCCCCATTACCTCAAAGCAAGTAGTGATGCGATGGTAGAGCAACTTAAGGCATCGTGCGCGATTCCAATTGCGTATCGTAACTACCCTATAATTAATGATATTGCGATGACCGATGGCGGCGTAGCAGACTCTATTCCCGTAATAAAAGCATACGAAATGGGCGCTCAAGAAATAACCGTGGTGCTTTCTCAGCCACTAGGCTATAGAAAAAAGCCAAGTAAATCTCAGTGGTTAACCAAGAAACTTTATAAAAACTACCCTGCTTTAATAAATAGCTCGATTAACAGAGCGCATGTTTATAACAGCAGCATAGATTTTATTAATAACCCGCCTGAAGATTGCAAAATCAATATTATTGCTCCACCGCCTCAATTTAGAGTGGGCCGTACAACAAAAAATGTTAAACGCCTTAACGATGGGTACAAAATGGGAATTGATACAGCCAAAGCCTTTTTAAGCTAAGTGTGTTGTTTCCCTTTAGATAGCGCAACCAGTATGCCCATTACAGTAAACGCTGCAATGGTGCATACAATGCCCGCTAGCACAGCGTAAACATGTATAAAAAACGCTAAGGCAATAGCTATTAAAGCCCAACAATACAGCCACTTATAGGCTACATTGTAGTGCTTACTTCTCATTAATAATAAAGCGGCCAGTAAACACGCTAGTGCAATAACTATCATAACGGTGCTCATGCTGCTTTTACCTCTGCAAGTGCTATGGCATCAGGTTTTGTTTTTAAGTATCCCCATAAAAACGCCAGTCCCACAATTAAAAAGCTAATATCTGTAAATGCCACTAGGGTACTGTTTGCGTTAATAACATTATTAACGCCAAATACACTATTAAGTGGTAAAACACTTATTAAGAATAAGGCGCAAAGCAACAAGGTTGCTCTAAAGTAGTTTTTATAGTTTTGCCAAAATGCTGCAATTACTAGCCATACTAACCACGTGTAAAAAAATACCGGCCCAAAGTAAGCATTGTGCTCAACACCAGCCACGGCATAGTTTAAAAGTACTTGCACAGGGAATAACACACAACAAGCAAGCACTAAACCACCGCAACTGCCTATAATAAAGCGGTTCCACCTTGCATACGCGCCAGCGCTAAGTGTTGGTGTGCTGCCTCTGGTACGCTTTGCTAACCACATCATCATGCCAGAAAGTGGCATTAAGGCACATGCTAAGCCCAGCATTACCCAAAGTAACTTGACAAATAAGCCAGCAAAATTACCAAAATGGAGTGGGAAGAGTATTTCAACAATTTTAATTGATACCCCTGCTATATCGCCAAAACTACTCATTGAAGTGATGTACTCCCCTTGCCCATTGTAATGCAATAACTGAGAAGCCACGGCTTCGCCTCCTAAAAGGCGTAAATACACTTGTGTGTTAGCATCGTTATGCGCCATTACCGTGGCATCTAAAATAACAGCGTGTGGATAGCGTTGCTGCGCATCACTTAAAATAGCGGTTATGTTAGTTGGCTGATTTACATGACTAATTATTGGCTCAGGAATAGCTGTAAAAGTTTCTATCAACTTATCTTGGTCGCCTCCAAAGCTAACAAAAGCTGCTGCCGGTAGTAAAATTACGGTTGCGAGCCCTAAAAATGCGCCGCTAAAGCCAATTACAATATTAAAAATACTGCCCCAAATGCCCATTACTTTGTGGCCGTCACTTATGGTTACATCAAAGCCTTTAAGCCACCTAAAGGTGAACAGCTCTTTAATTAATTTACGATGTATAAATAAGCCAGTTACCGTACTTACTAATAATGTTAAACCTAAAAACCCAGTTAAAATAAGCCCTATAGGTCGCCCTAAGTGTAAGTCAGCGTGAAACTCACCAATGTAGCTGGCTGCATCTGTTTTTCTATTGGCATAATATTGCTTACTTGGGCCATAGTAGGTATTTACCAACGCTAAGCTTGCTGGGTCAAATTCAAATGCCCGAAGTACTTCTTGCTGGTAATTTTCATCACCATGGTGCGATTCAAATACTAAAGCCAGTAAGTGAAAATTATGCCCTGTAGGCATAAACACATGAATGTTTTCACCAAACTCTTTGGGCACTTGAGCGTGGTATGTATTAACTAATGTGCTGATTTCGCTATTAGGAATATGTTGAGTTTGCTGCAGTGATTGATTGGCCCAAATTTTTAGCTCAGGCCTTGCAAGTACTGCTAACGCGCCGGTAAATGCCACAACAAACAATAAAACGGCGGTTACTACGCCCACCCAACTATGTAATAAAAATAGCTTTTTTAAAGTAATTGATTTCATCCTTGCCCCTGCATTAATGCAAAATAACTTAAAATTCCATGCACTAAACACAAAGTGATCATGAGTAAAAATGGCTGCCATGCTTTTTCGCTAATGTAGGCATATATAAAAAGCCCAACCCAAATAATTGGAAACAGTAAAATAGGCAGTAAAATTTGTTCACTCATTTGTAAGGGCAAATAGGTAGTCATCCCGGTGATTATTACCGTAGCGGTTACCAATGCCAATACGCACGCCATTAAATGGCGACGCTTTGTAGCGCTAAAGGTTTTTTTATTATTCATTTTTAGCTCTTTTAATAAATAGCAGGCGCGCACATCTGCACATGCAAATAACAACTATTTGCATTATATTGCGCATTTGTGAATTTATGCAACATATTATCGTTACTTAATAAGCTAACAAGCTCCTTTTTATTCGCACAATCAATGCCTGTTTATTTATAAAATTACATTTTTTGAGCATACTTGGTATTTAGGTAGGCAAATATGATGAGCTAAAACTGTTTTTAAATAATCCCAAAAACAACTGCGTTATCATGCTGATCAGTGCTTAACTGCTTAGCCCATTAAAATAACGACTAAACAGGCAAATTTTTAACTTTAACAGTCAACAAACTCTATAATTATTGTTATTTTGTTAAGGCATATGCAAAAAGCTAATTGTCCCTAGGCAGGCTCTTTTTGCAGCTGTTAAACAAATCACTATACATTGATAAAATGAGAAAAATTTATGAGCGATAAAATCAATCCAGACGCGTTACACGCACTAAAAATTGCATTTACTTACATGCCGCAAGCAATTGAAGTAACAAAGTACGAATATGGCGAGCGCTATCAAACGGTGCTTGATCATATTGAAGCCGTGCGCGAAGTGTTGCTTATAAACGATGTAGACCCAGAAGAAGTAGGCGGCGACATAAACCCAGAATACACGCCTAATTCTACCTATTAATGAGAAAAGTTTGCTAATTGAGCAAAACAATTAAGTTCGCGTGTTGATAGCCTAACACCCATTACTCAATATATTGCTCAACGGTTTACGCCTGTTGGTATAAACTGTTAAAAACATATAAATAAATGTGCCTATCTGCCGATACGCATAACGATATAAAATACAATTAAGGTAATTGCGGTGAACTTTTTAAGGCGTTTTCACGATATAGTCTCAGACCAAACTCTGGATTTTAATTCTAAAATTAAAAACCTACTCGCGTTTGGCCTAGAAGTGTTCAGCCTTGATGTAGCAATAATTAGTAAAATTGATGCTAATACGTACACAGTATTACATGCTCTAACACCCGATAACGCCTTATTACCCGGTACACAATTTGAGCTAGATGGCACCTATTGCGTCCATACGTTATCTGCGGGCTCGGCGCTATCGTTTCATAAAGCCTCACAAAGTACGATTGCAACTCACCCTTGTTACATAAATTTTCAACTTGAGTCCTACATTGGCGCACCTATAAAAGTAGCCGATAAAACTTTTGGCACGGTTAACTTTTCATCGCCTAACGAGTCAACTGCATTTAGCGACGAAGCCTACGATTACATTGAGCTATTTGCTCAGTGGTTAGGATCTGAATTTGCAAAAATAGACACGAAAGAGCAACTTTTAAAAAATAGCTACACCCTGTCAAAGCTCGAAAACATCGCGAATATCGGCACTTGGGAGGTGGATTTAATCGAGAACAAAGTTTATTGGAGTAAGCAAACTAAACGCATTCATCAGGTAGCCGATGACTATCAGCCAATAGTTGATAACGCGATTGAATTTTACAAAGAGGGCCCCAGCAGAGAAGCCATAAATAAAGCGGTAGAAAACGCCATAAACAAAGGTGAAAAATGGGATTTAGAGCTTGAGGTTATCACTGCACAAAACCAAGAAATTTGGATTTCGACTTTTGGAGAAGCCGAGTTTCACGAAGGTAATTGCATAAGGCTATTTGGTACATTCCAAGACATTACCGAATCAATCTTACTTAGAGAAGCGCTAAAAAAGAAAAAAGCCGAAGCAGAGCATATGTTAGAAGATAGAAGTATGCTATTTGCTAAAATCAGCCACGAGTTACGCACCCCGCTAAATGGCATAACCGGCATGCTCACCACCCTAATAGATGAAAAAGACACTGAAAAACGAGACGAAAAAATAAAAATAGCGCTACGCAGCGCTGATATTTTACTTAATATTATCAACGAAGTACTCGATTTTTCTAAAATTAATCATGGTGAATTAAAACTAGAGCCAACCGATGTACTGCTTAAAACCATATTTAGTGATTTAGCCTCTTTATATACCCCGTTATTTAAAGAAACCCATGTTGAATTAATCATAGAAAATACAATTGATGATAGCTGCTGGGCCTTTTGCGACAGTACACGCCTGAGCCAAATTACCTCTAACTTATTAAGTAACGCATTAAAATTTACCGAGCAAGGCCATGTAAAACTTAAAACACAGCTCATAAATAATAACGATGCGCTATCTCTTGGTATTACAGTTTCTGACACTGGTCGCGGAATGACCCCTGCCTTTTTAGAGTCTTTATTTTCGCCGTTTACACAAGAGGTTGACGCTAAAAATAATAAAGGGGGCACAGGGCTTGGCCTAGCAATTATAAAAGAGCTTGTAGAATACATGGGCGGCACAATAAAGGTGACGAGTGAACTACAAAAAGGCTCAACGTTTAGTATTAATATTCCGCTAGAGCTTGGTAAAGAGCAAATAATAGACGACATTCAATCAAAAATTGAGTTAAACAGCCACTCGCTCAGTGTACTTATTGTTGATGACAACGATATAAACCGCCGTGTGCTTGATGCCTCTCTTGATAAGTTAAACGTAAAAGCCGACTGCGCCATTGATGGCCAAGACGCTATTTTTAAGTGTAAGCAAAAGCATTACGACCTTATTTTTATGGATTGCATTATGCCAATCCTGGATGGTTTTGAAGCCACTAAAACGCTGAGAGCGCAACGTATTTGCCCTAGCGAAAGCACCTACATTGTAGCGCTAACTGCTAATACATCGTCGCAAGATAAACTAGCTTGCCAGCAAGCAGGCATGGATATGTTTGTCTCTAAGCCGTTTAAGCTTCCGCACATAGAAAAAGCGCTTTCTAATGCCTTAGAACATACAGCTAAAGTAAATTCGCTTTAATTTAGTAAGGACATACTATGAGAAATATAATAAGAACATTACTTTTTACTGTTCTGCTGTTAGCCATATTTAAAGGCATTTCTACAGGGCAATGGGGTTCATCAATAACCGTTGTTATTGTATCAAGCGTATTGCTATTAGTTACGTTTATCAGTGGTAAGGCATCACAAGGCCGTTCAGCTTATACAAGCACTGACTCTTCAATTTATGCTAGTAATAACTCACACTCTAATAATGATTGCGGTGGGGATTCTGGTGGCTGTGATTAATAGAGATATTGTTATAAACATTAAAAAAGCCGCCTTTGGAGAGGGCGGCTTGGGTTAACAAACAGCTTTTGGGTGTACCTATTGCTGTTACATCAAGAGAAGGTTTGCCTATTAAGCTGCATTTTGGTCTTGGTTGCTTTGCTCGCTATGGCGAATTAAGTAATCAAACGCCCCTAAGCTTGCTGTTGCACCACTACCCATTGCAATAATGATTTGCTTAAACGGCGTATTTGTCGCGTCACCCGCACCGTAAACGCCCGGTAATGAGGTTGCGCCTTTAGCGTCAATTTCTATCTCGCCAAACTTGCTTAGTGTAAGGTCGCTCTCTTTTAACCATTCGGTATTAGGGATCAAACCTATTTGTACAAAAATACCTGCAAGTGCTAATGATTTTTCCTCGCCTGTTACACGGTCAGTGTAATTAAGTCCGGTTACTTTTTTACCATCGCCTACTACTTCAGTGGTTTGCGCATTTTTAATAATAGTGATGTTGCTTAAGCTATTCGCTTTGCGAATAAGTACTTCGTCAGCGCGCAGCGTATCAGCAAACTCAAGCACGGTTACATGCTCTACAATGTTAGCTAAGTCGATAGCCGCCTCTATACCTGAGTTACCACCACCAATAACGGCAACAGGCTTACCCTTAAATAGCGGACCATCACAGTGTGGGCAGTAAGCTACGCCATGACCGCGATATTCTTGCTCACCAGGTACGTTCATTTCACGCCAGCGTGCACCGGTTGCTAAAACAAGCGATTTAGCTTTTAAAGTAGCCCCGTTTTCAAGGGTAATTTCATAACCATTACTACCGCGACCAAGCCCTGCTGCGCGTTGGTTATGCATTACATCTACATCGTATTCTTTAACATGCTCTTCAAGCTGAGCAACAAGCTTTGGACCTTCAGTGGCTTTAATCGAAATAAAGTTTTCGATAGCCAACGTATCGGCAACTTGGCCACCAAATCTATCGGCAACTATACCGGTGTTTAACCCTTTACGAGCAGAGTAAATAGCGGCTGAGGCACCCGCAGGTCCGCCACCGACTACTAATACATCAAACTCGTCTTTTTCGCTTAGTGCTGCAGCTTGCTTAGCAGCGCCTTTAGAGTCTACTTTATTTAAAATGTCGGTCAGGCTTAATGCACCTTGGCTAAATGGTTCGCCATTTAAGTACACAGCTGGTACTGCTAAAATATTGCGCTCTTCTACTTCGTCTTGAAAGAGTGCGCCGTCAATCATTGTTGCTTTAATTTTGCTGTTTGTTGCTGCCATTGTATTTAGCGCCTGCACTACTTGCGGGCATGTTTGGCAACTTAAGCTTATGTATACTTCAAAATTAAGTTCTTGATTGAGTGATTCTATTTGTTCAATGTCTTCGCTTTTTGCTTTGCTTGCGTGTCCGCCAGTGTGTAAAAGCGCTAACACTAAACTTGTAAATTCGTGACCCATAGGTACGCCAGCAAACGTAATGTGGGTGTTTTTTTCAGGTGAATGCACAACCATAGATGGGCGACGTGCGCTCGAATCAGGGTTGCTCACTACCGTAAACTTGTCGCTTAATGATGCTAAGTCGTTTGCTAAGCTTTCTACTTCTGCTGATTTTTTGCTGTCATCCAAGGCAATAAGCAGCTCAACAGGTTGAGTAAGCGATTCAAAATGGCTTTTTAATTGATTTTTAATGTTGTTATCTAACATGGCTTAACCCTTTTTAGGAAAATTTAAACAGCAAGCCTCCCATGCCAACTAATGCATGTGCTAATGAGTCCGAGTTGAGATAGGAGGCACCAACAAACGAATATTTATTGGTTTAAGGGCAGTTACCTGCCCTCATAAAAGTGGGTAAACCTGTATTTAGATTTTACCAACTAGGTCTAGTGAAGGAGCAAGTGTGTCTTCACCTGGCTGCCAAGATGCAGGGCAAACTTCACCGTCGTGAGTTGCAATGTATTGTGCAGCTTGTACTTTACGTACTAACTCTTTAGCGCTACGGCCAATACCTAGGTCATGCGTTTCGATTACTTTGATTTCGCCCTCTGGGTTCATTACAAAAGTACCGCGAAGTGCAAGGCCGTCATCTTCAATCATAACGCCAAAGCTGCGAGTAATACGGCCAGTTGGGTCGCCAATCATTGGAAATTTAATTTTACCAATAGTGTCTGACGTGTCATGCCATGCTTTATGCGTGAAGTGAGTATCAGTTGATACTGAGTAAACTTCTACACCCATTTCTTGTAGCTGCTCGTAGTAATCAGCAACATCGCCAAGCTCAGTAGGACATACAAACGTGAAATCTGCTGGGTAAAAGAAGAAGATTGACCACTTACCTAGTACGTCTTTTTCAGACACTTCTACAAAGTCACCATTGTGGTATGCAGTTGCGTTAAAAGGTTGAATTTTTGTGTTGATCAATGAAGTGCTCATAGTATTCCTCATTTATATTTAAAGTGTTTTAAAGTTACTCAACGCAGCCAAAATGTGTGGCCTTTCGCGTTGGCTTGATTAATACAATAAGCCCATTGGTAAACTAAATAAAATTGATTATTTAGATTAAAACAATCGATTTTTAAGATTGAACTATCCAGCTCTTCTATTCGTAAACGATTTATTACCTGTAAGTGCTAAGAATACTGCTACAATAGCCGCGCTAAAAAACACACAACATAAGGCATGCTGTAATGGAAAAATTTGTTAATCATATTCAACTTGGCTATTTGGGGTTACTACCCTTTTTAGGCTGCGTAGCGTGGCCGCTTATGTTTGGCAGTAATAGCGTTAACTTGGAGTTTTTTACTTTTTATAGCATTGCTATACTGGCATTTATGGCGGGCAATTTATGGCGCGCTGGGATGCAAAGCTACAGCGATGCAATTAAAGCGGTTGTGCCTGTTATACCCGTACCATTTTTATCGTTTATCCCGCTGGAGTGGGCGCTTGCCTGGTTAGGGGCTAGTTTTTGGTTAGTTCTTATCTTTGAAAAAGCCACACCACAATGGCAAACCTACCATCGCGATTATCAAAAAATGCGCTTTATTCTTACCTCAGTGGTATTTGTGTGTCACATACTCACCATTGGTATGAGCCTTTACCCAAAATAACCTTGCGCTGCTTAACCTACTAGACGTAATAGTGTAACATCCGCGCACTGCTATTTAAGGACGCACCATGATTGATACATTACGCCAGCAGCTTAACGAGCTTGGCGAAAACTACGTAGAAAAAAACGCCGCTTTTAAAATTAAAGTTATTCCGTTTTTTTGCGCTATTAGTATTAAAAAAGATCACAAAAATGAAGGCCGGCTCAGCTTTTACTCAAACCAATTAATAGAAATACTGTTAGTGGTGTTATTTATGTTGTTTGGGCTTACGCTTTATAACCCAGAGGCGGGTTTTACACATGGCCCTATTCATATTGTGTTTGCTATTTTAATTACCTTTAATTTAATTTTAAAACAAATAGCCATTGAAGGGCTTAAAACACGCCTTGCGTTTCATCGTTTGCATGGTGCTAGTACAGCGCAAAATACTCAAAGTGCAGATAAAAACACTCACAAATCTAATTAAGTTATGTATTTAAATCCTAATTGGCGAATTCTCACCGTAGGCGATGGCGATCTATCGTTCTCTAATGCGGTGGTTAATCATATAAAACCGGCAAAGTTAGTCGCATCTACTTATGATAGCGCCGAAACCATAGAGCAAAAATACCAGCACAATGCGCTAAGTAGTTTAAAAAAGTGTCATGTTGAGGTTATTAATTGCTTTGATGTAACGGACCCTTTATGTTGGCAAAAATTAGCTGCCCACCAGCACAGCTTTGATGTGGTTATTTTTCAGTTTCCGCTTATTCCTGCCTTTGTAGGGCGCGAAGCATTTGAAAGCAACACCCAAAATACCAGCATGAACGTGCTTAATCGCGCGTTACTACATCAATTTATTAAATACGCTAACAAATACGCACTCGACAAAAGCGGCCCTATGCTTTGCTACATAACCTCAAAAGATGTAAAACCCTATCGCGAGTGGAACATAGAAGGCAGCTTAAGTAATGGCCTTGAAGCTAAATACGCGGGCCAAATGCCTTTTGATATTAACCAGTTTGATGGTTACAAAATAAGAAACGTAGACCGTGATAAACACGTGAAAGACACCAGTGGCATCACTTATGTGTTTACGCCTAAAGCAACCTTGGCGCAATCTGACGAACTAAGCACGCACCTTACAAAGCCTGCGTATTTAGGTGAAAATCATTGCTCGCTTTGTCGGGTAGGCCCTTTTATTGCCACCGAAGATGAAAACAAACACCTTAACGCTAAAAAGCACCAACAAATGCTTAAACTAGAAGATGACTGGCAGGCGTGGCTTACTGACTTTTACAACCGCAACTTATAACCCTGTTTTATAGCTCAATTTAATTAAATCAGCGGCCTTTTCAGCAATGGCAATAACAGGTGCGTTTGTGTTACCTGTTACTATGGTTGGCATAATTGAGGCGTCAATAACCCTTAAGCTGCGTATCCCGTGTACTTGTAGTTTGCTATTAACCACAGCCATATTGTCGGTGCCCATTTTACAGGTGCCCACAGGGTGATATTCGGTATCGGCAGTTTGGCGAATAAATTCAATAAGCTGGGAATCGTTATTTACATCAAGCGGGTAAACAAAGTTACCACGAATTTTATCAAAGGCGGGGCTTTGCATAATACGCAGCGCTTTTTTAAGCCCTGCAAGCATAAGCGATAAATCATCAGGGTGGCTTAAATAATTAGGGTCGATAAGCGGCGCACTGCGTGGATTGCTATTGGCAAGCCTTATTGTCCCTCGGCTTTTGGGACGCATAATACTACTGTGAATACTATAGCCATGGCCAAGGTGAACTTTGCGACTATGATCGTCCACCAACCCAATTACAAACTCAAGTTGAATATCCGGCGCAGGCGAATTATCCAACACATTAATAAACGCATGTGACTCAGCAAAATTACTGGTTAATATTCCGCTGCGTTTACTAAACCACTGCGCACACCCTTTAATAATACTTGCAGCGCCTTTTACACTTACCCCAAAGGTGCCTTTTGCAGTATTTGCTTTACACAAAGGCACCACAGTTAGGTGATCTTGTAAATTTGCCCCTACTCCTTCCAGTGCATGTTCCAGTGGTATGTTATGCGCTGCTAAATGCGCTTTAGGGCCAATTCCTGAAAGCATTAACACCTGCGGAGAGTTAATTGCACCGGCGCTTAAAAGCACCTCCTTTTTGGCCATTAATGTAATAATTTTACCGTCGCGCTCAAGCTCTACGCCGTGGGCGACCTTATTTTTTATTATAATTTTATTAACGTGGCTGTGGGTAAACACACTAAGGTTAGGCCTATTTAAGTGCGGTGTTAAATACGCTTTTGCAGCACTGCAGCGCTCACCATTATGTTGCGTAACCTGCGAAAGCCGTGCTCCATGTTGCTCAGCGCCATTTATATCGTCATTTAACTGTATTCCTTGCTCAACACACGCTTTTAAAAAGCAAGTGTTTAGCGCACTTGGCATAATCAGCTCTTGCACATGCAAAGACCCTGTTGTGCCATGTAACGCGTTATTAAACGTTTTATTGTTTTCGGCTTTTATAAAATAGGGTAATAAACTGTTGTAGTCCCACCCAAGGTTGCCATTTTGTGCCCAGTTATCGTAATCGTATTTATTACCGCGTATATACACCATGGCATTAGTAGAGCTTGACCCACCAAGCACTTTACCCCGCGGCACAAAGCCACATCGGTTATTAAGCGCCTTTTGCGGTACCGTATTGTAGTGCCAACTATTTATGCCATATGGCACACTGGCCGCAATACCCGCAGGCATTTGAATTAAAGCGCTCTTATCGCTACCTCCCGACTCTATTAAGCACACACTTATATGCTGATCTTCTGATAAACGCGCTGCCAGCACACAACCTGCACTGCCTGCGCCAATAATAATATAATCAAACGTGTGGTTACTCATAGGTGCCTTTGCATCATCACTATTTAGGTGTTATCAGGAGCTGCTTTTGCTTTGTGCATCCATGCAGTTGTAAATAAGCAGTTTTATTGCAGTATGCTATTCGCTCTATAGTGCATAGATCAAATCCTAAAAACTTGATATTTTTAGACACCCTCTTTAATTTACAGCGCCAGTGTATGAGCAGCCCAATACGTGCCACCTCTTTATATTCAATAGACTCGTTAATTAAAGAACTTGGTGCAGACCCAGCAAGCGTAATGAAAACCTGTAAGGTCACTGTCGACTTTAATAACCTTGAAAACCAATATTTACCCTACTTGAGCTATGCAAATTTATTAGAGTACTGCAGTCACACCCTTAACTGCCCAAGCTTTGGGCTTAAATTAGCAAATAAACAAAACTTTGATATTTTAGGCCACATCGCCATAGCCGCTAAAAGTGGGACTAATTTAGAAGAAGCGCTTAGCTGGGTGGTTAAATATTTACACTTACACAGCCCCGCATTGTGCTTAACAACGCACTCATTAGATAATGACGAGAGCTTATTTTTATCGTTTGAATTTAACTTAAAGCCCCTGCCACAAATAAACCAAGCCATAGAGCTAACGCTTGGCTTAGCCATGAGCATAATTAAAAAATTAAGTAATAATCAGTGCAAGCCTCGCACTGTGTTTTTACCGCAAAAGCTGGCAACTAATACACTCGCATACAAAACCTATTTTGGCTGTAAAGTAATAGAGCACCGCAACAGTGCAGGCATTGTAATAAACAAAGCCGACTTATCGATAAAGCTTAACCACAATGAGCTTAATAAAACCGACGCGGCCTTTAATTTTTTAGCTAAACGCAACGAACACAGTCAGTCATTACCTGCCCAAGTAAGCGCACTCATAAGGCCAATGCTGCCTATTTATAAGTGTTCAAACCAAACTATTGCCGAGGCACTTAATATGCACCCGCGTACCTTGCACCGTGAATTAGCTAAACATAACACCAGCTTTGTAAAACTTAAAGACACCACACGTCGGGCGCTGGCAGCGCATTACTTGCTTCAAAAACAATACTCTATCAGTACTATTTCAATGCTTTTAGGCTATCACGAACAGGCAACCTTATGCGCAAGTGTTAAACGCTGGTTTGGGTATTCTCCACGCGCATACAGGGCAAAAAAAATGTTAAAGTAACGGCTCTTATTATTTAAGCTAAGGAGCAGGCATGAACTTTGTCATTGTCGGTACAAATTTTATTAGTGATACCCTATTAAGCGCAGCAAATACGTTACCTGCATTTAATTTATACGGTGTGTGCTCACGCAAACAATCAAGCGGCGAAGCCTTTTTATCTAATCACCCCAATACCGATGTAAAAATTTTCACCTCAATTGAGCTGGTATGCCAAGACCCCGATGTTGATGCGGTGTATATTGCAGCGCCAAATAGCCTACACAAGCAATATGCAGTAATGTGCCTTGAAGCAGGCAAACATGTACTAGGCGAAAAACCTTCAGCCGCTAATAGCCAAGAGCTAAATGCTATTTTAACTGCAGCTAACGCCAATAAACGCCTTTACATGGAAGCAATGATGACCACGCATTTGCCAAATTTTGCGCGACTTAAAAATGCGCTGAGTAAAATTGGTAAACCCCGTAAGTTTATTGGCCAATACAGTCAGTACTCATCACGTTACGATAAATACAAAAACGGCGAACGCCCAAATACCTTTTTACCCGAATTTGCCAATGGCGCTTTGCTCGATTTAGGTGTGTATCCGCTTTACCTACTTATAGCACTTTGGGGCGCTCCACAGCGCGTGAGTGCCAGTGGGGTACTATTAGATACAGGCGTAGATGGCGCAGGCGACGTATTATTAAATTACGATGATAAACAAGCCGTTATTAGCTACTCTAAAATTTCTCAAGGCGATAACATCACCGAAATACAAGGTGAGCGCGGACGCTTACGAATACATGCCGTGTCGCAGTTAAAACACATAGAGTTTGTTGCTAATAACGGGGAGGTTGAGGTTATTTCTGATAAATTTGATGAGCACTTTATGAAGTACGAAGTTGCACACTTTATGCAAATCATAAACGCGCAAAAGCGAGAGTCAGATGTTAATACACATCAGCTTGCCCGCGACGTAATGAACGTACTTGATACCGCAAGAAAACAGCTTGGGGTAGTTTACCCTAATGATAAAAACGCAGCAGCGGACTAAAGTTGACCCCCATCCGTGGGCAATCAAGGCAAGAGCCTAATTGTAATTATGTGCTTACTTATTTTTTATTAGGTACAGCTAAATTACACAGGCTCTTTATTTAAGCGTGTAGATTTTTAATGGTTTAATTTGCATAAATCTATTCACCATTCAACCAAGGCAGCGCCTGTGCAGTATGGTTGCGCGCCACATTTAGGTGATCACGCTGCGCCAGTTATTAGGCGCACTAGGTTACACACCTCGCACCACCATTAACCCGCGCCTAGATTGCACACATTTCAATCCATTAAAGTTAGCTTGCTCTAAGCACGCTTATATAAATGAGCAAAGTTAACTTAGCACACAAAAACATGACCAATCAAGCTAGCCAATTATTAAAATTTATACTAAATTGGTAACATAAATAGGTTAACACTCATTTATAATATTATATGACCGTTACATCACTTTAGAATTTTGACATAATAGTGAATTTTGGGGTAACCTCTGCTAATAACAGTAGGTTTAGGCTATTTGAGCCTATTAGCCGCTATTCCTTAAGGTAATAAAGGTAGAATATGGGAAACCGTCGCTTATTTTGGCGCATTGTTGATAAAGTTGAAGCTTTGATAAACCAAGGAGAGTTTTCTGCTGGGAGTCGTTTACCACCAGAGCGAGAACTTGCCGACATGTTTGACGTAAGCCGCCCAACAATTCGTGAAGCTATTATTGCATTAGAAGTACGAGGCCGCGTAGAGGTCAAAACCGGCTCAGGCGTTTATGTAATAGAACAACAAGAAACATCGGTAAAAACAAAAGAGATCAGCGCTTTTGAGCTAACACAAGCTCGCGCACTCATTGAAGGTGAAATAGCCGCACTTGCCGCTCAATCAATCACCGATGAAGAACTAGCTCAATTAAAGCAAACGCTAATAGCCATGGAAAAAGGCTTATATGTAGAACAAGCAGACCGCGAGTTTCACGAAATTATAGCGCGTGCTACACGTAACAAAGCCCTTGAGTATGCAGTGGCAAATTTATGGGATTTGCGTTTAAACAATTCACAAATTGTGGCTGATTATGGCAGTGTGTGTAAAAAC
This sequence comes from Pseudoalteromonas agarivorans, assembly GCF_024518735.1. Taxonomy (NCBI): domain Bacteria; kingdom Pseudomonadati; phylum Pseudomonadota; class Gammaproteobacteria; order Alteromonadales; family Pseudoalteromonadaceae; genus Pseudoalteromonas; species Pseudoalteromonas agarivorans. Next base: position 187,272 of record NZ_JANIGJ010000003.1, read on the forward strand.
AATAACGATTGCGTAATGGATGAGCACACCGCTATTTATAATGCGCTGCAAACACACGACGCAAGCGCCGCACGTACCGCAATGCATAAACACTTTAACCGTTTAATTAATGCATTATTTGACGCTGTAGAAGCGCGTGCGCTTGAAGAAATCAAACGTAAAAATGATGAAAAACGTGGCCTTTATTCTTTAGATGGCCTAGTTAAAAGTGCTAGCAAAACACACTAAAACGACCTAAACGTTTATAAGCCAGCGATCTATTCGCTGGCTTTTTTATTTTAAGGCACTCAGCGTTTGCCTTTAGTTATGCATAATCAGCTACGCTAATTCATCGCACATATTAGTCACTCCCTCCCAAATTTAATGTGTATGCCATACAAGCTATTACTTAGCCAATAAAAAACAGATACACTGCGCAAAACTAGACGATTGTTACCAAGGAAAATAATGCAATCATCCACTAAAGACTTTTTGCTCGCGTTTGTGTGCGTTATTTTAGCAATGATCACAATTCAATCTGGTGCCTCATTTGCTAAGCAGTTATTTCCGGTTGTTGGCCCCGAAGGCACTACTGCACTTAGGCTTGGCTTTTCTGCACTTATTTTGTGTTTAATATTTAAACCGTGGAAACACCTACCAGCTAAAGGTAATCGGTTATCAATTGTGGTATACGGTTTAAGCCTAGGCGGAATGAACATTTTATTTTATTACGCCATTGAACGTATCCCTTTAGGAATTGGTGTGGCGCTTGAATTTACCGGCCCATTAGCGGTGGCGTTATTTAGCTCACGCGCTAAGCGCGACTTATTTTGGGTGGCGTGTGCAATTGCGGGTATTTTACTGTTACTGCCCGATATGAGCAGCCAAGAAAGCCTAGACCCAATTGGCGTAATACTCGCGCTAGGTGCCGGTGCTTGCTGGGCAGCCTATATTTTATTTGGCAAAAAAACCGGCACGCAAAGCTCGGGCGGCGCAACGGTCGCACTGGGTATGACCGTAGCAGCCATTGTACTTGTACCTTATGGCGGCATATTACAAAGCAGTGCATTTACATGGAGTGTTATACCGCTGGGCATTGGCATTGCTATTTTATCAAGTGCACTGCCCTATACACTTGAAATGGTTGCACTGCGTAATATGCCCGCTCAAGGGTTTAGCATTATGCTAAGTCTAGAGCCTGCATTTGCCGCTCTTGCTGGGTTTATTATACTTGGCGAGTTATTAACCTTGTGGCAATGGTTGGCTATTTTATTGGTGATTATAGCTTCGGTGGGTAGCTCATTTTCGAGTGTTAAAAAACAATAATCGCCTCTATAAAAAGGCCAGCACATAACTGCGCTGGCCTTTTAAATAACAAAATTTTATGTAACTTGTATCGCGCTACTTTTTACTTGTCATTAAATAGCCGACTAGTGATATAACTGGCATACCCGCTGCCACTAACGCCACGCTTTCCCAGCCACCAGCTTCGTATAGCGGGCTTGCCATTAACGAGCCAAGCGCTCCGCCTACAAAAATACTGGTCATGTATATAGCATTTAAGCGAGCTCGGCTTTGCGGCTCTAATGAATATACCACCCGCTGACCCAGCACCATATTTGCCTGCACAGCAAAATCAATAAACATGCCCGTAAGCGCTAAAATAATAATACCGTGCGGAAGCTCAAATATACTGGGTAAAAAGCACGCAGCAGCAATCACTTTTGCAAGTAACGATAACTGATGCGTGTAACCTTTGTCGGCTAAACGCCCAACAATAGGGGCTGCAATAGCACCAGCTGCGCCTACTAAAGCAAATAAGGCAATTTGCGATTGCGATAAGCCATATTCTCTGGCTAATACAACCGGTACGCTGGTCCAAAATAAGCTAAAAGAGGCAAACATAAGCGCCTGATACAATGCCCGCTGACGCAGCACGGGCTGCTGTATTATTAGCTGCTTAAGCGATTTTAATAACTTAAAGTATGTTGTATTGTGTGTCGGTTGTCTGCTCGGTATTGCAAAATATATAACACTGGCTATAAATGCCATACAGCCTGCGGCAAAGTAAAATACGGCTCGCCAACCAAAGTGATCGGCTATTAAGCTTGCAACTGGCCTTGCTAATAAAATACCCAGTAACAACCCCGCCATTATATTACCCAGTACTTGCCCACGTTTTTCATCTGACGATAAATGCGCAGCAAGCGGTATTAATACTTGCACCGATACAGAGCTCGCCCCCACCAATAAGCATAAAAGCAACATTACACTTGGGCTTTGCGCTAAGCCTGCGCCTATTAAACTTAAAAATGTTATGGCTAAGGTAATGAGCATTAAGCGTTTGTTTTCGACTAAATCAGCCAATGGCACTAAAAAAAACAGTCCCATTGCATAGCCAATTTGTGTAAGCGACACAATAAAACTGGCGCTGTGCGCACTTAAACCCACATCGGGCGCTAATAACTCAATAATAGGCTGGGCATAATAAATATTTGCCACAATAAGGCCACAGCACAGGGCAATAATGCTCACTAAGGTATTACTTATTTGCACTGGCTGTGCACGTGATTGGTTCATAAATAACTCTAATTTATAAATAATAAAACCCACTGCATATAAATGCAGTGGGTAGCCATGGTAAATGTAAAAATGTAAGTTACTTAATAGGTGAAGGCTGCCCATGCGGGCTAGATCGCAAGTACTGTTTAGGCGCATTAACGGTTGCACCAAGCTGCGCTGCAGCATGCCAAGGCCAATGCGGGTTATACAAAATACCTCGCGCTAGTGCTACGCCATCGGCTTGCTGCTCGCTAATAATATCTTCGGCTTGTTGTGGCTCAGTGATTAAACCTACAGCTATTACCGGCATACTTACTACCTCTTTAATAGCGGTTGCAAATGGTACCTGAAAGTTAGGTTTAACCGGTATTTGTTGCTCTGGGCTTAGCCCTGCTGTACTTACGTGAATAAAATCGCAGCCAAGCTTATCTAATGCTTTAGCAAGCTCAATAGATTGTGCTAAATCCCAGCCACCTTCTACCCAATCAGTAGCAGAGATACGAATACCTACCGGTTTATGGCTTGCAAATTCAGCTCTTAGTGCTTTAAACACATCAAGCACAAGGCGCATACGGTTTTGCAAACTGCCCCCGTATTCATCATCACGCTTGTTTGAAAGTGGCGATAAAAACTGGTGTAACAAATAACCATGCGCACCATGTAGCTCAATTAAATCAAGCCCTAGCTCATCAGCGCGTTTTGCTGCACTTGCAAAATCGTTTATTAGCTGGGTTATATCCGATTTTGTCATAGCCTTTGGCTGGTAGGCGTTGTCATCGTAGGCAAGTGCAGAAGGCGCAAGTGTTTGCCAGCCGTTTTCATCGCTAGGTGCAATTGCACAACCGCCATCCCACGGTTTTTCAGTAGACGCTTTTCGCCCTGCATGCGCAAGCTGAACGCCAATAGGCATAGGACTGTATTGCCTAAGCGCTTTTAAGCTTTTGCCCAGTGCTTGCTGGGTTTCGTTATTCCAAAGCCCTAAATCGGCGTAACTAATGCGCCCCTCAGGGCTTACCGCGGTGGCCTCTAAAATTAATAGCCCTGCACCACTTAAGCTCAGTTGCCCTAAATGAATAGTGTGCCAATCACTGGCAGACCCCTGATTTGCTGAGTACTGGCACATAGGCGCAATAATAATGCGGTTGTCTAAAGTGAGTTCACCGAGCTTTAAAGGTGAGAATAATTGGCTCATAAATATTCCTTAAATACGCGTACTTTAGTACGAAATGCTATAGCTTACGGTATGAAGGGTTAATGGGGATCAAACTTCACTTTTATAGTGTCAAAACGAGAATAAATACCGTTGAGCAAAACATTCAACAGGGCCTTATAGGTTTTTTAACCGTATTAATACATTTAGGTAATTAACCAATATGAATGGCTATTTACATTTGCTCAACGAGTAAAATATGTTTCCTTGTACCTTAATTAGCCAATTACTTGGATGTTATACATATTTATATAATTTTTTGTTGTGTAACTAGCTATATTTATTCCAAAAAAGTGAATTAAAATTCAATTTTAATATTCCCACCACTTTAACTCCCTGATAAACTGGTTAACTTATATTAACTGGTGTTAAATTTTGAATCTGGGGATCACTTTTTATGTTTAAACCAAGCTTGCTAACCTTGGCTATTTCGAGCGCTGTATCTAGCGCATTTTTATTTTCTAACTCGGCTGTGGCACAACAAGAAACCACCGCTAAAAACAAATCACTCGAAGTAATCGAAGTTACAGCAACAAGACGCAGCGGATCTGTACAAAATGCACCGCTAAACATTACCGCACTTGATGCCGATGTAATGAAAGATCAAAACATTGGCGAATTAGCCGATGTAGCGCGTTGGGTACCTGGTTTAACAATTACCGATCAAGGTGGTCGCTCAGGCTCACCGATTATAGTTCGTGGTTTAAACACTAACTCGTCGGGTCCATCATCAGATGGCGGTACCGTAGCCACATACGTTAACGAAATTCCAGTGTCAGTTGATATGCGTTTAGTCGACATAGAGCGTGTTGAAGTACTTATTGGGCCACAAGGCACATTATATGGTGCTGGTACTTTAGGCGGCGCAATACGTTACATGCTTAAAGAGCCAGAGCTTGATTTTACGACGGTAGAAATATTTGGTGATATGTTTCAAACCCAAGAAAGTGACTCGTTAGGCGGCGAAGGCGGCTTTATAGTAAACCTGCCACTTATTGAAGATGAACTTGCAGTACGTGCAAGCTTGAACGTATACGAAGACCCAGGCTTTATTGATTATGCTTACACAGTGCGTGAGCCAGGTGTATCGCTACCGGACCCTGATTGGAGTAACGCCGACGAAGTAAACAACAATATTAAAAATGTTGAAGATGCTAACGGCGAAACAACTACCACAGGCCGTATTTCTGTACGTTGGAAACCAAGCGAAACATTTGAAGGGACACTTAATTACTTTTACCAAAATCAAGACAGCGAAGGCCGTTCAATTGTTCATTACAACAGCCTAAACGACGATAACGGTTTAAGCGATATTGTAGGTAAATACGAGTCGGCTTATCGTTATGAAGAGCCGCGCGAAAAAGAAGATCAACTACTAAGCCTAGAGCTAAAAGCCGACCTAGGTTTTGCAGAGTTTGTATCGGCAACCGGTATTTCAAGCTTTGATGCCGACGGCCAACGTGACCAAACCGATTTACTTATCCGCCTAGATTACGGTTATGAAGAGTTCCCTGCGTTTTCATCATACACACGTGAAATTGACGAAGAAGATACCTTCACGCAAGAGCTTCGTTTAGTATCGCAAAGCGACAGCGACCTAAATTGGATTGTAGGCGCGTTTTACAACAAAACAGAAACCGAAGCATCAAGTAGAGAGTTTACGCCTGGGTTTGACCAATTCGCTATCGATAACTTTGGTGGCGCTCAGCTAAGACCTGACTCATTAGAATACTTAGAGCTTACAAAAAGTAAAGTCACTGAGTCTGCGCTATTCGGCGAAGTTGGCTACCAAGTTACCGAAAAATTAGATATTACCATTGGTGCACGTTTTTACGAATACGATGTAGAGGCGCAAGCAGCATTTGACTTCCCGCTTGCAAATACACTTTATGGCGATGCAGACCCTGATGCAATCACCGTTGCTTACGAAAAAGACGAAGCAGGCGATAACGGTAACTTATTCAAATTTAATGCTAAATACCAGTTTACTAATTCAGTAATGGGTTATGTAACAGTAAGTGAAGGCTTTAGAATTGGCGGTTCCAACCTTCTAGCTGTTTGCCCTGATCCTATCCCTGAAAACCAGCAAACAGGATGTGGTAACGCTGACGAAAGGCTTTTTGATGCAGATACTACTACAAACTACGAGCTAGGCCTTAAAAGCACCTGGTTTAGAAGCCAATTACACTTTAACGCCGCGTTATTCAACATAGATTGGGATGATGCACAAATTACAGGCGCTACAGATGTAGGCCAATTAACGTACCTTTCAAACGCAGGCAGCGCAAATGCAAAAGGGATTGAAATTTCTACCCGTGCCATTTTATCTGACTCATTCTCGGTTTATGCAACTTACGCATACACCAAAGCAGAGCTAACCTCAGACGCCCCATTTTTGTTTAATGCTGATGGCACCGATGGCGCAGAAGACGGCGACCGTTTACCGGGCTCGCCAGAGCATCAGTTCTCAATGGGTGTAAACTACCAAACAGATGTGTTTAACGACAAAACCCTTGATATTAACTACGGTTTAACCGCACAAAGTGATGTAATTTCAAAAGTAGGTTTGCATGACAACGGTGAAACCCTGCCAGGTTACAGCTTAAGTAATATTTCTGCTAAGTTAACAGCCGATGAGTGGTCAACAACTCTTTATGTTGATAACCTATTCAACAAATATGCATTTACATCAGTACGTCGCTCAGATGCAGACATAACATCAGCAAATGGCGCCGACATACAACGTAACTACGGCCACTATATTAATCGCCCACTAACAGTAGGCGTTAAATTTAACTACAAATTTGAAATATAATTTATAGTCACTTTTAAACAATGTTATAAGGCTCAAATTTATTTGAGCCTTTTTTCTTTATTAACACATAAATAAAACAAACATCATGCAGCCAAACTTAAAGCACCTTCATCAAAGCGCCATTGAGTATTTAAACCAAGGTAATATACAACGTGCCCATAAAGCCCTCGTTGAATTAGTGACTCAAAAAAGCGACTTTGCCGATGGCTACTTTTTACTGGCCATGGTTAATTTACGCGTAGGGCAAATTCACAAAGCCATAAAGCTAATCGAAAAAGCCCTTAGCCTTGGCAAAAGCATTGAATACACCGCGCAGCTTGCAAAGTGTTACGCATTAACAGGTGAGCTTACCAAAGCCAAAAACACCGCTTTAGCGATACCCGTTGAGCAAATAAAAAAGAGTCTTGATGCCGACACCCTAGGTGTAGCGCTTACACAAGCAGGCCTGCACAAAGAGGCACTAAACTATTTTAACTGCGCAATTGAACTGGCTAACCATGCAAATAAACCGCAACCTCAGTTTTATTATAATTTAGGGGTAAGCGCTAAATTTTTAGGCCAATTTGAACAAGCCAAAAATGCCTTTGAAAGCGCCATTGCGCTAAACCCACTTCACCATGCAAGCCATTTCGCATTAAGCGACTTAACCAAAGCCACACAACAAAATAATCATATAGCGCGCTTAAAAAACGTGTTTAAGCAAGTAACACACCCCGATGCAAAATTACACATTGGCCACGCACTTGCAAAAGAGTACCAAGACATAGGCAAGTTTGATGATGCGTTTAACAGCCTAGAGCGAGGAAAAGCCACTAAACGCGCTATGCAGCCTTTTGATCATAAAAGCTCAACTGAGTTATTTGAACACATTAAACATTTAAGTGAGCAGCATAAACACGCGCTAACACACGGCAACCCAACGCAAGAGCCTATTTTTGTATTAGGTATGCCCCGCTCTGGCACCACATTGGTTGAGCGTATTTTATCGAGCCACAGCGACGTACAATCAGCCGGTGAATTACAAGACTTTGGCCTAAGCGTTAAAAAATTAAGCCAAACTCAAACACCGCATGTACTCGATACTCAAACACTCACTAAAGCGTATGAGCTTGATTTTAATCATCTTGGGACAACGTATTTAAATGCCACTCGCGTAACCACCGGCAGCCATAAGCACTTTATAGATAAACTCCCGTTTAACTTTTTTTATATCGACTTAATAACCAAAGCCCTACCAAACGCGAAAATTATTTGCATGCTACGCGACCCAATGGACACCTGCATTGGTAACTATCGCCAGTTATTTACTATAAATAACCCCTACTACGCGTACTCGCTCGATTTACTCGACACAGCCAAATTTTATAGCCGCTTTTACAAACTCATGCAGCACTTTAGCGCCCTGCACAGCAATATAAAATTAGTAAAATACGAAGAACTAGTCGCCCAGCCCGAGCAGCAAATAAAAGAGCTAGTTAGCTTTTGTAATTTAGAGTGGCAAGCACAGTGTATGGACTTTCACTTAAACACCGCGCCGGTATCTACGGCTAGTAAAGTACAAGTACGCCAACCACTTAACAACAAAGCAATTGGCCGGTGGAAAGCATTTAAACCCCATACTGATGCAGCAGTGGAGTACCTTTTAAGCCAAGGTATTAGTGTTGAATGAGCGTTTTATTTTGGGTAGTAGGTGAATCCAAATAAGCGACTTGTGTAAGTGTAGGTCGGATAAGCGAAGCGCCATCCGACACAGTAAAATACCTTGCCAATTATTATCACATTTTATGTTGTCGGTGGCTTAAGAGTGAAATGAGCGGACGGTCGTAACCTTAGTCACTTGTTGTTATATTTACTTACTATCAGAGTCTTGGTTATTATTAGGTAAATCATTACATACAGCACAATTAATATTTTTGCGATAATTGTAAGAACGTCTAATAGCAAAAATAGTTACCGACACCAATGCCCACGATATACCAAATCCAATAGAGTATTCTAGACTTCTGCCTTTTAAGTATTGAACACTAGTTAGCAGAACAAAAATAATTGGTAGAGCTATTGCGTATTGTACAATCCACTTTTTTATTGGCATAAATATTCCATTAACGCTCTAAACTTGCAGTAAAAAAACGCACCAGGTAATGCATGGCTATAATGTTGAGCTGAGCCATGCTTTAGCAGCACAGTCCCACTTGATTAGCTTTTTACGCTTATTTACACGAGGCTTTTCTAGGTGCTGATGCTTTATGTAATGGAGCCGTTTTTGAGTTTCTGTATTTAGTATTCCAGTTATTAACTTCTCTGATATTAGCAACGATAGCAGCAGCTCCGCAGTCTTTTATTTCTTTGTGGGTACTGACAGGCACTCCATTATCGTATGCAAGAGTATATCTTTTGTTGCTTGATACATCGTTAGTATTACTACAAGCAGCTAAAAAGCACATTGAAATTAAAACAGATATTTTTTCATTTTATATTCCTTTACTCATTAAAATTTAAATATAGTAGATTATTAACTATGAGCCTAACGCACTATTAACAGTTTATTAAGCGTACACTACTGCAGATATACTAGGTTTAATTGTAGCAATACCGCCGCCCCCATTAAGTACATATTAAATAATCTAAATTTTTTAAACTGTCTTATTTTTCCATCGACTACAGTTGAAAAAAAACCTGTTTTAAGTGATTCACTTAAATTTGCATTTGTAACAGACCATTGAGAGCTACCTAAAGAGTTATGGGATAATTTTTTCCATTCTTCTGGGTAGGTATAAGATAAATATTTACACAGATCTTTGAATTTTTTTATTTGAACAAAAATAAGTATAGATATAAAAATTAAAGGGATAGAACTTACCATGTAACTAACCTCCTTTGCGCATAACGCCTTTTTAAACGGAAGATAATGGTTGGCTACAATCGCGAAGCGATAGCCAGCAGTTATTTTTCAATTTAAGCAATTTGTTTGCTGATTATTTGTTAAGTAAACTTATCCATTCACTTGGGTTCGACACGATAAATTGATATGTACTACCGTCTTGCAACGAAATTTCTATGGCATCCGATGTTAAAGGAATAATACCTGCTCCTTTGCCCAAACATTTGTCTACTTTTGAAATTGACTTTCGCTCAATTTTGTATGACCCAAGTCCGGCGCCGTTGTGGAACGATTCAAAGTTGACTTCGCTTTCAGTTACCCAGAGCTTACCATCCCCTTTAGCCACGCCATTCTGAATGGTTGCTATAGTCGACTTAACAGTGTCTTCTTGCATATTTCGAACTCCTTTAGAAAATATTTAATTGTTGAGTTGTTCTTATTATTTGCGCCAATCAGCTAACGCCCCACTAAAACGGGTGAGGAGCAGCGTCCTACTTTAGTGCCTTGTTAGGTTTACTTTAGACGAGTTAAATCCCCATTTTTAAGATGATAAAATTGTTCCTCTTCACCACTAGGACAGCAGCGAGGATCATCAGGCATTTTTTGCTTAATGTTAACCCGAATAATTCCTGCTTTAACTTGAACATTTTGAACAATACCAAAAAGCTTCATAGTTGAAACTTCACTATTATCAGCACTAAAAACTGATAAATAATCTTGCCAATATGTTGCTCCAAGCATAGACCACTGAATAATAGTTATCTCTTTGCTATAACCATCAATAACTCCTTTAATTTTATTCTTTACCACGTAACCTTCTCTAACTTCCAAGTAAGATTTAATGGTATTTTCAATCTGATTATTGACTACTTCGTTGCTCAGTGAAGAAAAAGACACGATTAGTGAGATTAAAAATAAATACTTCATGTAAACCTAACAACTTTATCAGATGACACTTTCCTTATTTTAGCGCCAAAACGTCCTTATTTTATGTACTTATATTAATAGCAAATAGCGTAAGCTATTGCCAACTATAAATATTATGCTTTATGTAGCTTATATAAACATGTAAATAAGAGGAAAGTTTCCTCCTATTATTACTAAACTAATGTCGACTCAACTGAGTTACTGCTTCTCGCTCATCGCGGCCCTTTAAAAACTTAATTTAGTTAGCCTGAGTACCCCACCACAACGCTTATTTACTTTTATGTCGGTTCAACCTCTAATAATGTCGATTCAGATAAACATTAATGAAGCAGGTTAAAAAGCTCGCTAAATTTCTTATCAACAAAACGCCAAATACCTATTTATTGATAAGGAATATAGTCATGAACATTATTACAAAAACAGTTATAGCACTGAGTTTAGCAAGCCACTTTAGTGCGTATGCCATTGACCTGCGGGTCGACAACATTCGTTTATACCAAAGTAGTTCGCAAAGCTTTTCTGCGCCGAGTTCGCTGTATATTGACGAGGGTAAAATAGTAAGTATTACTAAAGCGACTGACCCACTACAAAACGCAGATAAAACAATTAACGCCAACAACCAATATGCAATACCTGGTTTAATTGATTTACATGTACATTTGGGTTCATCGGGTAGTAACTTTACTGAGTTTCAGTATTTGCCGGTTAAATCGCACTTTAATTCTAATTTGTATTTAGGCGTAACTAATATTGTTGATTTGTTTTCGTTTGAGCAAACCCTAAACGAAGCCGCGCAATTAAAAGAAGCCCAACTAACCCCTAACCTTTTTTATGCGGGTACTTTGTTTACTAACCCTGGCGGACACGGCACGCAGTTTGGCGGCCACGCATACGAAATTGCAAAAGATGAAGACATAGCAGCACTATGGCAAAAACATATAAGCACTAAGCCACATGTAACTAAAGCGGTTATTGAAACCTTTGGCGGTGTGGGTAAATCATTAACTGATAGCCAATTAAGCGAGCTAGGTAAACGATCTGCAGCGGCTAATTTACCGTATTTTGTGCATGTTTCTACACTAGGTGATGCTAAACGCGCTATTAAGGCCGGTGCAACGGCTTTAGCGCACGGTATTAATAGCGAAGCGATTGACGATGAGTTTATTACGCTAATGAAACAGCATAATGTAACCTACATTCCTACCCTTGCGGTGTATCATAACCATAGCGATGAAAAGCATAACCATTCTATTAGCTCACAAAGCGAGTTACTAAAAACCATTCCCGAAAAGCTTCAAGGATGTTTGTTTGACAAAGTACCTGCACCTTCAAAATGGAAAGAGCACGCGTGGGAGGAGCGTAAAACCGCTTATGCAAATATACAAAAGTTACATAAAGCTAATATTACTATTGGCACAGGCTCTGATGCCGGAAACCCTTACACGCTGCACGGTACTGGGTTACACAACGAACTAGATGCCCTTAAAAAAGCGGGCTTAACAAATGGCGAAATAATTAATGCAACCACAGTTAACGGCGCAAAAGCGATTAATAAAGCCGAGAGCATTGGCAAGCTGGCTAAAGGCTTTGAGGCAAGCTTTGTACTGCTTAAGCAAAACCCACTTGATGATTTAAACCACATTCATACTATCTCAGAGGTTTATAAAGCAGGAGTACAAGTAGACCGTCCAGCACTTATTGCTCAAAACAAAGCCACAAAGCCCCAAGGCCCCGCTTGTAATGAAGTAATAAAAAGCAGCCAAGCGCAACATGTTATTGATGATTTTACCGGTGATACACCATGGCAAGCCTTGAGCGACTCGGTAATGGGTGGTCAGTCTGTGGCAACACTTACCACGCATAAAAACAGTTTAACTATTGATACAACCATTACCAAACCAACCAGCTTTGGCGCGTGGGCAGGCGCTGAAATAAAATTTACATCGCCGGCTGATGCCTCTGCATTTAAAGGTATTCGACTAACGTATAAAGGTTCAAGCACGCCTTTTGCCTTGTCTGTTTATCATAGTGATGTAAAAGATTGGGATCACTTTAGTGTACTTTTAAAACCGCGCGATGAGTGGACAACGCTTGATATTCCTTTCACTACATTTAAACAATTTGGCTTTGGTAGCCCCGTTACGTGGTCGGCCACTCAATTAACTGGAGTAAACCTAATGTGGCGTAAAATGCCAGGCGCAAGCAATAAGCCATTAAAAAATACACTACAAATCAAAGAGCTAACTTACTTTTAAAAGAGTAGCAGTCAAAACACAAACTCTTTGGGTTTTGACTGTTTTTTGTTATGGTTTAATCAATTACAAAAAGAAGCACCTATTATGCTCAAACATCCTTTTTATAAATACAGCTTTTTTATTTTACTTGTTGTAGATATTGCTTATGCCCTTGGGCTCATAATTGCTAACTCTGCGCCCTTTACTGCGGGTAGTGCGCTCGCTGCTACCGTGTGGTTTGTTACTTTTTACTGGGTGCCGGTATGGAGTGCTGCAGCGGTTATTTTTTACCTACGCAATAAACACATTAACAAAATAGCGTTTGAATGGTTAATTGCAGTTGTATTTATGGCACTTGGTAATGTGCTTACTGATATAGTACTCACACAGCTTTTTGATGGGCACAAATCGATGGGGGTGTTTGTTGTTTTTAACGGCTTACTTTGGGGCTCGTGTATTTACTTTACCAGTATTTTTATTGAAAACAAAAAACGCGCAACAGCCGAAAAACACGCGCTTAAACAAGCGCAACTTGCTACATTGCGCTACCAACTAAACCCACATTTTATGTTTAATAGCTTAAATACAATTTCGGCTTATATTCATACAAACCCTGATTTAGCCGATGAAGTACTGCATGAACTGGCTGATATTTTAAGGTATTCCCTCGACACCGCAGAGCAACAACAAATACCTTTACAGCAAGAGCTTACAATAATAGAAAAGTACCTAAATATTGAAAAAGCCCGCTTTGGCGATAAACTCAAAGTTAATTACCACATTCCCAATACGCTTAAAAACATATCGCTGCCCCCGCTACTTATTCAACCAATTATTGAAAACGCCATTAAACATAACGCCAAACAAACGTCGTTAATACTTAATATAACGCTTAGTGAGCTACCTAACGGCGTTAAAATACAAATTAGCGATAACGGTAAGGGTTTTTCGAGCGAGGTAATAAAACACGGCCATGGCAGTGGTGTAGGAATGAAAAACATACTAAAACGCGTTAAACAACTTGGTAAAAGTAAGGTACTACTGAGCAATAATAATGGTGCAGTGGTTACGTTGGAGCTAACACTATGAGCCACAAAAACCAGCCAAATACAGTAACTAAAATGCGCGTATTATTTGCCGATGACGAGCTTCCCGCTCGCGAAAAATTAAGCCATCAATTGAGTTTAATGGAGCATGTTGAAGTAGTGGGTATGGCCACAAATGGCAAAGAGGCCATTACATTAATAAATGAGCTGACTCCTGATGTGGTATTACTTGATATACAAATGCCTGAAATTAATGGCCTTGAACTTATTGATTTACTTAACTACCAGCCCATTATTATTTATACAACCGCGTATGACCAATTTGCAATTAAAGCTTTTGAGCACGCCTCAACTGACTACTTACTCAAACCTTTTCCTATTGCTAGGCTAAAAAAAGCTCTCGCCAAAGCGCAGCACCTACTAGAGCAACGACGTGCACATACGCTAGTCAATCATGAACCCAACGAGCAAACCTTTACATTAACCAAAAACACCATAAATAAGCTCATTAGTAAAAACGGTGAGCGGATATTTTTACTCTCCCCAAGTGACATTAAATTTATTAAATCGGAGCAAGGCAATAGTTTGGCGTGGAATGGCGATACATTTCATCATTTAAGCGATACGCTCGATCAGCTTGAACTTGCTTTAGCAGAACATAATTTTGTACGAATTCATCGAAGTTATTTAGTTAACGTTGACCACATTAAAGAAATACAGCGTTGGTTTAACGGCAAGCTAATGGTGATTGTAAATGATGAAATTAAATCAGAACTAAGCACCAGCAGAGCCGGTGCCGATAAACTAAAGCAATTGCTACATATTTAACTTATCTAAAAACATGTTACTGATCATTACTGGTATACACACTTAAAATAGGAAACGTATGCTCAGCAAACGATACCGTTACCGACTGTGTTTGATTGCCTTTAAAGCCTAATTTAAATTCACTTGGTGTTAGCCTGCTGCCATCTGCAAACAGCGCTAATAAATGATCCTGATTAAGCTCTCGCTTACCAGAGGCTAAATTAGTAAGGGTAATAACCGCCCAGCGCTCTCCTATTTCGCTGCTCATAAGTACATAGTTTGCAATAGAAAAGTCAGACTTTTTAGGCGTTATATTATTATCGTTTGGAAACGACAAGTGCATGCTATTTGGTATGGCTCGGTCAACGTTTAGTACATTATTTTGCGCTGCACACACATTGGCGCAAAGTACTAATAAAAATAAAAAGCTAACTACAATTTTTGCCACAATTAAACGTCCTTTTAAATTTCGAATTTTGCATGCTTGATTGAAATTTATACTCGCAGTTTTTACCTATTATGTAAACACTCTATTAAACGCTCAGTAAACTAACTAAGCGCTCATTCAGTGACTCCCCATTAGTATTAATACTTTGCGGCACGTTAATAAACACATGGTTATTAAACAGGAGTAAATTACATGGCAACCACACCTAAAAATTCACATGAGGTTAGTAATGCGCAATCGGCTTTATTAAACCCAGAGCACAGCATTCAAGTACGAGGCGCGCGTGTTCATAACTTAAAAAATGTGGATGTAAACTTGCCCCGTAATTCACTTGTTGTTTTTACTGGTATATCGGGCTCGGGTAAATCATCGCTCGCCTTTGGAACATTATTTGCCGAATCACAGCATCGTTATCTTGATTCGGTATCGCCTTATGCGCGCAGATTAATAGACCAAGTAGATGAGCCCGATGTAGATTCGATTGAAGGGCTGCCACCCGCGGTAGCATTACAACAACAGCGTGGCGCACCCTCGGTACGTTCATCGGTCGGTAGCGTAACCACTATTTCTAACGCGCTGCGAATGCTTTACTCACGCGCGGGCGAATACCCCAAAGGGCAAGGTATACTGTATGCCGATGCGTTTTCGCCAAATACACCACAAGGCGCCTGCCCAGAGTGCCATGGTATTGGCCGTGTATTTAACGTAACCGAAGAGCTGTTAGTGCCCGACCCTACTAAATCAATTAAAGAGCGCGCCATTGCAGCATGGCCGCCAGCTTGGCAAGGTAAAAACCTAAGCCGTATTCTTACCTCGTTAGGTTACGATATTAATAAACCGTGGAATACCCTGCCCAAAAAAGCCCGTGATTGGATTTTGTTTACCAACGACACGCCCACAGTACCCGTGTTTCCCGAGTACACGCTTGAGCAAACCCAAGCGGCTATTAAAAATGAAGAAAGCCCCAGCTACATGGGTACATTTATAAGTGCTAAACGCTTTGTTTTACAATCATTTGCGAGCACTCAAAGTCCGCGCACAAAAAAGCGCGTGTCGCAGTATATGCAAATATCACAATGCCCACAGTGCGAAGGAAAAAAACTTAAAAAAGAGTCGTTATCGGTTAAAGTAGCAGGCCTTGATATAGGCGAAATTTCGCAATTAACACTTGGCGAGCTGGCAGAAAAACTCAGCATTGCTGCCAATAACCCCGCTAAAAGTAACGCAGCCAACCCCGAAAAAACCATTGTGGCAAAGCGCATCACAAGCGACATTATCAAACGCGTAGAAGCACTCACTAAGCTTGGTTTAGGGTATTTATCGCTTGAGCGTACTACGCCATCGTTATCAGCTGGGGAATTACAACGCTTGCGGCTTGCAACGCAAATTCGCTCAAAATTATTTGGTGTTGTGTATGTGCTAGATGAACCTTCGGCAGGTTTACATCCAGCCGATACGCAAGCACTTTTAAGCGCCCTAGATGAGCTAATAGCGGCTGGTAACTCAGTATTTGTGGTGGAGCACGATACAAGTGTAATTCGCCATGCCGATTGGGTGGTTGATGTAGGGCCAAATGCGGGTTCGCATGGCGGTAATATTGTTTACAGCGGACCAGTTGAAGGCTTAGAGCAAGTGAGCAACTCACATACAAGTCAGTATCTTTTTAAGCATAACAATAACGCAAAGCCAAATCATCAAACACAACGTACGCCATCAGCCTGGCTTAAGCTAAGTGGTATTGAGCGTAACAATTTACACAACATCAGTGCCGAATTTCCGCTTGGGGTTATTACAAGTGTTACGGGTGTTTCTGGTTCAGGTAAGTCAAGCTTAGTAAGCCAAGCCTTAGTCGAGCTTATTCAAGATGCTTTAGGTCAAAAAACGCCGCCGCCAATGCCTACCGATGAAGCCGACTTGCTTGATCAAGAACTCCAAACACCAACCCATGGCAAAATTACCGAGGGCCTTGAGCATATAAAGCGCCTAATAACGGTTGATCAAAAAGCCATTGGCCGCACGCCTCGCTCAAACCTTGCTACTTACACTGGTTTGTTCGATCACGTACGTAAATTATTTGCCAATACCAAAGAGGCAAAAGCGCGCAAATACGATGCAGGTCGTTTTTCGTTTAATGTGAAAAAAGGCCGCTGCGACAACTGCGAAGGCGTAGGCTTTGTAAGCATTGAGCTGTTATTTTTACCAAGCGTGTATTCGCCGTGCCCTGTGTGTAACGCCAAGCGCTATAACCAAAAAACACTCGACATTACCTATAAAGATAAAACCATTGCCGATGTGCTTAATTTAACGGTGGAGTCAGCGCATACATTTTTTGCCGATGAACCCGCTATTTTATGTGCGCTAAATGCGCTCTTACAAGTAGGCCTTGGCTATTTACGTTTAGGGCAACCGGCTACTGAGCTTTCGGGCGGAGAGGCCCAGCGCATAAAGCTTGCCACAGAGCTGCAACGTACGCAGCGCGGCGATACGCTGTATATTTTAGATGAACCAACCACCGGCCTACACCCAAAAGATGTAGCCATGTTGATGGCGCAGTTAAATGGCTTAGTTGATGCGGGCAACACCGTTATTATGGTTGAGCACGATATGCAAGTAGCCAGTAACAGCGATTGGGTTATTGATATTGGCCCAGGAGCCGGGGACGAAGGCGGCTTAATTGTTGCTCAAGGTAAACCAGAAGATGTGGCTCAATCTGAGCATAGCCGCACGGCAACGTTTTTAAAAAGCGCAATTTAGCTTTTTAAAAACCGCTCTAATTTAGGTTTTACAGTAACCGACATAACAAGCATTAATGTTAAACCAATGGGTAGCGCGGCTAATAACCCCTCTACCCACACGGTATAAAATAAGCGCATATTGGCAAAACCTATATTGTTAGTAGCGGTTACAAACGCCATTAGCGACTCCATGGTAAGCGCCATAAAAACACTAATCACTAAATTACGTTTTAGCTCACTTGCTTTTGGTAATAACTTAGCCACCAAGGCATTCATAAGGGCTGTCATCGCTAACCCCACAGGGGCCATAACCAACACCGCACTTAAAAACGAAGTAAACCAATCTATATAAAAATGCTCAGTTATACCTACATTTGTGTAAGTCATAATGCCTGTTAAGCTACCGCCTACAAAAACAATAATACTTACCATCACCATTATTTTATAAATGATCGGTGTTTTTTTAGGCTCTACGAGCGCAGAATTTACTAAAGCAGGCGTATTCATTAAACAGGTATCTCTCTTAAGATAGATGACAAAATCAACTATATCAAATTGATTGACAATATCAACTGTTATTTAATTACCCTAACGCCAGCCATATGCCTACTAGCACCATAAGGCTGCCTGCGATTCGGTTCATCCATTTAATATTATCACCACGGCTTAAAAATAAACGTAGGCTTTTACCGCCTGTGGCGTACGCTAACATGCAAATAAATTCGCTTATCATAATAACTAAAACAAGCACTAACAGTTGCGGGGCGAGTGCGTGTTCAACGCTAATAAATGGCGGTAGTAAAGAGATCATAAACGCCCAGCCCTTTGGATTAGCAATGGCAGTTACAAAACCTTGCGTAAATAGCGACTGGCGACTTACATCATGCGGTTTTTGTGTATCAATCGACATTTTACCTTTTGCGCGCCACATATTTATACCTATATAAATTAAGTATGCACCGCCTACCCATTTTAAAATATCGAACGCATTAGGGTAATTTAGCATTACGCTTGCAACACCTAATACCGCAGCAATAGCAACACTTGCGACCCCTAACAGCTCACCTATCATCATCCATAATGTGCGCCTTACACCTATGCTCATACCTAATGTCATGGCAAGGGTCATACACATACCCGGTGTGATAGATACAAAAAAGAAGGTAGGAATAAAAACGGCAAGCGCTGCAACATCAATCATTTTTTCTCTCTATATTAAAAGCAAAAAACGCGGCTAAAGTAGCCGCGCTATTGGTTACCTATTATCTACTATTGTTCAGCAATCGGTATTGGCTCTGCTACTTGCTCAGTAGTAACATTTACCGGCTCTTCAACAGAACCACTTAATAAGTACTTATCTAGCCACTGCTCTTGCTCCCACAGTACATGTAATAAGCTTTTACGTGCGCGGTAGCCATGTGCCTCGTAAGGGAGCATAACTAAGCGAGCGTCTTTACCTAAGCCTTTTAGGGCGGCGTACATGCGCTCACTTTGCATTGGGAAAGTTCCAGAGTTAGGATCTTCTTTGCCATGAATCATCAGCATTGGCTCGTTAATTTTTTCAGCATGGAAAAACGGCGACATGTTAGCGTACACACTTTGTGCTTGCCAAAAATCACGCTCTTCACCCTGAAAACCAAACGGCGTTAAGGTACGGTTGTAAGCACCACTGCGAGCAATACCGGTTTTAAATAAATCACTATGCGCTAATAGGTTTGCCACCATAAATGCACCGTACGAGTGTCCTGCTATAGCAATGTTGTTTTTATCGGCAATGCCTTTTTTAACCAGCACATCAACCGCAGCTTGCGCACTTGAAACTAGCTGCTTTCTAAAGTTATCGTTTGGCTCGCTGCCATCAATACCTACAATAGGCATTTTAGGGTCGTCAAATACGGCAATACCTTTAGCAAGGTAAGGCATAGGGCCCCAATAGCCAATGTAAGTAAATTCGTATGGCGATTCGCGCACTTGTGATGCTACGGCTTTATCTTTGTATTCAAGTGGGTACGCCCACATAAGTACAGGTAACGGGCCTTGGGTTACATCGTAACCTGGTGGTAAATATAACGTGCCCGAAAGCTCAACCCCATCATCTCGCTTGTAACGTAACTGCTCTTTTGTAACCCCTTTAAATGCTGGGTACGGATGAGCAAAATTAGTAAGCTGCGTAAGAGTATCGTTATCTAAATCACGAATAAAAAAGTTAGGTTGCTCGGTTTTAGACTCTCGCACAGTTATAAAGCGCTCGCCTTCGTCGTCAAGCAATGCACGAACACGCTCGTAATATGGCGCTTGTGATTGCCATAAACGCTTGCTGCTATTCGTTTTTACATCGTACTGGTCTAAAAACGGAATATTACCTTGCTCAGACGCGCCGTTACCGCGCAGATACATATAACGCCCGCCAACAATTTTAATAACGTTGGCGCCTAAATCGTTACGCTCGTATATAAAGCTACCTGGGTTTTTATACGCATCGTTATAGCTTCGCTCAGAAAAAAGCACACGGTTTTTATCTGCATTGCGTGGCTGAATAACATACGTACGCACTTGGCGGTCGCTAAAGCGCCAGTCGCTAAGTATGGCAATATTTTGATTACCCCAAACTATACCAGCATAGCGGCGCTCTACTTTAGCAAACAGTTTAGGCTCGCGTTTAAACGGCGCGCGTAAGCTGTAAATATAATCATGGTGCTTAACATCGGTTTTCATGTCGCCGCCATCTTGCGCTTCGGCCCAAATAACTTCTGCGCCTTGATCCGCGCGCCATTCAAAATCGCGGCGGCCGGTGCGAACACTGTCATAGCCTTGTGGAATGTTATCGGCAAGCGGTTGTTTTACAAGTTCGACTAATGCGTAACCGCGCATTCCCCATATTTGCCAAGTGCTGGCAAAACGGCTGTACGGTACTTGATACGAAAACGGCTCGTTTATCGCAGCAACTAATATATTGGTTGAATCTGGCGATACCGAAAACGATTTAAATAATGCAGAACTGCCAATGGCTTGTGTATTGCCATCAAGCGTTACGTAAGCTAATTGCCCTTGGCCGTAAAATTTAAACTGTGCTTCGTCAAACGGGCTGGTTAATAAGTTTTGATAGGTACGCGCGGGGGCTTTTTCGCCTGTGCTTTGTTGTATTACAGGCACTACATTTTGACTGCTGTTTTTTAACGCGGGTTTACCTATATTAACCGCTAAATTTGCAACCAGTGCGCTGCTATCGGGTAGCCATTGGTAAGGCGTAGCGGTAATAACCGAGTTAAGCGCTGCATTTGAGAGCATTTTTGCTTGCTTTGTCTCTACACTATAAAGCCATAAATTTGCTTGGTTTTGTTGCTCTACAACAAATGCTAAATATTTACTGTTAGATGACCATTTAGGCGAGCGAATAATACCGTTTGGTAAATTATTAATATTAATAACGGTGCCGCTTTGCACATGATTAAGCTCAAGCGCGCTGTATTTAGCGCTAACACGCGAACGTGAAAAGTTAGCAGGGTTAAGCTTTATACCCGCAAGTTTAAGCTCATCTTTAGCAAGCTCGTCAAGCGTCTCTACGCGCTTACGCTCAAATAAAGCAAGCCATTGGCCATCGCTCGATAAAAAACTAGTGGGTGCTAATTTGGCATCTACCACAGCGGCTAGCTCAGGCGAAGGTGTTTGATAACCTTGCTCAGCATAGCTGTTTGGCATTATTACAACACAACAAATAAAGGCAACTAACAGCCTAAATGCGTTCATGTTTTCATCCTTTTGTTATTTTTAAGATTATAAAAGGTATATAAACATGTTTTGCTCTGTTCATAAAGTATTAAGCTTTAAATTACAGGGCTAAAAGATGACTTAAACGCATTATATACGCTACACTACGCAGCTATTTACTCACTACTGCGCGCTTAAAATACCATGCCTAACAAAGCTAAATCGGTCACTATTTTTGATGTTGCTCATCGTGCGGGGGTGTCTAAATCGACCGTATCGCTGGTGCTTACGCACAGTAATAAAGTAGCCGATAAAAGCAAACAAAAAGTGTTACAAGCCATAGATGAGCTAGGCTATGTGTATAATCGCGATGCAGCGGCTATGCGCTCAGGGCGCTCTAATTTAGTGGTTGTAGTGATTGACGATTTAACAAACCCGCTTATGGCATTGCTTGCTAAAAATATAGAGCAGGCTTTAAGCGAGGCTTTTTTTCAGGCCATTATTGTTAGTAGTAACAGCAGCGTAGAACGCCAAACGCAGCTAATAAATAATTTAAAAGAATACAAAGTGGCTGCATTTATAATTTGCCCTGTGGCTAGTACCTGTGCGCAGTGGCTCGACAACCTTGCTGCTGCCTACCATGTTATTAGCCTAATGCACGAAGTACCTTACAGCTCAGCCCCGTGTGTTTTACCCGACTACACTAAAGCAAGCCATGTAGTAACATTGCAGCTAATAAATGATTCGCCTAAAAACATACTGTTTATGGGTGATGAAAGCTTATCTGCACAAGGTTTATTAAGTGGCTTTAATAGCGCGTGTAAAAAACACAATATAACCCCTGAGCCAGCTATTACGTGCACAAAAAGCACCCCATTGCATGCTAAGCAAGTATTTAGTAGCACATTACTTAATAATCCGAGTATTGACGCGGTTGTATGCGCTAATAATATAATTGCGCATGGCGTTTTAGCCGCCGCCCCGCATTTAAAAAACAATATAGTAAGCTGCTTACACATTCCTGATATTACCGAAATGCAACCTCGCTTTACTTGCGCCAATATAAACACGCAAGAGCTTGCTAAGCGCAGTATTTTAGTGCTGCAAGAACAACTTCAAACAAACACTGCACCAGTAAAAACACTGGTAAATGTAAACCTACAAATTAGAGAAACACCGTAATGAAAAAAGTGCTGGTAATTGGTTACGTATGGCCAGAGCCAAATTCGTCTGCTGCGGGTACGCACATGATGTCGTTATTAAATGCATTTAAAGCGCAAAATTGGCAAGTAGAATTTGCCACCCCAGCACAGCGCACCGAGCACATGGTAAACCTAGATCACTTTGGTATAACCAGTCAAAGCATTGCCCTAAACTGCGAAAGTTTTGATGAGTACGTTAAAGCGTACAACCCAGACATAGTGATGTTTGACCGCTTTATGATGGAAGAGCAATTTGGCTGGCGTGTAGATAAACATTGCCCTAATGCCATTAAAATACTCGATACCGAAGATTTACAATGCCTACGTAATGCGCGCCACGAAGCGCACAAAGGCGAGCGAGAATTTACCACCAGCGATTTACATTCAGACATCGCAAAACGCGAAATAGCCGCAATATTGCGCTGCGACCTAAGCTTAATTATTTCAAGCTTTGAAATGCAATTACTTAGTAGTGTATTTAACGTAGAAGCCAGTTTATTACATCATCTCCCTTTTATGGTCGATTTAACTGCTTTACCGGCGCAAACTAAATCGTTTGAACAACGTCAGCACTTTATGACCATAGGTAACTTTAGACACGCCCCCAACTGGGATGCCGTGCTGTACTTACAAAAAATATGGCCGCTTATTCGCAAGCAATTACCAAAAGCAGAACTGCATATTTATGGCTCTTACCCGCCACCAAAAGCAACAGCACTTAATAACCCTAAAACCGGTTTTTTAATAAAAGGCTGGGCCGATAACGCCTATGAGGTAATGCAAAGCGCACGCGTATGTTTAGCCCCTCTTCGTTTTGGCGCAGGTATAAAAGGCAAGCTGCTAGAAGCAATGATAATGCAAACCCCCAGTGTAACTACCAATATAGGCAGTGAGGGCATGCACAACGAACTACCATGGCCTGGTAAAGTGGCTAATAATACCGACGACTTTGCAAATGCAGCCGTTGAGCTTTACACCAATCAAGCCGATTTTGAACATGCGCAACAAGCTGGCAATACGCTACTAAATACCGTGTACGACAAAGTAAAATTAAGCGCGGCGTTAATTAATAAAATTGACTCTATAAGCAACGATTTAAAAGCGCATAGGGAAAAAAACTTCACCGGACAAATGTTAAAACACCATACTATGCGCAGTACGCAATATATGGCGCAATGGATTGCTGAAAAAAATAAAAAATTAGATTAAAAATGACTAGACTCCTACAGATTTGTGTTTAAAATCGCGCCCATTACAAATGGGCGTTTTAGCCTATACTTTTAGCTAATTTATTTACACACTGGTCCATACAAGATTTGAAAACTGCAACCTTTACTGAAAAACGCAAATTTATCGTTAAATTAGGTAAAATGCTTCATAAGTACGGCACCCCTGCGTACCGCCTAGAAGCACACTTAATGGAAGTGGCCACTTACTTAGGACTTAAATCGTCTTTTGTTATGTCGCCAACTTCGGTAACGTTTGTAATTTGGACTGATGGCCACGAAGACGAATACACCCACGTGGCACGCGTAGACCCAGGCGATCACGACTTAGGCTCACTTGCCGACACCGACGACTTAGTTAATCAAATGCTCGACGACAAGCTCACCTTACAAGAAGTTGATGCTCAGCTTGATGCCATTTACGACATGCCAAACCCGTACAATAAATTTGTTACCGGTATTGCTTTTGCAACATCCGGGGGTGCATTTGCCATGCTAATGGGTACCAGCTGGACAGACGTTATTTGGTCTGCGTTACTTACTTTAGTGGTGTATGTGTTTGTGCTGTGGTCAGGGCGCTCAAAACGGGTTGCTCATATGCTTGAGCCCCTTGTTGCTATAGTATCGGCAGTGCTGGCTTGTGCAATAAGTGTGTATATTTCGCCCGATATAAATATACGGTTAGTGGTGCTTTCAGCCATTATTGTATTTATACCTGGTTTAGCGCTAGCGCTTGGTTTAGCAGAACTTGCAGCTAGGCATTTGGTGTCGGGTACGGCGCGGGTTATGGACTCGTTTATGCTGTTATTTAAACTGTACTTTGGCGCCTTTATTGGCATAGGCATTGGCTTTGCCATATTTGGCCAAACCGATTTTGTACAGCCCGAGCCTCTACCGCGCTGGACTGCGTGGCTGGCTATATTTTTACTTTGTAGCAGCTTAATAGTGATTTTTAGAACCAAACTAAAACATGCTGGATGGTCTATCGCATCTGGTTTTATAGCCTATGGCACAAGTATTGGTTCGGCTATGTACCTTGACTACACGTTAGGCACTTTTGTTGGTGCGCTTTCGGTTGGAGTGTTTAGTAACTTATTTAACCGCGTTGCAAATGCCCCAGCTTCTATTGTTGCCATGCAAGGCTTAATTGTACTGGTACCCGGCAGTAAAACGTATATTGGCTTAAACTCGCTTATTGAAGGCCAAGACTTTGTTTACGCCGAGCATATAGGCCAGCAAACGTTTTTAATATTTATGTCGCTTGTAGCAGGGCTCATATTTGCAAACGTGGCTTTACCGCCTAAAAAAAGCTTATAAGCTTGTTACCATTAAAAAGCCCGTTTACTTTGTAACGGGCTTTGTTGTTTATCGCGCTATTCGCTATGGGGGATAGTGAGTACAATTTTTCCTACGTGTTGTTTTTGTGCAAACACTTTTTGCGCCGTAACAATTTCGCTCAATGGGAATGTTTGCGCCACAATAGGCTTTATTTTTTCTTGTTCAATAAAGTTAACTAAGCTTTTAAATACCTCAGGCTCTATAACTGTACAGCCCAAAAAAGTTAAATCTTTTAAGTACAAAGTACGTATATCCAATTCTACTAATGCCCCGCCAATAGCGCCCGACACCGCATAACGCCCTTTTGGCTTTAATACCTCCAGCAGTGCAGGCCATTGCTCGCCGGCAACAAGGTCAATGACTACATCAACACTGTTTTTACCTAAGGCTTGAATTAAATCATCTTCACGAAATATAACTTTATCGGCACCTAACTCTTTAAGCTGCTGCGCCTTACTTTTACTCGTAATGGCAATAACAAAAGCGCCACGTGCTTTAGCTAATTGCACTGCCGCTGAACCAACACCACCAGAAGCGCCTGTAATTAAAACAGTTTGCCCTTGCTGTGGGTTTGAGCGAAATAGCATGTTTTCGGCCGTAGAATATGAGCACGGAAAAGAGGCCAGCTCTTCATCACTATATTTACTATTAATTTTATAAGCGTGAATAGAGTCAACGCGGGTAAACTGTGCGAAGCCACCATCGCACTCAGAGCCAAAATACCATGGCGATTTAAGCGTTTCACCATTAGCTTTAATTAAACATGGCTCAACAATAACGCGCTCACCAATACGGCTTTGATCTACGTTTTTACCAACAGCCACAATTACGCCGCATACATCTGCCCCCTGAATACGAGGAAAAACAAACGCATCACCAGACCAACTTGCATCGTCTTTACTGCTTTGTTTTTTAGCGTACCACGCCGTGCGGGTATTAAGATCTGTGTTATTAACACCTGCCGCCATGACTTTTATAAGTACATCTGTTTGTGCAAGCGCTGGCAACGGTAAGTTAGTTGCATACTTTAATACATCAAAATCGCCATGTTCGGTAAGCTGTACAGCGTGCATTGTACTAGGTAAATTTGCCATTAGTTGCTCCATTATATTAATTTAAGAATACTGTTTTTTGCTGATGTAACCGCCTCATCGCCCATAACTGGCCACGCACTCGACACTCCTTCGTGCAGCAAAAACAAGCTACTGGCCAACGATGAATTTAAACCTTGCTCACCTAGCAGTTTTTTTACGTCATTTTTATGTGTTTGCACCGCAAGGCTAATAGCTTCATCTTCAGGAAACGCCGACAACGCATTAATAGATAAACAGCCATTAGGCGCAAATTGCACCATCCACGCTTTTAGTTGATCAAACATGTGCAAAACCGCCTCAACTCCCGGAGCAGGTGCACCTTTAAGTAAAAAATTAATATAGCGATTATGGCGGTACTCAAGCGCAGCAATGATCATTGCCTGCTTTGACGGGTAATATTTATAAAGGGTGCGCAAACTAACGCCACTGAGTTTTTGCAGCTTAGCCACACTAGGCTCAGCAAAACCATGTTGACTAAAGGCCACCTCAAGCGCAGCAGCTATATCTTGTTTTAGCATAATATTTAACCCATGTAGAATGAATGCTCTACCCAGCATAGTAGAGCATTCATTCTACATGTCAACCAATACAGATTTATACAAAATAATAACTTTGACACCCATCTTAAAATTAACAAATGAGGAAAGCCCTCAAGTTCAAAATGTATAAGGATAGTGATAGATATGGCATCCCTTTAATCTTTCTTTTCATACTTATTTACTGGAAAGTGGGGTTTTCAAAGGGATGTGGTGATTTATTCCCAACAAAGCATTAACTTGTTATTCACAAGCAATGCTATAGTTAGTTATATCGTTTTAGGTGTTGATTCAGTAAAAAGTAAATGACGAACAATATAATAATAAAAATCAATATAGTGTGGTTTCGCTTTTTTGTGCTCCTGTTATTTTTACTAACAAGTAGTGCTACATTTGCCAATAGCTCTTCACTAACTTCATCTGATATAAAATCAATCCAAAGCCTGCTTAGTGATATTAAAGCCAACAAGCTAGATTACCTTTTACACCAAAAACAACTAACCCACGCTTATAATGTCACTAAACATACAAAGCATAAACAGTTGCACCTTGAAGCGGCTGCCTTATATTCAGAGCTACTTTTTCGACAAGAACAATACACCGCGCTAAGTACCCATTTGCTAATGTATTTAAAGAGTACTGAGCTTGTAACATATAAAAACAGTCACCTACTATTTTTAGAGGCTCAGCTTAAGCTTTTTGCAATTAACAAAGAGTTGAGTAATGCGCAATCGCTTGCTAATCAACTGCAAACGCAGGTAAAACAGCTTTCTCCTAACAAACAAATCATTGTTTTTCGGGCTATAGCCTATTACTACACCGAAACCGACGAACTTAAAAAAACGCTAAGTGCGGCGTTAACAGGTTTAGAGCTTGCTATAAAAGAAGAAGACATAGCCTCGCAGGGCTACTTTTTTAGAAAAATTGCCGACGCTTACAACTACCTCTACAAAGATGATAAAGAAAAAGCCATTTATTATGCCCAAAAAGCGGTAGATGCATACGAGCAAACAAGCGACGGCCTATTTACTGCTAAAGCTTATTGGAGTTTAGGAAACGTATTACTTGAGGTCGGTCAGCCTAAAAACGCGCTTGTATACTTAAATAAAGCGCTGGCTTATTTTAGCAAAGTTAATATGAAAAAAGGTTTAGCCTTCGCTCAATATTCTATTGCAAATATTCAATACCTGCAGGGTAATTACGATACGGCTTTAATGCTTGCAAACAAAAACATTGCACTTGCAAGCTCTGCCGGTATTAACGACATGCATTTAGCATCAATGATTTTATTATCAGACATCTACACAAAACAAAATTTATTAAATAAAGCCAACCAAGTAAACGACGAAGTATTTTTAAACCTAGATAAATTTAGCCGCAGCATTTATAAGGCTGACTTTTTAAGCAAACGCTATAAATTAAAGCGCCAGCTTAACTTCACCGAAGATGCATTTAAAGCTATTGAAGATGAGCTTGCTTATACAATAAAACACTACGAAGCCACCAGCGAAACCAATATAAAAACCTTACAAGTTAAATTTGAAGTAAAAGAAAAAGAAGACAAAATTTTACAGCTAGAATACGAAAAAGATATAAACAAACTGCAGGCAACAGAAGAACACCAGCAAAAAATAATTTGGCGCTTAAGTGCCTCAATCGCCTTTATTTTAGTCATCGTGTCGCTATTTTTATTTTACCGCCAAATGCGCCAACGAAAAAAATACCATGCTATAGCATTAACCGACTACCTAACTAACAGCTTAAATCGGCGTGGCATTTTGCAAAAAGCAAATGAGTGTTTATCCCAGCAGAGCCTAGCAATAGCCATCGTTGATTTAGATTACTTTAAAGCTATTAACGACAAATTTGGCCACGATATAGGAGATTTAGTACTTATAAAATTTGCTCAAGCAGCAAAAGACACACTAAGTACTAACGATAAGTTTGGGCGCTATGGCGGCGAGGAGTGGCTATTTGTTTTAAAAACGCAAAATCGCGATAAAATAAACAACTTTTTTGAAAATCTTGAAAATAAGCTAGCACAGTACTGCAGTCATATTGAGGCATTGCCAAGTAAAACACACGTAACCTTTAGTGCTGGCGTGGCAATAAGTGATGCTAAAAGCGACTCACTTAGCGAGCTAATTAAACGTGCAGACCAACAACTCTATAAAGCAAAAGAAAATGGCAGAAACCAAATAGCAATCGCGTAAATATACGTTATTAGTCACCTTCAATAATCATTTGCCTTATTTTTATCGCTTTTTCAAAGTGATCTAACTTATGGGTGTGTATCCACCACGTAGCGGCTTGCATCAGCAGCTCTGGATTGTCGTTTTTATTTGCAAAAAAAGCGTAAAAAGAAAGCCCTACGTTTTCGCCTTTGGCTGCTATTTTTTTATCGCACACAGCTATAATTTTTGCTTTTAGTTCTTCCTGCATACATACCTTATTTAATTGTATTTTAATTATCTAAATATACCGTTTAAAAAACTAACAATTAGCTGTAAAAGACTTCTATCAACAATACTATGATTCTCAAACTCTTTATTAGGCGTATTTACTTTTGTAGCTTTGCATTCATTATCTAGCGGCTCATTTTTATGTATATTGGTTTCATAAGCTATATCAGCTTGCTCCATACATTGTGCAGAGCCCGCATAAGGCTTTGCCGCACAGCCAGTTAAAAATATACACAGTAAGAATACAATTAAAAACGCTTTCATATTCAATCCTATTTTACGCACCCTTATGCTTTAAATTATAGCTGTAAGTTTGCTTACTTAGTCGGCTATTAAAACAAGTAGATCAATAAAAAACACACCAACTTCATCAAAAAAAGTGTCGCCTTTAGCATCCTTTTTTATTTGAGCGCTTACACATTCATTGTAAACTTCTGAGCTTGTTTTAGCGCCATTTAGCTCAGTCATTTCTGCCTCTTGTATGCATACACGTCGTTCAGAATGCTCGGCTGTACTACATGCACTTAATAACGCGCACAGTAATAATGCTGTAGTGGGGCTTTTTAAGTTCATCCTTAAACTATCCTAGTATCTAAAGTTTTATAAAAATATAGGTAAGGCAAGTATGTACAGCTTGTACCCAAATAATGCGCTACTTTACCATCTCAATAAAATACCCAACCAGTAAAAATATGTAAGCTTATGTAGCGTAAAAAGCAATCACCTCTTTTAATCTGAAAAAATTGCAGCTGTTTATGTGTAAAAGTTACAGAGCAACTCCATCCAAACCAGCCAAAAGTACATAAAAGTCAACTATATCAACACATTAAAACCTGGCACTGCGCTTGCTTTTAAATATTTATAAAGCAATTACAGCAAGGAAAGAGTTATGAATATTTTTGAAGCGCTACGTCACGACCACGATAAACAACGCGAGTTAGTAGATGCCCTTATTCAAACGCACGGCGATACGCGGCAGCGCCACAAGCTAATGGACGAGCTAAAAACCGAATTAGAAGATCACGCAAAATTTGAGGAGCGTTATTTTTATAACCCACTTATGTTTGACGATCTAACGCACGAAAAAGCACGCCACAGCGTTGCTGAGCACCATGAAATTGACGAATTAATTGAACAACTTGAAGACACAGCAATGAGCTCATCGGCATGGTTAGTTGCAGCTAAAAAATTGCACCATTTAGTGCATCATCATTTAAGTGAAGAAGAACATGAAGTATTTCAATTAGCGGGTAAAGCCCTAACCGAAGGGCAAAAAGAAAGCCTAGCTAAACAGTATAACGATGCCATGCATTAGTTATTAATTAAACCGACTTCCATACACTCCCTTGTGTACTTATTGGTTATAAGCCGTATGGCTTATAACCATTTTTTTTG
Organism: Pseudoalteromonas agarivorans; assembly: GCF_024518735.1. Taxonomy (NCBI): domain Bacteria; kingdom Pseudomonadati; phylum Pseudomonadota; class Gammaproteobacteria; order Alteromonadales; family Pseudoalteromonadaceae; genus Pseudoalteromonas; species Pseudoalteromonas agarivorans. The sequence continues at coordinate 217,877 of NZ_JANIGJ010000003.1, forward strand.
CAGTGCTACTTAATGGTAAATTTAACGTCTTGCTCGCGTAACACATAAAGTGCAAAACACGCTGCCCACATTGGCCACGCTGTAAAAAACAATAAGTTATTAAAGCCATCAATATACTGATTATAAGATGAAAGCGTAGAAAGGCCGTGCATTACAAATATAACGCCATAAGTAAGGCGCTTTTTAATACCCGCTATAAAAGCCAACACTAAAATAAGCTGTAACGCCCCCAGTACATAAGCAACCACATCTGTAGAGCCGCCAATACCATAAAAATGCTCAAAAATTCGTGCGCTATGCCCAGGGTTAACAAACTTATCAAACGTCCACATAATCATTACAATAAACACGCCTAGGCGTAGCGAAAAAAGCGACCACTGCAAACGATTTTGAAAGTCAGTACCTGTTGTACCAGTCATAAAATTTCCTTAAAACTAAATAATTTAATGTTGAAACTAGCAAGACCGCTCAACACATATATTATTTCATCTTAATGTATAATTTTTTAATAAGTTCTGTGCCCTGCTTTTGGTTTGTTTGCGTATAAAACCGCTATTTATAAATTACGACCTTATCATGGCAATAACTAACTACAATATTTGTAAAACAAAAACATAGTGCCTAAAACTGAATAACGCTTTTGAGCAATGTGCTAAACTTTTAACGTTTCATTCTAAAAAACAAAAAGAATTAATATTTACTGAAAGTTATTCACAAAGCTTCAGGTCTTTATTGCCACATTCACACTAACCAAAATGAGAACCCTTTTGAAACATTCATATTTGGCACTTTTTATAGCCGCTTCACTCACACCTAATTTTTATGCTCACGCGGCACAATCTGCAGCTAATACCGACTCAATTGAACGTATTGAAGTAGCAGGCCAAACGATTAAATCTCAAGGGCTTTCTGTAAAAGATGCCACTATTAACGGCCCCTTCGGCGACAACCTTGTGCTGCAAGACATAGCACGCTCAGTAACACCTATTTCAAGCGAGTTAATAGAGCAACTAAATATTACTACCCTACAAGACGTACTAGCCGTGAGCCCAAACACATACTCTGCAAGTGGCTTTGGTGCACCCAGCTTACCTACTATTCGTGGCCAGCTAGGTGAGCTTTTTCAAGATGGTACACGCCGCCAAGCAGGTAATAATGGCTTTGGCGTGCCGTTATCGTTCAATTCTGTAGAACAAATAGATGTAGTAAAAGGCGCACCGCCGGTTTTATTTGGTTCAAGCCAACGTAACGGTGGTTTTGTAAATCTACATTCTAAAGCTGCCTCTACAGATGAAAGTAAAGGTAAAGTTAAACTCTCAGCCGGGCGATGGGATCAATACAGTGCGCAAGTAGATTACACTGCCCCCATTATAAAAGATAAAGTGGGCCTTAGAGTAAGTTACGAGCACCTTGATGAAGGCAGTTACTACGATTACTCAGGCACTAAAAGCGACAGTTTATTTGCAGCACTACGCATATTGCCCGATGATAAAAGCAGTTGGGATATTAACTTTGAGCTATACCAAGTTGAATTTACCGATAACGCTGGTATTAACCGCCCTACCCAAGCCTTAATTGATGATGGCCTTTATATTACCGGCCAAGGCGTGCAAGCCAATGGCAGTACCGTACCTGCAGCGGGTTCAATTGTATCGCCTACTGGGCAAGTAAAAATAGATCGCAGCACCGTACTTACCGACCCTGATAACCAAAACGAAGCAACCACTTATTTAATTCACAGCATTTATAAGCGCGAGCTAAGTGCTAATGTCTCGCTTAAAAACATTACGTATTTTCAGCATTTACAGCGTGAAGAAATAGCCCAAAACAGCTTTGTAGAAATTATAGACGGCGCCGATACAGCGCAAAACCGCACTGAGCTTATCTACCGTTGGAATAGTGACCAGCAAACAATTTTTGCTTTTGACGTACGCTATAACAAAGTACTTGGCTACAGCCAATTTACTACCGAGGCCGATTTACCAATTGATTTAACTGGCCCACTTTCAAACCGCCGCATTCCCTTAACCGATGCACAAAAAGCACGTTTAGTAGAGCTAAGCCCAGGTGTATTTGTATCGCCTGGCGGCCAATACGATTTAGATAACGATGGCAGCGGCGACTTTAACTTATCAGACACCACCGACTCACGTTCATGGCAAACAGGACTTGCTATTCAGCAAGACTCAGATTGGGGCGATAAACTTCATACTAGTGTGGGTTACCGCGTTGATTTTTACGATGTAGAAGCAAACGACCCTATTGCACCACAAGGTCAAGTTGCCGCAAGCGACAGCATTAACGAAATACTGCATTCTGGCCAAGTTAGCTTTAATTACAAATTAAATAGTGATTACACCACCTATGGTGCAGCAAGTTATAACGAAGCAACATCAAACAGTATGGCTGGCGGCACATCACTTGGCGGCGATAACACAATTAGCGCACAAAATTTTGCTACCGAAAACACCTTAGTCGAGTTTGGCTTAAAGTACGCTCCAACCGATAGCGACTGGTACGCTGATGGCGCGGTATTTAGCCAGCGCCGTAGTTTACGTAATCGCGACGGCAGCAATACAGGTATTCGTACTACAGGTTTTGAAAGCCAAGTATTTTACGATGCCTACCCTTATTGGCTAAGTGCGGGTTACAGCTACATAGACGCTCGTTACGACAATTCTGCAAGCAGTCAAGATTCTGCTCAAGTAATCGATGCGTTTGACAATTCACGCCCAGATATTATTGCAGGTACCGGCGTTGGCGCACCAAGTTTTACCGCGTTTGCACCTTCAAACCGCCAAGTTCAGGGCATTCCTGAGCAATCGTTCAGTTTTAACGGAAATTATTCAATTAATTCGAAATGGCAAATGGGTTTTTCAGGTCTATATACAAAGAGTTACCCATTAGACTTTTTAGCAACAGTTAAAATTCGTGATCAATACACGCTAAACGTTAATACTAGCTACGCATTTACGCCTAGCACTAAGTTGCGATTAGATGTAAACAATGTCACTAATCAAAAAAACTGGCGCCCAGTATTTGAAGGGGGTTACTTTGGCGCAACATTGGCATTTCCTGAATTGCCAATAAACGCAAAATTAACACTAACCCATAATTTTTAAGAGCGGTTGAGAGAACATGATTAAAAAACTATTTTTGGTATTGATTGCAGCAGCGGCTATAGGCTTGTTCTTTCACTTTAATTTACACCAGTTACTTACGCTTGAAGGCTTAAAAGGCTCGATGGATCAATTTAGCCAATATAAAGAGCAATCGCCATTATTGGTTTTTGGTGGCTTCTTTTTATTATACGTAGTGGTAACGGCTCTCTCATTACCGGGGGCGGCTATATTAACACTAGCCGCAGGTGCGTTATTTGGCTTAGTTGAAGGCTTATTGGTTGCCTCGTTTGCCTCTACGGTAGGTGCTACGCTTGCCTTTTTAGTATCGCGTTACTTATTGCGCGATACGATTAAACAACGTTTTCCTGAGCGCTTAGACGCTATTGACGCAGGCGTTGAAAAAGAAGGTGGCTTTTACTTATTTACGCTTAGATTAGTGCCTGTATTTCCGTTCTTTTTAATTAACTTATTGATGGGTGTTACCGCAATTAAAGCATGGACCTTTTACTGGGTAAGCCAAATAGGCATGCTGGCGGGTACATTTGTATTTGTAAACGCGGGTACGCAACTTGCGCAAATTGAAAGCTTATCAGGCATTTTATCGCTCGATCTTATTTTATCGTTCGCTTTATTGGGTGTGTTCCCTTTTATTGCTAAAGGAATCTTAAACGTGTTTAAAAAACGTCGCGTATACAAAAATTACACTAAACCTAAAAAGTTCGACCGCAACATGATTGTTATTGGCGCAGGTGCTGGCGGCTTAGTGACAAGCTACATTGCAGCAGCAGTTAAAGCCAAAGTAACGCTAATTGAAGCCGGCGAAATGGGTGGCGACTGTTTAAACTACGGGTGTGTGCCAAGTAAAGCTGTGATTAAAAGCGCTAAAATTGCTGAGCAAATTCGCCACGGTGAACACTATGGCTTAGAAAACGCGACACCGCAGTTTTCGTTTAAAAAAGTAATGGCACGTGTACATAAAGTAATTGCCGACATCGCACCACACGATAGTGTTGAGCGTTACACTAACCTAGGCGTAGATGTAGTAAAAGGCTACGGTAAATTATTAGATCCGTGGACTGTAGAAATTAAGCTTAACGACGGTGGCACGCAAACATTAACAGCCCGTACTATTGTTATTGCCACTGGCGCACGCCCATTTGTACCGCCACTTCCTGGTATTGAAGAAACAGGCTACGTAACAAGCGATACATTATGGACTAAATTTGCTGAGCTTGAAGAAGCCCCTAAAAAGCTTGTTGTACTTGGCGGTGGCCCAATTGGGTGTGAACTTGCACAAAGTTTTGCACGATTAGGCTCAAATGTTACGCAAATTGAAATGGCTGAACGCATTATGATCAAAGAAGACCTAGAGGTGTCTAAATTTGCCCACGAAGCGCTTATTGAGAGCGGCGTAAACATTTTAACCTCGCATCAGGCACTGCGCTGTGAAGCGCGCGATGGTAAAAAATTCATTGTGGTAAAACCTAATGATACCGAAATCGATATTGAATACGATGAGCTACTATGTGCTGTGGGCCGAAGCGCTCGCCTTAAAGGTTACGGCCTTGAAGAACTCGGTATTGAAACTAATCGTACTGTAGTCACTAACGAATACCTAGAAACGCTATACCCTAACATTTTTGCCGCTGGCGATATTGTAGGTCCGTATCAATTTACGCACGTAGCCGCTCATCAGGGTTGGTACGCAGCAGTGAATGGCTTATTTGGTAATCTTAAAAAGTTTAAAGTAGATTACCGTGTTATTCCGTGGACTACGTTTATTGACCCTGAAGTAGCACGTGTTGGCTTAAACGAGCAAGACGCTATTGATAAAGGCATTGACTATGAAATCACTCGCTTTGAATTTGAAGAGCTAGACCGCGCCATTACCGACAGCGCCACCAAAGGCTTTATTAAAGTAATTACACCAAAAGGCAAAGACAAAATACTCGGTGTTACTGTGGTATCTGAGCACGCTGGCGATTTAATAGCTGAGTTTGTACTAGCAATGAAACACGGTTTAGGCCTTAACAAAATACTAGGTACTATTCACAGCTACCCTACTTGGGCTGAAGGTAACAAGTACGCAGCAGGCGAGTGGAAACGCGCTCACGCACCTGAAAAAGTACTTAACATGCTTGAAAAATACCACACATGGCGCAGAGGCTAATATGTTTAAAACACCTTTAAAAGCGCTATTGTTAGGGTCTGCTTTGCTTGCAACATCGTTTGCAACGTCATTTTCGGCCCAAGCTCAAAACATGCACGAGGGCTGGAACGCATTATTAAACAACCATGTTGTAGCTATTAATAATGGCCACAGCACTGAGGTTGATTACGCAGCAATAAAAGCTAAGCACAGCGAGCTTAAAACCTATTTAGATTCGCTATCGGCTGTTACGCAAAATGAGTTTGATACATGGGAAAAACCAAAGCAACTGGCGTTTTTAATCAACGCGTATAACGCCTTTACTGTTGAGCTAATATTAAAAAAATACCCAAACCTTAAATCAATTAAAGATTTAGGCAGCTTTTTTAGCTCACCGTGGAGCAAAGAGTTTGTGCCATTACTTGGTAAAACGCGCAGCCTTGATGATATAGAACATGGTTTAATACGTGGCAGTGGTAAGTACAACGACCCACGCATTCACTTTGCTGTAAATTGCGCAAGTATTGGCTGCCCAGCCCTACGTGAAGAAGCCTACACTGCCACTGATTTAGAAAGCCAATTGCAAGCGCAAACGGTGCGTTTTTTATCAGATACAACCCGCAATATAGCGCAAGATAACACGCTAAGTGTATCTTCAATATTTAAGTGGTACGGCGAGGATTTTGAACAAGGCTTTAAAGGCGCAAACACATTGCAGCAGTTTTTTATGCAATACCCTAAAGCTCTAAAACTGGTACCCGCTCAGCAAAAAGCGCTTAAAAATAACAACATGAAAGTTAAGTTTTTAGACTACAACTGGGATTTAAATGCTCGCCAATAAATGTTGGCAAACATTATCGCGATACAGCTTTTGCTGCATCGCGTTTTGCATTTGCCTTGTTATTAGCTTTAAAAGCCTAGCAAGTACACAATTACAAAGCCGTTGGCAGCAAATTGAAAGCTTAGGTAAAAACCAAAGCGTATATTTTTATGCATGGGGCGGCGATGCGCAAATAAATGCATATATTCAATGGGCTGCGCAGCAAGTAAAAGCCAAATACAACATAAACTTAGTACATGTAAAGCTAAGCGATACCAGTGAAGCAGTAAGCCGGGTACTTGCCGAAAAATCAGCAAACAATAACGATAAAGGCAGCGTAGATTTAATTTGGATAAACGGTGCTAACTTTGCAACCATGAGCGAGCACTCGTTATTACTTAAACAATGGGCTAATAAGCTGCCTAATTTTAGCTACACCGACCCTAGCAATAATCCCGCTGTTAATTTTGATTTTGGTATACCCACTAATGGAATGGAAGCACCTTGGGGCCAAGCATCGCTCACCTTTTACTACGACAGTTTAGCAATTGATGGCACTGCAAATAACACACTACCAACAACCCTAAATCAATTACTTAACTGGAGCGCACAAAATCCAGGGCGCTTTAGCTACCCAAAGCCCCCTGATTTTTTAGGCATGAGCTTTTTAAAATACGCGCTTGTTATGCTACATCAACAAAGCGATGACACACTTAAAGCACAGTTAAATCAGCCAGCTACTGCACAAAACACAGCCCAAGTATTAAACCCATTATGGGATTTTTTAAATAAGCTGCACCCAACACTTTGGCGCGGCGGTAAACACTTTATGCAAAGTGGTGCACAAATGCGCCGCTTAGTAGGCGACACAGAACTAAGCATAGCGTTTACGTTTTCAGCGCCAGAAGTACCCGCCGCCGTTAAACGTTATGATTTACCAAAAAGTATTCGCAGTTATGCAATGCAAGATGGCAGTTTAAGTAACACCCACTTTGTAGCCATACCTTATAATGCAAGCCATGCACAAAGTGCGCAGTTAGTGGCTAATTTTTTATTGAGCCCAGAGGCGCAAGCTCAAAAACAAAAAGCACCTATATGGGGCGATAAAAGCGTGCTTATTCAATCAACGCTAGCACCACAGCAGCAAGCTTTATTTAAAACAACGCAACCGCATCCAAGCGCCCTGCCTTTAAATAGTATTAAACGCACGCTAAGTGAGCCACACCCAAGCTGGGTAAATGCTATTTTGCAAGGTTGGCAAGCGCGTTTTGGAGTAAGCCAATGAGTGTTGTATCAAATAAGTTAGCAGCGAGCCTAACGCTTAAACCACATAAAAGCGCCGATATGTTTAGTAAATTAGTTAAATTAAGTCCACGCTTTTTACTGGCATTATTAATTTTGCCGGTAATAGGCGGCTTAATTAGCGTGCTATTGCCCGCTTTTGGTTATGCGCCGGTACTTGAGCATACAACACTTGGCCTACATGGCTTTACTATGCTCATGCAAACACCCGGCCTAACACACATGGTTATGCTAAGTGTTGGCAGCGGATTAATAAGTACCTTACTAGCCTTTACCATTACATTAATGATTTTAGCGGCATTTATTAATAGCCCGTGGCTTAACCGTATTCAGCGTTTATTGAGCCCGATACTGGTAATTCCCCACGCGGCAGCGGCTATAGCGGTTGGTTTTTTAATTGCGCCTTCGGGAATGATCTCGCGTTTAGTATCGCCTTGGTTTAGTGGGTGGGAACTTGCGCCTAACGGCATGTTTCCGCATGACGCGTTTGGTATTAGTATAATTTTAGGCTTAACCCTTAAAGAGCTGCCTTTTTTACTGTTAATGGCGCTAGGTGTGCTTGCCCAACCTGAGCTTGGCAAAAAACTGCGCCAACAACATAAAGTAGCGCTTAATTTAGGCTACTGCCCTATGACGGCTTTTTTTAAAGTAGTATTACCAAGCCTTTACCCATTATTGCGTCTACCTATTCTCGCAGTATTGGCTTATGCCAGTGCAAGTGTAGAAATGCCACTTATTTTGGGGCCAAATACCCCGCCAACGCTTGCTGTTGCTATAATGCACTGGTTTAACGATGTAGATTTAAACCTGCGTATTAAAGCCTCTGCGGGGGCATTATTGCAGCTTGTACTTACTGGTGGTTTACTAGCTCTTTGGCTTGGCGGCGAAAAAGCGATAAAAGCATTATTTAGTAATTTACTCACCAATGGCGAGCGAGAATATGGTGGCGTTTATTGGCAAAAAATAACAACCGTATTAACGGTATTTGTAATTGGCTTTATTTTGCTTTCGTTAACTGGCTTAATTATGTGGTCGGTTGCCGGATTTTGGCGTTTTCCGGCGGCACTGCCCGAGCAGCTCACGCTACTTCACTTTAAAAGTGCGCTAATGCAAATGCAAAGCCCGCTTTTTAATACCCTTGCTATAGGGCTAGTTACTACGTTATTTGCCATTATTATTACCCTTTTGTGCTTAGAGTCAGAGCAATTAAGTGCCAAACCCATGTCGCGCTTTACCAGCTTAATTATTTATTTACCGCTGCTTGTACCAAGTATTGCGTTTTTATTTGGCCTAGTGTGGCTGCAACAACTAGTAAATAACCAGGCCGCGTTTTTTAATGTGGTATTTACCCATTTATTGTTTGTACTACCGTATGTGTTTTTATCGCTTGCGAGCAGTTATAGGCGCTTAGACCCTCGCTTTGCTCATGTAGCAGCAAGCCTTGGCGCAACGCCCTGCAAAGTATTTTTACAAGTGAAATTACCCCAGTTATTTGCTCCTATTTTAATTGCGGCGGCACTTGGTTTAGCCATTAGCTTTGGCCAATACCTCCCCACGCTTTTAGCCGGTGGCGGGCGCATAGCAACCATCACAACCGAAGCGGTTACCCTTGCTAATGGCGCAAGTAGGCGCACCAGTGCAGTGTATGCCATTATGCAAATGGCATTGCCACTCATTGGCTTTATACTGGCGTGGGTGTTACCTAAGTACTTTTTTAAAAGCGCCCATCGCTAACCCATAAATTAAAAGGTTTTTAATGCAGTCATCTTTAGAGATTAAAAATTGTGAGCTTTATCGTCAAAACCAGCAATTACTTAGCTTAAACGAACAGGTAAAAGGCGGCGAAATACTCACTGTTATGGGGCCATCAGGCAGTGGTAAATCAAGTTTATTAAATTGGCTTACCGGCACATTACCCAACGGCTTTAGCGCAAATGGCGAAGTGTGGCTTAACGGCGAAAATATTAATAACTTGCCCGCACATTTACGCCACATAGGCGTGCTTTATCAAGATGCGTTATTATTTTCGCATTTATCGGTAAGCGGTAACATTGCTTTTGCTATGCCTAAAGGTAATAAAAAACAGCGCCTTGAAAAAATAGAGCACGCCCTTGAACAAGTTGGACTAAAAGGCATGGCTAATCGCCACCCCGACAACCTCTCTGGTGGGCAACAAGCACGCGTAGCTTTACTGCGTATGCTATTGAGCGAGCCAAAAGCCATTTTACTTGATGAGCCCTTTAGCAAGCTCGACACCCAATTAAGAGTAGATACGCGCGAGCTGGTATTTAGCCAAATACGCGAGCATAAATTGCCCGCTATTATGGTAACTCACGATCATAGCGATGCAGAGGCTGCAAACGGCAAACTGATCACCTTAAATTTAGCCAAGTAAACGCACAAAAAGCACAAGGCACCAAGCATGTTAGACAAATACATCACCCCAGTAATAAAGCCACTGTTAACTCCCGTTGTAGCGTTAATGCACAAACGCGGCATAACGCCCGACCAACTTACTGTGGCAGGCTTTTTAATAGGCCTATTAGCTGTGCCATTAATTGCGTATGAAATGTGGTACGCAGCGTTAACGGCTATTGCTTTAAATCGTATTTTAGATGGGCTAGATGGCGCATTGGCACGCCATGCAAATTTAAGTTCAAGCGCTGGCGGCTTTTTAGATATTACCCTCGACTTTTTATTTTATGCGGCAATTCCGCTTGGCTTTATTTTGGCAAACCCCGAGCAAAACGCCATTGCAGGTAGCATATTACTGGCCACCTTTATAGGCACTGGCTCAAGCTTTTTAGCCTTTGCCATAGCCGCCGAAAAATTTAAGCTCGAAAAACCCCAGTTTAAATACAAAAGCTTTTACTATTTAAATGGTTTAACCGAAGGCACAGAAACCATCGCGCTGTTTATTGCCTTTTGTATTTGGCCGCAGCACTTTGCCCTAATGGCGAGTATTTTTGCCACTGCGTGCGCTATTACTATTTTTACACGTATACATGGTGGTTATAACACGCTTAAACGCCAAGAAGCTGATGAGGTTACACAAGCCAATGAGTAATGAAATTTGGTGGCGATTAGGGTTCTTTTTTAGCATTTTGGTTATTATGATGCTGCTAGAATCGCGTATGCCTGCCCGTAAATCGCCGATAAAAAGCACCACCCGGTGGTTGGCCAATTTTGGACTGGTGTTTGCTTCATCATTAATTGCTCGCTTAAGTGTGCCAATAGGCTTAACTGCCGTAGCGCTTTATAACCAAGAGCAGGGTATCGGTTTATTTAATCAAATAGCCACACCAAGTGGTGTTGCTATTATTTTAAGCATATTACTGCTTGATATAGTTATTTATTGGCAGCACCGGCTTTTTCATCAAGTGCCTATTTTGTGGCGTTTGCACCGTGTGCACCACGCCGATGCCCATGTAGATACCAGCACAGGTTTGCGTTTTCACCCTATCGAAATTGTGCTCAGTATAGTTATAAAATTGATTGCCGTTACCGCTTTGGGTGTACCTGCTATTGCAGTATTAATATTTGAAATAGCACTTAATGGATTAGCGCTGTTTAACCACGCCAATATACGTTTACCCAATGCCATAGAAAAACCACTTCGGCTCATATTAATGACCCAAATACTGCACCGTATTCATCATAGCCAACGTGTGAGCGAAACCAATTCAAACTATGGATTTAGCGTTATTTGGTGGGATAAACTGTTTGGTAGTTACAAAAATGAAGCGCAAAAAGCCGATAACGACATAGATATAGGCTTAAAAGAATACCCTAACCCGCAGCAAAACGCCTCGCTGTGGGGCTTACTAATTATGCCGTTTAAACGTAAATAAGCTGCCATTTCAAGTGGCTACAATACTATTAAAATAAACAATAAATTAAGCGGTAAATGCGTATTTAAATTTACACATTTACCTTATTAAACCCTCCAAAGCCTTACTCCCTATAATTTAACCTTTACAAGCTAAGCGCTTTAAAGGGTTTACTAACCTATTGAATGCTATGCCACTTTCACTTTGTTTTTAACTCTCGTTTTTGTAAAAAAGCAAAATTACACGCCATATAATTAGCCTAATACGGGTAAATCATCGCAATTAGCACTAACGTAATTGCTGCAGGTCACTTTAATATTTACCAATTAAGTAAAGTATTAATAGATGTATTAAAAATGCAACATTACAAATAATGTAAGCTGTTAAATTTATTAATGATTTAGTTAATAAACCCTATTGGTAAACTGGTCTTACCGTAAACTAAATGTAAATAAAACACACAAATATGTTGACCATTTACGTAGTGCGCAATATTATTTGTAAGCGCTTACAAAAACACATGATAAATGTAAGCGCTTACAAAAATAAATATGGTTCTTTTTAATAAGTTTAAACACACATTCTGACAACAATCTGTGAAACCGGGGTTCAGCTATGAACATTGAAAAAACACACATTGCTCGCTTACTGGCTGCTATTTCGTTAGCGTCTTTAGCTGGCTGTGGTGGCGACTCAGCCACAACATCTAATTTTGAAAATATCGACGCTTCTGAGCCAGTTTCAGATTGGCAACTAGTATGGAGCGACGAGTTTGACGGCTCTGCCATTGATACTAATAAGTGGAACTTTGAATTAAACTGCGATGGCGGTGGTAACAACGAAAAACAATGTTACACCGATAACGAAGAAAACGCCTTTATACAAGACGGTGTGTTAAACATTGTTGCCCTACCCGCAACAGAAGGCGCTGAAAAGCCCTACACTTCTGCGCGTTTAAATACCCGTTACAATGCTGACTTTACTTATGGCCGCTTTGAAGTACGTGCAAAGCTCCCTTCGGGGCAAGGCAGCTGGCCTGCGTTTTGGATGCTACCAACCGATGAAGAATACGGTACATGGCCACGCTCAGGCGAAATTGATGTTTTAGAATCAGTAAACCTAAAAACCGCTGACGAAGATGGCGGTGTTGAATCAAGTATTCATGGCACATTGCATTACGGCCGTGCATGGCCAGATAACAGCTACACAGGCCAAGAGTACAAATTTCCTGAAGATAGCAACCCAGCAGATGACTTTCATACTTACGCAGTAGAGTGGCAAGAAGGTGAAATACGCTGGTACGTTGATGGCTACCTATATGCCACACAGCGCCAATCAGAAGTATTATATAATTCCAAAGGCGAAGCCGCAGGTTTGAAACATCGCGGTTGGTTTGCAGAGTATTTTGAACAAGGTTCTGGCGAGCTAGAAACTCATTGGGATAGCGCTCCTTACGATAAAGACTTTCACTTACTATTAAATTTAGCAGTAGGCGGCGACTGGCCTGAAAACGTAAATGAGTTAGGCGTAGATGCCAGCGCATTTGAAAACGGCCAAACATTTGCAATTGACTACGTACGTGTTTATCAATGTGCATCAAACCCAGATACCGGCAAAGGGTGTGAAACTATTCGCCCAGGTTACGATAGCCTAGACGATGCCCTGCTAGAGGGCGAAGCGCCTATTCCTAGCCCGCCATCTACAGGTATTGCTACACCGTTAACTATTTTTGGCGACAGCTTTAACCCTAACTGGCCAGCATGGGATTGTTGTGGTGGCTCTACACCTGCAATTGTAAGTGATGAAGAGCAAGGCGACGTTGTTGAATTTACAATAGGTAGCGAGCCTACAGTGGTTGGTTTTATAAGCCGCGATGCATTTATTACTGATGAAAACGGCGCTGCAACGCCTTTTGATGCATCACCTATGCTAGAAGAAGGCTACGTACGCTTTAAAATGAAAGTAACCAGCGCACCAAGCGTGTCAGACACACCTTGGTTTGTAAAACTTGAAAGCACAGAAGCCTCAACCGATGCTGATATGCCGCTTACAAGTAGCGTTGAAGGCCAAGCACCTGTAGTAGGTCAGTGGCAAACCTATACGTTTTTACTTTCTGACCTTGCTGACTTAGATTTAGATATCAGCGCAATTGACGTACTTATGGTATTTCCTGAGTGGGGCACAGGCGAAGGCGCAACCTTTTTAATTGACGACGTTGAAATTACACAAGACAACCTAGGCGCATCACCAGAGCTGACTATTTTTGAAGATGAGCAAAACCTAGCATGGCCAATGTGGGATTGTTGTGGTGGCTCAACGCCTATCGAAGTAGTAGATGATGAAGCGCACGGTGTAACCGCTGAATTTAGTATTGGTGCAGAGCCTACAGTAATGGGCTTTAACAGCCGTACTGAAGTAGGTGGTGCAGGTGAGTCATTTGATGCAAGCAGCATTTTAGATGAAGGCGTTATTCAGTTTGACTTAAAAGTAACGTCTACCCCTAGCGACCCGTCAACTGCGTGGTTATTTAAAGTAGAAGCAAATGGTGCAACTTCATTTGCAGAACTTGAACTAACGCAAAGTGTTGAAGGTGTAGCGCCAGTAACTGGCGAGTGGCAAACTTATACATTTAAGTTATCAGATCTCGCAGGTGCGGGCCTTGATGTAAGTGCAATTGATGTACTTATGATTTTTCCGGCATGGGGCGCAGGTGAAGGCGCGGTTTACCGTGTAGATAATGTTAAAATTTACAACCCTAATGCAGCGCCCGTTGCCTCTGGTGAGCTAAACGTATTTACAGATACAGTCGCCGATCAGTGGAGCATATGGGATTGCTGTGGTGGTTCAACACCTACAACAGAAACCGACGATGATCAGCACGGCGCAGTGGCTCAGTTTAGCATTGGTGCAACACCTACTGTAATGGGCTTTTTAGCCGATGAAGACGTATCGTTTGATGCATCAGCCCTGTTAGAAAATGGCGTTGTACAGTTTGATTTAAAAGTAATAACAGCACCTTCAAACGTGGATGCACAATGGTTGTTTAAAATTGAATCAATTGGCGCTTCAAGCGCAGTAGAGCTGGCATTAACGCAAAGCAATGAAGGGCAAACACCTGTTACAGGCGAATGGCAAACATACACCTTCCCTATTGGGCAACTATTTGATGCGGGCTTAGATATTAGCGCTATAAACGTGCTCATGGTATTTCCTACGTGGGATATGGGCAACGGCGCATTATACCGCATAGATAACGTGATTATCGCGAATCCATAAAAACACACTACAATAGGCGCATGGCGCCTATTGCTACACAACAACATTTTATAAAGCAGAGCTATTATGAACACATTCAATTTTAAAAAGAGCCAACTTGCGGCTTCTGTGTCTCTTATCATTGCTGCAAGCACGTTAAATACGGCCATTGCTGCCGAGGCAGACACTGCAGCATCTCCTGATGTAGAAGTTATTGAAGTAAAAGGTATTCGTGGTTCACTTATTCGTTCTATGGATATGAAACGTGATTCATCGGGCGTGGTAGATGCCATTTCAGCAGAAGAAATGGGGAAATTTCCAGATACCAATTTAGCAGAATCATTACAACGCATTACCGGTGTATCGGTGAGCCGAGCAAACGGTGAAGGTAGCCAAATTACCGTACGTGGTTTTGGCCCAGAGTTTAATTTAATTACGTTAAACGGCCGCCAAATGCCAGGCACAGGTTATACGCGTTCGTACAACCTTGAAAACATTGCCTCAGAGGGCGTAAGTGCGCTAGAAGTATTTAAAACAGCGCGCGCCGATGTACCAAGCGGTGGTTTAGGTGCAACAGTTAATATTTCTACTGCGCGCCCTTTTCAAAAGCCAGGTCAAAATTTTTCAGCCACGGTTAAAGCAAATCACGACTCATCAAACGAAGCCGGTGATGATGTAACGCCCGAGCTTTCAGCTGTTTATAGCAACACATTTGCAGATGACAGATTTGGTTTTGGTTTTTCGTTTTCGCACCAAGAACGCGACTTTCAAAAACAACGCGCCAATATTCAAGGTTGGCAAGCCAATGTTGATTTACCTGAATTAGATAGCAGTAACGTTGTTGATAACCGTACTGACCCATCAGGTAACTACTACTTCCCTAAAGACATGAACTACTCTATTGAAGATGTAGAGCGTGAACGTACTAACGGCCAAGTTACTTTTCAATTTGAACCAGTTGATGGCTTTGTTGCCACTTTAGATTACACAGCAAGTAAAGCGGTTACGGGCTCTGAAAGTATTGGTTGGGGTATTTGGAACGACTTTGGTAGCAATATTAATGGCTACGAGCTTGATGAAAACGGCACCGCTGTTTATGCCGATATTAGCGGTAACGATGCCTCGTTTACAGCCAACAAAGGCACCACAGAAGTAAAAGCACGCTCTATTGGTTTAAACCTAGAGTGGGAAATTAACGACACGTGGCACGTTGAACTTGATTACCATGACTCTAAAAATGAAACCGATAACGGCGCCGATGATGGGCTAGGCAGTACTGGCCAAGTGATTTTAGGCTCTGATCAGCTAGCAAACAAAATTTACGATTACCGCACAGGCGAAATTCCAAGTGCTCAAGTTAACTGGTTAAACGGCACAAGCGAATTAACGCCAGGCGAAATTGACTCTAACTTTAGCCAATTTACGCACTCGCCAGGTGAATCAAACATTGAGCAATTACAATTACATACCACTTGGTATAACGAAAACTTTGATATTGGCCTAGTTAAAGTAAAATTTGGTGCATCGCGCACTGAGCAAAACACCGGTGGTTACACTGCATGGAGTGGTTTAGTAGGTGGCCCTGGTTTTAACCCATCGTACACAGAAATATTCCCAGATAGCATGTTTACTCGCCACGATACGTCGGGCCTTTTAGATCAATTTGATGGTGGCGGCAGCAACTTACAACCAGGTTACTACTACACCTACGATTTTGACGAAGCAGTTGCTCGCCAAATGGCTTACCTAACCTCTGATGTAACCGGTGGCGATGCATACGCAGCCAATGCTTACATGGATGGTATTGATAGCGAAAGCTACGTAGAAGAAATTACAAACAGCTTTTATATTCAATCAAGCTGGGAGTTTGATGTAAGCGATTACTACGTAAAAGTAAACGCAGGCCTGCGCTACGAGCAAACAGATGTAACCAGCACAGTACGCCAACGTGTTGAAGAACAAGTAAACTGGATAAGCGCCTCAGAGTGGATAATGCAATATGCAGCCGGCGGCGATGATAACTTCTTAGAGCAGCAAGGCGATTACGACATATTATTACCGTCAATCGATGTAAGTGTTGATTTAACCGAAGACGTTGTAGCCCGTGTTTCATGGGGTAAAACTATGTCGCGTGCACCACTGGGTGATTTAGCCGGTGGCCGTAGCTTAACAGGCAGCCCAAAACCTGGCTCGCGCACGGGTAGCCAAGGTAATACAAATTTATTGCCGTTTGAATCAACCAATCTCGACTTATCATTAGAGTATTACTACGCTGAAGGCAGCTACGCCTCTGTTGGTTACTTTAAAAAAGACGTAGATAACTTTATTCAAACCACCATTACGCAAACCACGATTGAAGGCCTATACGACATTTTAAACGGCCCACGTTACTTACAAGCAGTTAGCGATATTGAATCGCGCGGCGAACAAGCAACCACCGATGCTATTTTTGCGCAAATGATTAGCAATGGTTATGGCAATGCGAATGGCGTCATTGAGCCAAATAGCGATGACCCACTTATGGTATGGAACATAAGCCAACCACAAAACACCGACAGCAAATCGGTAGATGGTTTTGAAGTGGCTGTTCAGCACTTAATTGGCGAAACTGGTTTTGGTGTAGGTGTTAACGCCACGTTTGTAGATGGCGATGTAGAATTTGATAGCGAAAGCCTAGACCAACAAGCTCCGCTTACAGGTTTAAGTGACTCTGCAAACTTTCAAGGCTTTTACGAAAAAGACGGCCTATCAATCAAAATTACTTACGCATGGCGCGACTCGTACTTAATTGGTGTAGGCCAAGCACAAGGCTCAGCCGATGCGCCACCGCAATATGCTAAAGCTTACGGCCAATGGGATATGAGCGTTAACTACGATGTAAACGAAAACGTAACCGTATTTTTTGATGGCATAAACTTAAACAATGCCACCGAAGAAGGCTACGGCCGTTACGAAGAGCAATTTTTATTTGCTAATCAGTACGGCCCACGCTACTCAATTGGTGCCCGTTACACGTTTTAAACTATTCCCTAGTTAGAATAGTTAAGCCGCTTGTTTTAACAAGCGGCTTTTTTTATAACGTTTTTATTTGCTCAAGCAATACATTAGTTGTCCAATCAATGCCGTTATACGCAATATCTGGCTTGTAGTAAGCCCCTGCTCCTCGCGCTCTGTTTACGTATACTTTGTTAGGTACAATCACTTTCCCCAACCCTGAAGGTAAATCAGCTAAGCGTACTTCCATATACATAGAATCAGCACTACTTGGCGCACCAAATAACGTTGTATTTTCAAAAAGCTTAAACTTATCAAGCGCATCTAAACAAGCACTGGCGCACTGCGGCGGAACAATAACAAACACCTTGGTTTTAAAGTCACTAGTTAAAGGCTTTTGTGGTATGTTAATTGGCATATTAGTTTCTTGCTCTACATAAAATGTAGAGCCACTTTTAAGTGATAAAGCCATACCCGCAGCTGTGATTTTAAATATTTTCAATAATTCAGGCTGATTTTTTACAACCTCTAATAAAGACACTACATGGTCGGTATTATCCTTTGATGCTCTCCACCACACTTGCGTATTTTGAGATGTATTATTTACTTTTTGTTCTACTATTTTTTTGCCCCATAGTTCTTTGGCTATTTGTGAGCTCCAATAAGATGAGCCACCTTGGTTATGGCGCAAATCTAACACCACGGCTTTTGCAGTAAGTAACTTGCTACGCTGCTGTTGTATTTTTTCATACACTTTATTGTAGGCAGCAGTTTGCTTTTCGGTTGATGAAAAGCTAGGCATAGCAATCCACGCAATATTTTTTTCAGGCCAGGTTAAATCAATGGGGAGTTCATCACCGTTGTAGGCATTTTCTAAATGCTTACTGGCTGACTTAGGCCTTACAGACCAATTTAATACGTGTGTATAGGTATCGCCATTGGCTTTAACAAATTCGCATTCTTTTAAAGGAGTTAAAAATGGATTGCCCTCGTCAATGAGTAACCGCCAACCTTGCTGCCACCAATGGCCAGGTTGTGCAACTTGCCCATGAAACTTAAACACTCTCTCACGTATTAAGGTCTCGGTGCTTTGCCCATCACATTGGCTTACAACGTCGCCTTTGCTAATACTTTTGTTTTCACTGTAATACACTTTTAGCGCATCACCTCGCCACACAGTTCTAAAGCCCGGCCAGCGGCGCGCGGGTCTATCTACGCTTGAAAACGCCCCCGCGTGGCCATCTAGTAAAATAGTGCTAAAACGAGAAATTACCGCTGTATGAACCTGCGGCCCACTCGCTTGAGCCGACAATGTAAGTGCTTCTGCTTTTGCTTTTTTTAATAAGTCAGGGAACGTTGGATTATTAACATCAAACATACCGGGATGATTATGTGCGGTAATGCTATATGCTGCCTCAATATCGCGCTCTGTTATACTGCGCCACTGCTCAGGTGTGGTAGGTATAATCGGCTCTTGTGCGGCATTTGCAACTGCTGGTAGTAGTAAAATTGGGAGCAATACATAATTGGTTATTTTTGTTTTTATAGTCATGAAAATCCATTTAATCTAAAAATAATTTACTGGTACGTTATTGTTCATTAACCATACTAAAAAAGCGATTTAAGGGACATAAGTAAATACATACCTGCCACCTAAGTTAAAAATTTAAGAATCGTCCAACCTTCTTTAGTAGGTGAGCAATGTGTCTGATACAGTAAAAAAGCCATGCCAATTAGTTTTGGCTCTTGAAGGTAATCTTCGGCCGCTAAAAATTGTCCAATTAATCTCGGGGATTTCGTAACTTCATAATCAGTTGATCATAGTTTTCACTTTTCGGCACAATACTTAATTCACCATCCGCCTCGAAAACCACCGCCATAACTGTGCTTAAATCACCAAAACCGGCTTTTCGAACACTCGCTTCCACTTCCGTGCTGGTGAGTCGAGTGTCTTTCATAGCAGCCTCTATATATTCACCGTCGAAAAAGACTAATTGTGGAGAAGTTTTGACTACTTTGTCGAACGTCGAAAAATGGGCGCTGATCCAAGTGAGTAAATATTGTAAAAATAGGAGCAAGCTTACCGCGACTAAAACCTCAACTATAACCACGTCTTTCAATAAGATAGCAGAACCTAAGATGGAGCCTGCCGCAACGGTGATTATCCAGTCAAAGTTGTTCATTTTAGCAAATGAGCGTTTACCTAATAAATGCGTCGCTAGGATTAAAAAGGGATAAATAATCAAGGTTGTGGTAACAATGCGCGCTATTTCACTCCACGATTCAAAAAACATATTTCCCTCTACTTAAGGTGCTGAATATACTAATAATCATATAAACTAAACAGCCACCTGAATCACACAAACTAGGCAGTCACCTTAATAAAACAAACAACACTGTGCAACTAAATCTGCCATACAGGTTCAGAATTTATCTTTTATTAATGGGTCACTTTTACGAATAATTTTTAATTTATGTCAGGGCACCAAATTATAATGGGGCCTAACAAATTATGATGGGACCCACTTTATTTAGCCTATTAGAATCTAGGCTTTTTAAAGAGGGAAGTTTAAGGTGGGTGTCTAGTTTAATACGGTGTCTAGTTTAATTCTTGGTGTGGACTGCGAAATAACCAACACAAATTAAGCTGCCACTTTAAATTAATAGCTAAGCTTTACTAGTCGTCCACCTAAGGGCATGTTGCTATAAATAGATTAACCACTTACCTTTATACGCTTGCCTGTAGAGTATATTATATCTTTGCTTGGACATGAATATTTTGGTGTTATGGTTGAACAAGGTTGATTTGGTTTATCAAAACAGAAATCAAACCGAGTTTGCGTTTTAACTGGATGAGTAATGATATTTTTTGGTAATTCTGACCACTTCCAGTTTTTAATTACATCTTCAGCCGCTTTAGAAAAGTGCTTATTTGTCGAAGCTATAACAGTTATGTCTTTTACTTCATTTTGTGGTGTGATTACATACTCAATGGTGGCGCAACCTTCAATAGACTTCATTACAGCCTGTTTGGGATACCTAGCTGGAAACCGATTTAATTGACTCCATTTTGAAGATTGTATTTCGTTGTGAGTAACTGATAAGTGCGAATACTCTTTATCTACTTCCGTTGATGCACATCCACCAATAATAAGAGTAGTGATTAGAATGCCAATATTCTTTTTCATAACCGAAACTTCCTTTTATTTATAACGCTTTTTATAAACGGCGCGCGTTTTTTGCGCGTCCAGTGGAGGCCGTTTTTTGGCCGTAATGATGTTTAATAAACTTGTTAGTTGTTTGCTCGTGCAAAGCGTACTTTTGCTTTACGTAAAGTATTTAAGAGAACAGACAAAGCACAAATGCCACCACAAATTGGTACCAAATGAGTGCTATTAATAGCAGGCATACTAGATTGTGAAACCACTGCATGGCCTACTAACTTTCCAATGGTATAGAAAGCCCAAAGAATTAAAATAGGACAAACAATTAAAGTAAACCAAAACCAAACTTTTCTAACATATTCCAAGGGTAATTCCTTTGAGTTTATTAAGTACAACTAACAACTTTGTCTACGACATTTGTCGTTTTATAAACCGACAAATGTCCCTATATTACAATGCACTTATCTTAGCCAGCAAATAACCACCTGTAAACAACTAGTTAACTACAAAGAAATCTCCGTAAATGCTGTAATGCACCCAAATGGGGGAGATCAGTAATATCCGACAATGCATAAATCACTGCACATTTTTAGAGCAGCTTTTATAAAAAGTTAATATCGTAAAATCGTTTTTAACGCACGTAATGGCCTATTTAACGCGCTTAGGTTTTAACGCTTTAAACGCGGCTGGTATTGTACTTATATATTACAACACGCTTAAAATAGTGTTGTTAGCACTGTGAATAAAAAGCGCTGCAAATATGCAGCGCCCTCATTACTTAATGGTTGTTGTGTTTAAGTTTGAACTGTTTTATTAAAAAAAACCGAGCGGATCTTCGCTATAGCTCACTAATAAATTTTTAGTTTGTTGGTAGTGATCGAGTGCTAGTTTGTGCGTTTCGCGCCCTATTCCTGATTTTTTATACCCACCAAATGCAGCATGTGCTGGGTACATGTGGTAACAGTTGGTCCACACCCGGCCAGCTTCAATTTTACGCCCCATGGTATAAGCACGGTTCATGTTTCGGCTCCACACCCCTGCGCCTAAGCCAAATTCTGAGCTGTTGGCAAGTTCGAGTGCTTCGGCTTCATCTTTAAAGGTCGACATAGAAATAACAGGGCCAAAAATTTCTTCTTGGAACACACGCATGTCGTTGGTACCTTTAAGCAGTGTAGGTTGTATGTAATAACCACCATTTAAATCGTCATTTAGCTGCTCTACGTTTCCGCCGGTGAGTACTTCAGCGCCTTCTTTTTTACCTATGTCTATGTAACTAAGTATTTTATCAAACTGTGCTTTTGAAGCTTGAGCGCCCACCATGGTTTCGCTGTCGAGTGGATTGCCACGTTTAATTTGTTGGGTACGTTCGAGTATGCGCTCAATAAATTGCTCGTATATATCTTCTTGAATAAACAATCTTGATGGACAGGTACATACTTCGCCCTGGTTAAAGTAAGCAAGTACGGCGCCTTCTATGGCTTTTGATAAAAACGCGTCGTCTTTTTCCATTACATCACTAAAAAATATATTGGGCGATTTACCGCCAAGTTCTACCGTTGAGGGAATAATGTTTTCAGCAGCACATTTTAAAATATGTGAGCCGACAGGTGTAGAGCCTGTAAATGCAATTTTAGCAATGCGTTTGCTTGTGGCCAGTGCTTCGCCTGCTTCTTTACCAAACCCATTTACAATATTGAGCACGCCTGCAGGCAGTAAGTCACCAATAATGTCCATTAAAACTAAAATAGAGGCCGGTGTTTGCTCAGCTGGTTTTAGTACCACACAGTTACCTGCAGCAAGAGCTGGGGCAAGTTTCCATGCAGCCATTAAAATAGGGAAGTTCCACGGGATAATCTGCCCCACCACACCTAACGGTTCGTGAAAATGATACGCCACCGTGGTTTCGTCAATTTCGCCAATACTGCCATCTTGCGAGCGCAGGCACCCTGCAAAGTAGCGAAAATGATCGGCCGCGAGCGGAATATCAGCCGCGAGTGTTTCGCGAATGGCTTTACCGTTATCCCATGTTTCGGCAACGGCTAGTAGCTCTAGGTTTTGCTCAATTCGGTCGGCTATTTTTAACAGTATATTACTGCGCTCGGTCACCGAGGTTGTGCCCCACTGCTCTCGCACTGCATGCGCTTTGTCGAGTGCTAGGTTTATATCGTCTTTGTCGGAGCGAGGTATTTGGCAAAATACCTTACCGTTTACTGGGCTTATATTATCAAAATATTGGCCGTTTACAGGTTTTACCCACTCTCCGCCAATGTAATTACCGTATTGTTGTTTAAAGTTTACGAGTGCGCCGTCGCTACCTGGATTTGCATATATCATGTGTGTGCTCTCTTTATTGTTGTTAGCTAAAGGTCGAACATTTATATAAAACAAAATGCTTTATATTTAGTTTGACATTAGCCTAACGAGCACCTAAAAACTTGATTAGCTGTCCACAAAAGTTGTCTGTGAGTCCACACTAATAAAAGCCAAAAGGATTGATATGCACACATCTCCGTTAAACAAAAAACGCCAACAACTTGATGTTTTAATAGAAAATAAAGTGACATTTGCAGCAGATAACAGCGAGTTGAACATTTACGACACGTACCAACGCGCACAAAAGGTGGCACTGCATTCAAAGGAGTTACTGTTTTGTGCCATGCTCAGCGGTAAAAAAGTAATGCACGTAGAAAGTAGCCAATACCATAAAGCATTTTTACCCCACGAGTCGTTTGTATTAGCGCCAGAGCAAGGTGTATTAATTGATTTTCCACAGGCATCAATGCACGCCCCAACCACATGTTTAGCAATTGAAATAAGCAAAGATAAAATAAACGCTGTGGCGAATGCGCTTAACATGCAGCAAAGCTTTGCACACGATGGCGGCTTATTCGAGTATGTTCCACAATTGGTACACAGCCAACATAATAGCCAAACACAGCAATTATTAGAGCGCATGGTGCATTTATTTAGCGAACAAGGCGCACAGCGACATTACTTAATTGACTTGTCATTAAACGAATTGATCACCCGGTTGCTACAACAACAAAGTCGCGACTTATTACTCGCTAATAGCGATAAACCACGCCTTAAAACAAAAATAAGCGATGCACTGCTTTATATGGAAGAGCACTTAAACGAAACGCTCGATATAAATACCTTGTGCAAAATAGCCTGCATGAGCCGCAGTAAATTTTATCAGCAGTTTAAACTGGCATTTGGTACTACCCCAGCCCTTTGGCAGCAACAATTAAGGCTTAAAAAAGCCCGCAATCAATTACTACAAGGCCATGCAATTAGCCAAGTGTGCTTTGATGTTGGGTTTAATAGCGCGAGCCACTTTAGTCGTGTATTTAAACAAACCTTTGGCATTGCGCCTAAAGAGTGCCGGCATTAAGGCTAAAACCTTATTTTTTACTTTGCTAACGCCCTGAATATGTTAGTTTATTAACATGAGTATTGAGTAAAGAATTGGTATGAGTAAGCAAACCCGCTGGACACTAAAAAGTATTGCCAAAGAGTTAGGTGTATCTAACGCAACAGTCTCTAATGCGTTTAATCGCCCTGATCAGCTATCGGCTAAACGCCGAGACGATATTCTTGCAGCGTGTAAAACCTTGGGCTATTACGGGCCCAATAAAGCCGCGCAATCGCTTCGCAGTGGTACGTTTAATATTGTGGCGTTAGTGCTGCCCGATAGCGTGGAATATATGGTGTCGGACCCTGTGGCCAGTAGCTTTATGCGGGGTGTAACCTCGGTGCTTGAAAAAAACGGCATTAATGTTTTATTGTTTTCTGGTAATAGCGATAACCTTAACAGTGTGGTCGACTTTGTTGATGGCTTTATTTGTTATGGCCGCCCTCGTAATAACGCATTAGTAGAGCAGCTAAAAACGGTCTCTAAACATGTGGTAACTATTGATTTTGATATAGCCCGCAATGCCTCTGTAAATATTAATAACGAGCAAGCAAGTTACGAAATAGCCAAGCATGTTTTAAAAAATCCAAGTGATAAAGTCGCTATTTTAGGCTTAAGATTACTTGATGAAAACGTATTGTGCCGCGTATATGAGCACCACGAATTTGAAACAGGGCAATCTATTTCGCACCAACGTTTACGGGGTTATCAACGTGCTTTAAGTGAGGCAAATATAACCGTAGCTGATGACCGCATTTGGAATATACCTGAGAGCAGCGAGCGTTTTGCTAACATTGCCGCTAAAGAGGTGTTAAGTGCCTCCCCTCGCCCTAACGTTATAATTTGTATGAGTGATTTAATTGCCCTTGCCACCATGCGAGAAGCGATAAAACAAGGCATAAAAATAGATGAAGAACTGCGTATTGTCGGCTTTGATGGAATAGACGAAGCCGCTCGTTTTGTGCCGCGCCTAACCACTATTCATCAAAACAGCCAAGAAAAAGGCGTAATGGCCGCCGAGCTCTTTATATCAAAAGAAGAAAAAATATGTGATGTAAGTTACGAGCTAGATATTGGCGCAAGTGGTTAATAGGTTATGTTAAAAAGGGCTGGGTAAACAAAAGCCAAGCTCAAGAGCTTGGCTTTTATGTTTTAATAGCATGTTAGGCTAGCAATGCGTTTAAACTTATCGTTGTTTCTTCATCACCATTTACTTGAGTAATAAGCGCGTCTCGCGTTTTAAAATTAACACTTAATGCAATAGACTTATCTTCTAGTTGCCATGTTAAACAACATATTCCCTGGGTGCCGTGAGCACTAAACTCTCCTGCAAAAGCGGGGTGTTCATTACGTAATTTAATGAGCTCTATTAAACCTTTTACTACAGGTTTATTGAGTGCGTGCTCAATTGTTTCAGTATTTAAATACGGGCGGTTAATATCACGGCCCACATTGGTACGCGCAAGTAAATCCATATCGTTTTCGCAGGCAAATAAACCGCCGTAGTACACTTGCGGCACACCGGGGGCAAAAAACTGTATGGCACGCGAAATCAAATAATCTAAATCGTTAGCACCTAATGCATTGTAATACGTGCAATTTACTTGGTATAAATCAACATTACTGGCAGCAGCACCTGTAGCTTGGCGGCTTTGGTTATTGCTGTTGACATGCATGGTTTCTACAAGGGTATCTATTTGCTGTGCATTTAATAGCCCTGGCTTGTCGCCCATTGGGCCTGCATCAATAATGCCTATGCCGTCGTGCGTATCAAGTACCGTTAAACAGTTGCGTGGTGAAATTTGTAACCATTTAAGCAGTGCATCTACATCGTTATTAAATAAGCTATGTAAAATAAGCGGCGGTAATGCAAAGTCGTAAACCATGTTTACACGCTTTGCTACTTCTACTTGTGTTTGGTAGTGGCTATGAATTTCAGCAATGGTTTCCATGCCAAGCTCGTTTGCTTGCTTTGATAGGTTATCTAGGTAGCCAAAGGTTTCGTCTAGCATAAAACAGTTAGTACCGGCTTGTTTAATTGCGTAACCCGCTGCATCTAAACGAATAATATTTACGTTATTTTCAGAGAACTTAGTTAATACGTTATTTAAATACGCTATACCCGCTTCAACTTTTACGTTTATATCAATTTGGTTATCGGTAAACGTGGTCCAAAAGTCATACGTTTGACCATCGCCACACTGCATTGGCGTAAAACAGCTACCGGGGCGCGGGCGATAAATGGCTTGCTGCTCTTGCTCGCTCATTCCATTTGGAAAAACGTCTTCTTTTGTTAAAAACAAATCCCAAAATTCTGATTGCTTACCTTTAGCTAGCACATCTTGAAACTGATAAGACTGCGCCGATACATGGTTAACGATTAAATCGGCCATTAGATCATGGTTTTCACCCAGTGCTTGAATATCAGCCCATGTACCAATGCGAGAATCTACTTCGCTGTGATCAATCGGGTCAAAGCCTGCATCGCTGCCATCAATCGGATTATAAAACGGCAAAAGGTGTACACCACCAAAAACGCCCTTAAGTTGGCCATTTAAAAGCGTAGTAAGTGCGTTTATATCTTGCCCTGTGATTCGATCAGCGTATGTGATCAATTGAACTTTATTCTTCATCATGTGTGATTACCAAGTTGAAACTTAATCGATTAAGATATATCTTTAACTAGCACGTACAATTTTACAAGTAATTTTTAAATATTTTACATACAAAAGTTGTGGCAAAGGTAATACTAACCAGAGTAAGTGATTGAGTTATTACTATAACTTGAGCCACAACGAGGAAAAATCACATGACAAATTTACACACACACACCCAAAGCGACCCAATGCAGCGCATACGAATACTCACTTACATGATGTTTTTTATGTTTGCGATGACCTCAGATGCAGTAGGTATGATCATCCCTGAACTGATCACAGAGTTTGGTTTAAGTATGACCCAAGCCAGTGCTTTTCATTACGCACCTATGGCACTCATTGCCTTTACTGGCTTGTTTTTGGGCTTTTTAGCCGACAGCCTAGGCCGTAAACAAACCATAATGTTAGGCTTACTAATTTTTTCGCTCAGCTGTTTTTTGTTTGCCTTTAGTAACAGTTTTTCGGTATTTTTAATTTTGCTGTGCTGTATAGGGCTTGCCATTGGTTTATTTAAAACCGGCGCACTAGCGCTACTTGGCGATATATCTGCAAGTAACGCAGAGCACACTAAAACCATGAACAAAGTAGAAGGCTTTTTTGGTATTGGTGCCATAGTTGGCCCTGCGCTGGTAGGCGTACTGCTTACTCAAAACGTGAG
Source organism: Pseudoalteromonas agarivorans (assembly GCF_024518735.1). Taxonomy (NCBI): domain Bacteria; kingdom Pseudomonadati; phylum Pseudomonadota; class Gammaproteobacteria; order Alteromonadales; family Pseudoalteromonadaceae; genus Pseudoalteromonas; species Pseudoalteromonas agarivorans. Next base: position 245,243 of record NZ_JANIGJ010000003.1, read on the forward strand.
CTGGACTTATCTGTACATTATTGCCGGCGTTATGTGTTTAATTTTAGCGTTAATGGCATGGCGCGCCGACTACCCAAGTGTTGTTAAAAGCACAGAAAAGCCAGCTTCACTTGCCACCACCATGAAAATGATTAAAAACCCGTATGCACTTGGTTTTTCGTTGGCTATTGCCTTATATGTGGCTACTGAGGTTGCTATTTACGTGTGGATGCCAACACTTTTAAAAGATTACACAGGCTCGTGGCCTTTGCTTGCGACCTACGCACTTACTATATTTTTTGTATTACGTGCTGCTGGACGCTTTATTGCTGTATGGCTTTTAAATCACTTTAGCTGGCAAGGGGTTATGGCTTATTTAAGCTTAGGCATCGCACTGTGTTATGTAGGCACTTTGGTAGGCGGTGTTGATTGGGCGGTAGGCTTACTTCCGCTTTCGGGTTTATTTATGTCGATGGTTTACCCTACTTTAAACTCTAAAGGTATATCGTGCTTTCCTGTTGCACAACATGGTGCAGTAGCGGGTGTTATTTTATTTTTTACCGCGCTTTCGGCCGCACTTGCGCCTTTATTTATGGGCATGATAAGTGATTACTTTGGCCACGTACGCTACGGTTTTTACTTAGCTACCGGCTTTGCTGTGATCTTATTTTTAGCCATGCTTTATAACTTTTACCGCGACCCTGCGGCAAAAGCATTAACTAAAAATGCATAAATGGCTGCTCAAGCCAGAATAAAAAACACCTTTAAAATCAATATAAAAACAAAAAAAGTGCAAATTACACACAAAAATAATTTGCATATTGTAAAAACTTTGTTATTTTTACTTAATCGATTAAGTAAAAATAACAAACTCACACAACACAATGAGGCGTTAACATGACAACACACCACACACCTTTATATTTAATCAGTGCCTTAGCACTTGCAGTAAGCCAAGGCGTTCATGCACAAGACGAGCAAGAAACCAAAGTGCAAGCTAAGCAAGGGCTTGAAACAATTGTTGTAACCGGTGTACCTCGCCGCACAACTATTATGGCATCGAGTTCATCAGTAAGCAGTTTATCACTTGAGCAAGTTGAGGTATCAACACCACGCTCAACGGCTGAAGCATTTAGAATTATCCCGGGTGTTCGCGCTGAATCAACAGGCGGTGAAGGTAATGCAAATATTGCAGTGCGTGGCTTACCTGTAGCATCGGGTGGCGCCAAGTTTTTACAACTGCAAGAAGATGGTCTGCCTGTAATGCAGTTTGGTGATGTTGCCTTTGGTAACGCAGATATTTTTATGCGCCTTGATAACACAGTGCAAACAATCGAATCTATTCGTGGTGGCTCAGCCTCTACATCAGCCAGTAATGCACCTGGCGGCATAATTAACTTTATTTCTAAAAATGGCGAAAACGAATCGGGTAGCGTATCTACTACTGTTGGCCTAGATTACGACAGTGTACGCACCGACTTTGAATACGGCACCTATTTAACCGACAGCGTGCGTTTTCATGTAGGTGGTTTTGTACGCCAAGGCGAAGGCCCGCGAGAAACAGGCTACACATCAAATAAAGGTGGCCAAATTAAAGCTAACCTTACTAAAGATTTTGAAAACGGTTACGTTCGCCTTTATTACAAACACTTAGACGATAAGAGTGTTGGCTATCTTCCTATGCCAATGTACTCAAATGGTGACTCTATTGCTGGCTTTGATGCGCAATCAGATACACCTCACTCAGCGTTATTTACTAAAACAGTACGCTTAAATGGTGAAAACCAAATTAGCAGTGGTGATATCCGTGATGGTATGAATCCAAAGGTTGACTCTGTTGGTTTTGAAGCTGTATTTGATTTAGATAACGATTGGCGTATCGAAAACCGTTTTCGTAAGTCATCAATTAGCGGTAACTTTAACTCGCTTATTCCTGCTGAGGTTGGCAGCGCATCGTCTATTGCACAAAGTATTGGCGGTGTAGGCGCAACACTTAGTAACGCAAACACAGGCGAAGCATTTAATGATGAACTTGCCATGCGTATTCACACTTTTGATGTAACGCTTAACGACTTTGGCTCTATTGTTAACGATTTTAAACTGACTAAATCGTTTAGTGATGACACTAGCCTAACCTTTGGTTACTTTGCCTCTACGCAAAATATTGCTATGTCGTGGTTATGGAACTCTTACGTAATGGAGCTTAAAGGCGACAATGCGGCACTTTTAAATGTAACCGCAGCCGATGGTACTGAGTATTCAGAAAACGGTTTATACGCATACGGCACGCCTTATTGGGGTAACTGTTGTCAGCGCGATTACGACACCGAATACGATACTCGCGCACCGTATGTTGCGTTTTCAACAAAACTTGGTGATGTAAGCATTGATGCAAGTGCCCGCTACGACAGCGGTGAAGCACGCGGTAACTACGCAGGTGCCGTAACCTCAACAGTAGATATGAACCGCGACGGTACTATTTCTATTCCTGAGCAAAACGTAGCAGGTATTGATATAGCTAATGCAAGCCCAGTTAATTACGACTGGAGCTACTCGTCTTACTCTGTAGGTGCTAACTACCAAATTGACCCAAGCCTAGCGACGTTTGCACGTATTAGTAAAGGTGGGCGTGCAAATGCAGACCGTTTATTATTTGGTAAAGTACGCAGTGACGGAAGCGTAGCCGATGAAGATGCAGTAGATGAAGTAAACCAATTTGAGATTGGTGTGAAAAAACGCTTTGACTCGTTCTCGGTATTTGCAACAGCCTTTTACGCAGAAACAGAAGAGCAAAACTTTGAAGCAACATCGCAAACCTTTTTCGACCGTGAATACGAAGCAAAAGGGATTGAGGTTGAATCAACTTACTTTATGGATGCATGGGACTTTAGAGGTAACTTTACTTGGACCGATGCTGAAATTGCAAAAGATGCGCTAACTCCTGAAGTTGTAGGTAACACACCACGTCGCCAAGCGGATTTAATTTACTCATTAATGGCGCGTTACAGCTACGATAAAGGCGCGGCAGGTGTAAGCTTTATTGGTACAACCGATGCTTATGCACAAGATAACAACGACCTTAAGTTTGACGGCTACACGCAAGTAAATGCGTTTGTAAGCTACGACTTATCAGAAAACTTAAACCTTGCGCTTAATGTAAACAATCTATTCGATACAGTAGGTATTACAGAAGCCGAAGAAGGCTCAGTACCTGAGAACGACATTATTCGTGCCCGTACTATTAACGGCCGCACTACGTCGGTTACTTTAAAATACGCTTTTTAACTAAATGTGTGTATTGCGCTGCAGTGAGTCATCGCTGTAGCGCCTTTTAAAGTATGAATAAATAACACCCTTCATGTTTTTAGCCTAGCCTTGCTAGGCTTTTTAGGATATTCCAAATGACCAAACTCCTGTGCTTAGGCGAGCTTTTAATTGATATGCTGCCTCAAGATGCTCATAACTCAGCGTACTTACCCATCCCTGGAGGTGCACCTGCTAATGTTGCTGTTGGCTATGCAAAACTTGGCGGTGATGCTGCATTTTGTGGTGGTAAAGGAGACGATCATTTTGCCAATCAATTAAGTAATGCATTGGCTCAATACAATGTAAATACAGACTATTTGTTTACCATTGCTGGCTCACAAACCGCCATGGTAATAGTAAGCCTTGATGAAACAGGCGAGCGCAGTTTTGGCTTTTATCGCCATAACACAGCCGATGTACTTTTAACCCAAGCGCATTTAGCGCAAATAAATTGGCAAAGCATAAGCACCCTGCACTTTTGCTCAAACACCCTAACCGATCCAGCCATAGCTAGTACAACGGTTAAAGCGCTAGAGCTTGCTAAAACACATAGTAAGCTCGTTAGTTTTGACGTAAATTTACGCTACAGCTTGTGGGAAAACATCCATGATATAGCAAGCAATGTAAAAGCCTGCTTCGCTTATTGCGACATAGTTAAACTTTCGCGTGATGAACTTAATTTTTTAGCAAAGCATAGCGAAACAACGGGCGAAGATTACATTCAAATGCTATTAAATACCGGAGTAAAATTGGTGTTTTTAACCGACGGGCCTGAGCCTGCTACGGTTTACCACAGCGCATTTATACTTAACGAATCGGCACCAAAAATAAACGCAGTAGATACAACAAGCGCGGGCGATGCCTTTATAGCGGGAGTTTTATACTATTTAAATAACTTAGGGAGTGATTTATCACTAGCAGATAAGTTAAATGATGAAACTAGCATAAAAAACGCCCTGCACTTTGCCCTTCAATGTGGCTCTAAAGCGTGTTTAGCTAAAGGAGCATTTCCGGCATTACCAGTGCTGGCTGATGTAATGTAACTCTTAAGTAGAGTGCAAGGTGCTTTAAATAATAAAAAACGCTCTTGAGAGCGTTTTTTATTATTTAATTATTCATCTAGCCAATCGATGGCGGCGGTGGCGTTTTCATAGTACTGCACCTCGCCTGAAATAAACCAATTGCCTATTTTAGCCATGCGGGCTTGCCACTCTTGATTGCCATAAATAGCAATTTTATTAAATTCTTTTGAGTGCCTTACGCCAAGCTTTAAATCATCCCACGCGGCGCGAAGCTCCCAACCTTCTAGCTCGCTGGCATCAATAAGCACGTTTGCTATAGGGTGTTTAACCTCGCCAAGGGCTGAGTCGATCATGGGGGTAATGACTTTATAGTCTTCGTGGGTTAGCGTTCCTACAGCTTTTAGTTTTAAAAAAAATTCTCGGCCTGCGCGTTCAATACCAATAGATAAACCATGTGTTGTGTGTACCATGCTGCTCTCCTTAATCGGGTGCGCTTATGTTATTTACAGCCTGTGTGAATGGGTTTAATAACGAAAGTTGGAGTTAATTAAAGCCTATAAAGTGAAATTATTCCCTTTAAAAAATAAAAACCCCAAAAATACCCATCACTTACTGAGTTAAACCATAAAACTACACCGTATTAAGTTAATTAGTACTGAACTAAATCAAACAATAATGCTATTTGCTAAGCGTTTTGTACGCGCTCTATTTGCTTATCTACATCTGTTAAGTGCCCTAATTTAAGCCACACCTTTGCACCTTGCTTACCTGCAGTTATATTAAGCTCACTATTAATAGGCAGCCTTAACCAACTGTGTTTTACTAATACATCTGTTCGCTCACTTATATCGCCTTCAAGCACGAGTAACTCAGCCCCTCCGTTTGCACTAATTTGCATGTTGGCGTCTGCCTCAAAATGCAATAAGCTCACATCTTCAAAGTCATCTTTATAAAGTGGGGTTATAGCAAGGCCTTTAAATGTGGCGTGTTGCACACTGCCCATATACTGTGTTTGTAAGCGTACGTGGGTTCTATCTTGTGGCTGAAATTGCCAAAGCTTTACAAATATTATGCAGCCTTCATCAGAGCCTGGTTTGTGCTTTGATTGCGGTGGGTTACGGATATAAGAGCCTTGTGGAAAATCGCCATGCTCATCTTGAAATACGCCTTCTAGTACTATAAATTCTTCGCCGCCTGTATGCACATGAGGCGAAAACTCGCTCCCTGGTGCATAACGTACAATGCTTGTAGCACGGGCTACTTCTGCGCCTACTCTATCAAGTGGGCGCCTATCAACGCCCGCCATTGGCGAAGGGTTCCAATTAAGTTGCTCACTATGAACAACGACTCTCTGGGTAAAATCGGCGGCTATTTTCATTTTATTACCTTTAAAATTGCATAGTGTGAGAGTAAATTTTATGCATAAAAAAAGCGAGCTTATTAAGCTCGCTTATTTAATTTTTATCGCTTTACGCTACATCTAGCTTTTTATGCTTAGAGTGTACAAACACTAAACCTACTAAGCCAATAACAACCACAGCGGCACCAATTGGTTTTCCTAAGTCGGCCGATAAATTAAAGCCAATAGCAGCAGTCATAATGTACGAAAGTGTTACGCCAGTTGCGATAACGGCAGGTATGCTGGTGATCCAGTGGAATGCACGTCTATCAAATAAGTACTTAGTTGCAAGCCATAATACACTGGTTGAAAGCAGCATGTTTGAAAATGCAAAGTAGCGCCAAATAACCGAGAAATCTAATTTAGTCATAAAAAAGGCAATCGTTAAAATTGGCACTGCCAGTAATAAGCGATTACGTAAGCTTTGCGGAATATTAAACGCATCAACCACGGTTAAACGCAGTGAACGGAACGCCGTATCGCCAGAGGTAATAGGGAACACCGCAACAGCAATAATGGCCATAATACCGCCCATTACGCCTAAGTAACTATTTGCTACATGGTTAACCACTAAACCTGGGCCACCTTGATCAAGCAATGCTTTTAAGCCAGCGTAACCTTCTGGGAATGCAGCAATACCCGCAAGTGCCCATACACAACCTACAATGCCTTCACACATCATTGCGCCGTAATATACTGGGCGTACGTATTTTTCGTTTGTTAAACAGCGGGCAATAATAGGCGCTTGGGTAGAGTGAAAGCCACTAATAGCACCACAGGTAATGGTAATAAACAGTAACGGCCAGGTTGGCAGGCCATCAGGGTTTGGCTCTAAAAAGTCATGCGCGTGGTCGGCTTCAAAGTAGGCTAAAAAGTCGCCTGCAACTGGTAAGTGTGGTGCATCTAGTAATAACGCACCGGCTATTAATGTAGTCATTACAATCATTAATAAGCCAAATAGCGGGTAAAACTTAGTAATAATTTTATCAATAGGTAGCAGCGTTGCTAAAAAGTAGTACGCTAAAATAGCCAAAACCCAAAAGGTATTATTAGCAAAAAAAGTGCCTTCAAATACATCTAAGTTACTTAATAAGCCTGCTGGGCTCATAATAAATACAACGCCCACAAAAAATAGCAGCATGGCTGTAAATATTAGCATAAAGCCTTTAAACACAACGTTGTAATAGTGCCCTGCTATTTCTGGTAAGCTTTTGCCATCTTCTTTAATGCTCATCACACCCGAGAAGAAGTCGTGTACTGCACCGCCTAATACGTTACCAAGCACAATCCACACAAGTGCTACCGGTCCATAAAGCGCACCTAAAATTGGGCCAAATATAGGGCCTACGCCCGCAATATTTAAAAACTGAATTAAAAATGCACGCACAGGGTGAATGGCTACATAGTCAACACCTTCGCTAAAGCGTTTTTGCGGTGTATCAACTGTTGTATCCATACCTGCTTGTTTTTCAACAAACGGGCTATAAAACTTATATCCCAGTATTAAGATTGTTATGCAGATAAAAAAGATGATCATAAAGCACGTTTCTCTTTTTGTATTTGGAGTATAGAGCGCCTAATTGCCGCCCCGCCTTTCAATCCATGAATAATCGACGAACATTAACAAAGTATTAATCCCCCCGCTATAAGACGAATAGCTAATACACAAGGGTCTGTAGACCTTTCAAGGTTAAATTTGCAGCCGCCTGTTTGGTATTTAGGCAAGGCAGAGCCTATGTGGTGTGGTTATTCCCCATAAGTAGGCGATAACGCAGCATTAATGCCAAACAGGCGCTGCCCTTCGGGTTCTGCCTAGGGGCGATTTACTCGTTGTTGCCTACATGGATGTAGGTAAGGGGCGTGAGCAGGACGCGGAAGCTTTGCTCGGTTTTTACTTAGCCCACTAGGTTACAAACCTCGCGCCGCGATTAAACCGCCCCTAGTTTGAACAAATTTCAAACTGCAAAGGTCAACAGACCCTATTTGAGTTACTTTTTATGCACCTTGCTCAACACTTAATCTAAACGGCTTTATTAATAAAAATTAAAACAAAAAAAAGCGGCTTTACTATAAAAGTAAAGCCGCTTACACACACAATGATTGGGTGTAACTGTGATTTTTTACGTTACGCTGGGCTCATAAACTCGTTAATTTGTTCATGAGTCAGTGTAGGTGTAGCACCGGCACTTTCGGCCACCATAGCACCCACTGCACACGCAAAATCAACAGCATGTTGTGCACAATCGCTACTACAAAGCTTATAAATTAACGACCCTAAAAACGAATCACCCGCGCCTACTGTATCCACAACGCTAATTAAATAACCTGAGTTATAGTAATTTTCGCCTTTTATGGTTAGTAGTGCACCGTGGCTGCCTTTAGTTACACATAAGTATTCGGTGTTAGTTTGCTGTGCAATAAACGCTAAGTTTTGCTCAAGTGAATGGAACTTACAGCCCATTGCTTTGGCAATTTCATAAAGCTCTTCATCGTTTAATTTGATGAAGTCGGCTTTATTCATTAAATCTACTAATGTGTCTAACGTGTAGTGTGGCGCACGTAAATTTACGTCAAACACTTTAAAGTTAGCTACATCAACTAATTGGTTTAATGTAGCAAGTGAAGCTTCGCTTCGGCCAATTAGGCTGCCAAATACAAATACATCACTGGCTTTTACTTTTTCAATAAGTGAGTCTGTAAGCTCAATGTTATCCCACGCTGTATCGGCAACTATTTCGTAGCTGGCTGAGCCGCTTTTATCTAGGGTAACTTGTACTGTGCTGGTTTTTTTGTCGTTATTAACGCCAATGTATTCGCAGCTTACGCCTTTGCTTTTAATTTCGCCTAGTAGCTCAGTACCAAGTTCATCGTTACCTACAGCGCTTATCATGTCGGCTTTAATGCCCAGTGAGTTAATACGCACACACATGTTAAGCGGCGCGCCGCCTAAGCGTTTATCGTTTGCAAAACAATCCCATAGTACTTCGCCAAAGCAACTTACGCTTACGTCTTTACCTTGTTTAGAATCAATTAAAATGCTCATTATTAGTTACCTTTAGGCTCAAGCACGTTATTCATAATTGCTTTAATTTTGCTTGCCGGTGCGTATAACGCTTCTACATTGTTTTTGTAGTGAGACGTAAAGGCACTTTGCGTGTTTAAATCGCCAAATAAGCTAGTTAGCGATAAAAATGCAAGGTCATCAGTCGCCGTTTTAGCCGCGGCTTCATGTAACTCGCTTTGCATTGCATCGATTATTTCAAGCTTATTGCCTTGCTCATCTTCACCTTTATCGCTGTAAAAACACCATGCAGCAATAACCAGGGTCGCAAGTGATACATCACGGCCATGGGCTAGATTTTCGTTAATGGTGGCAATTAAAAACTTAGGTAACTTTGCTGCGCTTTCTGAACAAATGCGCGATAAGCTGTCTTTAATGTTTGGATTAGCAAAGCGCTCAATTAGCGTGTCTTTGTAGATTTCAAGGTCAATGCCTTCTAATTTCTCTAGGTTAGGCGTTACTTCTCTATCCATAAACGCACGTAAGTACTTTGCAAATAAAGGATCTGATACTGTTTCGTCAATTGTGCCGTAGCCATGTACTGAGCCTAATAAACCCAGTACCGAATGGCCTGCATTTAATAAGCGTATCTTCATGGTCTCAAAAGGTGTTACGTCACTTACAAATTGTGCGCCAACGCTATCCCAATCTGGGCGTCCGCAACAAAATGAGTCTTCAATTACCCATTGTGTAAACGACTCACAGGTAATTGGCCATTCATCGCTAACACCGTAGGCATCAACAACGTAGTCAATATCGCTCTTTTTAGATACCGGCGTAATACGGTCAACCATTGCATTTGGGAAGGTTACGTTAGTGGCAATCCACTCGCTTAGTTCTTTATCTTGCTCGGCCGCAAAGGCAAGTAGCATTTTACGGGTTACATTACCGTTGTGCTGAATGTTATCGCACGACTGTACAGTAAACGCATCAAGGCCTTGTTCTTTACGTAGCTTTAACGCAGCAGTAATGTAACCAAACGCCGTAATTGGGTCGTTCGGGTTATTAATGTCGTTAATAATGTCTGGGTTTGAGTAGTCAAACTCACCCGTAACTGGGTTAAAGTTATAGCCGCCTTCGGTAATGGTTAACGACACAATATGCGTATCGCTGTGCGCAAGCTTATTTATAACCGCTTGTTTGTCCTCTGGAGCAAACAAAAAGTCAATCATAGAGCCAATAACTTTGTTATCTATTTGCCCGTTTGGGTGTCTTACCGTTAGCGTGTAAAGGTAGTCTTGTTGCTTTAAAATATCACGCAGACCACGGTTACCCTCTAATAAGCCAACACCACAAATACCCCACTGTTCAGCACCTGGCGTTTTTAATAGCTCGTTAATGTACACCGCTTGGTGAGCACGGTGAAAGCCGCCCACACCAATATGAACTATACCTGCTTTTAGCTTACTACGGTCATAGTTTGGTGTATCTACATGGCTTGGCATATCTGCCAAGCTTTGTTGGTTTAGCCCTTTAACAAGAGCGTCAGTGTGCTGGTGTTGCGTCATGGTGCGGCCTTACTAAAACAATATTAAAAATTTAAATTAAGATGCAGTATTGAGTGCTTTATGGCGCAATAGCGACCAGTAAGCGGTTGCAAAATAAATAATGGTGCAAATAAAACATGCAATTTCAAACTGAGATTTATTTCCTGCGTAAATGCTCATGCTGTCACTAAAAAACATTACTTGGCTGGCAAAGCCAAAAATAATAAGTAACGAAACAGTCGACACGCCATTTAACACTTTGGTTAGCATTGAGTTATCAACAACTGGAGCTTGAACGTTTTCTGCAAGCCCTGCTTGGTACTCTTTAATGTCTTGCAGCTCTTGCTCCTCTGCTGCAATTTCTTTGCTGTAGTCTTCACCTGCGCCGTATTTTTTAGCCAGTAGCGTGTAAATAACAATGGTGAAAATCCAAGTAGGAATAAATAAGTAGTAAAACGACATTACATCAATCGCATTTAAACCAAAGCCAAACACAAGTGCTAATGCCCAAGAGGCAATGGCTGGTACGCTACGTGTAATGTTTTTGTATTTAGCCCAGTAGCGGGTTAAACCAATTTTAGGAAATAAAACATGCTCGGCAAATACAATGCCGCCTACAGGTACTACTAATAAGCCTGCGTAAGTTAAAAGCGGTAACATTTGCGAAAATACAAACGGGAAACACGCAATTATAACGGTTACAACACCGACAATTGCGGTAGTGCGCTCGCGCGATTGGTCAACAAAAATAGATTGTGCTGCAAGGCCTGCACGGTAAAGGTTAGCGTTAGCTGTAGTCCAGCCCGCAATAATTACAATAACAAAGCCTGTCCAGCCTAATGCGTGGTAAGCAACGTCACCTGGGTCAAGTGATGAAATAGTTGTTTTAAGTAATACCGCAACACCTGCGCCCATAATACCAGCCGAGATCCATGCTAAGTAATGGCCAAAAAACATACCTACGCCTGAAAACAAACCGTAGCTTTTGCGTTTAGCAAATCTAAAAATTGCCATATCAATTAAGCCAAAGTGGGTAATAGAGTTTGCAGCCCATGCAAAACCAATAACCTCTAATAAGCCAATACCTTTTTCGCCATCAGCGGTGGTACCGGTCCAAATAGAAGAATCCCCTATCGCCATAAAGTCATCAAACCCTGTTAGCGTGGTCACTCCTAATACATGATTAGAAAGCTCAGGGAACAATGCAAACGAGCCCGCTATAAAAATAACAAATAACCATGGCGCACAAATTTTAGAAAAATCAGCAACGGTTGAAAAACCATACATAGCCACAAATACAACAATAGAGCCAACCGATAATACAATGGCCACAAATGCTAAGCTGTTAGGGTACCAATCGAGTTGCGCGGGTATATCAAACAAAAACCGCACTGCGGTTGCCGATACCGTGATCATAGCGGCGGATATCACACTAAATATGACCACATTTGCCCAGTTATAGAGCTTGGTCATTGAGTTACCCGCAATTTTATTTAGGTAGTTGTATAAACTTAAGCGTGTTTCTACCGCAATTGGAGAGGTAATTAACCACCACGAACACATAGCTAATAGGTTACCAATTAATAAACCTAGTAAAATGTCGATGGTCGATGCGCCTAATGCAACAAAGGTTGCACCAATAACAAACTCGGTTGCAGCAACGTGTTCACCAGCGTATAAACCGGCAAAGTGCTTCCAACCATGAAGCTTATGATTAGCAACGGGCAATTGCTCTTCGTTAACATCGTTAAATGTTTGTGTGTGTGGACTTGATGCCATGGTATTTTCCTATTGTTTTAAGCACAGCCCTAACTATTAATTTAAATAAGTGTTTTTTATTTAAATTAATAGTGAGTAAATCACCGTGCCTTTTTATAATGCTACTACTATAACTACTTAATAATTAATGCATTTTTACGTTAAGCTTTGTCAGTGTCATAAAGCTTAACGTTGATATTCTATTACTGTGTTTGTAATGTTGGGTACTGTTTATAAAAGTCATCCCAATGCGTTAAATGCGCTACCTCTGGGTAAGCTTGGTGAACAAAGTTCACTGCATCTTGCATATGCCCACCCCCGCTGTAATGCAAAACCTGCATATTGGCGGCAAGTGCGGCGCACACGCCGGCTTTTGAATCTTCAATCACTAAACAATTTTGTGGCTTCACGCCCATTTGCTCAGCGGCATGTAAAAATAAATCGGGTGCGGGCTTACCATTTTTTACCTCACTTGAGGTAAATACCTTATTAAAGTGCTGCGATAAATTAACCACATTAAGCGCTTTAGCGGTGCGTTTAGGGCTACTGCTTGTTGCAATACAGCAAGGTACAGATAATTGCTCTAGCACGTGTTTAATGCCGTTAGTTGGCATTAATGCAGTTTCGAACTCGTTTAATAATGCTTCTCGGTAATCGGCTTCAAAGCTCTCAGCTAAGGTCACGTTAAAGGTATCGAATAAGTTTTGGGTAACTGTTTTAAAATTACAGCCCAAAAAATATTGCTGTACATAGGCTCGGTCAATATTAACGTCAACCTCTGCAAGCATGTTTATTAACACTTGCGCGCTTAATATTTCGCTATCTATAACAACGCCATCACAATCAAAAATAACTAATTCTATTTTAGTATTCATATTGCCCCTTTTTATGCACCTAGTTTGGTGCAACCTTAACTTGAGCATAAGCCCAGCAAGTGAGCATATTCTCTTTATTGTTATAATAAGTCAACATCTTGTTAGTGAAAAACGCACCACAGTGGTGAATATTTATTCATTAAATATGAAATTGTCTGTATTTTCATTGATTTCAAAATTGCAATTACGACTAAGGTCGAACATTGCAAAACCGCTATTTAGAAAATAGAAGGCAGCACGCAAACAGCAATCTAAATTTGTGATTACTCCAATCTAAACAATCAACTTTACCGAATTCGCTTTTGTTAATACACTCGTTAACAGTTAAACAGCCAGCAACACTGCCGGCACTTTTTACAGATGAGGTCGACAATGAATACTCAAAACAACACGATTAATAATAAATCTACGTTAACGCTAAGCGCATTAGCTTTAGCAATGGCATTACCTGCAAGTGCCGCAACTACCCTTACTAAAGACAACGGCGCAGCTGTTGGCGACAACCAAAACTCTATTACCGCAGGTGAGCGCGGAAGTGTATTACTTGAAGACGTACACCTAATTCAAAAGCTACAACGTTTTGCACGTGAGCGTATTCCTGAGCGTGTAGTGCATGCGCGTGGTACAGGTGCACACGGTGTGTTTGTAGCGTCTAAAGAATTAGATGACTTAACAATTGCTGCACCGTTTGCAGAAGCGGGTAAAGAAACTGACGTATTTGTACGTTTTTCATCAGTAATTCACTCAAAAGGTAGCCCAGAAACACTGCGTGACCCACGTGGTTTTGCTACTAAGTTTTACACCGACCAAGGTAACTGGGATTTAGTAGGTAACAACTTACCGGTATTCTTTATTCGCGATGCGATTAAATTTCCAGACATGGTTCACTCGTTAAAGCCATCACCGGTAGATAACATTCAAGATCCTAACCGCTTTTTTGACTTTTTCTCATACGAGCCAGGTTCTACTCACATGTTAACGTGGGTATACAGCGACTACGGCACACCAGCAAGCCTACGTAAAATGGACGGTTGGGGCGTACATGCTTACAAAATGATTAATAAGTCTGGCGATGTTAAATACGTTAAGTTTCATTGGGTAAGCCAACAAGGTATAGACAACCTTGATGCTAAAGAAGTAAACGAAGTGCAAGGTAAAGACTTCCAACACTTAACACGCGACCTATACAGCGAGATTGGTAAAGGCAACTTCCCTAAGTGGGATCTATACATTAAAACCCTTGATCCGTCGCAGTTAGATGACTTTGACTACAACCCATTAGATGCAACAAAAATGTGGTTAGACGTTAAAGAAACTAAAGTAGGAACAATGACCTTAAACCGTATGCCAACTAACTTCTTCCAATCTACAGAACAAGTTGCAATGGCACCGGCAAATGTAATTCCGGGTATTGAGCCATCTGAAGACAGACTATTACAAGGGCGTGTTTTCTCTTACGCCGATACGCAAATGTACCGCTTAGGTGCTAACCACCAACAATTGCCAATTAACCGTGCAAAAGTTGAAGTGGTTAACTACAACCAAGACGGCGCAATGAACTACGGTAATACAACAAGTAACGTGAACTACCAACCAAGTCACGAAAACGTTGCAGAAAACCCAATTGCACGCAGAAGTAACACAGAGCTTAAAGGCTACGTACAACAAGCAGCAATTAAAAAGCAGCAAAACTTTGCTCAAGCGGGTGTACTTTACCGCAGCTTTAGCAAGCAAGAGCGCACTAACTTAGTTAACAACTTAGCCGGTGATTTAGGCAAAGTGAAAGACAGCAAAGTTATGCACAAAATGCTTAGCCACTTCTACAAAGCAGATAGCGAATACGGTACACGCTTAACTAACGCTGTAAACGGCGACATGAAACAAGTTAAGCAACTAGCCGCTAAGCTTTAATATTTTACCCAACCTGTAAGTTATTGAGGAAAGCCTAGCTTTCCTCTTTTTTAAAAAGGTAAACAGTATGCGTAAATTACTTATTATATTTACTTTAGTGATGAGCTTTTCAAGCTTTGCCAATGAGCCACAAAGCCCTGTAACGGAACAAAGCACCGCCCAGTCGCAATACGACAGCTTACTTGCTTATTACTTTGCAGCCGCACGCACCGACGACACCGCCGTAATAACGCAATTTGTAGATGCTGGCATTCCTATTAATAGTTACAACAACAAAGGTTACACCGCGCTAATGATTGCCACCTACCACGGCAATAAAAATACGGTAAACACCTTATTGCAATTAGGCGCTAATGCCTGCCTTGAAGACAACCGCGGTAACACAGCCCTAATGGCCGCCATATTTAGAGGCGAATTTAGCATAGCTAAAACACTTGTAGGCCTTGATTGCGATAACGCACATCAAAACAAAGCCGGTCAAACAGCCGAGCAATTTGCACAAAAATTTGGCCAACAAAAAGTGCTCGACTTATTAGCACAGGTCAACAGTAAATCTAATTAACCAACTTTTAATTACCCCCTAGCCCGTTATTGTTAGTGACAATAAGGCTACATTAGCAGCCAATAACACGGCTTTAGCAAAATAAGTAGTACCCTTTAGTTATTTAAACCTTCCTCTCGCCCCATTTTATCTGGGGCGTGGTTTAATACCAACGCCAATAAATAGTTGATCTATTTTACCGGCTAAAACAACGCATTTCTTTGTTGTAATTTTCGTTAAGGGAACAACCATTTACATCAATTTACGCCTAGGACTGAATTGTTTATTCGGCGTAAAATTTAGAACACATACTTAATGGGGTTGGTATAAACAACGCTTTCCCCTCTTGCTGAAACTGGTCTAACCAGATATTATTTTTACCTGTGTACTTTTTATGGGAAATAATAATTCTAATGACCGCACCACACTTTGAGCACACCACTATTACCTGTAATAACAGGCAAACCCTAAGCGCCCGTGTATTTACACCCACCAGCCCTATTAAAGGTGCGGTGATGATTGCCCCTGCAACCGGTATAAAGCAGCAGTTTTATGCAAACTTTGCTACTTACTTACAGCAACATGGCTTTGGCGTTATTACGTTTGATAACAGTGGCATTGGCCAATCGCTTAACCGCAGTATTAAAAAAAGCAAAGCCAGTTTACAAAGTTGGGGTGAGCAAGACATGCCTGCGGTACTTGAGCATTTGCAAAGGGTATTTCCTAATACGCAATATCAATTAGTGGGTCATAGCGCCGGCGGGCAATTAGTGGGGCTAATGCATAACGCTAACGAGCTAAGCTCCGCGTTTAATTTTGCTTGCTCGTCAGGTAAATTAACTAATATGAGCTTAGTGTACCAGGTTAAAGCGCACTTTTTTATGAATGGAGTTATACCCCTTAGTAATGCCTTGTTTGGTCATACTAAATCGCAGTGGTTTGGCATGGGCGAACCCCTACCTAAAGGCGTAGCTAAACAATGGCGAAAATGGTGTAACGCCCAAGGGTATGTGCAATCAGCATTTGGTGATACCGTATTTCAACACTGTTACAACACGCTTTCTATGTCCTCAATATGGGTTAATGCTACCGATGACGATATTGCTAACAATGCAAATGTTGCCGATATGCTCTCGGTTTTTCCTAAATTAAAAGCACAAACCCTAACCTTAAACCCACACGACTATGGTTTGAAGGAAATTGGCCATATGAAATTTTTTAGCAAAAAATCTGACGGATTATGGCCACTTGCGCTTAACTGGCTAAACAAACACAGTTAAAAAATGATGCGTTTACACCGTTAGTTTACGGCGTTAATTTGCTTTTTAACTGGTTTTTCACGCGTTACGAAATAGCACACGAGTGAGCCGCCAGTTACCATTATTACTCCTTGCCAAAACGAGGCACTAAGCGTAATTGATAAATAAAGCGCCGAAATAATCGCCGAAAAAACCGGCGTAAAATACGAAAGCGTACCAAGCAACATTAAGTTACCGCCAATAATAGCTTGGTTCCAAAGAGCATACCCGCTGCCAACAACCACACCAGCTAACACAAGCGTTACGGTCGCGTGCAGTGTAAAGGTCATTTTTGGCTCGTCACTTAATCCATACAACACCCATAAGCTTAGTGCCGTGGCGATAAAAAACAGCACAATGGCATTTTGCCCATTGCTATTTTTTTGAGTAATTACACAGTAAACAGACCAAATAAAAGGTGCTACAAACGCCAATAAGTAGGCTATTGGGTTACTGGCAAAATTGCCCATAATACTATTAAGAGATAACCCGCTATCGCCACCAACGCACCAAGCCACACCAAAAAAAGCGAGCAGCATACCGGGGTAAATCCAAATACTTACTTTACTACGGTTAACTATAATACTGAGCAAAATGGTAAGTGTGGGCCATAAATAATTTATAACTGCCATTTCTACCGCTTGGTGGCGATTATTAGCAAGCCCTACAAACAGCGCTAAACACACCTCGTAAAGTGCAAATAAAGCAGTGCCCCAAATAATATAACGCTTATTAAACCCAGCAAACTTTGGCCGTCCCATTACCAAAATTAAAAACAGCGCGCTTACACTGTACATAAGTGCCGCCCCACCTATGGGGCCAAATAACTCCGAAACATCCCTGAGCAGAGCCACTAAACAACTCCATAATAAAATAGCGGCAATGCCATAAAGCGTGTATTTATGATTAGAAAAAAAGTCCATTAACTACCTAAAAGTACTACTTATGTTTGACGTTACGCTAACAGTAATTGATGGGTTAAACAATTGTTGCTCATCATTTATTGTTATAAAGATGTTTATGGCCTGCACTTAAGTGTTTGACCTTTTGGTCAGTAAAGTTACAATCATTCAACACGTTAAAAACAGCATCGCCATAATGAGCACACAAACAAAGCCAAATAAAAAAGAACTCACCCGAGTAAAAAACCAAACATTAATACTCGATGCCGCCGAGCAGTTGTTTTCTCAGCTTGGTTACGATGGCACCAGTATGAGTATGGTTGCCAAAGAAGCAGGCGTTCCTAAGGCCAATATTTTATATTATTTTAAAAGCAAAGACGGCCTATACGAAAACGTAATAGACCGCATTATCGCGCACTGGAACTTAGGCTTAGATAACGTAACCCCTGAGGACGACCCTGCACATGTGTTGTATCACTATATTAAAAGCAAAGTCATACTTGCCGTAAACCAGCCGCTGCAATCACGTTTATTTGCCAGTGAAATACTGCGCGGCGCTCCTTATTTGCAAAACTACTTTAGAACCAACACACGCCCGTGGGTAAAACAAAAGGTAGACGTGTTTCAGGCCTGGATAGATGCAAACAAAATGGATAATGTTGACCCTTACCATTTATTATTTACCATTTGGTCAACTACGCAGTACTACGCCGATTTTCAGGCCGAAGTGCTACTGGTAATGAACAAATTAGAATACGACGAAACCGATGTGGCACAAATAACGCAATCAACTGCCCATATAATTTTAAAAGGTATTGGTTTAAAAATACCTGAGCACAGTGAGGCTTAACCCATGGATAATTTTACCACCCCAGACTTATTTGACGATCACCGCAATAGCGTACAAGTAGCCGACAGCGGCCTGCGCCACTTTGGTAAAAAAACCACGTTTAGTGGCCAAGCAGTTACCGTTACCTGCCCAGACGATAACTCGTTTGCCGCCGACATACTGCATGAAAACGGCAAGGGTAAAGTACTGGTTATTGATGGCTTTGCTAGCAAACGCTTTGCTTTTATAGGCGATATTATGGCGGAGCGCGCGTTAAAAAACGGCTGGGAAGGCGTGATTATTAACGGCTGTTGCCGCGATATTGAAATACTTGCCACAATGGATTTGCCGGTTATGGCACTTGGCTCAACCCCGCGCAGTACATTAAAGCGTGGCTTTGGAGATAAAAACCAAACAGTGACCATGCTTAGTACCACAATTAACCCTAACGATTGGCTATACGCCGATGTAAATGGCTTAATTATTAGCCCTAACGCATTACTGTAAACGCTACACTTGCAACCAAGTTGGTGCAATCACGCACCAACTTGGTGTGTTTTCACCTCTAAATTACGCCTTCTTTAATACTTATATTTTTATAAATATCTGCTAAACCCCATACAAACCAAACAAAACCTGACCGAGCGGACAACTTTATTGCATTTGGCATTGCTTTTGCTTAGCTTTTAGGCAATATAATAGCTAACCGATTAAAAAGCGGATCAGGCTCTGTAAAATAAAAATAAGATGTTACGCAGTGGGCTGAAAAATAATAATAACTAATTCGTCTTTTTAATCACCCTAAATCTGATTATAACCAGTTGGTCAGATTTACTTTATAACGAGTGGTGATATGAGTACCAAAACAGATAATAATTTTACCGGTATTTTTTGTGACCATGGCCCTAACGCATGGCAAACACAAACCCGCGGCACACTTGTAAATAAGCGCCTTGCAGTAAAAGATGTATTTGCAGTTAAAGGCGAGCGCAACAGCGCAGGTAACCCAAGCTGGTTTAAAGCAGCAAAACCTGCACAGCAAACAGCAAGTGCCGTAAACAAACTAATGAATGAGGGTTGTCGCTTTACAGGCTTTACCCATACCGATGAGCTGGCCTATAGCTTAGAGGGCAATAACATTCACTATGGTGCAGCACAAAACCCAAAACTTAAAGGCCATGCAAGTGGCGGCTCAAGTATGGGCTCGGCAGCAGCTGTGGCGGCTAACCTAGCCGATATTGGCTTAGGCACTGATACTGGTGGCTCTATTAGAATACCGGCAAGTTATTGTGGCTTATTTGGTATAAGGCCAAGCCATAACGTAATTGAAAAAGATGGCCTAATACCGCTAGCGCCCCCATTTGATACCATTGGCTGGCTTACGCAAAATGCAGAGCTGCTAAGCGATGTAGGCAATGTACTGTTACCAAATCAAGCTATTAATAACGTTGATACTTTAGTTATTTGCGAGCCATTATTTGAGCTGGTTCACCCTGTTTTACAAGCCCCACTTAAACAATTGCTTGAAAAAACCAAACCTTATTTTAAACACCATAAAGAATTTGAACTGCCTAACAGTAGCTTATTAAACGAACTGGCTGACAGCTTTAGAATACTGCAAGGGCGAGCAATCGCAAAAACGCATAAAGATTGGCTTCAATTGCCAGGGCAACTTCCCCAGTTTGCTCCGGCAATTGCGGCACGTTTTAACATGGCGCTTGCCCTAACCGCCCAAGAAGAGCAAGAAGCACTAAATGTACAAACCCAATGGCAAACACTAATCGCTAAAAACCTAAACACAAACAGTTGTTTATTTTTGCCAACCACACCCACAACTGCACCTAAATTGGGCGCCGACACAAGCGCCTTACGTATGCAAATAATCACCTTATCGGCCATTGCGGGCTTGAGCCGCTCGGCGCAAGTACACTTACCATTGGCTAATTTAGAAAATGGCCACCCGTATGGGTTTTCATTAATGATGAGCCACGGCAACGATAAAAGCCTACTTGCCTGCGTACAACAATTAGCTGCCCATTTTAAACAGGACACACTTGCATGAGCACACACAACATTGCCTTTACTGCCCCGCATTTTGCAGCAACCGAGGCAGGCACCTTAATACTAAAACAAGGCGGTACAGCCACCGAAGCCATGGTAGCGGCAGCGGCTGCTATTAGCGTGGTATATCCGCATATGAATTCAATTGGCGGCGACAGCTTTTGGCTTATTGATAACCCAAACCAAAGTATACCCACTGCCATTGATGCCTGCGGGCGCGCACCAAACGATATAAGCGCCTATAGCAATGAGCCACACATACCAGATCGCGGCGGTTTAAGCGCGCTTACTCAGGCTGCAACACTTCGCGGCTGGCAAAAAGCCCTTGCGGTAGATGAGCACGCAGCTCTTTCGCTAAGTACTATTTTAGCCCCAGCCATAAAGCTCGCGCGCGAAGGCTTTACAGTGTCTAAAAGCTTGCAAGCAGGCTGCGAAAAGCTTGCTACCGCTTCAAACACTAACGCTGCCTTTAAAGAACTTTACATACCTAATGGTAAACCGTTGCAAGCGGGCCAACATTTTAAAAACCCAAAACTTGCCAGTACCTTTGAGCACTTAGCCGAGCATGGCTTAAACGCCTTTTACCAAGGCCCTTTAGCAGAGTCGTTTGCAAACGATTTAGCTGCCGCAGGCAGTGCAATTACACGCGCTGATATTGCCAATACGCAGGCTGATTTAGTAACGCCGCTCAGTGCTAATTTATCGGGCATACAGTGTTATAACTTACCCGCCCCCACGCAAGGCGTGCATTCTCTGCAAATAATTGGCGCTGTTAATAAACTAAAACATTTAGCCAAAACAGAGGCCGATTGGATGCACTTAATTGTTGAGGCAACCAAACAAAGCTTTACTCACCGCCCTACACTTTGGGCAGACCCAGACGCGCTAGGCGATGATTATAAAAACGCATTAACTGATGAGCGCTTGAATGCGCTTGCCAGCAATATAGATATGAGCCAAGCCAAGCAATGGCCATTTAATGCAGAGCCAGGCGATACCGTTTGGATGGCCGCACGGGATAAAAGCGGCCAACTAGTGAGCTTTATTCAAAGTGTTTATTGGGAGTTTGGTAGCGGTATTTTGATGAGCGAAGGCGGCTTTGTGTGGAATAACCGCGGTTTAAGTTTTAGTTTAAATAGCAACGATGCCAATGCCTTAAAAGCGCATAAAAAACCGGCTCATACACTCAACCCTGCTTTAGCAAAATTTGACGATGGTAGGCGCCTTGCCTACGGCACCATGGGCGGCGAAGGCCAACCACAAACACAAGCTGCTGTATTTAGTGGTTACGCATGGCGTAATAAATCAATTACCCAAGCAGTAAGCGATCCGCGTTGGTTATTAGGGCGCACCTGGGGCGATACAAGCACAAATTTAAAGGTAGAGCAAAGCTTAGTAATTCAAGTTAAACATGAATTAAATCAACGTGACCACGACTGGGTGAGCGTTGATAATAACAATGAAATGATGGGTCATGCAGGTGCCATTTTAGATACGCCTACCAGCCTTGAAGCAGCCACCGATCCTCGTTCAGATGGTCGCGCAACAGTAACTACAGCAGGAACACAATGACAGAAATAATAAATCAATGGCCGATTATAGCGGCCTTAATAGCAACCGGTATTTTTGCAGGTATTTTAGCAGGCCTATTTGGTGTAGGCGGCGGCATAGTAATTGTGCCTGTGCTGTACTTTTTACTGCAAGGCTTTGGCGTAAGCCCTGAGTCGGCCATGATGATAGCCACAGCGACATCGCTTGCCACCATAGTGCCTACTTCTATTTCGTCGATTCGCTCGCACCATGCTAAGGGCAATATCGACCTTGCTTTAATTAAATACTGGGCCCCGTTTATTTTGGTAATGGCCGTTATATGTAGCTACTTAGCTCATTCTATACGCGGTAATGCATTGGTACTTATGTTTGCCTGTATTGCCATTTTAGTAAGTTTAAACATGTTATTTAGAGCCGGCGCGCCTGCCCTTGTTAGTAAATTACCAGGTAAATTTGGCCAAGGCATTATGGCAAGTATTGTCGGTGGTTTATCGGTAATGATTGGCATAGGTGGCGGCACTATTGGCGTACCCATGCTAAACGCGTTTAACGTACGTGCCCATGTTGCCGTTGGCACCGCTGCTGTATTTGGCTTATTAATTGCGCTACCGGGCGTTATTACTTTATTAAGTATTGGTACTACACCCACCGATGCGCCACTTGGCACGTGGGGCCTTGTAAACCTACCTGCTTTTATACTTATTATTCCGCTTACTATTTTGTTTGCCCCTATTGGCGTAAAAATTGGTAGCAAGCTAGATCAAAAACAATTAAAACGCGCCTTTGCCGTTGTATTAATGATAACGGGCATTCGTATGCTTATTCAGACTCTGGGAGCCTAAAACATGTTTAGCGACACGCAAATTCAAACTTTAAATCCGCCACAGCGATTACTCATGGGCCCAGGCCCAATAAACGCAGATCCACGCGTGCTACGTGCTATGTCGGCGCAGCTAATTGGCCAATACGACCCAGTAATGACCGGTTTTATGAACGAAACCATGGCCCGCTATCGCGAAATTTTTAAAACCAAAAACGAATGGACCATGTTAGTTGATGGCACATCACGCGCAGGCATAGAAGCCGTTTTATGCTCTATTTTACGTCCAGGCGATAAAGTACTGGTGCCCATTATGGGCCGCTTTGGCCACTTGCTTGCTGAAATAGCCGAGCGCGTAGGCGCAAAAGTACACACCATAGAGGTCCCTTGGGGCGAGGTATTTACCCCCGAACAAATAGAAAAAGCCATTGTTGATGTAAAACCCCATGTACTTGCTATGGTACAGGGCGATACCTCTACAACCATGAACCAACCCCTTGAACACATTGGCGATATTTGCCAAAAACACGACGTATTATTTTACTGCGATGCCACCGCTTCGATTGTAGGTAACGATTTACCCGCCGATGAGTGGAAGCTCGATGCGCTTTCGGTTGGATTGCAAAAATGTTTAGGTGGCCCGTCTGGCTCTGCTCCTTTAACACTGAGCGATAAATGCGCCGATTGGATCCAAAAGCGCAAAAAAGTAGAAGCGGGTATTCGTACCGCGCAGCATACCGACGGCACCGAGCCATTTGTACGCTCAAACTACTTTGATTTAGGCATGATCATGAATTACTGGGGTGAAGAGCGCCTTAACCACCACACCGAAGCCACCAGCATGCTGTATTGCGCATCAGAATGTGCTCGCATTGTTATTGAAGAAGGCGTAGATAACTGCGTTGCCCGCCACAAGTTACACGGCGATGCCATGCTAACGGGTATTCAAGCGCTGGGCTTAAACGTATTTGGCGACTTAAACCATAAAATGAACAACGTAGTGGGTGTGTATATACCCGAGGGCATTAATCCTGACCACGTACGCGCTCAAATGCTAACCGACTTTGGTATTGAAATTGGCACCTCGTTTGGCCCGCTGCATGGCAAAATTTGGCGTATTGGCACCATGGGTTACAACGCCCGTAAAGATGCCGTATTACAAACATTGGCAAGCCTAGATGCCTGCTTACACGCCAACGGCTATAAAGGCCCTAAAGGCGAAGCCGCTATTGCCGCCCTTGCCCATTATAAATAAAAAAAGGATTTAGCATGACGATTGCAAGCCCCCTCCATGAGCCATTATTAAACAGTGAGCTGGCTAATAAATTTGCCACGCGCGCGTTATTGCGCTGTAAAACGCTCAGTGGCCT
Organism: Pseudoalteromonas agarivorans; assembly: GCF_024518735.1. Taxonomy (NCBI): domain Bacteria; kingdom Pseudomonadati; phylum Pseudomonadota; class Gammaproteobacteria; order Alteromonadales; family Pseudoalteromonadaceae; genus Pseudoalteromonas; species Pseudoalteromonas agarivorans. The sequence goes on from NZ_JANIGJ010000003.1 coordinate 269,413, forward strand.
ATCGCAAATGCAAGGTGGCATTCACCGTGTGTATTTATCTAAAGAGCACAAAGAGTGTAACCGTGTCACTGCTGAATGGATGGCTGAGGCGGGCATGCAATCGTGGCAGGACGAAGTCGGCAATTTATGGGGGCGCTTAGCATCATCTAACCCAAACGCTAAACGATTAATTATTGGCTCACACCTAGACACCGTACCAAACGCCGGTGCATTTGATGGTATTTTAGGGGTGTTACTGGGGATTGAAATAGCCGCCCTTGCGCATACGCTTAAGCTTGAATTACCGTTTCATTTAGATGTAGTGGGCTTTTGTGATGAAGAAGGCACTCGCTTTGCCACCACATTAATTGGCTCAAAAGCACTGGCAAACGAGTTTGACCCCCAGTGGTTAAATATACAAGATACAAACGGCATTAGTATGCGCCAAGCCATGCTTGATTTTGGCCTAAACCCTGATGATTACGCTAAAGCCGCCCTTAACAAAAACGAATTACTCGGTTATTGGGAAACCCACATAGAGCAAGGCCCAGTGCTTGAATCGGTAAATCAGGCGCTAGGCGTAGTAACCGCTATTGCTGGCGCCAAACGCGCTATGATCACCCTAACAGGCCAAAGCGGCCATGCAGGCACTACGCCAATGAACTTACGCCAAGATTCGTTAGTTGGCTGCTCCGAGCTTACCCTTGCCATAGAGCAACTAGCAAAAAACGCGAGTAATGGTGAAGTCGCCACCGTAGGGCAAATTCATGCTAGCCCAGGCGCTACAAATGTTATTGCCGGTAAAACGACTATAAGCCTAGATGCACGCGCACAAAATGATGCCGACCTAGCAGTATTACTTAATGCAATACATACCCGCGCCGATCAAATTGCTACATCGCGTAATTTAACGCTTGATTGGCAATGGACACATGCGGCCGACGCCGTAGCGTGCGACACTCAAATTCAGCAATTGTTTAGCAGTGCCTGTAAATTGAATAACCAAGCCTCGCCTTCACTTGCCTCTGGCGCTGGGCACGATGCCATGGCTATTGCCCCTATTTGCCCTGTGGGCATGCTATTTATACGCAGCCCTGGCGGGATAAGCCATCACCCCGCAGAAGCTGTTATTGATGAGGATGTAACAAAAGCCCTTAGCGTAATGTACAGCGCACTCATGCTGTATGTAAAAGAGTTAGAAAAGTAACTAACGGTTGTGCATCCGCAGGGTAGGCTATGTGCTGTTAGCTTAGCCCTGCGTATTAAACGGGGCTGTGGTTATTAATTAAAGCCAGTATTTAAAGTGGGAGTTTAAAACTTAATTAAGGCTTAAGCCAAGCTCATTTAAACTCGCTTCAAAGCGCTGCCATTTTCTATTTATTTTACGCTTAGCCGATGAGCTCACGTAATTACTAATAGGAAAAAACTCAGTATTACCAATATCATCAACAACAACACACCGCTCAATGGTGCCGTTATTATTAACACACGCTATATTGCGTGGTTTTATTTCTTTGGTGATCACTAAATTGTGTAATAAATAATCTTTTAAATTTAATAGTGGCTCGGCTAATGCTTCACTATTTGGCTGATTTAAATAATATTCTAGCGTTTTAGCCGGCTGATTATTTGCATCAATCACTAAGTCAAACACGTACCCTGTGCCAATATTGGTGTGTACCGTACCATGGTATCGCGCTAACAACTGCCACTGAATGTTCCGGTTACTAAGTCGCTTATAATAAGCCAGCTCTTGATCTTGCTCCTGCGAAAACCCTTCATGGCTTACTTTTATACATAAATTATGTGCCTCAGGATGCCTGTAACACGTTCTATGCGCCCCTTTACCTACAATTAAATCGTCGTTCAATGAGATCAAACCAATTTTCGTCCTAACGTAAATTTACAAATACCAATTCGCTTAATTAAGTAACCTGTTTTGAGGATTGGTATAAAACGAGGTAAATAACACGCCATAAAATTGCACGCTTAGTATTTACATCAATTAATGCAGCTTTTATTACTATCTCAGTAATAAAGTAGGCACATTCGTTAAATAAGCCGGCCATTTTAACTATAAATTAGGGTATATCAAGGTAAAATAGCTACAGTTTGGATGTATTAGAAGCTAAGGTAGATTTGCTTTTGTATTATTATTAAAACGAATACCAGGCTATTGAGATAAGGAAGAAGAACAAAAAATTTAGATTTGTTCGCGGTAGTTAACCAAGTCTTACGAATAAATATTTAGATAGTAGAAGCCCCGTTTTTACTATCTAAATACTCTGGTATATAGCTAAACCGACTTTGTATATTTGTATTCGCATGATACAACAGCTGCACATAAGCCACTAAAAGCTAAAATACAAACTGCAGAAACGGCACCCCAAATTGACATTATCATCACAGGTAAACCGGCATTTGGTGCAGACATAACTATTCCATTCCCTAAATCTTTAGGTGCGCCAAGGTTAGAAAAAATACCAAATAAACCAATGCAAATAGCTATAAAAAACAGTATGTAACTCAAAAACCCAAGCACTCTAGAAGCGATAAGCAGGCCCTTAAGGTTTTCTGTTTTAATTGTTGAGTACGGGTAAAGTTTCATATTCATCCTTAATTTAATTACTTTTATTATTTTTCTGAGCGAATGTTTATTATTCACACAAGCAAACTTAAAAACAAGTAGGAGCAGCTTAAAATAGCTAAATTCACCAAGTAGTTAGCCAAGCATGTTAAATTTATAACTAAGCATTAGATGTATATTGAAATAAGAGAATTGCTTTAGCTAACCTTCGCTAAAAACATTTATTTTGCAGTTATTCGGGTGGCTACATAAAACTAATTATAGGGCCACCCGCTTTAATTTTTATAGTTACTCAATCGTTACCTTTGCATCACTTACCCATGTTTCGGTTATCGCCTCTTCGTTTTTATCAACCAAATACGCGCGTATGCTTACGGGGTCGTTATTGCTCTGTTTGTAGTCAAATGCTAATCGCCATTGGTTGGTACCCACTATTGGGTAAGCACCAATTGGCTCCAGTATTTCGCCGTTACTGGCTTCTACAATAGGCTTTATGCCACTTTCTCTATCAAGGCCTTTAAATACTGGGCCTTCAAAATCAATCACCATTTTGTTTACGCCCTCAGGAATAGGCTGGCCAGGAATTCCGCCCTGCCCTTGGCGAGTATTAACAACACTTGCTAGGTTTTTTGATTTTGGATCGAGTGGACGCCACTCAATATCATAAGAAAAGGTAAACTCATCGCCTTTACGTACCTCTTTTTCAGGCACCCAATAAGCAACAATGTTATCAAACGTTTCATCTTTAGTTGGTATTTCGATTAGCTGCACAGCGCCTCTCCCCCAATCACCCGTAGGCTTGATCCACGCTGATGAACGCTTATTGTAAAACACGCCGTCGTCTTGGTAGTTATTAAAGTCACGATCTCTTTGGATTAAACCAAAGCCTTTAGGGTTCTCATCAATAAAGCTATTGGTCGACACCGACTGCGGATTATTTAACGGTCGCCAAATATACTGGCCCGACCCAGTATGAATCGCTAAGCCATCACTGTCGTGAATTTCTGGGCGCCAGTCTTTCGCTACCGTTTTATCTTTTTCTGAGTACCAATACATGCTGGTTAGCGGCGCTATACCTAAGCGCTCTACATCGGCGCGCATATACAAATTAGCACTTACAGAGGTAACATGCCCTTTGGCCTCTTTGTTGTCTTTACTTAAACCAAACCGATAAGCACCTGTAACAGAGGGCCCCTCAAGCAAAGCCCACACAGACATGCTCTCACCTTTATTTTCTGCAGGGCCTAACCAAAATGCCGAAAAGCGAGGAAACTCTTCTGGCTCACTCATACCGGTATTTATTGCAATACCGCGAGCCGACAACCCATATTGCCCCTGAGGGCCATCAGTTCTAAAATAAGACGCCCCCAAAAACGATATCCAATCTGGTTTTATATCGGGGCGCATAATTCTAAAGCCTGCAAACCCAAATCCTTCTGGTAGGTCGTGGGCAGGGCTATCTTCAGGCATATCAAAAAGCGCATTACTAAAAGGCAGTTCTTTAACGTTGTTTTTATCATCTCTGATGAAAATACTTACCGGCTCAGGAAAATATCGCCCAGGGTAAAATAATTGTACCGGTGCCTTTTTGCCATTTGGGTAGAGGGTTTCATCTTCTTTAAAGCGTATTTTCCAATGTTCGTCATAGGTAATTTTATCAATAAGCTCAGGTGCTGGCACTTCCACAGGCGTATAGGGCTTTTTGGCAGAGGCTTTTGCCATTGCTTTTAAATCTTCAAAAGTAAACTTAGCACTTGCTTGTGCTTGCGCCGCGTGTAACGACACAGAGGAGGCAATAATAGCGGCAATAAATAACTTTAACTTCATAAAAAGTATCTCTAATAAAGGGAGTCTAAAAATAAGCGCCCAGTACGAACGCCTAACTTAAAATGCGTGTAAAGATATTACACACCGCAATATGAACTCGCGTTTACTAAAATAACGTTATTTGGCGAAGCTTCTATGCTTAGCTGTGTTTGGGGGATTGTGTTTGAATAGCTGTATTTAATAAATGCGGCTGATATAGCTTTTACTTAGTTTAAGCCAGTTAGTGCTTTAAAATCGAAATACTGATCTGTGCGTCGCTGCTACGCTCAGTATAAATACCTGACTAGTAAAAGCCTCATAAAATTAGCTAATTAGTATGGTGTTCAGCCAGTTATTTACTAATGTCTTTTCGATATTTTGTTATACCGCTGGCTATTTCTTTCCACCAGTTGTTAGCCCCAAAATGCAATAACTTGTACTTAGTTGGTTTAACTCTGCCTGCGTTTGCAATTATTAACTTTGATAACTGCTCAATATCATAGCCAGTCCACTCAGGTATTGGCTGTGCAAAATTCTGATTAACAGCAGGGTAAACCTCATTCCAGTAGATATACTCTAATTCTAAAATTGAATACTTAGATTTAGCACACGTAGCTATAGCGTTTTCTAGCTCATCAGATGGCTCAATATCCATCCAAAACATTTGCAACGCATCCCAAATAGGTTTTCTATCTTCTGAATCTAATCGTGGATTATCCATAAGCCACTAACGCCTTGTAAAGTTTAAAAATAAAACCTGCCATTAATAACAAAGTGAACTACTTTCTGTGTTCAGCTATTTAAGTATGCTTGTTATTGCTACAGGTTAAATAGCTTTTCGCATTTTATTTAATAACTCGTAGCATGCTTTATACAACAGTATTTCCATGTCTTTTGTATGATACAAAGGGCCCCAACGAAAGAATCCTCTTAAGCTAAATTTTTTAGCAATAAATTCGCGCCATGTAATAGACTTAGAAACACTAAACGTCTTAATCGTCTTGTTGTGCTCAATGTTATACAAGCGCGACACTAATTTAACTTTTGGTCGCCAAAAAAGCGGAATAATAGCAGTGTCAAAATCCACAGTGAATGCATCGCCACCATGCAAAGTAACTATAACCACATCTAAACCAATATCTGACTTTTTGGGCTCTTTAATAGACGAAATACTATGAAGGCAAAATACCTCTTTAAGCTTTTGGTGCATATGATCTTCAAGTGAATCGCCCGTTATATAAAAAAACGACTCTATTTTAGAAAAGTGACTGTTATTAACTACAGCTAACGATCCCAAATAAACATTAGGCTTTTCAGCGCTAAACCAATCAAATAGCAAATTCAAACTCCTTTTTACTTATGCCAAATAAATAGGCTGTAAGATTGTTGGTTAAGGTTAGAGTGAGAAAGCAAAACCAGCAGCTTAGGTTCTGATTAACAATTTTTTATTACGCTTTATTTTCTTACTACGTAATTGAATACCAAGTAGCGTCCCTAATAAAACAGCGATTACATGCAGCAAAGCAGAAATCAAATATATTAAAGGCTCCATTGTTATTTCTAACAGTATATATAGTAAGGCACCGACACTTAAGTTAATAAACCAATAAACAGCCGCAACTCAAAAGGCGTGTTTATACGGACTCACTGTTTGCCTATACCCTAGATATAAATAAACGATTAAAGAGGCTACAAAACCGAGGACGTATTGAGTATAAATGTATGATGTGCTTAGAATCATCTCATCAAAGCCAACAATCTTTGTTGCTATTGTTGATAAAGCAACTAGCAATAAATACAAACCTACTGAAAAGAGTAAACCCCTAGAGTATTTCAAGATAATCCTTTAGTAATATAATTAGACTGTAGAATAGCTCCAACAGCCTAATTTAATTAAAAGAAGTAATTTTACAATCTCAACGCAACAATTTTACGGCTTAAAATAGCTGGTTAAAATAAGCTAGGTAATAATAAAAAAGCTAGTTATTAGAGTTTGGTAGCTTGTACATATTTACAGCACTGTCTTAGCAAGGCCTCTGCGGACTCTTTGTTAGATGGATCGTGTTTACTCGAACCAAGTTCAACACCTATTGCCGTATAAACACTGCTATTTAATTGTAAAAATTTAGTTTGATTAGGTGCAATTATTAGCTGTTTTGTATTACTCCATACCCCTGTGAGTGGGCTCCAGCTAATTTTTAAATCATAGTTACCCGCCGGTAATTTTATGTAAGAAAAAGTATTGTTTGGTAGTGCTACGATTTTTTTATCATTTATACTTACACGCATATCCGATGCCGCTGGTGGGGTAAACAACCTATGGAATACCAAAACACTATGTTCTTCATTTGGTTGAGGTAGCTGTACCTGGTCAAAAGTTAAAGCATTTCTTGGGGCTGAAGCACAACCACTTAAAAATAATAGTAAGCAAAAATATATATAACGCATAAGCACCTATGAGATTTAAATTCTAACGAGTATGTAGATTAATTCGTTTTTTATTTGTTTTTGTTAATAAGCAAACAATAGCCGAGTTCCTATTTTGGTTCAATTGATTACTGTATTTTTACGCAGAATATAAAAAGAGCTTGGTGTTGTTTTAATTGGCGTTTTGGAATGTATGTATTTAGCACGTAATTAGCTAAAGCACTAGTTAGATAAGTGAGCCTTAACATAATAATGAAACAGGCCCGCTGGAGTGTTTATGATAAAACGAATTGGTTAGTGATTTACTTTACATCAAAGTTCACATGATCAAAGTAAGGATTACTCTCACGCGCTTTAAGTAGACTAATTGTAGTGAGCACAATAAGCTTTAGCTCGCCGCTTACATTAATGGCAATGCACTCTTGTTTGAGTGCATTGCGTTTTGTATCAGTTGCTACACCACATACACTATCACCATTTTTTAAAATAAGCTCAACGCTTAAATGGTGCATAGAGGCAATTTCGATGTAATCGTAATGGTTGCAACTGATCATAACGTCCTCTTTATATATTATTTAGCAGGTTTAAGTAGCATTAAAGTGGCAATAACAATTAAGTTACCTACATACCATAAATCTTTAATTACAAATTGCCCTAAACGCTCTAATAACGTGCTTGAGCTAAACGCGCCGTTTGCGGTAATTAAAAATGTTTGGGTCATTAAAAATACACTTAAACACGCTAAGCCACTAACAATAATAAGCTTTTTATTGTTAAGTAAAATGCCCGCACCAAGTAGTACTGCAAATAATACATCAAACCCACCAATGATATTTGATGCGCCTTGTACGCTAAATACCGTGTATAACCACGACATAAACGGTGAGGTTTCTACTAGGCCTACAATGGCTTTGGCTTCAAATTCATAGAATTTCATGCCGCCAATCCACAGTAACACCATAGCAACCGGTATAAAGTTTAAAAGTACGTGTTGTTTGTCTGTTAGTTTATTTTTATAAAACAAAAATAAATACAAAGGGATAACAGCAAAGTATTTAATTATGCCTTGCCCACTGCCAATAATTGGAAAGCCGCCTAACTGTGCCATCCAGCGGTTACTGGCAAATAGGGTAAGCAAAGGCACTATGCTAACAACTAATGCGAGTATAACTGCAGGCACAGGCTTTATTAATTTTAAATGCGCAGCTAAGGTGGTGGCTGCCAACGCAATCATCGCGGTGCCTGTGAGCAAACCTAATGTATTGTTACTGAGTAAGGTATCAAGTTCATAAAAACTAAAGGTAGCTGAGAGTGTGTTTGGGTTTGCACCTAAAGCAAACGATACACCAAGTAATGCAAAGCTGAGTGTAAGTAAAAAGGTGAGTGCGTTATTTGTGTGTGTTATGTTCATTGTGTGCCCATTAAACCTGTAATGGCTAATAAAGACCTAATTTTTACAAAAAGTGATTCAACTAAAGTTAAGTTTTTAAATACAAGGAAGGACATTTTGGTTTTTACGTTTAGAAAAGCCACGCGTGAAAAGAGGTTTAACCTGAGCTTTGGTTAAGAGATTTAAATATAGTTGGTTAGTAATGTTACTGGGTCTGTTTTCTCTAGCTAGAAATTTTAAGTGAAAACAAGGCGTATTTGCGCGTCAATAGCTAGCCTATTGCAAGTAAATTCAACGCAGTTAGCGCTAAAAATAGCTGCTTGAGATAGATTTATTAGCCAAGGCTCAGGTTATTAATTATGTCTTAGAAAACTTACTATGGTAGCGCACCTTGAGGTGGCCGGCTTATTTTTAACTGAGCAACAGCATAATGAAAGGGTTGACGAGCAATACGATTGCTCTCATCTTATACAGTTTAATGGTAATACCATAGGTACGCTAAAGTACAAGGTATCGGGTAGCCACATTGAAATAATGCAATTACAAATACACCCCAACCATCAAAATAAAGGCTACGGCAGAGGCGTTATTGAGCAAGTAATTAAAACTGCAAACTTAAAGCCTATCAAACTAACAGTACTTAAAAACAACCCTGCTAAAGCACTTTATACTCGACTAGGCTTTAAGATCACTGGGGAAGATAACTATGAGTACCATATGCAAACCCAGCCTATAAATAACTAAGAGCTACTCTCTTTGATCTTTAAAATCTTTTTTTCTGAAAATGGTTAGGTGCCAGCCCCATTTAAGCGAGCCTAATCTTAAAAATACAGTGGTAAAAAGTGAGCCTAAAATACACCAAATGTAATCGACTTCTATGGTAAACAGCGCAGCATAAACTAGGCCGCCAATTAAACACGCTGAGGCATAAGGTTCGTTTCGCATAACCGAGGGCAACTCACGACAAATTACATCGCGTATAAGCCCGCCAAAAATACCGGTTGTTACACCCATAGTAATGGCGATTAACATACCTGTGCCGCTAATCAGCGCTTTTTCGATCCCCATAATATTAAACAAACCCATGCCTATGGCATCGACGAATAAAAAATAAGAGTTATTTACATGAGGCAAGTAACGTACAAATAATATTGTGGCTACAATGGCGGCGTAAGTTGAGTATAAATATTCGGGCGTAGCAATCCAAAATACAGGCTTATTTAGCAAAATGTCTCTGAGAGTACCGCCGCCAAGCGCAGTGACAGTAGCCACCACAACCACCCCAAAACCACTTATGTTTTTTTCGTAGCCTAGCAGTGCTCCTGCAACCGAAAAAAAAGCCACTCCGAGCAGCCCCAGCACCATAAAGTATTCAGCAGTCATGTGCATTCCCTTTTAAATTTTATACATTGGTGTATCAATTTATATGCCAGATGTAATTAGCAAAAGCCAAAAGCGAGGATTGAAAATGCAATTAAAAACAATAAGTTAATAAATTTTTGATGAAATTAATGATGGGTTATTGTGATATGCGGTATTTAAAAAGGTAATTATTTTAAAAGTGAGTAGTTTTTACACATTTTTTATAAGTAGGACTGTAAATTAAGTTATTGCGATTAACCCATTCATAATAAGCTAAATAGCCAACAAAAAGAGACTCTAAAATTAATAGGCTTATACCCTTCCAACTTGCAGAATCTAGGTATATAAAAATGAAACAGATGCAAATCAATGTCCAAAATGTGTTAGCTAAAGCTAATAATTTAATGATCAAAAAGCTTCTTTTTCTTTTAGAAGCCAACAATAATGCCAGCGCACCATAAAGCATATTAGCTGCTGTAATAAATTGAAGGATATATAGAGGTAAAGAATAAACTTCGTGAAACCATCCTTGAAAACTAAACAACGTTAAACCTGCAAGTAGCCCTGCGACACCGTCAAGAAAGAGTATGTCGAATTTTTTATATGTAACCACTTTTAGTATCTTTCAGCTTTTAGTTGAGCTGCCTTTTTTAGTGCCCACCAGCCAATTATTAGGCTCATTAGTATACGTACGGGAAAGTAAATAACGGCTGGAATGCCGAATAACCAATTGGCAAAGCCTTCGGGCATTACATAAAACGCAACCTGCTTCACCCAATATATAAACTCTACATACTGCGCTAAAAAGTCATTAAGCGATAAGCTTAAAAATGCTAAATTATTACTGATTAAAACCCAAAGCGCATATACACCGAGCAGGCCATCGCCCACACTGCCAATATAAGATGAGTAACCAATAAATAATAACAAGCCGCGCATGGTAAGTCCCTGTTAGCTGTATCGTTAAGTTAAATAATAAACTCGCTTAGTTAATTACAGCCTTTGTTGGTTTTAGCTAGCTGAACGTCATGCACACTTGCATGTGCACCACAGTAAAAAATATAGTTAGAACAATGGTAGTTTTCATCCTTAATATTTAAACCATTCTCATCAAATTCTAACTCAAACTTACAGTTAATATCGTATTCGGGCTCTTTCTCTTCAAACACCAATTTTTTACCCTTTAGGGCTAAAGGTAATGGTTCTTTCGTCCCCTCTAGTGGGGCAGTGATAGTGCAAATATGAAAGTTAAAGCCCCAGATAAGGCCTTCTGCAAAGTATTTATCTTCTTTTTTAAATACATTTACATAGCTCCTTTTTAATTTAAAACGCTCATTACTTTTGCTTCCATCGTCGTTAAGCATAGGGATCGCGCTCGTTATTTTGTCTCTCCTTGAATAACATCCTTCAAGTAAGTCTGCATGTGAATATCCACTAAAGAGCACACTTGCTAGCATCAAAAACCTTAAAGCCTGTATGCTCATTACTGCACCTTGCTACGCTGTTAATCTTCGTCAAAAAAACGGCCACTATCATCTGTCATTTTTACTGGCAGGCCGTTATCTACCATAAAATAGTAAAAACGTAGGTCGTCAATTAAATCTGAGGCGGTTATTTCAATATCTTGGTATGTCGCGTTTTTAAACTTAAATCTTAAAATATGCTCAAAACGCTTAGTTTGGCAGTACAGTACTTCTTCAAGTTCATGTACTTTGATCGTTATACCTAATACTTCAAGCTCGCCATCAACAATTTCAACCGCATGGCATTGCTCTTTTTTCATATAATGCCATTGTAAAAATACCCTCAATAGGACAAATGCAAATAAGTATAAAAATTGATGCAGCAAAGGCTGTTCAATAAATACCTCTACCCAAAATAAAACTATAACTGCGATAAATGTGTTGAAACCAAGCGTCCAAAGTAGTTTTGCGCTGGGTGTTTTTTTGTACCTTGTTAGTTTTTTCATAAATCCCTTTAAAGTATTATCCTTCGCTGAGTATTGCTATTGCTAAATATTACTCACTTTTGTTCCCGCTATATGATCGTGTAAACAGCGTTTATCTTTTCCTAATATAAATGCAGGGTTTACAAATCCAGCAATAAACTGACCTACCGAAGGGACTAGTGATAGCAGCTGCATAGGTAACATGCGTTTAAAGTAAATAGTTATAAAACTTGCTTTTGTGCCGTCTAGGTTTTCTATACGAATAGACATACAGTATTTACCAATAGTTTGTCCACAGTGATACATAAGGTAGGCATGAAGCACTAACGTAGAAAACAAACCGTAAACAAATAAAAATGCAGATAAACCCAGATTTGGTTGGCTTAAGTTATCAAAACCGATATACATTATTACAGGTATAAAAAATGCTATACCTAATAGGCCGTCAATAATAGCAGCAACAAACCTGTCCCCGCGTGATGCTTTTTCTCCCGCTATTTTTAGGTCGGCATTGTGTGCGGGATCTTGCGCTTCTCGGGTTTTTATAAGCTCGTCTATTTCTTTTGCGCGCTCAGGAAAACGTTCTCGGTCAATGACTTTTGCGCTGGAGTAAAGTTCATCTAATGTGTAGGTAGAAAAGTCTATTGGGGTGTCCATGCTTGGGGTATTCCTTTACGTAATTTAACCCAAAGTAGCATAGCTTTAGTAATTTATTCAATAATCTATGTCAAAAATTTAGCTCAACATTTAGCTTTTTGAGCATAAAAAATGGCGCTAAAAAGCGCCATTCAAAAAACAATTAAATTAAAGCGCTAGGCTTAAAATTTTCTTCGCTTTAGCTATGTCAATATCGCCATGTTCGCCAAGGGCTGTCATGCCGTTACGCTCAAGGTTGTTGGCAACGGCTTCAACCGCGTCTTCACCTAGGTCGTAATCGCCAAGTTTTGTTTTAATGCCCATTTGCTCAAAAAAGTCTTGAGTATGTTTAATGGTTGCATCAATCAGCTCGTTTTTGTCTTGCATATCAAGGCCAAATACACGCTCACCTAACTGAATAATTTTAGCCCGTTTTTGCTCTTGCTGAACAAACATAAGCGGCGGTAATACAATTGCAAGTGTTACAGCGTGATCTAAGCTATAAAGCGCTGTTAGCTCGTGGCCAATCATATGCGTAGACCAATCTTGCGGTACGCCTTGGCCAATTAAGCCATTTAGTGCCATCGTTGCCGACCACATTACGTTTGCACGAACATCGTAATCTTCTGGGTTTTCAAGGGCTTTAGGGCCTTGCTCAATTAGCGTAGATAAAATGCCTTCTGCAAAACGGTCTTGCAGTGGCGCATTAACTGGATACGTTAAGTATTGCTCAATAACATGTACAAACGCATCAACTACACCGTTAGAAATTTGGCGAGTTGGCAGTGAGAATGTATACGTAGGATCAAGCACAGCAAATTGCGGTTGCACTATTGGCGTACCAAAGGCACGTTTTTGCTGGGTTTCTTTACGGGTAACAACCGAGTTACCGTTGCTTTCTGAGCCAGTAGCCGGAAGCGTTAATACCGCGCCAATAGGTAATGCACTTTTTACTTCTGCGCCATTAACTAAAATATCCCAGCCGTCGCCTTCGTATTTTGCTGCTGCCGCTACGTATTTAGCGCCGTCGATAACACTACCGCCGCCTACAGCTAATATAAAGCTAACGTTTTGCTCTTTCACAATTTCTACAGCTTTTGAAAGTGTTTCGTAAGTTGGGTTTGGCTCAACTCCCGAAAACTCCACAAAGTCCACACCTTCAAGTGCATTTACTACATCGTCATATACGCCGTTCTTTTTGATCGAACCGCCACCGTATAAAAACATGACCTTGCCTTGGCTTGGTACGCGGCTTGCGATCTCATTAATTTGATCTTTGCCGAATAAAATCTCGGTGCGGTTTTTAAATGCAAAATTTAACATATTTGTACTCTACTTGGTTACGGGGCTCAGCCCCTAGTGCTCATTGCTTTATAAAATGGGAATTAATAGTTAACTTTCAAGTAATTAATAACCTATTTTATAAATTAAATATGAAAACGTTTAATGTCTAACTGAACGAGCGCAAGTGTACGCGCACTTTACAATAACTAGAATTCAGTTAATCTTGCTTTACCCATCGGATTTCTGATACCTAATGTTTTTATGTCTTATTTTGTACAATTACGCACCTTTGTTGAGGTATATCGTTGTAAAAACATCTCTCGGGCTGCTAAAAATTTGGGGCTGTCGCAACCGGCTGCAACCGCGCATATACAAACAATGGAGTCGGTAGTAGGTAAATCGTTATTTGAGCGGCGTCACCGAGGTGTAGAGCCAAGTAATGCCGCCCACGATTTAGCAGGCCAAGTGGCAAATCACCTTGATGCTATAGAGCAAAAAGTCGCCTCTGTACGCACCCGTTCAAACGATGTGAGCGGAACGATTACACTAGCCGGGCCCGCCGAATATATTAGTTATGTTGCCTCTGCACAGCTGGCAAATTTGTTACAAGCAGGCAATGTTGATGTGGTCGTGCTGCCTGGTAATCGTGAGCAAATTTATTCAGCGCTCGACACCGGCGTTGCCGATATGGCTATTACAGCCTCCCTGCCCGATAACAAAATTTACGACTTTGAAGTGCTCGACAGCGAAGAGCTAGTACTGGTGGCGCACCGTTTATTAGCGCAAAGCTTAGAGGGGCAAACCATTACGCCAGCACTTTTAAATACGCTGCCAGTGGTCAGTTACGACAGTCAATTACCACTTATACGCCAGTATTTTGATACTGTATTTAAACAAAGCTGTACGTCAAAAATAATTGCCCGCTGCCCCGACATACGCGCGCTCGCTGGCATAGTAAGAACTGGTGTAGGCTATACCGTGCTGCCTGATTATATATGTCATGACGATATTCAATCGGGTAGATTAATTAAACTTGGTCCGCAAGGGCCGGAAAACAATTTGTACTTAGCGTGGCGTAAAGGGGCGCTTGCTCACCCGCGGCTTAATTATGCCCGCGATGTGTTAATGGCTTTTTCTAATATTAATAAATACGCAAAATAGTTTTTTAACTTATACCAATCCGCATAATTAAGTGATCTATTTTGAGGATGGGTAAACGTGATGATAGCAAGGCAAAAAATTCGCTATTTAGTTGTTCTAAATGAGAATTTTTTAACGCAGATAGCGACACGTTTAGCCCCTGAAAATCATTATGTATTATTACGGATTGGTATTGAACGCTGGTTATTTAATAAAATAGCCAACCGCGCGCCATTGCCCACTGCTTTTACTTAATGTAAGGGTTTCCACCGCAAGCCTTGCTGAAAATTGCGTTTTAAATTGCACAATAAGGTATTTACCTTGCGGGGCACCAGGTAAAGATGAGTAAGCATTAGCACTTATTTGTTCTCGCGTAGCCACTTTACCTAGTGGCGCACGCACTGTGTTTAGGGCGCTTTTCCAGTTTGCTTTACTTAATTGTGATTTAAATAGCGCATCGGCTTGTTGCCAACTTTTTGTGTATTCACCCGCATCAATTAACTGTAACCAGTTTATTGCTACGGGCATATTTTTAGTGGTTTCGGACCACACTGAGCAGCTTATAAACAAGCATAAAATTAAAATGAGGGGTTTCATCATTCTTCCTTTTAATCTGGCGTTAAAAGTAAATATAGATACTCCAAATTACAACACATTGGTTAAATGGTTAACCCCTAATATTAAAAACTTTTGCAAATAAGTGCCTTACTCTCCTTTAATTTTTAAAACCTGCGCGTAAGTGCAATCGCTCAACATAGAAAAACCATGCGAGGCTTGCTCTTGGCCTATTACAAATGGATGCGCCGCCTCGGGGGCTCTATTTTTAAGTTGCTTTATGCGCTCAAACGAACCATCGCGTTTAGGGTGGTTTGATATAAACACATCTACACCGGCTTGCATTGCCACATTGCCAAAACGTTTAGCGGCAACACTGTAAGCGCTAATTCGCTCAATATCAGGCCCATAGTTTAGCCCAGTCCCTCCCCACAGGCTTAGCATATGTTTTTTGCCGTTATCATATACTGGGAACAACAACGAAATAGTGCCAGGGGTGTGTCCAGGCGTTAAATAAACGCCAATGCTAGTATCGCCAAGCGTAATTGTATCTGCCTCTTTTGTGCTTATATCTCTTGTTGGCCGTTTGCCCCAACGTGGGCTTTCAAAATCAAGCTTTGGTTGTTCTAAGCGTCGCCACTCAACCTCACTCATTACAACACGCGGTTTGTATTTATTAACTAAGTACTCTTGCCCACCGTAATGATCACCATGCCCATGGCTAATAATTAAATACTTAATATCTTCGGGGTTTAAGCCTAGTTTAAGCAAACCTTTTTCAATGTAATTTTTAGCTTGTTCGTTGTTATTTAGCGCATCAATAACAATAAGCCCTTGTGATGTTTTAACTACCCAACTTGCCACTCCACCAGTACCTACATAATAAAGGTTGTCAAACACTTGTGTAGGTTCAATCGTTGATGAGCGCCGTTTACTACCCAACTTTTTACTGCGCTTTTTACCTTCATTATTAGTACGAACACGCTTTGTTAAATCACGTAACGGGTTTTGTATATCGCATAGGCTTGTTAACCCCGGAAACTCATCAGCGTACTGCATGCCTTTTTCGACATAATCTTGCGCTGTTAATTGTGTATTTTGCGCAATAGCCGGGTACGTAGCTAAAAAGCTAAGTACCACAGCAGATAATATAAACTTTGGCATAAACACCCCTTATAGTTTTGTATCTATAGCTAGCCAGTAGCGTCGGCCATCTTCTACATAGCCGTATTCATCGTAGCTGGTTGCTTTATCAAATATATTGTAAATACCAAACATAACTTTAACGTTACCGTTTACTTGCCACGCACTGCCTATATCTGCTGTTGCAATAGAAGGGGCTGAGGTTAAACGGCTAGTTATAGAGGCTGCTTCGGTTTCTTTACCGCGGTAATTAGCACGTGCCCACGTATTAATGTTATCGCTTACATCCCAGTTAATATTTAGCGTTGCTAAATGTTTAGGTATTTGCGTAAGTGGCTGGCCTTTATTGTCGCCACTGCGTTGCTCAGAAAAAGTATAGCTGTAGCTAGTTGCAAGGGTAATATCTGCACTTAACATTGTTTCTATATTTAGCTCAGCCCCATAAGTCACCGCTTTATCAATATTGATGTTATAGCGGTCGGTTTCATCACCACACACTGTGAGAGGACATAAAACGGTGTTAATTTTGTCTTCAAAGCTATTATGAAAAACCGTGATATTAGTTTGAAAATCACTGTTAGCATAATACACAGCCGCTTCTTTACTCACGGATGTTTCGGGCTCTAGGTCAGCATTTCCATATAAATCGCCACCGCGGCTGCTTTGGATCCAATTAGGGCTAAGCTCGCGTAAATCTGGCGCTCGGTAACCGGTAGCTACGCCCGATTTAAAGGTCCATGCCTCATTAACATTCCAAACTCCGTATAGGCGTGGACTCAAGTGCGAATCAAACTGCTCGTTATCATCAACTCGTAAACCCGTGGTAAGGGTAAAATCGGGGTGTAAGCTCCACTCATCTTCAGCAAATAGCGACCATTGTTTGTTATCTATTTTAGTAATAGTGGCTGCGTTTGTTGTTTTGTCATCAAGCTTTTCTTGTTCAAATGCGCCGCCTAATGTTACATGGTGGTTTTCAAGTGCAATTGACCACTGCGTATTTGCTAAGGTATTTTCGATGGTTATTTCACGGCCTTCGTTTTCAACCGACTCTTGTTGAATATACGAATGCGCAGCGCCCCAACTATAGCTACCTTTATGTGCTAACGACCACGTGCTGCGGTTATTGTTCGTTTCGCTAGAGCTATTTCGACTAGGTAACGATAGCCCCGAGGTAGAAATACGTTTTTGATCGTGTTCGCTGTATTCAAGCGATATCACATCGTGCTGGGTGGCTGTTAAATGCAGTGTACCACTGTAACTTGTCAGCTCTTTTTCACCGTAACCGCGCTCAATTTCATCTTCTTCACGCTCTTGGTAAAGAGCCGAAAGGTTAACGCTTAATAAATCTTTTATTAATGGCCCCGCTGCATATATTTGCCCTTGGTATTCATCACCCGAATTACTGTTTTCTTGCTGTGTGGTTTCTAGGCGAACATTAGCATGCCAATTGTCGTAATTTTTACGGGTTATAACATTAATAACGCCGCCAATTGCATCCGACCCATACAACGTAGACATAGGCCCACGCACAACTTCAATACGTTCAATAGCGTCTAGTGGTGGCAGCCAATCTTGCTCAAAGCCACCGCTGCCGCTTGGTTGTGATTCACGCCCTGACTGCTTTTTACCGTCTACCAAAATAGCAGTGTACTGCGCTGGCATGCCACGCACGCTTATATCTTGTCGCGAGCCACCACCGGTAACCGTAACCCCTGCAACATCGTTAAGTGCATCGGTTAAGTCTTTATAAGCGCGGTTTTCTAGCTGCTTTTTGCTAATTAAAGTAATAGAAGCTGGCGCTTGCGCTAAGGTTTGTTCAAAGCCAGAGGCGGTCACTACTATTGTTTCTATATCATTGTTAGCGTTAGCCAAAGTGTAAAATGGCGCGACAGCAATTAGAGGCAGAGCTAAAGTGTTTTTCAGAGTCATTACGTGGTATTTAATTAGTCATTTTGCGTAATGATAACAATTATCAATACATTCAGCAATTAACATTTCATTAATTCACAACAAAACTTAACCGATTAAGATGCGGGTTACTGCAGTGTCATTATTAACAATAAGCCAATTTTATTGCGTTTAATAATACAAAAAAGGCTGCATTAACTAGCAGCCTTTTTTGTATTCTGTAACGCTTAAAGTTTTAAAAATGCCATTTAACCATCAAATTTGGGTTGTGCTCTGTTTGACCATCTACACCAAACTTATTTTTCCAATATACGTATTCTATGCCTACATCAAGGCGACCTGTGTCTAGGCCAAGCATAGGAGCAATGTTGTATTTAAGTTGTGAGGTAAAGTTAAAACCGCCTTCACTTTTACCAAACATAGTGTCGGTACTGTCAACAATATCTAAAAAGCCATCGTATCTAAAGTTACCCTTGTTATAGCCCCACGTTACGGTTATTTGGTTGTTATCTTCACGCTCTATGCCAATATCGTCCTGAAAACGACGGTAATAAGCCACATTAAAATATTGAAACCCTGGTACATCTAACGATACGCCGCCACCTAATAAGTAGTTATTTTGATCGGTATCGCCCGAGCCATATTCTGTTTGCAGGCCTAAAAATACCTCTTTAACAAAGCTGTTTTGTGGCTTGTATAGCGTTGGGTTTATGTTTAGCTCTCCGTATACTTCATCGGGGTTACTTAATCTATCCATAAAAAAGAAGGTACCGCCCCATGTATGCCCCGATGCATGCTCAATGGTTACTACGCTTCTGTCATCTTCCTCCCCCGAAAACGGCTCGAGGTAATCGGCGCCGGTCATGGCGGTTATACTAAAATCTGACCACAGCTCTTTTGCCGACACACTACTTGAACACAACGCGATAGCACTGACTAAGGCTAATTTTTTAATTGTTGTAATTTTCATTGTTAATCCCTTTGTTATAATTTTATTAGTCTAGTTAAGATGATCTGTACTTGCTGAATAATTTTCTGGTAAAACAAGCGTCATAACGATGGCGGTTAAACCCGATACCGTTACAGCGCTGCCAAAAATAGCGGTTACCAGCTTAGGCGCATTTATAAACATTTCGGGCACAAAGCTTACCCCTAGCCCCATACCTAAGCTCACCGCAATAATAAGTAAGCTACGACGATTTATTTTTTCGCTTGCAAGAATTTTTACCCCTGCGGCTGCCACGGTACCAAACATAACAAGCGTTGCACCGCCTAGCACTGGTTTAGGAATATTTTGTAGCACGGCACCAATCACCGGAAATAACCCTAAAATAATCAAAATTACACCAATCCACAGGCCAATGTATCTACTTGCTACACCGGTTAACTGAATAACGCCGTTATTTTGGCTAAAAGTAGTATTAGGAAACGTATTAAATGCGGCAGCAATCATTGAGTTAACGCCATCGCCTAAAATACCTCCGCGTATACGCGCTAAATAGCTTGCGCCTTTTACCGGTAATTTAGACACCGCACAATTTGCGGTTATATCGCCTGTGGATTCAATGGCGGTAATTAGGTATAAAAAGCTAAAGGCAATCATGGCGCCAAAATCAATATTAAAACCATATTTAAAGGGTAATGGCATGGCGATTAAATCAAATTCGCCCATTTTAAATTTGGCTATACCTAAAATAAGTGCAAGTAACCACCCTACTAACATGGCAACGACTACAGCGGTAAGCCTTACCCACTGATTTTTGCTAGCATTTAGTAATACCACCAGCGCCACCACCGAAAAACCCACAATTAAGTTGCTTGGCGAGGCAAACTTTTCAGGCATATTAGTTAACAACCATTGCCCGCCGCCTATGTCCGTCATACCTACTTTAATGAGGTAAACCCCAATGGTGGTGATCACCACACCGGTCACTACAGGCTTAATTACTTTGCCAAGCTTTTCTATAAAAAAGCTAATAAATATCTCTACAAAGGCTGCTAAAAAACACACAGCAAAAATGGTGGCAAGTACTTCATCGTTTCCGCCTCCAGTGGCTTTTACGGTAAAACCGGTTGCCAAAATAGTGCCTAAAAACGCAAAGCTGGTGCCTTGTACGCAAATAAGCCCTGAGCCAATTGGCCCCACACGGCGAGCCTGAATAAATGTACCAACCCCCGATACAAACAACGCCATACTAATTAAATACGGTATTTCGCTACCAAGCCCCAACACGCCACCAATAATAAGCGTGGGCGTAATAATACCTACAAAACTTGCCAGTACATGTTGCAGGGCAGCAAAAAAGGATTCGGTCAGCCCGGGTTTATCATCTACTGCGTAAATTATGTCTTCTGAGATTGCTTCTTGGTTTGACATAGTCAACATCCTTTTAGCGCTTTAATATGGGCAAGGTATAAATGCCTTGCCCAGGTTTTAATTTAAATACAGTGGCGCTTATTTAAGCTGCCCTTCAACACCCTCTACATAAAAGTCCATACCCAGTAAGGTTTTATCATCAATTGTTTGCCCGGCTTTAGTTACCAGCTCACCTTGCTGATTGTTAATTGGGCCACTAAATGGATGAAACTCCCCATTGGCAATTTTGGTTTTAATCGCCTCTACCTCGGCAACAACATTGGCAGGAATGTCTTTACTCAGCGGCGCTAAGCGGGTCATACCGGCATCTATGCCTTTCCATACATTTTGCGATTCCCATTTATCATCAAGCACTTGCTGCACGCGCTCGGCGTAAAACTCATCCCAATGATGCACAGGCGCCGTAAGGTGCGCTTTTTTACCATAGCCGCTCATATCTGAGTGGTAACCAATGGCGTATATTCCGGCGGCTTCTGCGGCTTGAAGTGGGGCGGGTGAGTCGGTGTGTTGGGTAATAATATCAACACCTTGGTCGATTAAACTGTCGGCAGCTTCGCGCTCTTTACCAGGATCAAACCAGCTATTAACCCACACTACTTTTACTTTTGCGTTAGGTTTTACTGAGCGCAGGCCTAAAGTAAACGCGTTAATACCGCGTATTACCTCAGGAATAGGAAACGCGGCAATATAGCCAATACTGTCAGATTTACTCATGTGCCCAGCAATAACACCGGTTAGGTAGCGCCCTTCGTAAATACGGTCAAAATAAGTGCCCACATTTTTAGCGCGTTTATAACCTGTTGCATGCTCAAACTTTACGTTAGGAAAACGTTTGGCCACTTTAATGGTCGGGTTCATGTAGCCAAACGAGGTGGTAAATATTAAATCGTGCCCGCTTTTGGCTAGTTGTGTAATAACTCGCTCTGCATCGGCGCCCTCAGGTACGCTTTCTACAAAGGTGGTTTCTATTTTTTCGCCAAATTTATCCTCTAGGTAGCGGCGGCTTACATCGTGGGTGTAAGTCCAACCAGCTTCGCCAATCGGGCTTACATATACAAACCCAACTTTTACGCTGTCTTTTGCCATTGCACTCGCGCTTAACCCTAAGCTAAGTGCTACGCCAAGCGCTGTTATTAGTTTTTTCATTGTTATTCTCCGTGTTGTATTTTTAATATCCTGTTGAAGGCTTATTGTTACTCTTTGTATAAAATTTTTAATGGCCCTTATGCCAAGGCTTACCTAGCCACATGGGTTCGTACATTTTTAGTTTTTGTTTATTTTTACTTAGCATAATCAGTACTATAAGCGTTGCACCATAAGGCAGCATGGCCAGTAAATTAGAATCCACCGCTAAGCCAAGCGCCTGTGCCACTAAGTGCATAATGCTGGCAAAACCAAATAAATAAGCGCCTAGCATTACCCGCTCAATTCGCCAACTTGCAAATACCACTAAAGCCAGTGCTATCCAGCCACGTCCCGAGGTCATGTTTTGTGTCCAAAGGGGGGTGTAAGCAAGCGACAAGTACGCCCCTGCAATACCCGCCATTGCGCCGCCAAACATCACCGCTAAATAGCGAGTACGCATTACAGGCAAGCCTAAGTTATTACCAACGCCTGGGTTTTCACCAATGGCGCGTACCGCAAGCCCTGCCCTGTGGTATTTAAAAAATAAATAAGCACCAAGTACTAATGCCCAACTTAAATACACAATGGCATCTTGCGAAAACAGCGCTTTGCCCAGTAGCGGAATATGCTCAAACCCTGCAATTGCTAAAGTAGGTAAGGCATTAATGGTTTTACCCTCGTAATCAACACCTAAAAATGCCGACAAGCCCGTGCCAAAAATAGTTAGCGCTAACCCAGCAGCCACTTGGCTAGCATTTAAATTAAGTGCTACAAACGCAAATACTAACGACGCCATAACCCCCACAAGCGCAGCCACGCTAAAGCCTATAAAGAGGTTGTCGCATTGGTACATGGTTATAAACCCTGCCACCGCGCCTAATAGCATCATGCCCTCTTGCCCCAGGTTAAGTGTGCCGCTTTTCTCACATACCATTTCACCTAGAGCCACCAGCAATAAAGGCGTGCCGGTGCGAATAGTGGCGTATAAAATATTTGTGAATACCTCTAAATCCATGTTTAAGATTCCTGTGCGATGGGTGTTAGCTGCGTTTTTTGTTGTTTAAATGGCAGTAACAATTTAATGCGATAACCAATAAGCACATCGCACGAGAGTAAATAAAACAGCATTAAGCCCTGAAAAATGCCGGTAATGGCATTGGGTAGGCCAATTTCTATTTGCGCCATTTCGCCGCCCATATAAATAAGCCCCATTAACAGCCCTGCTAAGGTGATCCCAAGCGGATGTAAGCGCCCTAAAAAAGCCACAATAATTGCGGCATAACCATAACCGGGTGATATTTGCGGCACTAATTGCCCTATAGGCCCAGCCACCTCGCCAGCCCCTGCAAGCCCAGCTAACCCGCCACTTATTACCAATACACCAGCAATTAAAAGCGCACGTTTATAGCCCGCCATTTTGGCCGCCGATGCATCAAGCCCAAGTACTTGTATTTGAAAACCCACAAAGGTTTTACTAATAAACACCCATGTGGCACACAGCGCTAATAGCGCAAATGCAAGCCCTAAATGAAGGCGAGTACCCTCAAATAAAACCGGTAGTAAGGTGCTATCGCCAAATAAGGCGCTTTCAGGAAAGTTATAACCGTATGGGTCTTTTAATGGCCCGTGTACTGACCACAGCAACACATTAACGGCAATGTAATTGAGCATAATGGTGACTAAAATTTCGTTGGTGTTTAAACGTAATTTCATAAACGCGGCTATGCCTGCCCACAGCATGCCACCGGCAATACCTGCAAGTAATGTAAGCCCTAATGCAAAGGCACTTGTAGAGTCAACAAAGTTAACAGCTACGGCACTGGCGCATACGCCGCCAATAAGTAGCTGCCCTTCAGCACCTATATTCCACACCGCCGCTCTGTAACACAGCGCTAAACCATAGGCACATAATAAAATTGGAATGGTCATTACTAATAGCTCGGTAACGCCGTACCAGTCAGAAATAGGCGCTATGAGTAAGGTATATAAGGCATTAATCGGGTCGTGCCCTAATAAGGCAAACACCACATAACCTGTTATTAAAGTGAGTAAAATGGCTAAAACAGGAGAGAGATAACTCCATGTGTTTGAGCGCTCTACGCGGGGTTCAAGCTTTATCATGCCAGCGCTCCTTGCGGTGTTATTTTTGCTGTGTTGCTTTTAGTGTCGTGATTAAAATCGCCCGCCATCCACTGCCCTAATTGCACAAGTGGTACACAGTCGGTATTTAAAATAGGCGATAGTTTGCCATCGCAAATTGCGCCAATACGGTCACAAATTTTATAGAGCTCGTCTAAATCTTCTGAAATAACCAGTACTGCACAGCCTTCGTCGCGCAGCGTTAAAATTGCCTCGTGAATGGCAACTTGCGCGCCAATATCTACACCCCAAGTAGGGTGCGACATAACCAGCAATTGTGGGTTTTGCTCAACCTCTCGGCCAATAATAAACTTTTGCAAATTGCCGCCCGAAAGGCTTGCTGCGTGAGTACGAAAACTTGGTGTTTTAACCTTGTATTTTTTAATGATTTTGTCGGCGAGTTGGCTAATTTTTTGTTTTACTAAAAAGCCTTTTTTAACTAAACCACTATCAAAACTGGTAAGAAGTGCATTCTGCGCTAAATCCATATCGGGTACTGCGCCGCGCCCTAGCCTGTCCTCGGGTACGCATGCAAGCCCAAGCCTGCGCCTTTTTAGAGGGCATAACGCATCAACAGCGGTATTTTTAAATTTTATTGCATTGCTATTTTTTTGTGGCTCCTCTCCCGAAAGCGCTTTTAATAGCTCTTCTTGCCCATTACCGGCAACCCCTGCAATACCGACTATTTCCCCTTGTTGTACAGCAAAGTTCACATTTTTAAGCGCAATATCAAATAACGCCTGCGCACTGGTTGATAAGTTATCGACTGTTAAAAAATCACCTGTACCAGTCGCTCTGCGTGTTTGGTTACTTATTGGTGTGCTGTCGCCTACCATTAAGCGAGCTATTGATTCGCTGGTTTCGTTTTTAGGAATGCAATGCCCACTTACCTTGCCGGCGCGCAAAATAGTGGCGCTGTCGCAAAGCGCAATAACTTCATGCAACTTATGGCTAATAAACAGCACCGAGCAGCCTTCTTTTTTAAGCGAATGCAGGGTCTTAAACAGTGCGTCTACTTCTTGCGGAGTGAGTACCGAGGTGGGTTCATCTAAAATAAGCAGTTGAATATCTAATAATAAACACCTGACTATTTCTACTCGTTGGCGCTCGCCCGTTGAAAGCGTAGACACTAACCTATGCGGGTCCAGCGGCATGCCGTACCTAGCCGATGTTTTACTAATTCTGCTGGCAAGTGTGCTGCTATGCCCTGCTAAATCGCCCAGCGCTAACGCGATATTTTGCGCAACTGTTAGGGTTTCAAATAACGAAAAATGCTGAAACACCATACCTATGCCTAATTCGCGGGCATCGGCGGGTTCTTTTATGTCCATTTTACGACCGTTAAAAAACATGTCCCCTTGGTCAGGTTTAACTACACCGTAAAGCATTTTCATTAACGTACTTTTACCCGCGCCGTTTTCACCAAGCAGAGCATGTACCTCACCATGTTTTATTTTTATTGTTACGCCGTCGTTGGCTATACATCCGGGGTACTGCTTTGTCATTCCCTGCATAGTAAGGCGGTATTTATTGTCCATTATTTAAACCTTTCTTTGTGCTTGTTGGTTAAATAAGCTAGCCTAAAAACTTAGCTGACCAAGCGGTCAACAATGGCATGGTATCTGCAATTAACTTACCAAGATGAAAAAGTTTTTTTCTTACCTGCTTAAAAACAACAAGAAAAAATATACGCCAAGCCTTTACATATCAGGGCTTTATAAAAGTTAAGGGGGTCTGTGTGATTACGTTTTTATTAAATGACACGCCAATAGAAGTAGAAGAATGCGCGCCGAATCTCACCATTTTGGACTGGCTTCGCACCAAAAAAGGGAAAATGGGCACCAAAGAAGGGTGTGCAACAGGCGATTGTGGCGCATGCACAATTTTAGTTGGCGAAGAAAAACTAAATTCAAACGGTGAGCCAGTTTGGCACTATAAAACCATGAATAGCTGCCTGCTTTTATTAGGTAATGCACACGCAAAACACATAGTAACCGTAGAGGCTGTAACAACTGGGCTTTACCCTACACTTAACGATTTACACCCAGTGCAACGCGCGTTGGTTGAGTGCCATGGTTCGCAATGTGGTTTTTGTACCCCTGGTATAATAATGAGCATGTTGGCGCTTTATATTAATAACCCGAGTTACCCAGGTAAAAAAGCCGCTATTCATGCGCTAGGGGGTAATTTATGTCGTTGTACGGGTTACAGCCCTATTTTACTTGCAGTTGAAAAAGCTTATAGCTACGAGCGTAAAAATGAGCCTTACTCTGCCATGGCGGCACAATTTAAGGCATCACTAAATATAGGTGATGACATTCCTTGTTTAAAAAATGGCGCTCGTACGTTTTATTTACCGCAAAGTGCAGCGCAACTTGTTGAGCTTAAAGCGCGTTACCCGCAGGCTCACTTGGTTGCTGGTGGCACCGACTTTGCCATTGAGCTTAGCCAAAACATGCTATTGCCCGATATTATTATATCGCTTAGCCAAACCAGTGAGCTGTGCACTTTAACCGATAACAGCGGCGAGCTACATATTGGTGCAGCACTCCCTTACAGCCAGTTTGTAGACGCTTTTTACGATTACTACCCAGAGTCTAAGGAGCTGTTTGAACGCCTTGGCTCTAACCAAGTACGTAACAGTGGCACCTTAGGTGGCAGCATAGGAAACGCCTCTCCAATCGGCGATCCAGCCCCTTTACTCATTGCACTTAATGCCACTCTAGATTTATTAAGCGCAGCAGGCACACGTACAATAAACGTGGCCGACTACTTTGTTGATTACAAAAAGACAGTCATTAAAAGCAATGAAGTCATTAGCAAAATTACCGTACCTAAACGCCCAGACTCGTTAAAGCTTGCGTGTCATAAAATTTCAAAACGCTTTGAAGATGATATATCTACTGTGTGTTTAGTGCTGGCTATAGAGCAAGCACAAGGCGTAATTAGCAATGCCCGCTGCGCCATGGGCGGCATGGCCGCAATACCCAAACGCGCCGCGCACATAGAGCAAAAGCTTAATGCTCAACCCTTGCAAGTAAGCACGTTTATAGATGCCGCTAGTGCTATAAATGATGACTTTGCTCCCATGAGCGATGTACGCAGCAGCGCGCATTACCGCACTACGGTAAGCAAAAACTTGCTACAGCGTATTGGTATTGAGTTTTGCGGTGCACAGCCAAGCAGTAAAAATAATAACAACATTGCCATTACGAGGATTTCACATGCGTCACTTTGAAATGGATAAACTAAAAGCCCAAGGTGGAAGTGTTGGCCAATCTAAGTATCACGAAAGCGCAATAAAGCAAGTATGTGGCAATGCAAACTACGCCGACGATAACCCAGAGCCCCATGGCTGCTTGCACGCCTACCCTGTGCTTGCGCCTATTACCAGCGGCTTTATTAAATCAATAGATACAAGTAAAGCGCTTGAAGTGGCAGGCGTTAAACGTATTTTATCGGCTGATGATGTACCCGGTAAGCTTGATATTGGCCCAGTATTCCCTGGCGATGTGCTATTAACCAATCACGAAATTCAATATCACGGGCAACCTGTGCTAGTAGTGGTTGCCAAAAGCTACGCCATTGCGCGCCGCGCTGCTCGCTTAGTGGTTATAGAATGCGAGCAAACCACCCCCATACTTGATATTAAAGAAGCGATTAAAAAAGAGCACTGGGTAAGGCCGCCGCATTCACTTAACCGCGGTAATAGCGAGCAAGCCATTAATAATGCAGCCCACCAGCTTAAAGGCGAAATACACATAGGCGGGCAAGAACACTTTTACCTTGAGGGGCAAATAGCACTTGCTCAACCCGACAACGATGGCGGGATTCATGTGCAATGTTCTACACAGCACCCAACAGAGGTGCAGCACTTAGTTGCTAAAATTTTAAAAAAGCCATTTAGCTTTGTAAACGTAGAAACCCGCCGCATGGGCGGAGCCTTTGGCGGTAAAGAAACCCAAGGCGCACCGTGGGCTTGCCTTGCAGCGCTTGCAGTTTACTACCTTGGCTGCGCCGTTAAAATGCGCCTAGCCCGCAGCGACGACTTTAAACTTACCGGTAAACGCCATCCATTTTATAATCAATACCATGTAGGGTTTGACGAAAATGGCCTGATTGAAGGCGCTGATGTAACCGTAAATGGGTTTTGTGGTTATTCGCCTGATTTATCTGATGCCATTGTCGACCGCGCAATGTTTCATGTCGATAACGCGTATTACTACCCAGCTGCCACCATTAAAGGGAATCGCTGTAAAGTAAACACCGTAAGCCACACTGCATTTAGAGGATTTGGTGGCCCGCAAGGCATGATCATGGGCGAGCTAATAATGGACGACATAGCCGCTAAGTTAGGTAAAGATCCGCTTGAGATCCGAAAACTTAATTTATACAAAAAAGGCCGCGACACCACCCCGTATCATCAAACAGTAGAGCAGCATATTTTAAAAGATATGATAAGCCAGCTTGAGGAGTCGGGTGATTACTGGGCGCGAAAAAAGGCAATTAAAGCCTTTAACGCATCATCGCCTATTATAAAAAAAGGCCTTGCAATGACGCCGGTAAAATACGGTATATCGTTTACCGTACAACACTTAAACCAGGCGGGAGCATTAGTGCATGTATATAGCGATGGATCAATTCATTTAAACCATGGCGGCACCGAAATGGGCCAAGGGCTTAATACAAAAATAGCGCAAATAGTAGCCCATGGCTTTGGCGTTGATTTTGACGCAGTAAGCATAAGCGCTACTCGTACCGACAAAGTACCAAACACCTCGCCAACTGCCGCATCAAGCGGGACTGACCTAAACGGCATGGCGGCGCTAAACGCGGTAAATACCATAAAAGAGCGTTTAATAAACTTTATAAGTAAGCATTTTGAAGTAGACAGCCAAAGTATTGTATTTAAAGATAACCTCATTACCTTTAGTAAAGGCGAAATTAGCTTTAGCGAACTTGTAAACCTTGCTTACATGAACCGTATATCGCTTTCATCAACCGGTTATTACGCCACGCCTAAAATTCATTACGATAGAGCGAAAGGCGAAGGCCGGCCATTTTTTTACTACGCACACGGCGTAGCGCTCAGTGAAGTAGAAGTAGATACGCTGACAGGCGAAAACACCGTAACCCGCGTGGATATACTGCACGATGTGGGCAGCTCAATTAACCCTGCACTTGATATAGGCCAAATTGAAGGTGCCTTTGTGCAAGGTATGGGCTGGCTTACCACCGAAGACTTACAATGGAATGATAAAGGCCAGCTTGCAAGCTTTGGCCCTGCTAACTATAAAATTCCTGCAATTGGCGATACCCCTGCCGAATTTAATGTAAATTTATATAACTCGGCCAACCCAGAAACCACGGTATTTAGATCAAAAGCGGTTGGCGAGCCGCCGTTTATGTTGGCCTTTAGTGTGTGGAGTGCTATTCGTAATGCTATAAGCAGTGTGGCCGATTACAAATACACCGCCCCACTTGATACACCTGCCACACCTGAGCGTGTATTAAATGCAATTGAGCAAACCGCTAGCTGGTTTAAGGAGCAGCAACATGGCTAATTTAAATGAGTCGTTTCAGGGTTTTCATACGCAAAACTGGGCGCAAGCTATAAACGAGCACGAACAAAGCGGCACTAACTATGTTATTGCGACAGTGCTTGGAACTAATGGCTCAACCCCACGTGGCACAGGCTCTAAAATGGTAATAAGCGGCGAGCATATTTACGACACCCTTGGCGGTGGACACCTTGAATACGTAGTAATAGAAAAAGCACGCGAGCTACTTGCCAAAGGCGAGGCCGCCCAAGTGATAGAGCAATTTAACCTAGGCGCAAATTTAGGCCAATGCTGCGGGGGAGCTGCCACCGTTATGCTTGAGTGCATGCAATGCGAGCGCTTTACCCTCGACATATACGGCGCAGGCCATGTAGCACAGGCGCTTATTGGTATATTGGCGCAATTACCTATGCGCATACGCTGGATAGATAGCCGCGCCGATGTATTCCCGCAAGTTATTCCTAATAACGTAATAAAAGTGGTTGATGAAGAACCAACAGAGCAAGTTAAACGCGCGCCAAAGGCTAATAATTACTTAATATTAACCCATAACCACCAGCTCGACTTTGCACTTACACAAGCCATTATTAAACGCGCTGATGCTAATTGGCTTGGTGTAATTGGCTCAGATACTAAAGCAAAACGCTTTAAACAGCGCTTAGCCCATCGCGATTTTACCACCGAGCAAATAAAGCAAATGACCTGCCCTGTAGGGCTTGAAAATGTAACGGGCAAGCTCCCTATGGAAGTGGCAATATCAATTAGTGGGCAGTTAATTGGCCTTTATCAGGCTATGCAAGACCATGCGCCCAAACGCCAAGGTTTGCAATGGCGTGCACTTAAAAATGCCCTAATTAGCACCACGCACGAGGAAGAAAACGCATGAGTAGCTTAAAAATTAACGACCTAAATGCAGCGCAAGCGCATCAAGCATTAGAACATTGTTGCGCCGCCCCTAACTGGGTAAGCGGTATGCTAAATATCATGCCATTTGAAAATAAAGATCACTTATTTAACAGCGCTCAAAGCGTATGGGATAGCCTAGGCGAAAGCGATTATTTAGCCGCTTTTGAAGGCCACCCGCAAATAGGCGATTTATCAACATTAAGTAAAAAGTACGCCGCTACAGCGCAAAAAGCGGGGCACGAACAATCAGGCATGAGTAAAGCAAACGAGCAAACCCTTAAAAAAATGATTGCGCTAAATAAAGAATACCTCAGTAAATTTGGCTTTATATTTATTGTGTGTGCCAGTGGTAAAAGTGCTGAGCAAATGCTTGAACTTATTGAGCAGCGCATACACAACACCCGCAGCACAGAGCTTAATATAGCCGCGGGCGAACAAGCCAAAATAACAAAAATAAGATTGGAGTCATTGCTATGAATAAAAGCCCTATCACTACCCATATTTTAGATACCAGCACAGGCAAACCGGCTGAAAATGTAGCTGTACAATTGTTTTTACTCACTAATAACGAGTGGCAATTAATAGCTCAAGGTAAAACAAATAGCGACGGGCGAATTACCGACTGGCTCAACACAGACGTAGAATTTGCAACCTATAAACTGGTTTTTGACTTAGACAGCTATTATGAAAACCAAGAAACACCTGCGTTTTACCCAGAGGCGCAAATTACCTTTAGATTACAAGATCAAAAACACCATCATATTCCGTTATTGCTTAGCCCATTTGGCTACTCAACGTACAGAGGCAGCTAATTATGAGCACCCACAACAATAATAAAATGACCGTAATTTGTGCCAACATACTCGATTTTGTTGACGACCCCGCCATAGCAGGCGAAAGCGCCCATCGCTATTTTGAAAAAGGCGCGTTAGTTATTCAAAGCGGCAAAGTGGTTAACCTTGGTTACGAGCAAGACATACTGCCAAACATTGATAAGTCAGCCACTATTATTCGCCACGATGGTAAATTAGTAATGCCCGGCATGATAGACACGCACATACATTTGCCGCAAACCGAAATGGTCGGCGCGTATGGCGAGCAGCTTTTAAGTTGGCTTACCGAATACGCCTTCCCCACTGAAAAAAAGTTTACCTGTGAGCATTATTCAAAAGACATATCTAATCGCTTTTTAGATGAGCTACTGCGTAATGGCACCACTACCGCGTTGGTATTTGGCACTGTGCA
Organism: Pseudoalteromonas agarivorans; assembly: GCF_024518735.1. Taxonomy (NCBI): domain Bacteria; kingdom Pseudomonadati; phylum Pseudomonadota; class Gammaproteobacteria; order Alteromonadales; family Pseudoalteromonadaceae; genus Pseudoalteromonas; species Pseudoalteromonas agarivorans. Next base: position 300,931 of record NZ_JANIGJ010000003.1, read on the forward strand.
CCCGCAATCGGTAGATGCGTTTTTTAACGAATCTCAAAAACGTAATTTACGTATGATTGCCGGTAAGGTAATGATGGACAGAAACTGCCCAGATGACTTATCAGATTGCGCGCAAACCAGTTACGATCAATCAAAAGCACTGATAGAAAAATGGCATAATGTGGATAGATTAAGCTATGCAGTAACGCCACGTTTTGCGCCTACATCAACCCCTGAGCAACTACAAAAATGTACTCAATTATTAGAAGAATACCCCGACACCTACCTGCATACCCACTTATCTGAAAACAAAGACGAGTGCGAATGGGTAAAAGGGTTATTCCCAGAGGCTGATGATTACCTTAGCGTGTACGAGCAAGCTAAAATGGTGCGTAAACGCTCGGTATTTGCTCATAGTATTCATTTATCTGAACGTGAGCTTTGCTGCCTTGCCGATAACAACGCGGCTATATCGCACTGCCCTACCTCTAACTTATTTTTAGGCTCGGGCCTTTTAAATTTAAAGAGATGTGAAGAGCATGGAATAAATGTGGGTATGGGTACCGATGTAGGCGCAGGCACAAGTTTTTCTATGCTACAAACAGGTAACGAAGCGTACAAAATTCAGCAATTACAAGGTCAAAAGTTCTCAGCATTTAAAGGGTTTTATTTAGCCACCCTAGGCGGCGCACGTGCCCTTGATTTAGAGAACACCATAGGTAACTTTAATGTAGGCTGTGAGGCCGACTTTATTGTAATGGATTACGCGGCCACCTCGTTTTTAAAGTTCAGAATTGGCCATGCCAAAACCCTTCACGAACAGCTTTTTGCCATGATGATGCTAGGCGACGACCGCTGTATTGAACAAACCTACATTATGGGTAAAAGCGTGTATAAACGCGACCAACAAGCCCAGTTTGCAGCCACACCCACACCCGATTTAGAAGAGGCATAACCCGATGGAAAACTATTTATTTGAGCTTGCTCATTTGGTGTTTAGATACTTTCACGTGGTAGCAGGTATAGCGTGGATAGGCGCCTCATTTTATTTTGTGTGGCTTGATAATAACTTACAAACACCGCCACAATGGAAACAAGATAAAGGCATAAAAGGCGATTTATGGGCTATTCATGGCGGCGGCTTTTACGAAGTGGCTAAGTATCAAAATGGCCCAGAGCAAATGCCCTCTACCCTACATTGGTTTAAATGGGAGGCCTACACAACCTGGATCAGCGGCGCGCTGTTATTTACGCTGTTATATTATGTGGGCGCAGATGTGTATTTACTTGATGCCAGTAAAAGTGAGCTCAGTAAGTTTGCAGCTATTGGTGCATCACTTGGTTTTATAGGCTTAGGTTATGGTGTTTATCGGTTATTGTGTAAAAGCCCGCTTGTTGAAAACGGCAAGGCGTTTATTGCCCTAGGTGTAGGCTTTTTAGCGTTATGGACGTATGGGGTTGATCAGCTATTTAGTGACCGCGCAGTGTATATTCATGTTGGTGCATTAATTGGTACCTGTATGGCCGGTAATGTATATCACATTATTATGCCTGCACAGCGATACATGGTAAGCGAAGTAGAAGCTGGGCGCATTCCTGATTCAGCGCCGGGCTTAAAAGCAAAGCAGTGCTCAGTACATAATAACTACGCCACCCTACCAGTTATATTTATTATGCTAAGTAACCATTTTTCGTATACCTATAGCCATGAGTTTGGTTGGTTAGTGCTTATTGCCTTTTTTATTATTGGTATGTGGATACGCCACTTTTTTAATTTAAAGCACCAAGGTGTTAATAAGCCTTCAGTGCTAATAAGCGGTATTGCCGCGTTTTTTGCGTTAATGCTATCCATAGCACCGTGGCCAAGTAGCTCTGTAAACGCGAATAATGAGCTACAAGCAAGTATAAGCGATGCACAAGCGTGGGATATTATTAATAAGCACTGTACACAGTGCCACAGTGAAACCCCTACCTCAAAGCTTTTTCAAACCGCGCCGCTCGGCTTTAAGCTCGACTCACTTGCTGATGTAAAAAAAGCCAGTGCACTTATTCATACTCGCGCCGTTATTACCAAAGATATGCCATTGGCAAATATAACCAAAATGACTGATGCAGAGCGCGAATTGCTTGGCACTTGGCTTAGCGCAGTAAAAAAGGAGCAGTAACATGAGCGAGCAATTTAAACATTACCCGCGCGATTTAATTGGTTATGGTGCACACACTCCGCATGCCAATTGGCCTAATAAAGCCCGTATAGCCGTGCAAGTAGTATTAAATTACGAAGAAGGCGGTGAAAACTGTGTACTGCATGGTGATGCAGCAGCCGAAACGTTTTTATCTGAAATAGTCAGCGCTCCCCATGTAGAAGACCGCCACATAAGCATGGAGTCTATTTACGAATATGGCTCGCGCGCAGGCGTGTGGCGCTTACTTAAACTCTTTAAAAAATACGATATACCGGTCACCATATTTGCTGTGGCAATGGCCCTTGAGCGCCACCCCGATGTAGCTAAAGCCTTTGTTGAAGCTGGGCACGAAATTGCAAGCCACGGCCTGCGCTGGATTAATTATCAACATATAGATAAACAAACCGAGCGCGAGCACATGCAAAAGGCCATTGAAATCATTCAAACGCTTACTGGTAAAAAGCCCTCAGGCTGGTACACCGGGCGCACAAGCCCTAACACGGCAGCCCTTGTGGTAGAAAATGGCTCGTTTTTATATGATGCCGACGATTACAGCGACGACTTACCCTTTTACAGTATTAAAGAAGGTAAGCCACAGTTAATAGTGCCCTACACGCTTGATGTAAACGACATGCGCTTTGCTGCAGTGCAAGGCTTTAATGCCGGCGATCAGTTTTATAATTATTTAAAAGATGCGTTTGATACGCTTTATGAAGAAGGCGACCCACAAGGTGAAAACGCCCCAAAAATGATGTCGATAGGGCTGCATTGTCGCTTAATTGGCCGCCCTGGGCGCATTAAAGCCCTTGCACGGTTTTTAGAATATGCTAAATCGCATGAGCAAGTTTGGTTTGCCACGCGCGAGCAAATCGCCGAGCACTGGCTTAAAACTCATCCGTATAATACCAATCCGCAATAGTACTTAATCATTTTTAGGGGCTAAACGTGTCGCTATCTGCGTTAAAAAATTCTCACTTAGAACAACTAAATAGTGAATTTTTTGCCTTGCTATCAACACGTTTATCCATCCTCAAAATAGATCATTTAATTATGCGCATTGGTATAAAAAAGCCTAGATGTGAGCCGTTAAAACTAAACTCTAAGAGCTTATTAGATTTATCGTAAAACAAAAAAAGCCCAGCAGTGCTGGGCTTAAGGTCACTTTAGGAGTAGTTAATTAAATGACACCGTAATGATGTTAGAACATACATTTTCAGTTACACATAATTGGTAATCGTACGATGGTAATGTAGCACCACGTACGTAGTCGCGGTAACGGCCGTTGTCTGATGTGGTATCAACCAGCTCACCGTTACGGTATACGCTTAATGACTCAGCGCCAACACGTTCCCAACTTAAATCTACACGCATAGTATCAAGACGAGATTTATTAGCGCGTTTAAGGGTAAGCTCAAGCTCTACATCACTTACTACAACCGTTTGCGTTGACGTGCTTGTATTGCCTTCGCTGTCAGTTACGGTTAGTACAACATCATAATTACCAGAGGCTGCATAGACATGCATTGGGTTTTGATCAGATGATGTTGCACCATCACCAAACTCCCAGCTCCACTGTGTAATATCGTTATTTGCATCCGTACTTGAATCAGTAAAGTTAACGGTTAAACCTTGTGTTTCTACATCAAAACCCGCACGCGGTGGTTGTGGGCTAACTTCACCAATAGCGCTTAATGTAAGAGACCAAGTATTAATGGTACCCGTATCGGCTGCTGCGGTATCTTCAACGTGTAGCGTCCAATCACCTGTTGCCACTTCACCATTAAATGACTCAGACGTAAAGCTTCTCACTATGTCGTCGCTTGAACCACCTACGTTGCTTTGTAACGTTACTTGCGTGCCTTGTGCTGATACTAGCTTAACCACTAAGTCGCCTGAGTAAGTATGCGTAATATCAACATCCGCTGTTGTACCAAACACAGTTAAATCATCAGGCACATTAATTACTGATACGGCGCCCACTGGCGAGTTATCAGGAATATCAACACTTGCATTACTGCTGTAGGTAAAGTCGTTTAGGCCTACCGGTTGAATCATTAATTTAACTGACTGCTGTTTAACAATTTCATCCGCTGTTGCAGTAACGGTTAGCTCGTATTCACCCCACTGTGTATCAGTGTCGGTTTCAACGTTAAGCATTACTTCATCACCAGGGCGAGCTGTGCTAGCCGACAAATAAGCGCCGCTTAATGTCGATGATAGTTCAAGCGTTACTTCTTCATCCCACTGGGCAATTGAGCCAATGGTAAATGTGTAATTTGTAGCTTGGCCCGCTACAATTTGTTGCGTAAGTGGATCGGCTGAAATTTTAAAGCCAGGTGTAGGATCTGCATCAATAAGTGCTTGGTTAACATTAAGACGCGTACCTGCCACCGTTACACCTTGCAGTGCAGCGTTTGCATCGCCAGAACTCATTAGTAATTCTTTAAGCTCTTGGGTGTTAAGTTCTGGGTTAATAGATAGCACTAACGCTGCAGCGCCAGCTACATGAGGAGTCGCCATTGATGTGCCAGAGTAAGACGCATAGCTCTCACCTGGTGTAGTAGATAAAATTGCGCTACCAGGGGCGCCCATATCAACGCTGGTTAAACCATAATGCGAAAACCACGAAATATTATCGGTTTGATCCGTACTTGCTACAGATAACACGCTTGCGTTTTCGTAGTTAGAAGGATAATGCGGGTTTACATCGTTATCTATGGTGTCGTTGCCCGCTGCCGCTACAAACAGTAAATCGGCTGCTTCGCTTGAGGCAATTGCATCGGCTAATGCTTGGCTATAACCGCCACCGCCCCAGCTATTATTTAATACACGTAAGTTAACGCCGGCATTTTTAAGTCCTACCATGTAATCAATACACTTAATTGCATCTGATGTTGAGCCATTACCTGCAGCATCTAAAAATTTACACCCTACCAGCGATACTTCGTGGTTAACGCCTACAACACCTGTTGCGTTATTACCGCTTGCGCCTATGGTGCCCGATACGTGAGTACCATGGCCTTCATCATCCATAGGGTCACCACTGTTGGTAATTGCATTAATACCGTGCACGTCATCTACAAAGCCGTTACCGTCATTATCGATGCCATCTCCAGGCACTTCACTGCTATTAACCCACATATTGCTAGCTAAATCGCTGTGGCTATAGTCAATACCGGTATCAATTACACCTACCACAACATCGCGGCTACCTGTCGAAATATCCCATGCTTCTACTGCATCAATATCAGCATCGGCAGTACCGCCTGTTTGGCCGTCGTTATTTAAACCCCACAACTCATCAAAGCGCGGATCATCAGGCGTTTGAGCAATGCTTACTTGGTAATCAGGCTCAACGTATTCAATCGCTTGGTGAGATTTTAAGCGTGCAATGGCTTCTTTAGTACTCATGCCCGAAATTTTAAACTTAGCTAACCGCCCAGAAAGTAAAGACTTATAGTTATCATCAATTTCATCAGCGTTTACATCTGAAATTTTTGCTTTAACTAACGAACGCGCTTGTTTACGCATTTGTGCTGATGCATTTTTTTTGTATTTAACAATTACTGCATCACTACTTGCTACAACAGGGTGTTTAACACCTGCATCAGGTAGTTTTGCAGCAGCTAAACACGGGAGTAAAGCAAGAGTGATAATAGATAATTTTGTTTTCATTGTTCTATCCATAGTTGGTTTAACTTAGCCGTACTAAGTAAGTTTACTTACAACTTCAAATACAAGAGGATCACGTGGCATAGAACTAGAAAACTAATAAATATGGATTTACACAAGTCAAAAAATAACAAACAACTAAAAATCAACATTTTTAACCAGACTGATTAACAAAAAAACATACAACACAGTCATTTTTATGAAATACCGCCTGCCATTTTTACCTTTTTAAGGACCAAACATTTTTACTAGTTTTCCTTCCTAGTTTTGTTCCTATATAGATACTTTTTTATAAATCTATGAAATACATGAAAAATAAAATTGGTAAAAAAAGATGATTTAAGTCCTTCGCCGGGGAGAATACAGTGAAGGTGTTCTTACAAAAAAGTTTAGCCACTTTATGTTTAATAAAAATGACAGGCTTAAACTTAGCATTTGTAATAACAAACGATTTACAAAATCAAATTAACAGTGGATCACACCATTATTTCAGCACGGCATGCTGAGCGAAAATATCTTATTAACATTTATAACACTTAAGGTATTTGATTTTACTATTTCAAGGAGAATAATAATGAAGTTGAATAAAACACTTTTAAGCTACGCTGTTGCATTAGCAGTCGGTACCAGCTTTGCCTCACACGCAGATACACAAAACAAGTCAGTGTCTAGCTCGCAACTAAGTACACAGGTATCTACAGAGAGTCTAGAAAACAGCTTAACCCTCAGCCAAACTTCAAATGAAAATAACGCGTTTCTTTATCAAGAAGGCGACAGCAACACCATGCTTGTGACCACCACAGGTAACAATAACGACACTGAAGTTGTGCAAAGCCAATTTGGTAATTATGCCGAAGTAACAACAACTGGCGATAACAACACGCAAGTGTACTCGCAAGATGGCGTTGCTAATGGGTTTATTTCTGAGGTAACAGGTAACAACAACATGTTATTTGTTAGCCAATTTGGCCAAGGCTTTTTCGTAAATAACGAAGCGATTAACATCGTAACCGGTGATGACAACCTTATTGATGTAGAGCAAGGTAGCGGCGGCCACTGGTTCTACAACATGGATATGCAAGGTAATGCAAATGAAATCATGTCTTTACAACAGGGTGAATGGCATGAAGCAGAAATCACTATGCTTTCAGGCGATGAAAACACACTTGATTTAGTTCAAGACGGCTACTGGGATACCTTTAAAGTAAGCAGCTTACAAGGTAACGACAACGAACTTGATGTTGAACAAAACGGCGACCGTAACGCTGTAGCATTTAGTTCAATTTCTGGTGATGCAAATGAAATTGAAATTGAGCAAGATGGCTTAACAAATGCAGTAACGTTTGCAGCTGTTGTTGGCGATGATAACCAAATAGATTTAGATCAAGAAGGTTCATTAAATACAATTGAATCAAACTTATTTGAAGGTGCAAATAACGAAGTGGCAGCAACGCAAGTTGGCGCTGAAAACTTAATGACAGCCGATTTAATTGGCGATAACAACGAACTAACTTCACTACAAAACGGTGACTTTAACGAATCTTACATGGGTGTAATTGGCTCTTATAATGAGTTTTCAACCACTCAAGTTGGCGACTTAAACTCTGTTCACCTTGCTAACTTTAACGGCACAGATAACGATGTTGATTTAGTTCAATCTGGTGATGAAAACGTCATGCTGGTGCAATCGTCGTACCCTGATGTATCGCTTACATCAAACAATAACGATATTGATATTGCCCAAAGTGGTGCTCAAAACGAGGCAGTTATTACGCTTGCAGGTATTTTAGATAGTAACGATAACCAAATCGATATTGCGCAAGATGGCATGTTAAACCTAGTCGATATGATGGTTGAAGGTAGTAGCCACAGTATTGATATTTCACAAGAAGGTGAAGGTAACTGGGTAAGCGGCGTTGAGCAGTCAGCCTTTTTAGTGGGCGGTGAAAACGTATCGTTTACAGTTACTCAAGTAGGTAACGATAACCTTGTTGAAGGCTCAGTAATTGGCTACGACAGCACGGTTTCTGTTACGCAAATTGGTGATGGCAATACAGCAACAATTACGCAAATGTAATTATTGAGGTGGGGAGGTTAACCCTCCCCATTTTATTATGAAAAAAAATATTCACTTACGTTACTACCTACTGAGTTTTTTTCTGTTTTTTTCTTCGCTAAGCAATGCTGCGCAAGAACTAGAAATAGATGGCTTACTGCTTGATAGAAGCATTAGTCGTTTTGGCCATCAATTTTATTACGAGTTTTCAAATTACTGGCGAGATCTCCCTTCAACCGCTGGTTTTAATATAGAAATAAGAGAAACAGTAATACCAAAAGCTGGCACAAAGCTTTCGCTAATTATGAATAACCAACTCGTGTATGTAACCTATTTAGGACGTAGATTAGCGCCCCTCGACGAACGCGTTGAGCAAGCTGTTTACACTGTAATAGACGCGATGGCACGCTCAAATATGGCAACATCGTCACCCGATATGGCAGTAAATGGATGGTAAAATGAAAAAAATAGCACTTATAATAATAACAACACTTAGTTTTTCAGCCTCGGCAACTGAAATAATTTATACCCCAATCAACCCAAGCTTTGGTGGTAACCCACTCAATGCCACTATGCTGCTTAGTAAAGCGCAAGCGCAAAACAAACACAAAGCCCCAACCATCGAAAAAGGCTACGCAGAGCAATTTCAAGACTCATTAGAGCGCACGTATTTAAACCGCATGGTAAGAGAAATTACCGATATGGCGTTTGGCGAAGAAATTGAAGACAGCCTGTTTGACCAAGACTCAATATTTATGAGTGGCGATTATCAAATAGAAGTCATCACCAGCACAACCGACACTATTACAGTAAAAATAACCAATATATTAGATGACTCTGTCGTGATAATCGAAGTTCCGAGGTTTGGATAATGCGCAAAATACTCATAACAATAACTCTATTAGCCATAACTGGTTGCTCAAGTATGGGAAACTTAATCCCTCCCTCACAGCAAGTCGCCACCACATTAGAACCCACTGAAATATTTAGTGATTTAAAGAACTTACCTAAACCCGTAGGCAGTATCCCTGTGTCTGTGTATTCGTTTAGAGATCAAACAGGCCAATACAAACCGCAAACTAATGTTAGCTCGTTTTCAACTGCAGTAACGCAAGGCGCTAACTCTATTTTAGTGCAAGCACTGCACGAGTCTGATTGGTTTACACCGGTTGAACGCGAAGGCTTACAAAATATTTTAACAGAGCGAAAAATTATTCGTGCAGGCCAATCTGACAACCCTAACCAACCAGATTTACCGCCCCTAACAACCGCTAAAATAATTTTAGAAGGCGGTATTATTAGCTACGATACTAATGTAAAAACAGGCGGTTTAGGAATGGAATACTTTGGTATTGGCGCATCTGAGTTATACCGTGAAGATGCAATATCTATATATTTACGCGCAGTTGATGTTCGCACCGGCCAAGTATTACTTAGCGTAGCCACCAGCAAAAAAGTACTTAGCCAAGAAATGCGTGCAGGGTTTTTTAGGTACGTAAGCTACAAACGCTTAGCCGAAGCGGAAGCCGGCTTTAGTGATAACGAACCGATGAGCATATGTGTAACCCAAGCCATTGAAAAAGCACTCACAGACTTAATTACAAAAGGAATTGATAGAGGGTTGTGGGCACAAAAAGCAGCGTAATACCAATGCGCAATAACACTTGATTAAGCGAATTGGTATAAGGCTATAATTTAAAAACTAAAAAGGCTACATGATGTAGCCTTTTTTATATGAGTGTATACAACAATCGTGTTTTAAAAAATTGCTATAACTACTTAGCCATAGGTAATAAAACCGATATGTAACGCTGAGCCCAATTTGCTAATTCAACACGGTTACGAGAATTGGTTTTTTTAAAGGCACTGTACAAATGCGTTTTAACGGTGTGGTCGCTTATATTAAGTTTATCGGCAATGGCGTTATTGCTCGCCCCTTGAGCAATTAAGTGAATAACCGATTTTTCACGTTTAGTAAGGTGCGCATAATCCCCTTTTTTTAGGGTGATATCTTCTTGTAGGCTATTAAACGAAGAGGCAACCGAGAGAATATCTGAAAACGCTTTTGATATAACCTTTCGCGTAAACCATAACTCGCCTGCGGTTATTCTAACTAGCCCTTTAAAAATAGTTTCTGGTGCATCTGATTTATAAAACACACCATTGAAATGATTTAACAGTAGGTTTTTTTCGCACACGGCATTGGGCTCTACATTAAATAAGACAACTTTATGCTTTTTAGCGAGGCAAATTAAGTCGGCAGGCAGTAAATCTAACCAGTTATTTTTAGCGCCATCAATTAAAAATAAATCAAACTTGTCCCTTTTCTCATTTTTAGGGATCACGTCGTCCATTTTAATATCGCCAAAAATGGCTTGCATGGTTTTTAATATAGTTGTGTAGCTTTCACAGTGAAAAGAAGATTGAAACGTGGTTTTTACAAAAACGGCGTGTGGTTGTAGCATAGATTTCTTCCTTGAAATGTTTACACCACATTACCGAATTTATTAACAACTTACAATGCGCCCTTGGTATTATTCATACACGGCATAAAACAATCACCAATTATATTTAGTTAATAGTTACAATAACTTAATGATAATGAATGAATTATTTTCATATAAAACACTGCTCTGATCAGTCCTCACATAACGTATAAAAGCGTGAGGTAACCCCGTTAGTCCAGCCAAAACCTTGCTGTACTACGTATTCTCCGCCCCCTGCTTTTAATTGAGGCACGCACGCATTGTATTTTTCTAGTAGGCACTGATTAACAGAAAAGTCGTTTTCTACCATTGTTAACCAGTTTTTCATTATACGTTTACTAAGATCACTAAAACCGTAATTATTAAGCCCTTTAACAGCAAACCACTGCAGCGGAGCCCACCCATTAGGGCTATCCCATTGCTGTGATGTAGAGGTAACGGTAGTAACTATGCCACCGGCCTTTAAAAAGTCGCGGCTTAGTCGCTCGGCAATATGTTGAGCTTGTTGCTCAGACGCTAAGTTAAAAAATAATGCAGTACTTGCGGCAGCGCTTAACACCTTAGATTGACTCGCTTTATGATGATTATAATCAACAAAAAAGTGTTGTTGCTCACTCCACATGTATTTATTAATCAGTGTGCGGCGAGCTGCTGCGTTATATGGCACACTGTCGGCTGTTGATGACCGCTTTGGTAACAACGAAAACACGGTTACTCTTGATGGCTACGAAAAAGTAGACTTAGGTTTAATTTTAGAACCTATGGAAGGCATAAAACTACAACTGGCCATTGATAACTTAACGGATGAGCAAGGTATAACAGAGGGCGACCCACGTAATGCCGATGCCCCAAATGGCCGCTATATTATGCCACGCACTACGCGCTTTAGTGTAAGTTATGCGTTTTAAACACACTTAATACTAAAGGGAGCTTGGCTCCCTTTATTTTATTTTTTCGTTTAGTTTATTAAGCGCCTTTACCGAAAAGCCCCTATCGTAAAAATGTAAAATTTTACCTTTGCTATCTATTAAAACAACGCGAGTATTGTTTGGGTTTTTATTACCTGTAAATTTTTGCACAGCTTCACCATCTTCATAAATAGTGATTACCCCGCCCCACAGCTCTTTAGGTATACCCTTGCGCATACCGCTGTCTATAAATGTACTAAACATACGTGGAGCCATACCTGCTATGGTAGGCAGTTCGTAAGTGGGTAATGTAACTCCTGTCATGTCTAAGCCAACTAACCAACGGTCTATGTCAAATTGGCTATCTTGTTTATAGCCAATGAGTAACAAGGTTTTATCGGCTTTAAAATCACTCGGTATGGTTACGCTTTTCTCATCTAGGCTTTGGCCGCTAATGGTAGGAAACTGCTTACCGGTAATTTGCTGATTTGGATATTGAGCTGAGCACGCACTAAGCATTAACACCACAAATGCGCTGGCTATTATTTTAATCATTTTAAAACCTTACACTGTTATAAATATCATACTAATACGTGTATGAGGTAAAACAGGTTTAAACCGTTTGCAATTTTAAATACGCTTTAAACTCTCGAAGTGCCATGGGCTTGGCGTATTTCCAGCCTTGGCCATAATGTACGCCAGCTTGTTTTAGTATGGCTTCTTGCTCATTAGTTTCTATGCCTTCTGCTACACAGGTGTAGTTAAACTTACGTACCAACGCCATAATATTGGGGATCATTGAGGCCTTTAAGCCTTGTGTTGTTATGTCTTGTACAAAGGTGCGGTCAATTTTAAGTTGATGAAAGCTCAAGTTTTGTAGATTTTTTAAGTTAGAGTAACCCGTACCAAAATCATCTATCGATAAATTAAAGCCCGCCTCAACCAGCCTTTTAAAGTGGGCATGGGCAACTGTTGAGTCTAAGTATTCGTCTTCTGTTATTTCTAAACAAATAATAAAGCGCGAATCGGTGAGTGCCGGTATGTCTTTTAAAAGCGCAATATTGCCTGTTTCTACATCGTAGGGAAAAATATTAATAGAAATTTTAAAATTGCGCGGTAATACCTCAACGGTGGTTAGCTCATAAAGTACTTTTTCAATCATGGCTTGGGTAAAGCGCCACGTTAAATTGGTTTTTCTGATAATAGGAATAAATTGATCAGGAAATAAAACGCCGTATTTATCTTCAAAACGGGCCAACGCCTCACAGCCAACCACTTTACCTGTTTGCAAACAAATAATGGGTTGGTAGGTCCAATAAAATGAGCCTTTTTTAAGGCCTTTGCGCACACGCGTGATAGTTGAGCGCCTAGCCGCTAAGCTATAGTCAATTAACAGTCCACTTGATACACCCGCTAACGAAATTAAAATAAGCGAAATAATCAATAAAAATTGATTATCAGCAAAAAATTGGCTCCACGGTAGTTGTGCGGCTGCGCAGTAGCCTGGGTTATTAGTACTGCATTTAATAATTGATTCATAAGGTAAAAATGCGTTATTTTTTACCTGCTCATAAACCCCTTTAGCCCCCGCTAAATGAAACGTCTCGTGCGTGTTTTTATAAAGTACTTCCCATTTGGTCGATACAATTACTTTATCGTTAAAAGCGCGCGTATCGACTATTAAATTGTAACTACCTTGCCTTACAATTATCACTTCCATTGCACGGCCACTAAACAAAAGCAAATACAATTGTGGTTCGTACCTTACGCGCACAGGTTTATTATCGTATTTATCAATTCGAATGTAGTCGGGAGGATTATCGGTAATTGTAGCTGCCAGCTTTCCTGCACCGGTGGTGCAAACCAGTTCATTATTTGTAAAAAAGCCAATATCTATCACGTATTGTGCATCAAACAACGCGCGGCGCATTTCTATCAATGTATTGTTATTACATTGTTTAGCGTTTGCGTTATTTAGGCGGGTTAAAATTTTTCTACGTTCTGTTGCGGCTGCATCTATGTGTTGAACAATATAATTTGAATCTCGCGCTAACTGCCTACTTAGCTTTTGTGCAGCAAAGTACATCAGTGTGCTAGCACATATAATAAAAACCACGACACCGCTTAATACTGCAATTAAAGACCTACGTTGATATTGTTTCATAACACCTTTTTAAAGAAGCTGTGTGTGAGTCAGGTGCAATAATAATTGCATATCTGGGCATAAAAGCAATCAAGCTTGTAAAATAATTAAAGCAAATTACGTTTTTAATTTATTGATTTGTTTGCATTATAATTGCAAAACCAGGTGTCTGAGTATATCGCTAAGCTGCTTATGGCCTTGGCTATTTAAATGTATACCATCACTCCCTAGGGGGGCGTTAAGGTGTGATATATCAACGTAATTAAGCGCGTGCTCATGTGCTACACGTTTAAAGAGAGCGTTTAAGGGCATTAACTTGTGATTACAGTTTAAATAAATACGGCTTAACCCATGCTGAGGGTTAATAAATAAAGGACCAATAACAATTATGTTCGGTAAGTTAGCAGGCGAGTAAAATTGTTTAATAGAGCCAATAAAATGCGTAAGGCCGGTGGCTATATCTGTTGGGGCTAAGTTAAAACGCTTTTTTAAATCGTTAGTGCCAAGTGCAATAATGAGCGTGTGTAAAGCGTATTGCTGCAAATCGGGTTTTAAATAGCGAATACCATTAAGCTCCCCCGCAAAAGGCGGGTTATTCACAAGCGTACGGTTTGGCTGCCCCGACTCTATTACGCTAAAGCCGCTGCCTAGCTGTTGCTGTAACCGCGCGGTCCAACGGGTCTTTTCATCATAGCGCTTACCTGTTTCGGGATTTAAACCCCACGTATTAGAGTCGCCAAAGCAGAGTATATTTTTTGTTATTTGCGTCATTAAAATGGATTGAGCGTATAGCCTTGTTGTTGAAGTTGTGCGTGCGCGGTCATTGCTGACAGTGACATTTTTAAGCCATCAATAAGCAATTCTGGCGTTACTTTAAAGTGAGTTGCCGATTGCCCACACACATACACCTGAGTGTTATTAGCAAGTAGCTGCTTAATTAAGGCTTGGTTTTTATTGTTAGCACTAAAGCGCTTTTTATATTCGCTGTTAGCTAACACATCAACGCTTGCGCTGCCGTGCACAACTAATGCAAGTTGAATGTTTTCAGGCTTTACACCATGCGCTACATGCATATTAATAAAACGCGCTAACGAATTTATTGAGTTATTTTGCTCGCCTTTTTTAGCACCATCGGCAACATCAAATGCTATTTTAAATACCGTAGAGCTATTAATTTTGTCATGCACGGGTACATTATAATAATTACCAAACCCGTTAATTGGTTGCTCATTAGCATTAATAAACGGGCTAAAAAGCAGCACTAACCCTAGTAAATATTTCATAAAACAATCCTGTGTTTTTAAGCGTATTACTAAACTACCAGAGACAACCAAAAAAGGCTGCAATTTAAGCAACCTTTTGGGTACTTTTATGGTGATGATTAATAAACTGCATACCTAAATAACTAAACGTATTTTTAAATTGCTCTACAAAACACGCCGGCGCTTCACTTGATGACGCATTAGAAAGCACTGAAAAATGCTTACTACGCAGCGTTCGTAACTTTGGCTTTAATACTTCATCGTCCATGTAATCGGTTATTCTATCAATAAATAATTTCATTTGTACTGTGGTGCTGTACCAATAAACGGGTGAGGCAAACACCCAGTGGTCATACTTTAACAGTGCTTCAAATACAGCATAAAAGTCATCGCTTTTATAGTTTTTGTTATAACAGTACGGCGCTATTTTATAATCATCTAAACATATTATCCTTACATCGTTTTGCTCAGCAAAGCTGTTAACGTGTGCCTGCGTATTACCATTTTTACGTGCGCTTGAGTAAATAATAACAGTGCTACGCTTAAGTTTTTGTTGCATTTAGTTAGCTCCTTTTTTAATGTTGACAGAAGCTTAAAACCTCAACTTATATTGAGGTCAAACGGAAATTTAAAACAATGCCAATAGATCAAAAAAAACTAACAGAGGCCAACCTAACCGTAGGTTATGTCGCTAAGCGCAGCGGCGTAAAAGTATCAACCCTACACTTTTACGAAACAAAAGAACTCATACGTAGTTGGCGAAATAGCGGCAACCAACGCCGCTATAAAAAAGATGTGCTGCGCCGTATAGCGGTAATAAAAGCCGCACAAGCCATGGGAATAACACTTGATGAAATTAAACACACCCTGGCCACATTACCTGAGCAGCGCACTCCCACACAAAAAGACTGGTCAGCCCTTTCAAAGCAATGGCAAGCACAGCTTGATGAGCGCATAGCGTATATGCAGCGCCTACGCGACCGCGTAGATGGCTGTATTGGTTGTGGGTGTTTATCTATGAGTAAGTGCCCTATGTATAACAAAAACGACCACTTAGGCGAAAACCAAAGTGGTGCTATTTTATTAGAGCGAGATTGAGATTTAAATTAAGGTTAGTCTAGGCCGCTAAGCCCTTCTCTTGCAGCTCTGTATAAAGCGCCTAGGGTTGAGTCGAAAACAGATTTTATAAAGCTATAAGTCAGCTCCACCGCTTTACTAATTACTTTGCCTGCAAACACTAACATATGTCCTAGTAAACCTAAGGTTTGTGTTGCAAACGAGGCTGACGCTTTAGCTATTTTATCAAGCGTTCGCGCCAACATATCGTAAAAAGTGAGCCCAGTACCAATAGCTGCTTGGGCAGCAACTGCGCTGTAATAGCCTGCATCTTTTAAAAGGGTAATTAATGCAGCACCTAGTTTATCTGCCCAATGTGAGGTAAATGATGCTTGATTTCTGTCTTCAAATTTTAAACGCACAGGCATGTTTAAAAAGTGATTAGCTTGTATAGTTAAGTTGTTCCAATTATTGCTATTGGCAGTGTTTAAGTAGCCAGGCGTACCAGCAAGAGTATGAGCAGCACCTTTTAAACCTTGTCCACTATCTAAACGTATTTCTTGGCCATTGTGCGGAGCATGCGAAAAAGGCCATAAAGGCACTTTAGCCACTGGGTCAGCCCCATGTGTACAGCGATAAATTTTATCGATTCTGGATGTTGCTGCGCGAGAAAAGTTTTCAAGCCCAACACGTGGCGAACCAAACGTATATAATTTTACAGGAAGTGAATACTCAGCTTTGATCCAATCAGCAGAAAGCGTCGCTAACGCACCACCCAAGCTGTGGCCAACTAAATGAACGCAACCGGTTACTTTATCTTGAATATTCGCTGCTATAAACTCTTGCAGCGCAGGCTTCATACTATAAAAAGTCTTATTAAAACCAGCATGCACCATACTGCCATTTGACCCACCACTCACACCAAAGTGCCCATCGGTTAATCCATCTCTTAGCGAGTTAGTCCCCCGAATAGTTATAACCGAATCGCCCTCATACGCGCCAAGCCCATGCCCTACTAAAGCAAAGCCCGTGCTTAAATTAAATAAATGAGAAAAAAAGCTGCCCGTTACCCCTTGTACTGCGCCAGGGTTAACAGAAAAGTTAAAATTGTCGCGCAAAGAGGCATGAAGTGTGCGATTGAGTAAATTAGTGGTTTTAATACTTTTTGCTTTATAAGCAAGGTTTGCTAATTGTACGGCTTGAGTGGGTGTCAAAGTATTCATATAAGTTCCCTTTAAATAAATAGTTAAAGTTTACATGATGTGTATATCGCAAAAGTGTGGCTTGTATCTTCTTTAATTGGAATATCGTAAGTTTGTGGCTCTTGGCCAATATCACACTCTAAGTGTGCAAGAAGCGCTTTGAGTGTATCGCTATCTTCATGAATTGAAACAAGTGTGTACCACAAAACAATCCCTTCTGGCGTGCCGTTTTCTAAATAAATATGTTGAACCAACGAGTCGTTATCAAACATATTAGAAGGTTTACCTGTTTTTATTGTTTTTTCTGTGAAGGTAAAATAACCCTGTTCATCTGTTGTGGTTTCATCAACGTATTCATCGCCATAGGTAAGTGAGCGCATCACTTTAGTGTTTGCAACTGGCTGCCCATTATCTAATAACTGCCCTTTTACTGGAGCCGATAAATAAAATTCTTGTTTATTAAAAAAGCCAAACATATCTGCACAAGCCTGTGATGTAGTAAAAAAAACAACGGCAATAGAGACTATTACCAATACAAAAATTTTTAAGCGCGATAAAAACAAAGCAAACTCTCTCCCAAGGCCTAGCTATAAACTACTTAATATATATGGCTAATTAATTACACCAGCCATATTTATGCTGAAAAAGTAGGGGTCTAATTAGGTACAATTATACTGCATGTTTTTTAATCAAAAAACAATCACTAATCTAATTATAAAATAGTGTATATATTAATTTACCAATGCCACTAAACATGATGCCGCCCATAAGCAAAAAAGCATACATAATACTAATAGCACCGGCTGAAGGGTCGCTCTTTTTATCAACTTCTATGCATGCCGTACACACAACCAAAAATATAAAAAAGTTAGCTATCACACCTAAAATAAAAGCATTGCCAAATAACGGTGATACGCCAGCTAAAACTGCACCCAAAATTAACAGCGAGCCTGAAATTGAATGTTTATCAAACCGGCTTTCAATTATTTTTATAACTAAAGTGGTTAGCATAGATAGTGAAAAGTATAGCGTTGGCCAAAACTGATAATATAAATACCCCCAGTTTAAAAGCTCACCTGAAGTTGATGAAAAAGCTTGCTGGCCTATGTCGGCCGCTGAACCATTCGCGGCATTTTCGCTAAAAAGGTACCCTATCCCACCGATAATTAATTTTATAAGCCAAAAAAATAAAAAACTGGCAATAGTAAACCCAATAGCGTCATCCCTTGTTAATAGTTTTTTAGCTTTGCTTTTTACAATAATGGCAAGCATTAAACCTAGTAGGCATACACTTCCTAAATAAAGTACTGCCTGCCAAAAGTCATCAGGATAAAATACAGCTAACCCTGGCGCTATAAATAGATACATAGCATCTTCGTTATCTAGTGAACGGTTTCGGGCACTTTGCTCAGACTCTTTAAAAAGAGCTAAATATACAAATAAAGGCTGTAAGAACAGCATTAAAATACTCGTGGTAATAAGGCTCATACATCATCCTTAATGAGAAAAAACAAATGCAGCACACGTGCTGCATTAAAATTAAAAATGTGGGTGCTCAATAAAAAAGAGAGGTAGGTATTAAAGGTTTATTTTTTGAAAGTATGTTTTAAGTTTTAAAAGCCCTGATTCAAGTTCAAATTTTTGTATTTTAGGATTTTTGAATTTAAACCCATTAGAAATATGGGTATTAATCATTGTCGCCATCCCCTCAAAGCCAGCTGGTGCAGTGGCAACTAAATCGCTCAATAAGGGCATTATAAGCACTTGATGCTCTTCTATTAAAGTTGGGTTTTCGTATATATCGTAAACAAGGTTAGTTAATGTTTGTTGGTTTTGTTGTTCCATATCATTTCTATAGTGCCTTAGCTTAGGCGTTTATAGCTCCCTAGAGTTCTAAATTGAATAAAGGTAAAAAAAATTATTACTTTTTGTTCCTTCGGTTACTTTTTGCCATTTCTTTTTCGACAGCAGCACGAGCGTCTTTTATATCTTTAAAAAAATCATACTGATATTTAATAAGACCTTGGTATTTTTCACCTTTAATTAAATAAAAAGAGAGCAACATAAAGGCTATATTGCTAACTGTTGCAATATAATACCCATTACCTTCTAAAATTATAAAAGTCGGTAAGCAAATCACAGCTAAAAATAAAGCATAGAATTTTAATATATTCGCGCAAAAAAAAGAGCCTTGGCTTACTTTAAAATTTATAAGGCAAAATGCTACCCCTGTAGAAAATAAAATTCCTAACAGCCACTCAGGTTCTGTATCAAAGTATTGCGTTAACACAGTCATTCCGGAGTATACAGTACCCAAAAGTAAGAGCACTGTTACTAATAGAAACCTTCGTAAAAGCTTCCATGGTGGAAATAATAGAAATACCTCATCGTTTTTAGACACTACTTACTCAACTCCTCATATATTCCAATTGCGAGTGAATTCACTGTTCCAGATAGAGCGCTCCCACCAAAACAGACGACTTGAGGCTCTCTACTCTGTCTCTATAAAAAGAGCTAAACATAAAAATAAGCTTGTGAAAACAGCGTTAAAAAATGAGTGAGTAATTATGAACGGTATTACAGGTTTATTTTTTGAAAATATGTTTTAAGTTTTAAAAGTCCCGACTCAAGTTCAAATTTTTGTATTTTAGGATTTTTGAATTTAAACCCATTAGAAATATGGGTATTAATCATTGTCGCCATACCCTCAAATCCAGCTGGCGCAGTGGCAACTAAATCGCTCAACAAAGGGTTTATAAGCACTTGATGCTCTTCTATTAAAGCTGGGTCTTCATATATATCGTAAACAAGGTTAGTTAGTGTTTGTTGGCTTTGTTGTTCCATATCATTTCTATAGCGCCTTAGCTTAGGCGTTCATAGCTCCTTTGTGTATCAGTTTGAATTCAATGATTTATTTTAATTGAGCTTTCTCTTTTGCTAACTGTAATAGACTAACAGCTTGCTCTTTGTCATAAGCTAAAGCGCTGTGTTCAATAACATATTGTGCATGCTCTTTTACTGCAAGCCAATTATGCTGCGATTTATATAAACTTGCTAACTCAAAATGCGCCGTTGTAACTAATGAATTTGGCAATTCTGCATCTAATGCTAAAAATTCTTTGTGAAGGGAAATTGCATTATTAATATCTTGCCCTACAAACATGCCGCTTCCATATAACCAAGCTAATGTTGAATAAGCTTCAATCTCTTTTGCCGCAACCCGCTTTTTGGCTTCCTCTAATAATCGAGTCCCATCCCCAGTGTGAAGGCTTAAAGTAATCAATGCTTTCCAGTATCCCATGGAATAAGCTTTTTCACACCACTCTTTAAGATACTCTGGCGCGTTAATTAAGCTTTTATGACATTGCTGTGCGGCGGTTATTACAGTTAAATCTGGGTCATTTATATCTATAGTATTATCCCATCGAGGACCTGCGGCATAAATGGAAGGCGCCATCATAATCAACAATAATAATATTTTATCCATAAAATCACTTCCCTAAAGATTGTTCTGGAAGATGGACAGTATAAGAAGGTACTGGTGAAGGTAAAAATGCACCTTTCCTATAGAAATAAGTCTCTCTAAGCGGCTTTTTTAAGTCGCCTTCACCTTCACAAACTCCACTATCTTTGCAGGTCATCCCACCAATATAGTCAATTATACTTATTCCACTGATTTTTAAATTAAGTAAAATAGAATCAACACCTACATGCCTATTACCAGCATTAAATGCATGATACCGATGCATAAATGCAACAATACGGGAGCCTTTTTCAATTTTAAGAGTACTGCTTAGTATACTCGCCCACATTTGATTTCTTTGAATATGTGAATCAGTACATAAACCACCATCAGCGTCCTCCCAACTGCACCTACCATCAATTTTATCCATCACCTCAACAGGCATATCTAACGGAATAATTTTCATACCTAGAGAGTTAGCAGCTTTAACTAGTTCACCATAACCTGTGCTAGCAGCACCATTCCAATACCAATTTTCTCGAAAATGTTTGTAAATCACATCAAAACCTTTACCAGTACGTTGATAAAAATCTATTTTTTCTTTTATCTTTATAGGTAACATTTCCATCGCAAAATGAGTGAAACCCGCAGCTTTAAGTTGTTTTAGAGCCTTTATAGCCTCATATTTATAAGATACAGGGCTATGACTGGATTCTGCGATAATTACCAAACGAGCATTACCGGCCATTGTTCTATAATTTACATCCGTGTTTATTTTATTCACTGTATTTCCTTATGTTTAATATTCTTAATAATATTCAAAAACCCAAGCTAGTCACACCAAACTGCTGGCGTGCGTGCTAGTTTAAGGGAATCTCTATTTTCATTTATCCAAGATCAATAACAGGGGCTACATTTATAGTAAATTCAGCTAAGTGAAATTTATTCCCTACTTTGTTAATAACCAGCTCAATAGGTGTAGGTACATCCGCATTACATTTAAATATAACTTGCGTAGCACCTTGAGCTTCATTACACGGTGCAATAAAAAAACAAGGCTGTAATCAGAAAAAACTTACCAAGGTTACTTTTTATCATGCTTTTTAAATACCCTTGATAGTTCGATATTATAGTTATTTGGAAAATACATTACTTAATGCTTAACTGATACACCTGATAAATCAAAGTTATAAAGCGTAACTGAATCAATGGTGTGCTCTTCAACTAACTTAGTATTCTTTACGCTAATAACCCCTTCATCAATACTAATATTGCTTACATTACTACTTAAAGTGAAGTTAGGGAGTGCGTATAGCTCTGAGTTGATGACTTGATATCCCTTTAGTACTTGCAATTTGTTACCTGCATAAAACTTTATTAATGCATAATAATTTTTGTCTTTTTCGAGCAATGTTACTTCTGGCGTGTGACCTTTTAATCGAGTGGCAATAAAAGGGATCCCTTCACTAAAAGACAAAATGTAGGTATCCCTTGTAGGCAAGCAAATACCTGACTTATCTTTGTGGAGTAATTTAACTTGCTCAAACTTCAATGACTGCAATAGCCCTGTTTTGTCATCAACTTTTATGGGCTTAGTTACTTTTATATTTAAGCATTCTGACGCGAAAGCGGTATGACTTATCATTAGTAGAAGAGTACAAATTAAGGCCTTAAAAACGTTCATATACTTACTCCATATGTTTGCCAATTATGGATAAACTCTTGCACAGTTCCCTTTCCAAGTGGCGTATTATAATAAGTTTTCCAATACTGTGCCTGCGCATTAGTATCATTAGCTTCAGGTAAGGCAGCTGGCGCTCTTAAATAGTGAATTCTAGCAATGGCGCATGCATAAGCATCATTCTCTTTTAGCTCCTTTAACTTATCTTCAGTAGTCATTAAGCTTTTAACTTTTAATGCTAACTCTCCTCTGTAACTTAGGTAATTATCCCAAATGTCATCATGAGTAGCAGGCTCTATCTGAAAATAACTCAACGCAGGTCCACCGCCTAGTTGTTGACGATACTTCAATCGACTTTCTTGAATCGCTGTACCTAGCAATAAGATTTCTGCTTTTTTTGTTGATAAACAGATTTTTAACAGCGTTGGTTTTATTATATTTTTCAAAAAAAGTTGAGGATCTTTCATTCCTGCTTTTTGAGAGTTAAATAAGGCGAGCTTTTCATTAATTTTGCGAAAAGTAGCATCATTCGGATTTATTTTTCCATCGGGTCGAACCATGTTTAAGGCTTTGCTTTGGAATAACTTAATAGCAGCAATAGTTTTTGAGTTTTCTGGACGAGGGTTTAAGCGACCATCAACAACTAAAACTTGTGTAGGTGGGATAAGTTTTAGTAATTTATTTAACGCGGCTTGTACCGTTTTTACATCATTTAAACTGTTAGTGCCGCCCAATCCAATAGATTGAGTTATTCTTATTGATGACATTGTATTTCCTTGTCTTTTATTTATTGTTATTAATTTCTTTCCGAAACGATCAACTCTTTAAACTCTTGGGCTTTTAAATAAAAAACATGAAATTCTCTCACTTTTTTAACCCAATGATAATTAATTACACGTTCTCCATAATATGCACCTGCAAGCTGCCCGTATATAGCGCCTGTTGTGTCAGCATCTTCACCTAAATTAACGGCTAATAAAGCACCAGACTCAAATGTATCAGAATGATAAAAAGCCCATAAAACTGATTCCAAGGTATGCATGACATAACCACTTGCGCGTATTTGCGAAGCACTTTTAGATTTATATTTAGCGTCTACTATGAGATCAATTATCGATTGACATAATGGGTTTTCATCCCAGTACCCGTCTATGGGTGTATAGATCCCATCGAGTAAAGTTTCTTTCGATACTCCATGCAAAGCCCCCCAAATTAACCCACTAAAATAACGGCAAGCATCCACAGCTTCTTCAGCGCCATGAGTTGTAATAGAGCTTAAAGCTGCATATTTAATTGCATTTTCAAAATTATCATAGTAACGAATTGGTATTGGTGCCAAACGCATTAAAGACCCATTTCCTGCCGATTTTGGATCTGTATTGCCAGATATAGGATCGCCAGTTTTCTCATAATTTTGCAGAGCATTAACGACCGTATTACCAATATCAAAACACTTACCATTTACACTGAAAACACCATCTTTCCACCATTTATAGTACAAATCCATTTGATCCTTAGGGTCAAAAACCTTAGTACGAACAAGACTATGAGCTAAGCAATACATCATGCTAGTATCGTCAGTCCACTCTCCTGCTTTCAAGTTAAATGGTCCACCACCAACAATATCAGTAATTGGCTTAAATGTCCCAGGGGCCTTAAACTCAAGAGTTGTGCCTAAAGCATCACCAACTGCACATCCAAGTAAAGCACCTCGAAAGCGATTTATGTCATCATCACAATCAACTTGGATTCTTTGATAATATTCTTTACATTGCTCATCAGTAGGTCTAGGGACTGCTATGCGATAGACATTATATGATGACATCCATTGGGTTTTATGAGGCTCTCTAGAACCACTTAATTTATTTGTCATAAAAGGAAATCGAAGATCATTAGGAATTTTATTTTCCATTTCTAACATTCGAATTATTGCGGAAGAGGTAATTAACTCACCAGAATCATCATAATATTTTTTTTCACTCATTTTAAACCTCTTCTAGCTCTATGAAGTTTGTTCCATTTACTTTTAAACGGCTAATAACTTTAAATTTCGTTCCTGACTTAAACAATACTTCTTGCTCTTCTGGCTTTACTGCAGCATTGTTAGCAATATTAACCCCTGTTTTAGAAGTTATAAGTATTTTAGTATTGCCATCGAAGGGCTTATCTAAATTGCTCGATGAACTTTTAAAACCTTTTTCATAATGTATGCCACCAACAGGGAACAACTCCTCTAATAAGTCATCACTGAATTGATCTCCACGAATAACATGTCCCTCATACCTCAATAATGGGTTTTCCGCTAATTTAATTAACGCTTGATCAGTATCAGCAACTGCCTTAGCCCATTTTTCCTTATCCCTAGGTGAAAACCCCCTAAGCCCAGCATTTATAGGCTTGTAAAGGTTTGTAGTATACACTGCAAGTGATAAAAACTCATCACGTGTTAAAACCTGCATATCAGGATCTAAATGGTAATTAATTAAAACGTGATTTTTAAACTCTTCACCCTCTTTCCATATTAAACTAGTCACTTTATCTAGTTCTGAATTAATCAATGCATCGATAGAAAGCGGCTCCCCAATACTTTCATCGATAATAGACTGAGAGGTCATTGGGCTTGAGTTATCTCCTCCTCCCAATATAAGCAATGAAGCGGGATTTCCTGAAATAATCTCCTGTTTAATCTCTTTTGCCGTGATAAATCCAATTTGGGCGGCTTCAAGTAAATCCCTTTGTAACTCCTCACTAATTAGGCCTTCGTTAAATGCTTTTTTTAAGCATACTTTCAATCTTCTCTCTTCATCTTCTTTACATCTCAACCCGAACGGATCCACCCAATTAACCGGATTGGGCGCATATTGATAGTGGTTTATGCCACCTACTAAGCCTATCGGATCTTGGTTTATAAAGCGTTGTTGTTTGGGGCTGTAGTAGCGGTAGCGGTTGTAATGTAGGCCGCTCTCTTCATCTAAATATTGCCCTTGAAAGCGGATTGGCTGAGTGAAAGACTCTTCTTTATTTGATTCTGCTTTTAACTCTTCATAACCATACGCATCGGCTTGGTTTTCCCAAACGACTTCTGCTTTGTTGTTTGTTACAAAACGCGGGGTATTAATTTGGTCTAGGTGGTAGTAGTACACCTCACCTTGTTTAATCAGCGCCACTGGATGAAATTGATTTGGCAAGTTGATATACCACGTATACTCACCGTGCTGGCATTCGCCGATTAACTGATCGTTATCCCAAATGTAGTCAATTTTGCCCTGCTCAGTGTGCTTGGCGATACGACGACCGAGTGGGTCGTAATCGTATTGGGTGAGCGTGCCGTTGTTGTTAAAACAGCTTAACTGATTAAACGCGTTATATTCACGGCGGGTTTTAATGCCTTTGCCGGTTTCGCGTATTTGGTTACCGAACTCGTCGTAGTAAAAGTCGCTGTCGCCAAAGTGAGTTAGGCGGTCTGCGTCGGTGGCACTGTTTATTGTGGTGTTGTTCGTACTTTCATTGTTTGCTACTGAGTCAGCGTTGCTACTATTTTTACTACTATTTGGCGCTAACTCATTGTATTCGCTATGCGTGGCGCGTGTTAAATCAATAAAAGAGCTGGCTGTATGCTCATTACTGGCAGTATCATGGTCTATACCCTGCTCGCCTGTATCTCTAAGGTCTGCATCGCTTGTGTTTGATTTAACTGTTTGGCTTTGCGGGTTACCAAAGCTATCCCACTGGTAGTGTGTGATTGTATCAGCACCTGAGCTTGCCAATGTTTGTTTTATTAACTGACCCAAGCTGTTGTATTCAAAATTGATATTTTGGCTGCTTACGCCTTCGTTTTTACGGGCAATCAGCTGGTTGACGCTGTCGTAGTTGTACGTACAGGTATCAAATAATGCTTGCGCTGGGTGTGTAAGCTGCTGCTGCGTTAAACGGTTAAATACATCAAACTGTTGATTGAGGGTAATGCTGTTACCAAACTGCTGGGTTTTAATATTACCTTGGCTGTCGTAGCTTAATGTTACAAGCGGCTCAGCTAGCTCAATCTCTTTACTGTTGGTTTGCTGTAAGTTAATACCGCTTAGCTGGCCAAACTGGTTGTAGCTGTATTTAAGCGTGGTTGAATCTGGCAGGGTAAGGGTTTGCCTTCTGCCGTATTCGTCGTAGCTGTATTTTAAGGTATGCGCTTGTTGCTGGTTATTAACTTGCTCAGCACACAATAATCGCCCGCCTTTATCAAAGCGTTGTTTAAGTGTTGATTGTGCGTTATGTGCACGCGCAATTTTACCTTGCTTTGTGTAGCTGTAGTAATTGGCGTTATTAATGATATGTGAGTCACTGGCAAGGCTTGCATGCTGCGCAGTTACACGGCCTAGGCTGTCGCGCTCTATTTTTACATGGCGTTTGTTGCTTTGTGTTACTGAGGCTAAGCGGTTACAGGCATCGTATTTATACTGCTGTAGCGTGCCATCAAACCCGGTTATTTGTGTTGGGTTTTCGTTAGCGTCGTAACTTATGCGGTATACGTGACCATCGCTTCGCTCGATGGCTGTTAAGTTTCGCTCTTTGTCGTACGTTAAATGCAGTGCGCTGCCATCGGGCTGAATAACACAGTGCGGTTGGCTTAGCCCTTCAAAGTGTTGCTCGGTGGTGTCGCCTTTGCTGTTTTGCGAGCTAATTAACCGCCCTGCTTCGTCGTAGCTAAAGTATTGATGCTGCTTATTTTCAGGCTCGTTTTCATCAAAGGCAATTGTTTGTGTAAGCTGGCCGTGCTCATTGTATTTATATTGGGTGAGTAAGCCTGCGTTATTCAGTGTGGCATTTACGCGGCCTAGGCTGTCGTAGCTGTAACGTATTAACTCATCGTTAAGATGCTTTGCTAAAAGCTCGCCTTGCTCGTTCCAAATAAACTTGGTGATTTGACCATTTTTATTAATATGCTGGGTTAACTGGCCGAGCTTATCGTAGCTGTATAACGTGGTGCGGCCATCACCAAAGGTTTCGCTTTGTAATAAGCCAGCCACACTGTATTTACGCGTAATGGTTTGGCCATCAGGTAAGGTAGTTAGTACACGTTGCCCAAGTTGGTTGTAAGCAAAATGGGTTTGGCTACCATCTGGCTGCGTTATTGTTTCTAATTGGCCATAAGGTGTATAGCTATAGCGCGTTGTGCTGCTATCGGGCTTAATTTCACTGAGCTTTTGGCCTTGCGCATTGTATGTATATTGCCAAACGTTGCCGTTAGGGTCGGTATGTTTTACCAATTTACCTTGTGCGTTATGTACAAAGTGCTCTTTGTGGCCTCGAGAGTCTATACAGGTTGTTTCACCGCGCTCAAGGTTGTATTCAAACTGGTAGGTATAGGTATTGTTATCGCCCCACTGCTTTATACATTTAGCGCTGGGTGAGTAGCTATCCCACTCGAAGTGATGGCTAAAGCCACTAGCTCGGGTACGCTTTGTTAATAAGTTAGCGGCGTTATACGCGTAGCGCTCAGTTTCGTTTTGCTGATTAGTAGACAGAACAAGGTTTTTGTTTTCATCGTACTCATAGCTTGCAAGTAATGGCGATAGCAATTGCTGTTTGTTGTTTTTATCGGTGTAGTACGCTGCTATTTTGCTTAATAAACCTTGCGCGTTGTAGCTAATTATACAGCCACGTACTTTGTTTACTTCTATACGGTGTAGGCGCTCTTTAGCATCGTAATAAAACGCGATGCTTTGGCCTTTTTCGTTAATTATTTTTTCAAGCAGCCACGCGCTTTCGCCTGGTTTAAACGTAAGGTGTTGGTCATCTGGTGTTACAAGTACTTGCTTACCATTTGTTTGGTAATGTAGCGCAAGGTTACTACTTAACTGATAGCTTGATTGGCCAGGTTTCACCTTTTCAAATTTATGTTTAGCGCCGTGCTCGTCTTGGTACTCTAGCCAGTAAGTGCCTTTTTGCTTAGGGCCCACTTTTGGGGGCGGCAAATAATGCTCGGTAAGGCTTGCCATAAAGTCGTGGCGCCAACCATTACCCATTGTTGTGCACACATCAGCATGAGATGAGCGATACAAACGTCGCCACACTAATTGGCGACTGCCTGCAAGGGTAAAGTCGATAAGCGGGAGGATTTCTTCGCCAGAGAGCATTGAAACTGGATCTGAACGGCACTCTTGATTTGTAATGGGCTCTTCACTTGCGGTGTTATTACTTGCACCACCCGTATTTTTAGCGGGTGCTTGCGATGCGCTTTTACCTGATGCGGTTGAGCTTGATTTTTTGTTCGAATTTTTTCCCGCTGAGCCACTATTAGTATTATCGCTTACCTGAATGGCCGACTTTGCTTTTTGGTGGAAACACGTTACTGCGCCACTTACTAAGGCTTGGGTAAGTACGCTTGCGGTTTCGCGAGCTGATGCGCTGCGCGGGCAGTTAACGCCAGCACTATTTAATAAATTAATTACGTCGAGGCGTTTGGCAGCGTCACCTGTTAACGCACCACCAATTTGAGCTATTTGTTGTTTAGC
Source organism: Pseudoalteromonas agarivorans (assembly GCF_024518735.1). Lineage (NCBI taxonomy): Bacteria > Pseudomonadati > Pseudomonadota > Gammaproteobacteria > Alteromonadales > Pseudoalteromonadaceae > Pseudoalteromonas > Pseudoalteromonas agarivorans. The sequence continues at coordinate 329,534 of NZ_JANIGJ010000003.1, forward strand.
CGTTTCAGGGGTGTTTGCCACAGTTGGCGCATAACCTGACGGCGTTTGGCCTTTGCCAGCAACTAGGCAAATGGGGTAACTCGTTCCTTGTAAAACAACCGTATTACTTTGCATTAGTTGTGTACTTCCTCACTTATCCATAAGTATGATGCTGCGGCCTGATATTTTGATTGTTCTTGAGAAATCACTAACGCGTGTTTAAAGTGATTTACAATAGCCGGGCTTGAGGTCAATTGATATAAATTGACGAGTCCTTCAAGCGCACCAATTTTACCTAATTTGTAATTAGGTAATTCATAATGTGTATGCTCATTAATTAAATTACTGAGCAATTGTAAATTAGTCAGCCAAACATCACTTTGCTGATGTATGCCGTTGCCAGGTGCAAATATAAGATCTATATGGTCTTTATTATCCTGTGCGATTTTGGAAAATATACCGCCTAGTTGGTCGTGCTTTATAAAATCTATTGAAGGAGCAAATTCATGACTAGTTTGCATCCAGCCAATTTGAGCCGTTTCAATAGACGCAAGTGCACCACCTACTCCTAAGTATACCCACTCATTGTTTTTATCGGCTTTATAGGTAGCATCAATGGCAATCACGTTTGCCTTATGCCATTTTTTTTGCACCGCCAACTGCACTAACGTATTAGCACCAACAGCGCCATAAAATAATAAGTGCTCTACATGCTCAGGGAACAACTGTTTAAAACTTTTTGCTAAAAGCTGCTTTAGCTCATCTTGGTACGCAAGTGCTGGCAATAACCATACAAGTGGCAAGTTTGAGTCTTCTACTTTTGCAAAAAGTTCTTTCGCTTTTACTATGCAATCATAAATACAGGCATTCCATGATTGCCAAGTAATACCGTTAGGTGGAGTTGGGGTATCTGCATATAGCAGTGTATCTATGTCTTGCGACAAAGGCGTAGAAAAACAGCTTACGTTTACATTAAACGCCTTCATGCTTGCGCCTCTGCTTTTACATTTTTAGCCATCGATTTGTAGTAGGTATACAAATTAAATATTGCTTGGCTATAACAGTCCATTGCCGACATTTCTATTGCGTTTAACCTTTTATTCAGAGATTTTCCAGCTACAAACCTTTGTAAGCAAAGCTCCTCCTCGTATTTAGGCCAGTTTTGCTGTAACTGCTGTTTAAAAGCCACTAGTGCTTGTTGTTCAGCATTAAATGCACTTACTTGAATGTCATAGCTTACGAGTAAATCGAGCTTATCACCGAGCATTCGCCTTATTAAGGCAATAATAGCTGTTGGGTTTTCTACTTGGTTTAACGACATACACGCTAAGGGCACTAGCTTTATATAGCCACTTTGTAATAGCACATGCAAAGTGTCATCTACTGTTAAAACATTGCTTGCGTAATTACTTAATGCGTTTACTTGTTCCCAACTTAGTGATAATAAAAAAAGCGACATTAACGGTGAATTAACAAGCTTACTTTTACATAGCTCATCAAACACATGTTTTAGCACTTGTATGTTTGCATTAGGGTTGAATGCGCTGATGAGCGCCACTGTTTCGGCTGATGTTGCCTCTTGTTCGGTGCTATTAGCCAATGCAAAATAAATAGTGTTTAAGTCAATTAATGCAATTAAATTAAAGCTGTGTTGCTGTAATAAAACTTTATAAATAACAGCCTTTGCTAAGTCATGCAGGGATGGGCTGTTGAGCAACGAGTTTATAAAAGCCAGGTTAATTGTTTGCGGTAAATTAGCCATAACCTCTATACATGCCTGCGCAGTCACATCAAGGCTTTGCTCACTCGTTACTAACGTATTAATTAAAGTTAAATCGGGTTGTGTAAAGTGTTGAGGAGTATTATTTTTTTTAGCGGTTAGCCACGTTGTTTCTAACAGCTTTTTTTTAAGTGTTTTTACATAACCTACAGAAGTAAACGGGCAGCACTGCGCCTTACTAATACAAAGCAATTGTGCTTGGTGATTACTTATGTAAGTAGACAGCAAGGTTAGCCACCTATTAATACAGTAGGGTTACCAACAACAATTTTTCCGCCGTGGGAGCTATCATCACCCATTCGAGCTGCGGGTTTACCGTTAATTTTTACGCTACCAGAGCCTGACTTTATGCTGTCGGGTGGCCCAACACACACTAACATATCGCCTTTACGTGCTGCGGGCATGCTACCTATTAATACATTAGTTGAGCCTACCACAACAGGGCCGCCAACATGCGGGACTGTACCTGTGGTTTTAGGGCATACATGCATATGACCAATTGTAGCTGCGGGCTTACCCATAAAGACTCCTTGTCTTATTTACTTTTTGACAATAAAACTAATCAAATAAAGGAATAATTAATAATTTACTTTGAGAAACTAAACCCGATAAGGTATCAACTAATTCTGCCTTACTATAATCCGAAATTGATACCGGGCTTTGTAATGCGTACTGATATAAAGCAGCTATGGTATCTTCACTATTTAAAGCATTATGTAAATTACTTAAAAACTGATTAGCATAATAACCATCCATAGCTTTCAAATGCGTTAATGCAGGATTTAGCAATGGATCATCTGGCCTATTTATTGGTAAACAAATTAAATACGGCAAACCGTAACGGCAATATACAACGTAACCATTATTATTAATGCCGTTTCTATGCCCTGTATAAAAGCTATTTATTATTTCCATAACTGCACTAATTTAATTTAATCATGCCGGCAGATAAAGTAATGGCGCTACCATCAACTTTAACGTTACTGCCTTTAATGTCTATATTAGTGCCTTCTATAGTTATATTACCGCTGCTGCTCATTTTAATTTGTGCAGAGCCTGTTTTAATTACTATTTCGTCACCGGCTTCAATATTAAGTGTTTTACCCACTTTTAACGTGTCGTTTTCACCTATATCGTCACTGCGATTTTTAGCCACTTTTAGTGTTTCATTATTGCCAATATCAACTTTTCGATCGTTGCCAATTTCAATATTATGGTCGTGATCTGTTTTGTCGTTTTGGTCATTTTTTACGTAAAGCTGCTTATCTTTTTCTGCTTGAATATAAACCAGCTCGCTGCCTTTTTTATCCTCAAACCTTAGCTCATTAAAGTTATCGGCTCCGCCTTCTTTGGTAGAGCGTGTTTTAATACCACTTTGTGTTTTTTCACCAGGCAGTGCATACGGAGGCATTAAATCTGCGTTGTACACTGCTCCGCTAATAATTGGTTGGTCTGGGTCGCCATTTATAAAGTCTACAAGTACTTCTTGGCCTACCCGAGGGAAGAAAAATGCCCCCCACTTTTTACCTGCCCAGTTTTGCGCAACACGGATCCAACACGAGCTTTTTGAATCTTTTTTACCTTCTCGGTCCCAGTCAAATTGCACTTTTACGCGACCATATTGGTCAATCATTATTTCATCGGCGCTGTCGCCAGTTACGATTGCCGTTTGCACACCGTTTATAACTGGTTTTTTCTTATTTATTTGCGCTCTGTAGGGTATATCTTTGGGTACGCATTCAAAATGGTTCGAGTACACTTCTTCTACTGACGACTGCTGAGAGCCTGACTGATTAGGCACCGTTATAGACGTCATCATAGAAGTAATAACAAATGTTTTACCTTCAAGACGTGGGTCTTCGTGCTTTTTAAAACTAAAGAGTTTACCCACTGTAAATGAGCGGCAATCACTGCGACCACTAGAAAGCTTCATGTCTCGCTGTAATGACTCAAGCTGAACAGATGCTAAATTAGCTGCGCGCGGGTGGCATTCTTGCTCGCCCGTGTATTCAAAAATTTCTGATACTGATTGAGTCGGTAACTCTGGATTAGCTTGCTCACCATCTGGGTAGCGTGATGGCTGTTTAAAATCGTAACCAACGCGTTTAAAGCTGCCTGGCGCAATACTTAAACCGCCCTGCCAACGTGATACATGAGATTCGCTTAAATGGCCAGTTGAGTAAACTACCTTTGCTTCGTCGCACACTTCATAAGCGGTAATATCATCAGCTAATACCAAGGTATGGTTGCTGTTGGTATGCTCAAAAAAGTAAAAAATACCTTCTTGTTGAAGCAATCGTTGAATAAAGTCAAAGTCTGACTCTTGGTACTGAACACAGTACTCGTATTTAGGGTATGTTTTGCTGGTTTTATCGCTAAAGGCAACATTGTGTTGGCCAAATAGGTCAGCAAATATTTCTTTAATTGTTTTCTTTTGGAATATTCGGCTGTTTTTACGGTTGCGCATAGATGCTGCAAACGGGACGATAGTTGCTTGGTAATCTATATAGTTTTTTTGTTCTTCTACATCAGCTGTACGGCTGCCGTTTGAAACCAAATGGCTTACTATTCCATGATAGTAACGCTCACCGCCGCCTTGTGCATTTTTTACCTTAATAGATACTGGCTTTCCAACCAAATCTTCATGTGCTATTTGCTTGCCAATTGTGTACATATTGGCAGACATAACAAATAAGTCTGACATTGCCTCTTGGGCAACAAAACGAGTTAAATAGAGGGCATCTTTACCAGCAGGGGTGCTAATCTGAATTACGTTGTTATTTTGTGTTGCTGTTTGCATTCCTTGCCTTTCCCATCCTAAAGATCAAAAAAAGCTCTGAGCAAAAGCCCAGAGCCATTATAAGATAACAAATATTACATTTGTTGACCTTTAACACCGCTGTAACCGTATACAAGTGGAGCAGTAATGTTATTTTTGTCGTCTGTTGGAGTAACAGTCATCATCATTTCTGTGTAGCTGATAGTGATTGTTTCAATAGGACGATCGTTTTGTACTGACACTGAATAGCTAGAAATCATCGCATCTGTAAGTTCGATTTTCATGATTTCTTCAACTTTATCACCTTGTTTAGTGATATGGAAAATAGCTGGTAAGCCTTTACCAATTGTCGCTTCTTTGAAAAGATCCGGAGATGCTTTATCTTGAAGTTTAGTGATAGTAACGTCGCCAAGACGAGTAGAGCTAGACTCACGGTCCATTGCTGTACCAGTTGCTGCGCTAATTTCACGGCTTACGTTCCAATCTAAAGATAATACTGTGATTAAATCTTTGAAAGATTCAGCTGTAGTTTCGCCTTTGATTGAACCGTATTTTAAATATGTATTTGCTTGCATTTGATAATGCTCCTTTTAATTAAACAATGTTATCCATTTAGACTGGATTATTTACTTTGGTTTCCCAAAAATTCCTTTGAAATCATTATCTTTAATACAGCAATGAAAAGGCCTTCAGACTCCTTTCCTTAGATGAAGACAATGTCTCAAAATTCCATGTAGTGATTTAAGGCACCAAAATTATAATACCCTAAAAATAAAGAAACAACCTTAATACTAAGTTAAATTAAATAAACTTTAATTTAACTCAATATTAAATTCATTATCTTTAACTGATAGCGATATACTATTTATTTTTTTGTCATCAATCATGCTAGAAAGTAAAACTTCCGACAACAAAGGCAATAATTTATTTTGCAAAATGGTATGAATGTTCCTAGCACCGGACCCTGCATTTTGACAATTATCAATAATATATTCTATTACGTCATTTTCATATTTAAGCTCAGCATCGTAATGCTTATTAACGCGTTTAATTATTTTATCAATTTGTAGTGATGCAATTTCTGTAAGAATATCGTCACTTAGTGGAATGTAAGGTATTACATTAATACGCCCTAAAAAAGCAGGTTTAAATGATGCGAGTAAATCATCTTGTAATGCTTTTAATAAACCTTTGATACTAGGTTTACTTTCTTCGTCTTCAAATAAACTCATGGTGGTATCAGTTCCCACATTAGAGGTCATAATAATGATTGTATTTTTGAAGTCGATATCACGGCCTTCACCGTCTTTAATTGTACCTTTATCAAACACTTGATAGAAAATATCTTGTACACCAGGGTGAGCTTTTTCCATTTCATCGAGCAATACTACGCTGTACGGTTTTCTTCTTACGGCTTCGGTTAATATGCCACCTTCGCCATAACCTACATACCCAGGAGGTGAACCAAGCAGTAGTGATACTTTGTGCTCTTCTTTGAACTCAGACATATTAATAATGGTGACATTTTCTTCACTGCCATACACTTCTTGTGCAAGCGAAAGTGCAGTCTCGGTTTTACCTACACCACTTGGACCTGCCAACATAAAAATGCCGTTAGGTCGGCTTTCATCTGCTAGTTGGGCGCGAGATGTTTGCACTACCTTAGCGATTAAATCTAACCCATGGTCTTGCCCTACAACACGTTTTTTCATTTGCTGTGCAAGGTTTAAAATGCCATGTATTTCATCTTCGTGCATTTTACCTACAGGTATGCCAGTCCAATCTGATATAACCTGTGCAATAAGCTCTTCATCCACTTGCCAATGAACCATATTATGTTCAAAAGCAGTTAACTTTTCTTTACTCTGCTTAAGATTGGCTAAAATTTCATCTGATGAATTTTCTTGTTCTGAGTTAATAGACTCGAGTGCCTGATTAAGCTCAGCTACAATTTCTTTTTCTACTTTAAACTGCTCAGTTAACGGCGCTAACTGCTCTTCAATAGTTACAAGTTCAGTTTTAAGTGTATCTAGTTGCACTGAATGATCTAAACCTGTTTTTTGTTCACGGTGTAGCATCTGCACTTGTGTTTCTATTTCGCTTAATCGATTTACAAGTTGCTCTATAGTGTTTGGTGTAGATGCTTGGCTCATTGCTACCCGCGCACAGGCAGTATCTAATAATGCCACCGCTTTATCGGGTAGTTGCCTTGCCGTAATATAGCGATGCGATAAGTGCACTGCACTTTCGAGTGCCTGTTCAGAAATAAATACTTTGTGGTGTTTTTCCATAACGGGCACTAAGCCACGTAACATAGCCACTGCTTTTTCTGGCGTTGGCTCTTCTACTTTTACCACTTGGAAGCGGCGTGTTAGAGCAGCATCTTTTTCAAAAAACTTTTTATATTCAGCCCACGTTGTAGCAGCAATGGTTCTAAGTTCGCCACGAGCAAGTGCTGGTTTTAATAAGTTAGCAGCATCGTTTTGGCCTGCAGCTCCACCGCTACCAATCATCGTATGAGCTTCATCAATAAATAAAATAACCGGGTTAACTGAATTTTTCACTTCGTTAATTAATGATTTAAGACGATTTTCAAACTCGCCTTTCATACCTGCGCCAGCTTGTAATAGTGCTAAATCTAAGCTGTGAATTTTCACATTCTGCAGCACGGCCGGTACATCTTTTTGTGCAATTCTTAAAGCTAAGCCTTCAACTACGGCTGTTTTACCTACACCCGCTTCACCGGTTAAAATAGGGTTGTTTTGACGGCGTCTGGTCAAAATATCAACCATCTGGCGAATTTCGAAGTCGCGTCCTAAAATGGGATCTATTTTTCCGGCTTTTGCTTGAGCAGTTAAATCAACAGTAAATTGGTCAAGGCTCGGGGTTTTAGAGTTTGTAGCCGATTGGCTAGCCGTGTTTTGTACTGAGTGATTACGCTCTTGCGATTGAGCAACTATTTCTGGCCACGCATGAAGCAACTGCCCTGGCTCTATTTTATTAAATAACTTACTGCACCGGGTTACTAAGCTCGATAAGGTATCGTCTTTTACAAGCGTATAAATAACGTAGGCACTGCGAATTTGATTATCTGTAAACTCAATACTGGTACTTAACCAAGATTGCTTTAATAAGCTAGTAACATGTACAGATAAACTAGGTGATGACTCACTACCGGTTTTAAACGCTTCTAAAGATTGATTTAAGTCTTGTTTTACTTTTTCAATATCAATGTCAAAAGAGCCAAAAATAAGTCTAACATCATCTAGTTGCTGCTCAATCATGGCTAGTAACCAATGTTCAAGCTCCACTGTAAAGTGGCTTCTGCTATTACAAATTGCAACCGCCGCCTCTAGGCTTTTTCTGCAATCAGGGCTTAGTTTTTCAACTAATTTATTGAGTGTCATCGAAGACATACAGTGTTCCTTTTAATTTTAATTATCCCTTAAACGATAACTTAGTAGGGTTAGATTTTGATTTGTTATTTTGTACCGCTAAAAAAGAATTTGCGCCTAATTGGCAGTCATTCTTAGCCAGCTGAGCGGCGCCTAAATGCTGAAAGTCAGTTTCAATAACTAAGCGGAACTGAATTGAGTTTCCAACGTAGTCTTTAGTAATTTTGTTTGCGAGTTCAAACAAAGCCCCTTTGGGTAAAAGGAGTTTTGCTTTTTTTGGATCGTTTGATTGTATATGCACTTCAATATTAGAAGAGACATCCCAAACCTTTTTACCTAGCATGGTATCTACACCTAGCTGCGCATGCTGACCTTCAAATAATACTTGGCTTGCAAGGCGTGTTTGCTCTTGTTGGTGAAGTTCATGCCATTGACCAACCATTTGTTTTATTTTTACTTCGCAACCTAGGTATGAGCTAAGCACACTTTGTAAATCAAATGCGTTACGAATTTTTCGACTGTACAAACCCGAAAAATGCAACTGATGCTCATTATAGCCACCACTTAATAGCCCCAATATTTTGGTATATGGGTCTTTATTTTTGTCATTGTTTACATGATTTAATGAAGGCTTATATTTTTTCCAAGCTCGGTAATACAAAGAGATCAGACGATGATTAAACATGTCGTAAAAATCGCGCATGGTCGTGTCTTTATAGCGCAGCCTTTGCATAACCAGTTCACTATAAAATTGCGGTAATGCACCAGAGCAGCCAGTTAACCCCATAAATGAAACCTGCATATTGACCTTGTGCAGACCATCTTCAAAGCCAGTTTCTTCTAGCTTAGTAATTGCATTTCCCGGGTAGCCAAACTTTTGGGTAGCCGTAAATTTTATTAGTTCTTGCTTTGGGTTGCTATCGTAACCGACGTGGCGATAATCTAAGCCACGCTTTTTAAGCTGGTTTTCAATAATGAAAACCGCTTTATAAAAATCGACTTGAGAAGCTTGGGCAATCAGTTGCTTTATCATAGTAGTGGTCTATCACCTACGCGCGCAGGCCACTGATAATATATTTGCTCTTGCTCTTTTAAACGCAAGCTCAAACGTGTGTAACTATTTATAGCGGCAAACTGAGCAAAGAAATGATCCAACACTGCGGCAAAAAAGAACATGCCACTGCCCGAAAAATCATCGTTAGCAAAAGTAATTTCTATCTCGCTGCCAGTTACAAAACTTACCCTGCCTTTTTGAATAACACGCGCGGTTGCAGGCTCAATACTAACGCGATATATATTATCTATTAGCCCTTTGGTTTGAGGCGATGCTCTAAAGTCATACAGACGAAGTACTTCTTTTAATTTATTACACGCATCTTCACCGCTAAACGTATCGAGTGTTAAATGATTAACAAGCTGCCAGCGCGTTGCATCGGCTAATACGGGTCTAACTGCATGTGTAAAAGGCGCTAAACAACGAATTTTTTTAATTACATCGCCGCGCTCTGGCATTAGTAATCCAAGCTCATCGTCGCCAAATGGCATACTCGCAGGTAAATTACGGTTGCTACAATGTGCGCGTACAGTGAGTACAGAGTTACCTTCACCATATTCCATAGCGCTGTTTTCAAATTTGGCATCTACCAATGACATAAATGTCTCGGTGCCAGACTCTACATAACCGCCCGCCCACGACGCTGTTTCTCTTCTTATATGCCAAAATAGGTCTTCGTGACCTTGATAATTTGGATGAGTTTGACCATAAAATGGCGCAACGACTTGTTTATTACCTTTGTGATCAAACGCTATAACCTCTGAAATACCAATCACTTCAGAAATTTCTGAGTCCATGTAACGCGGTGCAAGTTGATACTCGTATTCACTTATCTCAGGGCGAATTGGCTCAAGTTCTTGTTCAAATAAGTTAATTATTGGCGTGCACCCAAGTAAAAACATATCCTCATCAACCTGTTTCTCAAGCTCACTTGACTCAGTATCAAGGTATATATAGATATCACATTTGTTGGAGTTTTTAGGTAATGCGCCGCGTATACCTTCAAGTTCAAAAAAACGAAACTTCTCAGGAAAAGTAAAGTTTTCAACCAATAAACGATAACCGGCAGCAGAGCGCTGAGAGTAAGGCACAACCGCTTCGTGTGTTTCAAACCCGACCGCTTTTAATTGGTTTTTTGATAAGTATTTAATGCCTTCTTCGCCATTATCTATGGCTATACCAATGCTATGTTTGAATAACAGTTCGTACACTTTAAGAGTATGGTGCCACTGCCCGTTTATATATACGCGAAGTTTTTCTAAACCAGTTTCTGCAAGCGAAACGCCCTTGTATTCACCGGTTAGCTCTAACTTAAATATAGACTTTGCCTTTTCATGCCAACGCGGCTTAGGCGCTACAAAAGGGCTGTTATCAAACTGGGCTTTAGTAATTTCAATGGGCCAAAGGTAGGTTTCGTAACAGGTTTGAAACTTACATTGCTTCATAGAATCAACGTTAGTTTCAACTTCACTTGCTCTTGGGATGACAACACCCGCGGTGGAAAGGTTTTCGGCTTCTAATTTTACAATCGACATAGAAGGGATAGGTGCTTGATAATCTGGTAGCATCTGCCCTAATAAAGCATCCGTTAATTCAGGAAAACTGTCATCTAGCTTTTGTCTAATATTGGCTGTTAAAAATGCAAACGATTCAATAAGCCGTGATACATGAGGGTCTTCAACATGATCTTCACTAAGTTTTAAACGCCCAGCTACTTTTGGGTATTTCTCAGCAAAGTCTTTACCTAAATGACGCACAAATGCTAATTCACGATTGTAATATTTTAATAATTCATCGTTCATAATGATGCCTCAATAATCTTCATACCTAAATTTACGGGCTCTACCTCAGAATCAAAGCTTATAAATTCTGGCTCAGGATCAGCGTATAAAAGCGCATTAATACGCAAGTTTAAAACGCGATTAACCGGCACTTCTTCATCAGTAAATACTTCAACTTCTAAAAATCGTGGCTCAAATTTTAAAATAGTGTTTCTAACTGTCTCGCATAGCAGTGCTCGACCTTCGTGAGAACTGACCGACATACTTGAAAAATCAGGTAAACCGTACGATAAACACGATGTAGCAAGTTCACTATATTGTGTAGGCCACGTGTGCCATTGAATTCGGGCGTTAAGCAGTGCTTCTATATCTCTGCGCACATTTTTACGTAGCTCACTTATTGTGATCCCTTCGGTACGCGATGGTGCATCTTGAAAGTCAGGCTCATCATCAATGAGCCTATCTAAAATAGATGCTTGAAGCTGCTGCTTATGTTCTATCATTATTGCTCAAATATAAATTATGCTGCTTCTACAGCATTAATTTTTAAATTAGGAATTGTGATGGCTTCATCATTCACAAACAGCATTTTCATGCCTTTACCAATAATGAATTCATCTTTGAGTTCAACCCAGTCCGAAACCTGACCTAATTTTTCAAGATCCGATTCAGCATTGGCATAGACAAGCGGTAAATGTGCAGTGCCTGAAGGGCCTTCTTTAATCGTTATTTCAACGCGTAGCCAAATGCTTTCTAATACTGAACTTACAGGCTCTACTTTTATCGATTCAATTTCATCAAAATTTGCCAAGTAAAATTCGCCATTTGTGCCTAGTACTTCTAAATAAGGGTTTAATGTATCGTCCAAATCGCGTGCCACAGACTCTGCATCACTTAACGTTGTAACTCTTAACGTTTCCATTTGCGCAGAAAGCTCAGCAGCTTCGTCTATTTCGCCCTCTAGCAATGCCACATGCATTTTTAAAAACAGCGTGTCTATCTCATCAGCATCATGAAATAATTTAGGGATCCCTTTACCTTGGTAAAAGTCTATTCGTGATTGCTGAGCACGGATCAAATGTCTAAGATTTACAGCACCTACAGCAAACTCAGGATTTTTTTGAACCATAAAATCGAGTTGTTTGTCTGCTTTTTCTAGATCACCATTTATGCAAAGTAATTCTGAATAGATACTTCTTATATCAAAATTTAAAGGCTCATCTTGAAGCTCTGTAGCACACAAAGATAGTGCTTCAGTTAGTTTTCCCTCGCGAATCAAGCTATGTATTTTCTTCATGGTTATTCCTTTATTTTGTGATGAGGACTGAGCTCTGTTATTAATTTAATGCTCGAGACCATTTGATCTAATTGAAAATGGGGTTGTAGTTGTAAAACAGAAAAAAAGTGACCTGGATTTGCTTTGTTTTCACTTACTTTTATGCGCGCATTACTCAGTGGATATTTACTTCTGATTTGCTCAGATGCTGAGTCTGACGCCGTTGTATAATTATTGATCCACGACTGTAAGTCGCGCTCGCACGCATGCGCATTTATGTATGAACCGACTCTATCGCGGGCAAGTATTTTTAAATAATGTGCAAAGCGAGATACGCATAAAATGTATTGCAACATAGATGAAAGGCGTGCATTTATATTAGCTGCACTGGAATCGTAATTTTTTGCTTTTTGTACCGATGCATTACTATAAAAAACAATATGTTCAGTATTAGTTACTGATGACGTTGGAATAAATCCAAGTTCAGAGAACTGCTTTTCAAATTTACTTGTTACCAATAAATCCAATGGCGGTTTAGCTTCTTTTTGGTAGGTATCGTTTGCAAAGCTATCTTTTGCAAGTCCTGTGACGAGCCCTTTTGACACTTTACCAGGCTCTATCCCTCTAATGTGCCCAAACCATCCGCTATCACAGTAAGCCCTAATTATTGTTGATACAAACTGAAACGCAGCGTTACCCCACAACATATCTGTTTCGGGGTTTTTTATTTGTTCTTTAAAATAAAAGTCTTGATGGCGTTTACCATCGTTACTGTAGGGTGCTCTGACTAAAACGTGCGGTAACGTTAAACCAACAAAGCGTGCCTCTTCCATTGATCTAAAGCTTTGCCATTTTACATATTCAGGTTGCTCAAATTGATTGAATAAATCTGCGTAGTACCCTAGATCAGAAAAGTTATCTGCGCCAAAAAGGTTTGGAGACGCTGAACATATAAATGGTGAGAATGCAGCAGCTGCAGTGCGCGAGATTTCTTTAATAGTATCAATATCGTTATAAATAGTGCCATTAGATGACATATTACTAATTTCGTAATCGCCAATTACTACACCAAAAGGCTCGCCACCGGCACTATCAAATTCACTTTGATAGAGTAACTGAAAAAAGTAACTTTGGTCGAAATCTATCGCTTTGTTTACATCTTTAGAGAGGGTTGCCCAATCACAGTTTAATACTTTTATTTTTACTTTATTTTCTTTGTCGTATTGCTCTGTTTGGAGGGTTAACCACCATAAATTACGCCAGCTGGCTTCTAACTTTTGAAATCGTGTAGCATGAATAATGCTATTTAGCTGTTGAGAAATTAGCTGATCAAGTTCAACAATAATTCGTTGTAAATAGGGACCAAGCGATTCTTTTGTCCAAGAGATAGGAGAATCAGAAGAGCCTTCAAGCCACAATAACAGTGCCTTGTCTAAGTTTTTTTCGTTCAAAAACCTATCAAGCAAAGCATCATTATCGCTAATTCTAGACTGCGACTTTTGGTGAAAAGCGTAGTCTTGATTTATAAATGAAAACTCTTCGTGATTCATTTTACTGCATTATCCTTAACGCTAAAGACTAGTTAATTAACCAATCTCTGGAATTTTAGCTACAAGACGTAATGAAGAGGTAAGCTCTTCCATTTGTAGCCAAGGTCGTAACCATGCCACTGCGTTATAAGCGCCTGGCTGACCTGGTATTTCTTTAACTGATACTTTTGCATCGGCTAATGGGTAACGTGCTCTGATATCTTGGCCACCACCCTCGGTCGCATTTACATACGATAGAATCCAGCGGTTTAACCATGACTCAACATCTTCCGCTTCCATAAAGCTACCAATTTTATCGCGCGCCATTACTTTTAAATAATGTGCAAAACGAGACGTCGCCATTAAGTAAGGTAAGCGAGCTGAAATTGCAGCATTAGCTGTTGCATCAGGCGTTGAATATATTTGTGGTTTTTGACAGCTTTGGCCACCAAAGAAAACAGCGTAATCGGTGTTTTTGTAATGACACAGAGGTAAGAAACCAAGTTTACTTAGCTCAGCTTCACGACGGTCTGTTATGCCAATTTCTGTTGGGCATTTAAGATCCGGATCGCCATCATCACTTGTGAAAATATGCGTTGGTAGGCCTTCAACTTTACCGCCACCTTCAGCACCACGTATCGCAGTACAAAAACCGTATTGCGAGAACGCTTTGGTCATATTAGTGGCCATTGCGTAAGCTGCATTACTCCAGCAGTAGTCGCTATTATCAGTGCTTACTGAACGGCCTGCTTTTGGTTCAACTTCAAACTCTTCATAGTTAAACTCTTCGACAGGTTTAGAAGCTGCACCGTAAGGTAAACGTGATAAGAAGCGAGGCATAGTTAGCGATACAAAACGTGAATCATCGCTGTCTCTGAACGAGCGCCATTTTGTGTACTCTAATGATTCAAACACTTTTTCTAAATCACGAGGTTTAGTCAACTCTTCCCAGTTATCAAACCCGAATAAAGACGGTGAAGAAGCGGCAATAAATGGACAGAAACCAGCTGCTGCCACATTCGACATTAGGCTTAAAGTTTCCACATCTTCTGGGTGATTAGTAAATTCAAAGTCACCCACAATTGTGCCATAAGGTTCGCCACCAGGAGTACCAAATTCAGACTCGTAAATCTTTTTAAATGTTTGGCTTTGGTCAAACTCAACTGCTTTGCTTAAATCTTTATGTAGTTCTTTTTTCTTCATGTTTAAAACACGAATTTTAAGCGTTGAGCTCGTTTCAGAATTCATTACAAGGTGGTGCAAACCACGCCAAGAACCTTCTAACTTTTGAAACTCTTCGCTGTGCATAACAACACTAAGCTGCTTTGAGATTTTCTGATCGATTAATTGAATTGCTTCATTAAACGTCACAGTCATGTTTTTATTCCATTGAACTGTGCCTTTTAATGCCTCTTCAGTTAATGTTTTAAGTAGTTCTTCTGCACGACTTGCATCAGTTTGCTTAGTGGCACCAATGGCTTGCTCTAATAACGATGAGCTTGCCTCAGCTGTTGACTCTAATTCAGTACTTAGTTGCTCTGCACTCATTTTTCAGTCTCCTCTAGCTTAAGTTCCTTAGCAATAGAATCAAGGCTTGAAGTATTGCTTAATACTTCTTCTAAAACATTTTCAAGCTCTTCTGAACGGTCAATCTTAGTCATTAAATCGCGTAATTTATTACGTGTTTCCATTAGCTTACGTAATGGTTCTACCTGATTAACAACTGCTGCAGGCTCAAAGTCATCGATTGATTTAAAGCTAAGGTTAACTTCAAACTCAGAGTCATCATCGCTCAGTGTATTTTCTACAACAAGTTTTAATGAAGGGCTCATGCGTTTTAAAACATCGTTAAAGTTTTCGCGGTCAATTTGAATAAAGCGTCTGTCTTTTAATGGTTTTAATGCTTCAGTGTTATCACCTGAAAAATCACCCATTACACCAACAACAAATGGTAATTCTTTTTTTACCGCAGTCCCTTCAGTTTCAACATCATAAGTGATGTGAACGCGAGGCTTACGTACTCGTTTTAATTTATCATGGATACTCATAGAGAACTCCTTTTACTTATGTTTCAGTTTCGCTGATCTTAATGCCAGACAACTTAAAGTACCCGGTCCTAGCATCACTATCTGTTATTAATTCATTTAATAATTCAGGCAGCGATAATTCGCTCCATCGAATCACTTGTTCTATCGTGTATGACATTGGAGAATGCGGTTCGGTTTTTCTAAAAAACGCCGCTATTTCTTTAAGCTTATTTATCGCATTCTCACGAGAATCAATTGCTTGGTTAATGGCCTTTTTAGGCGCCTCAACAGCATTTTGCTCTTCATCATTTTGAGTGAGTTGCTCTTGCGTTTGCTCAGAGATGAGAGCCTGTTCAGCTGCAACAAGTTTATCCGCTGCAATGTGGTTAACGGCCGCCAAACTTACTTCAAGCGCTTGTTTAATATTTGAGGTAGGTTGCGGCTGCCCCGTCACTTTATCCATCACATCGCTAAGCTGGGCAAATTCAGTAATTGCCTCTTCTATATCTTGCTTTAAGTTGACAAAAAATTCAGTGCTTGTCTCCGCGGCGCTTTTTTCAATTAATTCAAAATCGACCGCGCCTTGTGCTAGTTTTTTCTCTCTTTTCTCATCATTTAACCTTGAAATATCATAACCTTGCTGATATTCCCAAAATGTAAAAGGGTCTAAGCTAACACTGTCAGTTAACAGTATGCTTTTGATGGGGATAATAAGAGTCCCCTCACCTGCGGAGCCATTTAATCCGCCAAGAGCCGATACTTTGTCTGAAATTTCATCGTCTGCATCGAGGGTAGGGTATAGCGCGTCGAAATAATTATCTAATAAGTGGCTAGCCACTTTAAAGCCAAAGGCAAGCCCTTTAAAACCGTGAATTCGGCATAAAGCTTCAATAAACCATGCTAAATACTCAATGTCTTTGCTTTGTGATTTAATTGCGCTACTGCATTGCTCTAATAAAGGTAACCAGTCGCGAGCAAGTGATGAAATACCTTCTTCGTCTACTAACGCGTTTCTTTCAGCGGCACGAAGTTGGTTTCTTAAATCTTTTAAGGCGTAATAAGTCGACGTAGGAGAAACATCCGAGCGAGGGTCTAAACCTGCGATCTCAGTTTCAGAAATAGGGGAAATATACTCTTCAAATACAAACATTCCGTCGTCCTAATAATTATCCATAAAACTCCAATAAAGCGGAGCGGATTTCATATTACATTCTTTATATTAAAATACAAGCCTAGTTACAATTGTGTTTAAACCAAAACAATTGCAAATATATAAACAATAAACTTTTCAATATAAATAAATTAACACTTAAAATTATATAATTAGTAATAAATAATTATTTAGTAAAAAGTGGAATAGTAGCCTCATCCTGAATTTTGTATGTTTCCGAATTGCTACTAAAATTTTCATGGCCATATTTAATTATAATACAGGTAACATTATCGCGTGCACCTCTAACTAAAGAAGAATGCATTAGCGCCATACCTGAATCAATAATACTATTAGGTTCTAATGACAAACATATTTCTTCATCAGACAATTCGCCTGTTAAGCCATCTGAACAAAGTAAGAAAATATCATTAGTATTTACTTCACCTTGTACTACATCTACTTTAACTTCGTCTGTAACGCCCACTGCACGGGTAATCACATTCGAAAGAGGGTGCGTTTTTGCTTCCTCGATTGAAATTACGCCCTCATCGATAAGGTCATTTACTTGGCTATGATCCCGCGATACTTGCTGTAATTGGCCATTTCGCAGCATGTATGCCCGGCTATCACCTACCCACAAAACGTAATATTGATTATCTTTTATAAATAAGGCGGTTACTGTACTGCCCGCCGTTTTACTTCCTAAGTACTGAGCGCTGTAATCATTTAATTGGCGATTTGCATCTTCAATAGCTGAAACAATATGAGAAACGCTAAGCGTAGCTAGTGTCTTTTCTTCAACTTTTGCTCTAATAACATCTACGACTAGTTGGCTTGCAACTTCACCCGCTTCATGTCCACCCATTCCATCAGCTACTACCCATAAGTTATGGCTATTAATTTCAACATGAGAGTCTTCATTTAATTGCCTAACTGCACCGCGATGAGTTATTGCGTAACTTGTACTTAAATTGCTAATCACTATTTTTTACCTGTGTGTAATTCCATTCCCAATGTTTCCATCGGCCATCTAACATAGCAGCAACTTGGTTAACAGGCGGTAGTCCTGAAGTAACAAGCATCATAGGCTTTATATTGCATGAACCGTGTGTCCACCAAACACTATAATCACCATGCTTTTTATATAAAAGTGCATGTAGGGCGTCTTTTAAAACATCACTTGATAGCTCATCACCTGAGAACTCAAATGCTTCACCCTCTTTATTTTTGTCGCTAGAGGGAGAAATACTAAGCTGCTTTTTAGGCGCTATAAGGGTGCTTATCGATTTAGCAACGTCTTTTCGCCAAGTAAAAAGGTCAACAGAGCTATCGAGCACTTTAAGTACTGTGTCTTCGTACTCTAAGGAGAAAACGCCCGAATTTAATACTTCTATCGGCGCAACTTCTAATGTACTGGCCACTGTGAATGGGTAATGGCGCCCTACTGCATCCATACTCGGTAATAGGGTTCCCATTACGCCTTTATCGCCAACAATATTTGGCGATAAAGCAAAATGCCATACAGGACCTGTTAGGTAGTTATCTTGCCAATTGTCGCCTAACTGTTCTTTACTTACAGCAATAGCTGCTTGCAGCCATTGCTCCCAGTGCTCTGAAAATTCTTTCGAAACGCTGTCTTGAACAAAGTCCCCCAAGCTAGGGACTTTGCCGAGGTAGCCTATATTTATAATCGGGTCGGACATGAAAACTTCTCTACACTTTTATTCCAAAATGGATGCCTAATTGATTTTGGCAATAGCTCAACTTTTGCGTTGTTACCCATGAGAGAAAAATGTAACTCTAAATCCTCACGTGTTTTAGCTCTTTTAGCGCTAAGCTCATCTAGCATGCGATAAAGCGACCATTCACCTTGGTAGGTCGTATTTACTGAGCGGCCCCCATTAGGTGGAGTGAATACAACTCGCGTTTTACTTTGTCCACTTGCGCCTGGCCAAACAAAGTTGGTAACTCTTAAAGGGCCATGGCGGTAAATCATTGATTGACCGTCAATTTCAATCATTAAGCTCGATGTAGTTTTATCCAACGATAGCGGACGTAAGCCAAACTCAATTCTAGGTGTTGCACTTCCACCATCGAAGAATACCGTTTGAATTTGATGGGCTAGTTCAAACATGGCTAGAGTATCAGCGCTTATGCCAATGTCTTTTTCAAACTTCCACGGACTCGAACTCATATCCACACTTGGCGCTACATAGTTAGTGAAGAAGCTATCAATAGTGCCATCTGGTCCAAAGAAGCGTGTAAAGTCTTTCATATTCACTTCTTTTTGTGCATAAGGAGAGAAAGGGTATCGGCCCACAATAGCTGCGTTGTACTCACGTAAAACTTGGCTTTTCCAAATCTCATTTAAGTGCCTGTTAGCGCTATTTTTAGTGATATTACTGGTATCTCTGCTTATATCTAATAACCAGCTATTAAATGGGTAAGGTAGATCACGGCTTTGGAACTCAAGTTGGCGAATGAAACTTGGTTTACTTTTTCCACTGATTTGATCTTTTATTGATGACTTTAACTGATCACCTCTATCAAGCTTAGTTAGATATACATTGAGCTCTCTGAGGTTTTTCTGAATGTTATCTAATTGCTGAGCATCAATATTTATAACATCTTCAAACGCTTCTTCAACCTGATAACCTGGCAGTTTAATGTCAAACTTAGGCGCTTCGTCAGGTAAAAAACGTTTAATTCTGTTAGCTTTAGTTTGCATTGCAATTTCAGCGGCATTAGCGGCAACTTTACCCGCTGCTTTTTGATTCTCTGACACCGGCAATTTGGTTAGTTGCACATTTTTTTGCACAGCCATAATAATGTTTTTAATCGGTGCTTCTGAGCCAGCAAGTACATCAGTAATATTCACACCCTCAGCAGGTGAGCTGTACTGATTCAGGCTTAAATCGTCGATAAATGATTGCCAAAAGAAGACATAATCTTGGAAATAACGCTGCTCTAATTTCTTTTCAATTTCTTCTTTAGAAATATCATAAGTGCCCGATGCTTCCTCGCCATATACCCAGCTGCTTGCCATCAAATTTCCAAGCATTTTACTTTTTTCAACATTAAAAATGCCGTGAAAACCGTTAAAGGTATATAAACCAGGGATACTTCGAGTCAGCTCGCCATTGTTTCTGAATGTGAATTTTTGCGCACTTTCAAAACTAATAATGTCTGTTAATCTAAACGGCGGAATGCTGCTATCAAGAAAATCAGCTTGTAGGCGTTGGTATGCTCTTTCGGCTATTGGTAACTTAGTTAATTCAGCTCTAGCTATACGCACTGCTTGATTATCTATTTTTGTTTGACTAACCCCCAGCTCTAATAAGGCAGCAATGTGGTTCATTAACTGGCCGCGAGTTAGCGCATTTTTATCACCCGGTAGATTTCTTTCTAGGTATGCATTAAACCAAGCCGAAATATCTTCACTTTCAAAGTATTCAGGTTGGAATAGCATTAAATAGCACTTTAGCGTCTCGTATAAATAGCTAAGGTGCTCTGGGTGCGCTTCCATTTCTTTAATTAACGTATTTGCGATATAGGGTTCTAAATACGTTTGTAGAGACCTGTTATAGGCTTGTGTAGATGACTGTTTAATTTCACTAAGCTTATTAAAACCTATTGACTGAGATTCATCGTCATCAACTAACGCAGGGTTGTTAGCTGGTAAGTTTCTTAGCGCATTGAGCCTGTCGTTTAATACTAATAAGTTGCTTCTATCAAACGAGGCGGCATCTAGCTCCTGATAAGTTTCAATGGCTTCATCTGTAGCAGCCATTAAATTATTATTCCATGCAAAGCTAAAGTACCACGAAATAGAAAAACCAATTACCGCAATACTGGCTAAAGAAATACTACCTACTCTGAGCCATTTGTTTTGCTTATCGTGATGTTTGTTAGTGCTGGCTAGGTTTTGCTCAGGGAAAATTACACCTTCTAAAACATTTTTGATAAAGAAGCTTTTCGATTGATTTATATAACTAGAATCTGCTGAGTTTACGTCATTTAAAAAGCTAGCTGGCTTCCCTTCTTGAGTTGCACTGGTCAAATACACGCCCCTAAACATAGGGAGTTCTTCATAAGCGTTAGGGGTAAAAATTTCTTTTAAAAACGCATCGCCCACACCTTGCAGCACACGAAGCTGTCTCGGAAATTCGAAAATTTTGGCTCGTATTTCTTCATTACGCTCGTTAATCAGCCTACGATTAAGCATTTCTGTCAGTTTTGAAATTAATGCGTGAAACTCTTTGTTAAACGCTTCAACTTGAGTGTCTTTATCTAGGTCTAACTCAAAAGTAACACCCCAAACTTGCTCGCATTCCTCTTCTGTAAGCTCGCCAAAAAACTCTCTAAAACCTTCAATTAAATCAACTTTAGAAAGAATAACGTACACCGGAAAAGTCATACCCAACTGATTTTGTAACTCTTGTAAGCGCTGTTTAATTGCGCGGGCATGTAGGTTACGCTCTGTTTTAGTTTGACTCATGAGCTCAGAAATACCCATGCTGATCATTACACCGTTAATAGGACGTAGAGGGCGGTACTTGCGTAAAAGCCCTAAAAAGCCCTCCCATGCGCGTGAGTCATGTTTTGCGTGGCTACTTTGTGTAGTGTATCGCCCTGCGGTATCGATAAGTACGGCTTTATTAGTGAACCACCAATCACAGTTTCGTGTACCACCTACACCGTGGACTAAATCAACACCTAACTTATCTTTTAACGGATAGTCTAAGCCCGAGTTATTAATAACCGTTGTTTTACCGGCCCCAGGCGGGCCAATCATAATATACCAAGGTAATTGATATATATTTTTACCTTTAAATAGCTTTACATCTTTGAGTAAGTTGATAGCTTCATTCATGCGATTTTTTAACGTGGTGATCTCTTCATTCACCTCGTTACTGTTCGACTCATCGCTTTCAATTAGCTCATCAGCCATTTTCTCATCGCGTTTGCTTTGTTGCGTTAAGCTATAAATTTTGGTGATAGCAAACACTAAAATAACAAACAAAATAGTTAACAGGCGTGCTGCTACACTCTCTAAAGGGATAAAGTCAGCAATCGCAATAAGCGGACCGCCAAACCAAATTAATAAAGATAACGCCAAAAAGCCGATAATTAACATGGCTGTTTTAGAAGTAAGTACGTAAGTAATTTTTTTTATTTTGTGTGAAAAACTCATGTCAGCCTCATTAAAATAATAAATCGATTTCAATTCGTCGGTTTAGTGACCGAGAAGCTGAATCTGAATTGCTGGCGATAGGCTCTGCAGCACCTTTACCTTCAGGCCATAAACGGCCACTTAGGTTTGTACTTTTAGCCATAGAATTAGCAACTTGCGTTGCACGGGCTAAAGAAAGGTGCCAATTTGATGGGTATTTATCAGTCCGAATAGGCGTATCGTCGGTATGCCCAGTAATTAAAATACGCCCTTTTGTTCCTTCTAAACTAAGTGCTAGCTTTTCTAAAATGGGTTGAATTGACGGTAATAATTTAGCGTCGCCTTGATTAAATAGACTTTCGCTGTTTATTGAAATTCTTATGCGGTCTAGGTTTTTCTTTACTGTCACAATCCCCATCTGAATTTCTGTTTGCAGTAACTGCTCAAGTACTAATAGTTGCTTATCTTTTTTATCTACACTTTCGTTTTGCGCTATAGGATGAATAACAGCCAGCTTATCGTTAAGTGAAGTAACGCCGTCGTTGAGTTTCATGTTGATAAATAAGTAAACCATTAACAGCACTAAGCCCAGCACTGAAAAAATCACCCAAAGCGGAACTTGATTTCTAAGCTCTACGCCAGCGGCAACACGCTGCTTCCAATTAGGTGAAAGTTTATTGTTTAATGGGCCATCTAATTGATTTAAAAGGTGATACATTTGAGAGCGATATTCTTCTATTTTAGTATCGCCACCGTTGTCTAGTCTGTATTTACCTTTAAAGCCTAAGTTTAAGCAATGGTACTGCAGCTCAATAAATTGTTTGTGTTGTTCAGGTTGAGCCAGTGCATTATCAAGCAGGGTGTAAAAGTATTCACCGCCAAACGTTTCTTTATGAAACGTCGATAGTAAACTCTCATCAGCCCACTCCATTGAGCTCCATTTAGAATTTAAAACTGATTCATCTAAAATCGCGCACAAGCAATAACGCGAGTTGGTAATGACATCTTTAGAAAGCCCCTGGTTGCGCACTTCAACTTCAAAGCGCTTTACAGCCTCAACACAGCGATGCTTTAAAGCAGCAATATTTGTCATCTCTTTAGCTTGGCTAATCGAAATTACAATTGAAAAACAATCTGTTGCCGCTTCTAAAAGTGGGTTTTTAAAAATTGAAACTTTAGACGTATTAGCAACACTGCTGGCAACAGGCTCAACAGACATCACTGTTTTATCAGCATCGTTATCAACATTAGGAGTGTTTGAAGTGTCACGCCCTAGTCTACCAGGGCGAGGTTTTATAATGGTTTCGTCCATTGAAACTCTTCCTTTAAAAGTTAGGTTCTAATTGCCCAAAGGCTTATTTGTAGCTCTGGGTAATTGCCCGATAAGTGGATAGCGATACCACCACTTGAACGAAGTTTTTCCCAATGTTCACCCTGCTTGTTTAACTCAAAGTAATGAAAACCTGCATGGTATGGGATTTGGCGCGGTGCCGTTGGTAAGTTACTAATGGTAATACCAGGAATTTGGTTATTAACCAAGTCACGTATGGTTTCTACACTACCAATCTTAATTTGTGAGGGCAGTATTTTGCGCAGCTCTTCATGCGGTACACTTGCTTTTATTGCTAAAACAAATTGTGCCGAGTTAAGTACAGATTTATCTTTTAGTGCGCCAAACGAAATACCAAACTTGCTTTGCTCTAATTTAATTTCTGTCGCAGTTTGTTCAATAACATGACTTAAAGATTGATATAAGAAATTAACTACTTCAGAAAATACTTTGCCCAAATTTTCATGATCGTACTTAGGCAGCTTTGGTACTCTTTTATTCGCAGTACTAAAAGTAGATAGCTCGCCAGCAAGCTCAATAAGGCGGGTATAAAATACATTTGGGTGGAGGTTATTCACGCTAAGTAGATTGTCAAAAACAGCATCGTACTTATTAAGTGTTTGCAGCATGATAAAGTCAGCAACAGAGGTGCTCCCTGCATAACCTTGACATAAACGCACAGAAATACTCTCTGCGCGCTGTTTTATCATAGAGCCTATTTCTCTTACTAAACCAAGTAACGGCTTGCATTGACCTACTTTTAAAGAGGCAGGTATGTATTTAGTGTCAAGCTTAATGCTTCCTTCACTGCTTACTTCAATAATACGCGCCACAGGTAGCAAAATATAACCAGCGTGATCATCTGATGAAAGCACAAGTTTGCTATAGATTTTAGCAACTTGAATTACCTCTTGAGATTGAGCTCCCAAAGAGTCATCACTAACTGTTAGATCATTTAGCTTATAGCGCGTGACGATATTTTCATCCAGCGCTGAAATATTAATACCACTGCTTTTTAATGCAGGGATGGCAAGGTATACCACCTCATCATACACGTCTTTATTAACCACTAATGGCTCAGGTAAAGGAGTTGATTGCGGCATTTCAATTGGGAGTAAATCAGGCGTGATAGCACTTAAAGACTCAAGAGCAAACTGCCCTGAGCTCAATAATTGTGTGTCTATACTTATATCAAGTATGCCCCACGGATCAGATAAATTCCCTTTGCATAATTGATTTATTAAGTTAGAAAAATGCTTATCTGATTGTTGAAAATGTTGCGGCCTTAAGAACATCCCTTCAGTCCACGCAACACGAGTGTTATCACCCATTTTACAAATCCTTTTTATCGCTCTCTCATGTATGTAGCAATTGCTTCAACATTTACATCTATATCGTCATAGCCTGTTGGATCAACCTCAATAACGGCTCTCCATCTTGCTTGGTCGATATCTCTATAGGCCACAACAACACCCACATAACGGGTATTTCTATTAAGGCTCATTTTGTATTTTTGTACTGAGTTTGGTTGTAGCTCTAACTCATCTTTTTTAAGTAAATCTGGACCCAGTAGCTTTTCAGGCGTTTCGTATAAGCTAAAAAAGTCCTGCGTATCAAAAATTGTTCGTGAACTAAGTTCAAATATTTTCATAACAACTGGCGACGGTCTCTCTGATGTGTCTGGATTTACATCTTTAGAAACATTAATAATTAAATCAGTTGAAGGCGGCACTATTTTATTTACGGTGGTACACCCAACCGTCAAAAAGAGTAGGCTAATGCTCATAAAAAAGAGCTTAAGTTTAGACATTATTTACTTTCCTTCCTAAAACGTTTCTTGAGTTTTATCATTGTAAGCCTTTAAAAAATCGTCAGATAACGCCATAGCGCCTTTAGCATTAACATCATGCGCTAGCTCTTCATGAAGGCTTTGGTATATCTTCCAACATTTTGCTTCTGACTGGCCTGGAATAATCTTTAATACATTAGAGTTTTCATTTACTTGCTGGGTGATCTGCTGGGGAGAAACCTGTTCTAAAATCCCTTTAAGTACACCATCAGCTCCTGCTAATAAAGCATGTTCATGTCTTCGTGTATCAGTAAAACTTTCTTTAATCGATTCACGAGACGACAGGAAGCTTGCACTATTTCTTATGAATAAATTCTGAATAACATCATCAATATCAGCAGAAAATTTTATAGGGTTATTTTGCTTTGTTTGAAACATGGTTTGATTCAAACGTAATTGATTTTTTACCAATGCTCGTTGTCTTAATGACTCCATCAGCTCGTTTAATAATAAATTTAAACTTTGCCCCATTTCAAACCACAACTCTGGTGTATTAAGGGCATTTTGAAGCTCAGTTTTAACACCTAAACCTTTTAAAAACGCCTCCGATAAAGTGGAATTAGCGCTTGCGGTACTAGCGTGTGTTTGCGTTTGTTTTACTGGCTGCTTAACGGGTTCTGGTGTTTTTTGTGGCTCAACTTTAACGGGTTGCTCTGCCACTGCAACATCATCAAAATGGCTTTGCGGTGAGACTGACACATCAGGGTTCATTAAATGTGATAATTCATCCCAATTTTCAGGAATTTGATTATCAGGCTGTGCCATGTTTTCTTCTTTCATTGAAACAGCAGGCATTGACTCATCTAAAATAGATTCATTTAAAAATAAGTCACTTGAAGAAAAATTATCTATTGCAGGTGCTGGGGCGCTATTTCTCAGTACAAAGTCATCCGTACTTGGGCGTGCTTCAGTGTATGCTGTCGTAGATTGAGAATCAGCTAACTCGACTTCAATTTGAAAGTCCCCCACAGTAATCACATCACTGTGCGCTAAACGGTGTTTATTACCTTGACCAAGCGCAGACACGCCAAAATTAACAAACGTTCCGTTAGTCGAGGTATCGTATAAGTAAAACGAATCCCCTTCTTTTTCAATACGGCCGTGTCGGCTAGAAATTATTTTTTCAGGATCAGGCAAGTGCCAATCGCACGCTTCCGAGCGGCCAAAAATAAGAGAGTGTTTAGTTGTTTTAGAAGCTTCAATTTCAGGCGAGAGTCTATGATAACTAGTTATATTTAGTATCAGTTCCATTTGATAAGTTAGTCCCATAAATCTACATTTTTATTAGGATAAAGTAGAAGCGAAACTATTGTCAACATTGAAATTAATATATAAAAATATACACATATATTTAAATTTGAAGACAATGATAAATTTAATAAACCTAAAAACATGAAATCCAATAATTAAATTACCGTTTGAATGTTCCTTTTTCAGCACACTGCAACAAACTTAATCCCAAACAAAATAAAGTGAAAAATTACCGCTGAATGTACCTTTTACGCCTTTTACAGCCCTTTTAAGCACGTTATTTTTTAAGTTTAAAAATAAAAACAAATTTTAAGTGAGTTAAAACAGGCGACATAATTAATTTTGTATGAAACTTCTACGCTAGAAAGATTGCTAAAGTAATCTTTTTTTGTAAAAATACTGCCGTTATCAAAGGGAGAATTGATAAAAACGATAAAAATTCACCTTTGCAATTATTTATATATACACAATAAAAGGATTTATAATGAGCGGTATCAATAATTCTAACGATAAAACTCAGATAGCGTCGCTTGATTCAAATCTCAAAAAACCCCAAGCTAAAAATAAGCTCAATCTAATTGGCAAAAAAATATCTGCTCGTTACTTGGTTGAAGAATTAATTGGCCAAGGCGGTATGTGTTATATCTATCGCGCAAGGGATTTATTTTTAGAAAGCCCAAGCCGCCCTGAAGTGTTTGTGGCGATAAAGGTGTTACTCGAAGAGTTTTCACACTCAGAAGAGGCAATCACTCTCCTAAAAGATGAAACCACTAAAACACAACAGTTAGCTCACCCTAATATAGTTAAAGTCTATTCAGCAGGTTCAGATGGCGATCTTCACTATGTAACAATGGAGCTTGTTGAAGGCGAAACACTTGAGCAAATAATAAAAAGAAATAAACCCACTGGCATGGTGTTTAAAAAAGCCAAAGTGATTTTAGAGCAGTTAGCTGATGCACTGATTTACGCGCATGCACGCGGTGTTATCCACAATGATTTAAAGCCATCGAATATTATTTTTGATTCTAACGGCAACTTAAAAGTACTTGATTTTGGTATTGCAAAACATAAAACCATTGAAGATGCCTATGCTGTTCAAAACCAACAAAATGCCGCAGTTGTAGGTGGTTATACCCCCACCTATGCAAGCCCGGAGCAACTTAAAGGTGCAGAAGCATCAGTTAAAGATGATGTATTTTCTTACGCATGTATAGCGCTTGAACTATTAAGCAGCAAACATCCATTTAACCGCGTAGCAGCTGATAAGCTAGCAAAAGATGCCACGGCCAAACGCCCTAGTAACTGCCCATTATGGTTGTGGGGTAGCTTAAATAAAGCAATTGCATTAAACGCTTCTGATAGATTAAGTTCACTCGACCCCATTACTGCTAAATTAAACCATAATTACAAACCAGCTATCGCACTAGTAGCAAGCTTAGTGATTGCTACAGTATTAGCAGGGCAATATTACTTATCTAACAATAACAATGTAAAACAGCTCGAAGCAAAATTAGACAATGCTCAGGCGATAAATCAGCAAGTAAAAACGTGGATGTCGTGGAATGGCCCAAGCATACTCGATAAGCTTTCTGAAATACCGCCGCAATACGAAGTTTTAAAGCAAGGCTTATTGCGTGTAAATCAAGAGAGTGTTTTGCAAAGCTTTGATGGTATGGCTAATCAACTAAATAATAGTGGTGATAAGTTTAAGAACTTCGACGAAACAATAGATGTATACACTCAGGCACTTGAATACTACCCAGATTCAGAAAAGCTTTCTGTGCAACTGGAAAGCATTTTAAGAGAAAGACAATCTATTATTTTTGATATTACATCGCGAATTAATTTACTTTTAGAGCAATCTCGTTATAACGAAGTTGATAACAATAGTATTCCTCAGTTAATTATCGATTTAAAACAGGTCGATGACACGTACGTCTATCAGCCTTCACAAATTCACTTTGATAACTACAAGTTAGCGCTTGATAATGCTATACAAGAAGACGACGTTATTGCTCAAAAAGCGTTATTAAACGTAGGGAAAGCCATCTTTACTAATACGCAAAAAGAAGAGCTGCAATTTGCTGAGCTGCTCAAAAGAGAGTCGGCAATCGATGCACTCACCTTGTACCAGGAAAAAGTAAATAAAGGCCAGCAAGCACAATTTCCAACTGCAGATGCTGTTGTATTTTATCAGCCACGCTTTAATCGCTACACAGAAAAGCTGGAAGGCATTGAACAATACAAAGAACTATTAGAATTTGAAGAGCAGATTAACGTGGAGTCAGTGGATTTACCATCAGACTTTTCGCTTTTGGTTTCTTTAAAGCAAGAGTTATCTAAACGATACATTACAATGGCGAATACCTTAATGAAGAGAAAAATGTATCGTACTGCTGAACAACTAGTAGAGCGAAGTGAAGCCATTACTCAATCACTTGATAATGTTTTATTGTAACTTATAAACAGTAAAGCAAAGCGATTGTGGCTTTGCTTTTACAATACACTTTAAAAGTTGATGAACACTTAGTTTTACCGACGAAAGTCAAGGACGACGAGTTAAGCTAACGCTTGTACTCCTCCATGATATTTCGCAATTTTAATTACTATAATGATTTATGGAGTACCAATGAAAAAAATAACCGCACTTGCAGCATTACTCATCTTAAGTGGCTGTGCAAACACTTCAAATATGAATGAAACTGAACAAAAAGTTGAAGACAATGTTGCCGATGTTCAGGCTGAAGTAGCCGAAGTGGTTGCTCCAATCTCACTTACCGTAATTACTAACCCTATTGACGCTCGCGTACGCATTATGAATATCAAACCGGTATACCAAGACGCGATCGAACTAAAAGAAGGTGAATACGATGTTGAGGTAAGCAAACCAGGTTACCAAACTTATCGTAAGTGGGTTGTGGTTGATAAAAAAACCATACTTACAGTAGAGTTAGATGAAGTAGCCAAAACTGAAGCTGCAAACTAAACACCGTGTAAAATTGTATTTATGCCTTTAAATACACATTAATTTAAAGGCATAACTCTCATGTTTTCTGCAAAAAATGTAATAGCCCCTATTACACTCACATTCCCAAAAATACACTGCCATAACACCACTATAAAACGACGTTTTTGCGATTTATGCCTAAGCCATTGCTGTGCAATGAGTGCGCCGGGCCAACCGCCTAGTAACGACAGTAACTGAAGCGTGCGCTCGGGTGTGCGGTTTACTTTTTTATGCGCTGATAGTTTAGCTTGTCGTTTATCCCATGCGTACATTATAAAAGTAAAAAAGCTTAAACCTGTAAAGTAGCTTGGTATATAAATGCTCATATTATAAAGCCAATGAGCTTGCCATACTCCGACCAAAAAAAGCAGTGCAAAGGTGATTAATGTTTTCTTTATCAATTCATGATCGCCTATACTAAAAAGAGTTAAACCAAAATAATAAGAGCCAAATTATGACATACTTTAAAGCCCTATTTTTAGTATTATGCTTATACGCCTTTAATAGTTACGCCACTGATACCCCAAGCAACCTTGATAAAGAACTCGCTGTATTTAAACCTTATTTAGGTACTTGGCAGGCCGATTTTGACGTACCTAAAGGTGCCAAACCTGTACAAGATGTTGGCCACTGGGAGCGCGCATTAAATGGTAAAGCTATACATACCAAGCACTCTATTAATGAAGGTGAGTATGGTGGGGAATCAATGATTTTTTACGACAGTAAAAAAGAGTCATTGGTGTTTTACTATTTTACTACCGCAGGTTTTTACACAAAAGGCACCATGAAAGTGCTCAGCCCTACCCAATTTGTAGCGTATGAAGAGGTAACAGGCAGTAAAGAAGGTATTACTAAAGTGCGCTCGATCAGCGAGCTAAAAAACGATACGTTTGTAGTTTCAACTTCTTATTTAAAAAAGGGTGAGTGGACTAAGCCCGAGCAGCGTACTTACACACGCAGCACTAAAGCCGTTAAATTTAAATAATGGCCATTCGCTTACAATACAAAAAGGCAGCCTAGGCTGCCTTTGTTATTTATAAAACCGCTATTATTTAGCAAACTTTTTAAATGGTTCGTCAACTGGTGTATCAGCAAGGTGGTTAGTGTAGTTGCTCATTACTTTTTGCGATAAGCCTACAACAATTTCTAGTAGTTGCTGTTTACCGTAACCTGCTGCAAAAAACTTCTCAATTTGCTCATCGCTAATTACGCCGCGATCGCGTGTCATTGCAAGTGTGGTTTCACGTAGTGTTTCAAGTTTTGCATCTGCAAGGGGTGTTTTGTTTACTAGGGCATCAACAATATCTTGGTCTACATTCATTGAAGCGGCAATTGCGCTGTGTGCTGGTACACAGTAATGACACTCGTGCTCAACATTAATTGTTTGCCATACCACAGTTAGCTCTTCTGCGTTAAACGAGGTGTTTTGAAATAACTCATGCAGTACTTGGTAACCTTTAAGTAGCGTAGGCGCTTCTGCCATTACGGCATGAAGGTTAGGTAACATGCCAAATGCTGCTACTGAATCAGCCATAAACGATTTTGACTCTTCTGGTGCGTTGTCTTGAGTATATAACGTAAATTCTGCCATGTTCTGCTCCAATAAATTAATGTGTTTGAGTAACCTAGTGTCAGGTTAAGTAACTTCGAGACACATACTATTTGATTTTGAGCGACTGTTCAAGTTAAAATTGAGCATACGTTCAAAATAGTTGAGATTAAAATGGCTAACAAAGTTAAATTTGAGCGCGATAATGTAATTCGCGTTGCAAGCCACTTGTTTTGGGAAAAGGGGTTTAACGCCACCTCAACCCGCGATTTACAAGAAGCCATTAACATGCGCCCAGGCAGTATATATGCGGCGTTTGGCTCTAAAGAAGGCCTATACAGCGAGTCTTTAAAAGACTACACAGTACAAATGAAAAGCCAAATTGACGGGTTTTTAGCAAGTTCTGACTCTGTTTTAGGTGGTTTGCGTGCGTTTGTAGAAAACGTAATTATTAAAACCAAAGACTGTAGCCCAAGTGCTATTTGTATGTTGGTAAAAGCAAACAGCGAATTTGCAGAAAAAGACGCCTCGTTATACGAGCTAAGCTTAGACCTATCGGCAAAATTTGAAGCCTACTTAACCACCTTATTTGCTCAAGCCATTAAAAATAATGAGCTAAGCAGCAACCTTACCGCGCTTGAATACGCGCAGTTTTTTCAGGTGCAATTTACTGGGCTGCGTGGCTATTTTAACCGCCCAGGGGTTGAGCAATTAGCGCAGCCAATGATCAACCAAATGTTTGCCTTGATCAAAAAGCTATAACGTTTCGTTTTACTAACTTCTAAAAAGTCTCAACTAAAAAAAGCGGCTAATTCGTGTGAATTAGCCGCTTTTTATATTTGCTAGGGTTGAGCTTTACTTACGTTTTAAGCTTATTAAGCTCGCTATCTTGCTGCGCTACCAGTGCATTAAGCGCTTCACTGCTATCGCCCGCCTGAGTCGATAAATCAGCAAGTTGCGATGCAGCATCAGAAATAAGCGTAAGGTTACGGTTTATCTCTTCGGTTACTAAGCTTTGCTCCTCGGCTGCGGTGGCAATGTGGGTAATTTGATTAGTAATTTCATCTACTTTTACTACCACACTGTGCAGCGCGTCAAACGCCACTGAGGTTTCGTCTACTGCGCTTTGCGCGCGTACTACGCCTTTTTCAATTACGGTTGATGCATTACCTACTTCTAACAATAAGCTATCTATAAGTTGGCTAATATCATCGGTAGATGAGCGTGTTTTAGACGCCAGTGCACGTACTTCATCGGCAACTACCGCAAAGCCTCTGCCGTGCTCGCCAGCGCGTGCTGCCTCAATGGCGGCATTAAGTGCAAGTAAGTTTGTTTGCTCCGAAATGGTTCTTATCACATCTAAAATTTGCGTAATATCTTTACTACGCGAAGCCACTTTTTCAACCGCTTGGTTGGCTTCTTTTATTTCTTCAGACATGGTTTTCACTTGGCTCATAGCCGATGACAAGCTCGACTCACTGCTAACCACTAAACCATTTATTTCATCCGCTTGTTGAGCAGATTGCTCAGAGGCTCTGGCAACTTCAAGTGCGGTGGCGCTCATTTCGTTCATAGCGGTCACTACACTTTCAATTTCTTGAAACTGCGATTGCACATTATGTTTTGTATCAATAGCAATATGCTGTGCTATTTCGCCTTGCTGTTTTGTTTGCGACGATACATCTTTAAGCTCTGCAATTAAGCCACGTAACTTAGCTAAAAAGGCATTAAAGCCACCCGCAAGCGCAATTAGCTCTGCGTGGGTATCAACATGGAGCGTATGAGTTAAGTCACCTTCTGAGCTGGCAAGGTTATCTACACGCTGTTGAATTTGCTCAAGTGGCGCAACCACTGTACCCACCACCACTTTCATAATAACAAAAGCAATTAAAGCAATAACAGCACCGGTTATTAAAATAACAACCCCGAGCTGATTAGCCGAGTCACTCATGTTTTTAGCTAAAGCATTAGGCCCCTCTAGGGCTAAATTACTTGGCACTTCAATAAGCAAGCTCCACTGAGTGTTAGCCAGCTTAATATTAATTGGGTAGTTAACTAAATACTCGCTAGGTGTTTTAAAAAGGCCATGTTGCCCTTTAAATTTAACCAGCTCACTGTAAGTATTGCTACTAACTGCCTCTTTAAATGGGCGGCCTAATTTAGCTTTGTAGTGGCTGCTGCCTACAATTAAACCTATATCACTTAAAAGAGTTACTTTTGCTTGGCCGTTATAAAGCTCGCTCGAAAGCTTTTCGGTTAAGCCCTGAAACGTAGGGAGCGTTAAATCAACGCCTGCTAAACCAATAAAGCGGCCCGATTTAGTAATAGGTACGGTTAAAGAGGTAAGCATAACCGAATCGCCAGAAGGTATTTCGTAAAGGTAAGGTTCCATAATACAGGGCTCAAGTGTATCTTTTGCGCATAAATACCAATGCGCTTCACGAATACCAAATTCATTTAACGAGGTCAGGTATTTATCGGCAGCGTTAGCTACTTTTTGCTGCTCAATAATGCCGTTTTGGTCACGCGTTATATATACTTCTAACGTGCCATCACCATTAACTGAGTGTTTATATCCTTGTTTAAATTGCGCGTCTTGCCCATCAAAGGCATTGGCTTCAAACTGCGAATAAATTGACGATAAAAACCGATTTTTTTCAAGTATAGAGCGGTTAATGCTCACTACCGTGTCGCGGTTTAATGTTTGAGTATTAGCCGCATCACCAAGTAATGCAGCTAATGAGTTTGGAATTCGGTAAGCTTCGTTGATAAATCCGGCAATTTTTTCGCCGTAAGCAGCCGCGTTTGCGTTAAGCTTTTGCTCAACTTCGGCCACGATATAATCTTCAGATTCTTTAGCGAGCGCCTCGCTGTTTGATGACATTTGCCACCATAAAACCCCAGAAAGTACTAATACTGTTAAAAATGTACTCCCTACAGTTATCCATAATAACTTTTTTGCTAACGTGAGTTCTCGCACTTAAATTACCTTTTGTTAAAACACCCCTACAGTTTAATATACAAACTGCATCAAGCCATCAATAACATAAAATAATTTAAGTTTTTTGAACAATTAGGCCTAACGCTTGGCCAAAATAGCAGTGGTTATTGTGGCACCTATAAGTAAAGCAACGCTCACCCACAAACACGCTACAAAGCCATAAACCTGAAACACCCACCCCGAAAGCACCGTGCCCAGTAAACGCCCCATGGCATTGGCCATATAATAAAAGCCAACATCAAGCGATACACCATCGCTTTTAGCAAAGCTGACAATTAAGTAACTATGCACAGATGAATTAACGGCAAATACACCGCCAAATATAAGTAAACCTATAATCAGCGTGGCATGCACGGCCACATCAAGTTGCATAAAGAGAGCTAATAGTGCTGTTACACCACTTAGCAGCAACACCCATAAATAGGCATGTTTAACGGTATCAACGTTTGAGTTACTGGTGCCGGTAATTCGCGGCGCTTGCGATTGCACACCACCGTAGCCAATTACCCAAAGTGCCATAAAGCCACTGACCCACCAAAAGTTCCAGTTAAACTGCTGGGCTAAATAAATAGGTAAAGCCACTACAAACCATACATCACGCGCGGCAAACAGGCATAATCGTGCTGCACTTAATAAATTTATTGCACGGGATTTAGAAAATAGCTCTTTAAACTTAGGCTTATTTTTAGCCTTGCCCATGTCGCCTTTTAAAAATACAACGCTAATAATCCACGCAATAGTGAGTAATAAAATTAGGGCTTTTAAAGCACCTACAAAACCCAGTACCGTAAGGAGTAAACCACCTAAAAAGAAGCCGACCCCTTTTAACGCATTTTTTGAGCCCGTTAAAATAGCCACCCATTTATAGAGCTGGCCTTGGCCGCTTTCTCCCTCGGGCACTAAGTGTTTAATGGCGCTTTTGGCGCTCATTTTATTTAGATCTTTTGCTATGCCGCTAAGCGCTTGCGCGGCCATAACATAAGCTACGGTGAGCCATTCACTTGGCGCGCATAACATGGCAAGCGCCATTATTTGCAGCGCCAAGCCAAAGTTCATGGTTTTATTAAGGCCTAAATGAGCCCCTAGCCAACCGCCCACTAAATTGGTGATCACACCAAAAATTTCGTAAAACAAAAACAGCATGGCAATGGCCAGCGCACCATACCCTAACTGATGAAAATGCAGCACCACCAGCATACGTAGTGCGCCATCGGTTAAGGTAAATGCCCAGTAATTACCGGTAATTATTAAATACTGTTTTATTGCTGTAGGTAAATTAGCGAGTTGCTCAAACATGGTTAACGCCCTTAAAACCTTTAATTAATGGTTAAACCAAGTCACTTTTAGCAACTTTAAGCATAAGCTCGGCAGTACGATTAGCGTAGCCCCATTCGTTATCGTACCAGGCGTATAACTTAAGCTGGGTATTATTAATAACCATGGTAGAGAGCGCATCAATAATGCTACTGCGTGGATCGGTTTTGTAATCAATCGATACCAGCGGTTTTTCTTCGTAACCTAATACGCCAGCAAGCTCGTTTTTAGACGCCTGAGCAAACCATTCATTTACCTCAGCGGCAGTTACACCACGCTCAAGCTCAAATACACAGTCGGTAATTGATGCGTTAGTTAAAGGTACGCGTACGGCATGGCCATTTAACTTACCTTTTAGCTCAGGGAATATATGCGTAATGGCTGTTGCACTACCGGTTGTGGTAGGTATTAAACTTGTCCCGCACGAACGAGCACGGCGTAAGTCTTTATGTGGCGCATCAATAATAGTTTGGGTATTGGTAATATCGTGAATAGTGGTCATTGAGCCGTGCTTAATGCCTACTTTTTCTTGCAGTACTTTTACAATAGGCGCTAAACAGTTAGTCGTACACGAAGCCGCAGTCACAATTTTGTGCTCATCTGGGTTATATAAATTATCGTTAACGCCCATAACCACATTTAAAATGCCGTCTTCTTTTACCGGAGCGGTTACCACAACGCGCTTTACACCTTGTGCTAAATATTGATTTAACAGCTCAGTGGTTTTCATTTTACCGCTGGCTTCTATTACAACATCGCAATCTGACCAATCGGTATCGCTAATGGTTTTGTTATTGGTAACGGCAATAGTATGTTTACCCACACTAAAGCTATTCTCGTTTGCTGTAACATTTTGGGCTAAACGCCCGTGCACTGAGTCAAACTCTAATAAATGGGCATGTGTTTTAGCATCGCCCGCTACATCGTTTACTTTAATAAATTCTACTTCTGGCCACTCTAAAGCCGCGCGCAGTGTTAAACGTCCCATACGGCCAAAGCCGTTAATACCTACTTTAATTGTCATAATAAATACCTTTAGTAAAGTTATATCAATTTGCTTAATTAACAGCAGCTTGCTGCACGCTCTGGGCGATTACCCATAGCATTGAGTCGATTTAAATCGTCGTTATAAAACGCAGAATTTTCGTTTCGTGTTTGCGTTAGTACGCTAAGAGCCCATTGTGGCAGGGCTTTATTAATACTGTAATACACCCATTGATTTTGCTTACGGTCGCTCAATAAGCCACATTGCCTAAGTTGCGCTAAATGGCGCGACACTTTAGGTTGGCTCAGTTCCAGCGCAGCAACAAGCTCACACACACATAGCTCTTGCTCATGGCTAATTAATAACATGGCTTTTAAGCGCGTATCGTCGGCTAAGCATTTGTAAAATTGAAGTGGGTTGAGTTGTTCCATAGCATCCTCGTTTAGTTAGTGTGCATACAATAAAACAAAATAAGAATATATGAAATAGTGAATATACGAATTTTCGTATATTTATTTAAAAGCCCGCTTCAATTAATGTGATATCTAGTAAATTGCAGCACACAAAAAAGCCCAGTGGCAAACCACTGGGCTTTTGTAACGTTTTAGTATGAGCATACTTGTTTTATCGCTACTGCAATTTAAAGCCTTATGCTAACAAGGTATTTACGCAGCTCTGTGCGATAAAAAGATGCCCTACGCTTTGCTCTACTTCACAAGCAAAGTCTAAATCAATAAGCAGATACGTTATACATTGTGCCTGCACAGTAGCTATTGAGGTAATTACCACTAAGTTGCAAAAGAAAGCGCAAGATGATCAAGTAATGCTCGTATTCTTGCCGGTAAGTGGCGATTTGAAGCATACACTGCATTTAGCTCCAATATGCTTGCTTCATAGGGTTCGAACAGTAACTGCAATGAGCCGTCTTTTACGTAAGGCTCTGTCACGTATTGTGGGCCCATGCCTATTCCCAGCCCTTGAGAAGCCATATGGGTTACTGCTCTGGGGGAGTTAGAAGCAAAATCGCCGCTAACATTAACGGTGAACGTATTGCCATCTTCCTTGAACTTCCAGTTTTCAGGGTCGTTTTGAGAAGTTTGCAATAAACAATTGTGTGTCGCCAGCGCACGGGGATGCCTTGGTTTGCCATTGCGCTTTAAATACTCAGGAGAGGCAAAGAAAACAATACGCATATCCATCAATTTTTTTGCGATCAGCGTTGAATCCTTCAACGGCCCAAACCTCACAGCAACATCCACACCTTCATCGATGATAGCCACATACTGATCAGACAGGTTCAACTCAACATTAATTTTCGGATGCTTGGCTAAAAATGGGGCCAGTGCATCAACTAATTTAGTACTGCCAAATGCGGTAGGTGCGGTTAAGCGAACCGTGCCAGACAGAGAAGACTGCCGATGCTGAATGACATCTTCTAGCTCTTCAAATTGTTCCAGCAAAGGAACGCATCGCACAAAATACGCCTGCCCAGTTTCAGTCAAGGTAACAGTGCGCGTAGTACGGTGAAATAATAAAGCACCGTGTTTTTGCTCCAGCTGAGCAATGTATTTACTCGCCAGTTTAGTGCTTATGCCTAGTTGTTTGGCACCACCTGTAAAAGATTTTTGCTTTGCCACCGCAATAAACGTGCGCATGCCGTCAATGGTATCCATAAAACCTCGTTTAATATCCCGAATAATTTATGAATATATTGTACATAATGATTCTATAAATCAATGTATTGTACATAAGAAATTCAGCGCCTATTATTTGTTCGAACGCAAAGATAAGCCCAAACAAGGCCAGTTAACCTTATACCTAACAGAGGATCTATTATGTCAAATGCAGTCAAAATTCATTCGTTCCCACTTTCAGGCCACGCTCAGCGTGTCGAGTTATTTGCGAACATCGCTGGTATCGCCCACCAAGTGATCAATGTTGACTTAGCCAACGGCGAGCACAAAAAAGCCCCCTTTCTAGCCCTAAACTCTGCGGGTCAAGTACCCGTATTAGAAGACGGTGACACGGTTATCAGTGATTCAAATGCCATTCTGGTTTACCTAGCACGTAAATACGCGCCGAACTATTTACCTACCGATGCCGTGCTTGAAGCCCAAGTGCAAAAGTTCTTGTCATTGGCGGCAGGAGAAATTGCTTTTGGCCCGTGCAATGCACGCTTAGTTACCGTGTTCAACGCAACCTTGGATGCTGACTTTGCGATTGCTACAGCCCACAACGTGTTGAAAAAACTGGATGCACATTTAGAGGATAGAGCGTTTTTGGTAGGAGAAAGCCCGAGCATAGCCGATATCGCTATTTATACGTACACAGCCCATGCTCCTGAGGGTAATGTGTCCTTGGCTGAGTACCCAAATGTTCGTCGCTTTTTAGCAAATGTAGAGGCACTAGATGGGTTTAAGCCAATGGCAACGACTAAAGCAGGTCTCGTTGCCTAACCTATTGACTTACCTTTTTTGACTGGGCGCTAAGCCCAGTCATACCAATCAAGCAAATTAACTTACCCGTATTGGAGGCCCCATGGAACCAAGCAATCGCTATGCTCCATTTCACGATGGTGAACGTCAGTTGCAAGCCAGTGTAGGTGCTCTGGAGCAGATGGACAATATTGGCCGTCGCGCAATCCGCCCATACATGCCAGATCAGCATAGGCAGTTTTTCCAACAACTGCCGTTTATGGTGCTGGGTAGTACATCAGATAAGGGGCAACTTTGGGCGTCAATTTTACCTGGAAAGCCCGGCTTCGTGCAGTCCCCTTCACCGACTCAGCTCACAGTAAACACCCCAATTTTATCAGGTGATCCATTAGCCGCAGCAATTACACAAGGTGCTCGATTGGGTTTATTGGGACTGGAAATGTCGACCCGGCGTAGAAACCGCGTCAACGCTTGTGTTACCAGCGCAGCGAACAACCAGTTTGCTTTAGAGGTTGAGCAATCTTTTGGCAATTGTCCGCAGTATATTCAAACTCGCGACCTTCAATTTATCCGTTCGCCAGATGCGCCATACAAGGCCCCGCGCGCTGAAGCGTTCTTTGAATTAAGTGATGCCCTAAAGGCCTTTATCCGCCAAGCGGATACGTTTTTTGTTGCCAGTTCTGCGGGTCACGAACCTGCAAACGAAGTAAACCGTCAGCTATCTGCCCACAATGCTATGGGGGTTGATGTGTCACACCGTGGCGGCATGCCAGGTTTTATAAAGGTTGACGAAAACACCCTCACCATTCCTGATTATGCAGGAAATAACTTCTTCAATACGCTGGGAAACTTCTTAGTCAACCCCAAGGCGGGTTTACTGTTTGTTGATTTTACCAGCGGCGATGTTTTTATGTTAACCGGCACGGTTACCTTGCTGGCGAGTGACTCACCGATAATTAAAGGGTTTCAAGGTGCGCAGCGCGGCTGGCAATTTACCCTAACCCAAGGGGTGACATTAAAAGCGGCACTTCCATTTCGCGCTCAATTCGATAGCTACTCTCCCAATTCTCAAGCAACGGGCACTTGGTCACAGACAGAAGCGGTGTTAAAAGCACAAGCTAAACGTAACCAGTGGCGCGCATTTACCGTCAGTAAAATCGAAGACGAGAGCAGTACAATCCGCTCATTTTATTTACAGCCAAAAGATGATGCTCCTGTACTGCCATTTTCCCCTGGGCAACATTTAACCCTGCGTATTAAACAGCAAAACTCTGACAGTTGGATTGTGCGCAATTACACTGTATCCAGTGCCCCATCGCAAATTGGTTATCGTATTTCAGTAAAACGTGAAGAGTATGGTCTGGTATCAAGTACCTTGCATTCTCGAATATCGATTGGCAGTGAAATACAGATTAAAGCACCAAGCGGCCATTTCTTTATCGATAACACACAACAGCGCCCAGCCATTTTAATAGGTGCGGGTGTGGGCATAACGCCAATGGTGGCCATGGCAAATGATGCAGTTAATGAAGGTATTCGCACTCGCTATATCCGCCCGATGGCAGTTATTCAAGCCGCAAAAAATAGTGAGCAACGCGCTTTTTATGCAGAGCTGAGCAACATTGCAAAGCGTAGCGCTGGGCGTATTCAGTATTATTCTGTTTTAAGTCAGGCGCACAGCAATCAAACGCAAAACGCTATTGTGTCGAACGATTACACTTCCCAAGGGCGAATTAGCCAAAGCTTGGTAATGGACGTACTCAATGCAATAGCATCAGAGCATAGCGTCGATTTCCCATCGCTGTACGATAAAGACTTTTATCTGTGTGGCCCCCAAGGTTTTATGCAAAGTATGTATGACTTACTGATTGGCATTGGGGTAAAAGATCAAGATATTCACGCCGAAGCGTTTGGGCCGTCGTCTTTACTTCGCCAATCAACAGATACCAGCAACCACGCTGAGCTAGAGGCTGAATCTGCTGTGATAAAGTTTGCCCACTCAGGTATTGAACAAAGCTGGTACAAGGATGACAAGCCCCTGCTCGACGTAGCCGAAAGCAAAGGACTTACGCCACCATACAGTTGCCGCAGCGGTCAATGTGGCTCATGTGCGGTTAAACTAAAAAGTGGTGCTGTAACGTATCGCACCAAGCCAAGTGCGCATATTGACGCATCAGACGTATTGTTATGCTGCGCGGTACCAGCGAAAGATTGCGACACTGTTATATTAGACCTGTAGCTCAATTAAACAGGCTAATATTCAAAGTCACTTATTTATGAAACCTATACAAGTTATTCAACGTTACTTTACCCAAAGAGGATTTAAACATGAGTACACGCCCACCACTGCCCCCCTTTACCCGCGAAGTGCCATCGAAAAAGTGCGCCTAGCAGAAGATGGCTGGAACAGCCGTAACGCTGAAAAGGTATCACTTGCTTATACAGTTGATACCAAATGGCGTAATCGCAGTACTTTCGTGAATAACCGCGAAGAAGCCGCTGCATTTTTAACAGGAAAATGGGAAAAGGAACTGGAATATAGGCTTATAAAAGAGTTATGGGCTTTCACTGAAAATCGTATTGCCGTGCGTTACGCGTATGAGTGGCACGACGACAGCGGCAACTGGTTTCGCTCCTACGGCAACGAAAACTGGGAATTCGATGAAAACGGCTTAATGCAAAATCGCTTCGCTTGCATCAACGACTTACCCATCAAAGAATCAGAACGAAAATTCCACTGGCCTCAAGGACGCCGCCCCGACGATCACCCAGGGTTATCGGAGTTAGGGCTGTAAGCACACCCAATACAGACGATAAAGTTTGCCCTCTATCGGCGTTCTTGCAGAACGCCTTAACCCTTTTCATCCTCCCAACATTTTTCAGCATTAAAGAGCTGCTTACTTAATCACTGCAATGACAAATACAACTGTGTTAATTGCTGGTACATGGGTTAATTTAATCATGCTGTTTTTATATATTTATAACGTTATTGAATAAACTTTGCATACAAAAAAGCCCAGTGGCAAACCACTGGGCTATTACAATGCGAAGTGATCAGTTAATTAAATAACCGAAAGCTCAACTTCAATATTACCGCGTGTAGCGTTTGAGTATGGGCATACTTGGTGTGCTTTATTTACCAGCTCTTGCGCTGCTGTTTTATCCATATCACCGAGTGATACAGCTAATTTAACTGCAATGCCAAACCCGCCTTCAATCGCGCCAATAGATACTTCAGAGTTAATATGTGTATCACTTGGTAGCGCAATTTTTTCGCTACCGGCTACAAATTTTAGTGCACCAATAAAGCACGCTGCATAACCAGCTGCAAATAATTGCTCTGGGTTTGTGCCTTGTCCATCGTCGCCACCTAGCCCTTTTGGGGTTGA
This sequence comes from Pseudoalteromonas agarivorans, assembly GCF_024518735.1. NCBI lineage: Bacteria > Pseudomonadati > Pseudomonadota > Gammaproteobacteria > Alteromonadales > Pseudoalteromonadaceae > Pseudoalteromonas > Pseudoalteromonas agarivorans. The sequence continues at coordinate 371,570 of NZ_JANIGJ010000003.1, forward strand.
TAAGTTTACATTTAAACGGCCATCGTCTGATTTAGCTACACCTTCACGGCCACCGGTTGCAGTTGCTTTTGCTGTGTAGGCAACGTTTTGTAATACATTCATAGTGAACTCCAAAGTTTATCAATTAATTTAATTTGCATGCAAAATAATAGGTCAAGTAATTAGAGATTGCAAATACTTTGCATGCAAATTAAAATGTTTTTTGAGTTGAAGGTATTAACGCACTAGGAGTTAGGTATGTCATTTGAGCAATTAAAATTAAAAAATCAGCTTTGTCATAGGTTATATATGGCATCAAATAGTATTGCCCGCGCTTACCGTGAGCCTTTAGCTGCACTTAATTTAACGTATCCGCAGTATGTAGTGATGATGGCGCTGTGGGAGCAAGACAAAATAACCATAGCGCAGCTAATAGATAAAACCGCTATTGATGGTGGCGCTATGACCCAAATACTCAAAAAAATGACCGAAAAGTCTCTGCTGGCTGTTATTAAAGATGAGCACGATAAGCGAAAGCGCCTAATTCAGCTTACCCAAAGTGGGCAAGCCCTTAAAAACGAAGCCGCTGATATTCCAAAAAACATATTATGTAAGTTTGAAAGTGTAGACCCCACACAAGCCAAACAGCTAATGCAGCTGCTTGATTTAGTAATAAGCGATTTAACAACTAAAAACGATGATGAGTTAGCCAACTAACGCGGTTATTTTTTGTTGAATAAACGCCCTAAATGCGCTGATCACCGGGGTCATTTGGCGTCGGTCGGCGTACATCATATAGAGCGGTAGCGGATCGCTTTGCCACTCGGGGCATAAATGAACGAGCTCCCCGCTTGCTAAATTATCAATTACATCCAAGTACGACTTATACGCAATGCCTTTGCCCTCTAGCGCCCAGCGCCTAACCATTTCGCCATCGTTTACTATGTGTTGGCAATTTAGCTGCACTTTTTGCACCGCGCCATTTTTATAAAATCGCCACTCTTTAAACACCTCACCAAAGCGCATAAACGTAATAGTGGTGTGCTGCGTTAAGTTAAGGGGATGTGTAAGCAATCCATTTTTTGCTACATATTCAGGAGAGGCCACTAAAATACGCGCATTATTTAAAAAAAGTGGCGCTGCAATTAACTGCGAATCTTTTGGTACACCAAAGCGCAGCGCAATATCAATTGATTGGCTGTAAATGTCGCTTACTTCGTCACTTAAGTGCAGTTTAAGTTTTACATGCGGGTAGTGTGCTAAAAACTCATTAAGCCATTCACTTAGTTTATTACGCCCTAAGTCACACGGGGCCGATACCTGTAGCGTTCCCGTTACTTCGCCCACTGCGGTTTGTACTGCAGCTACCCCTTGTTGAATAAGCGAAAGAGAGTCTTTGGCGTAACTTAAAAACTGCTCCCCTGCCACACTTAAGCGTAAGCTGCGAGTAGAGCGAATAAACAGCACGTTTCCTAAGTCTTTTTCTAGGCGCTTAATAGCTGCACTTACCGCCGCTGGGGTTTGCTCGTTTTGTCGTGCAGCTTCAGAAATACTGGCGCAACTGGCTACATCTATAAAAGTTTGAATATCGTTAAATGATCGCATATTTTCAATTAAAATTTGAAAGTGCTTTAGTTTTTCATGTCTTTTTCTATTTTTCAACTGAGCTATAGTGCTTATAAGTTAAAAACACTTGGTTAAAATCATCAGGAACGCACATGAAAGCATTTGGCTACACCAAAAACACTAAAACGCTTACAGCAAGCTCTATACAAGCAATTGAACTTGATACCCCAACCGCCACCGGGCACGACCTACTTATTGAAGTAAAGGCTATTTCGGTAAACCCTGTAGATACAAAAATACGTGCAAATGTAGCGCCAGAGCAAGGCTACAAAGTATTAGGCTGGGACGGCGTAGGCGTTGTAAAAGCCGTTGGCGAGTCGGTATCGTTATTTAATGTGGGAGATCGTGTATTTTACGCCGGCGATTTATCGCGCCAAGGCAGTAATGCGCAATTTCAATTAGTTGACGAGCGTATTGTAGGGCGTGCGCCTAAAACATTAACCGACGCACAAGCCGCAGCGCTGCCGCTAACCAGTATTACCGCCTACGAAATGCTATTTGATCGCCTGCAAGTGCCTAAAAATAAGCAAAATACTCAGCAATCTATTTTAGTTATTGGCGCCGCAGGTGGCGTTGGCTCTATTTTGGTACAGCTTGCAAAGCAGCTTACTGGGCTAAAGGTGGTAGGTACTGCGTCACGCGAGCAAAGCGTAACTTGGCTTAAAGAGTTAGGAGCGGATCATGTACTCAATCATACTAAAAACTTAAACGAGCAGCGCAAAGAACTGGGTTTAGCTGAGTTTGATTACGTTATTGGCTTAACCCACACCGACCAATACCAAGACCAAATAGTTGAGTGTATTAAACCGCAAGGTAAATTTGCGCTAATAGATGACCCTACATCGTTCGATATTTTAAAATTTAAGCGTAAATGTATTTCAGTGCATTGGGAGTTTATGTTTACCCGCTCGCTATTTACTACCGCCGATATAACAGCGCAGCACACCTTACTTAATGAAATTAGCGAGCTGATAGACTCAGGTACACTTAAAACCACGCTTGGGCAAAATTTAGGATTAATAAACGCTGCTAATTTATATAAAGCGCATCAAATTTTAGAATCGCACACCTCACGCGGTAAACTTGTTTTAGAAGGCTTTGAAGCATGAACCAGATTAAAAAAATACTTTTAGTTGCAGCCTGTAGCACTGCGTTTTTAACCAGCAGTGTGTTTGCTAATACCGCTAATCAAAATGCTGATTTAAAAACAGTAGCTACATTCGACGCGCAGCACCCACCAGGTAATATTGCTATTACGCCCTCGGGTCGTAAGTTTTTATCGGTACATGGTTTTTACGGCCAAAAACAAAAAATTATGGAGCTATTAAGCGATGGCACCACCAAGCCCTACCCTAATGAAGAATGGGCATACGCGTATAAAAACGGCAAAGGCTTTTACGATGTACTTGGCATAAATGTATCTGCCGATGGCGTGTTATGGATGCTTGATACATCAGGCCCTGATCGTGCTGGGCGTTTAGTCGGTTGGGATACCAACAAAGAGCAGCTGCATAAAATAATTTATTTAGCTAAACCCACCATTACCGACACCTCGTTTTTAAACGATTTAGTTATCGATAATAAACACGGCGTTGTATACATTGCCGACACCGCACAAGGCAGCCAAGCCGCTATTATTACCGTAAATTTAAAAACAGGTGAGGCGCGCAGAGTCTTACAAAATAGCCCATACACCACAGCCGAAAACATCGACATGGTCATTGAAGGGCGCACCATGAAACTAGGCGGCCAACCAGCACGTTTAGGGGTAAACCCAATCACACTCGACCCAAGCGAACAATGGCTTTACTTTGGCTCTATGTCTGGCACATCGGTTTACCGTATTGCCACAAGCGATATTAACAATAAAAGCCTGAGCGCAAGCGCCCTTGAAAGTAAAGTAACGCGTTACGGCACTAAACCAATTTCAGATGGCATTATTGTTGATGGCGGCGGTAATGTGTATGTTACGGACATAACCAACGGCGCAATTGGTGTAGTAAAACCAAGCGGTAAATACCAGGTATTATTTAAAGACGAGCGCTTAAGCTGGCCTGATGGCTTTAGTTATGGCGCCGATCATAAAATATATTTTACCGTAGATGAGCTACACCGCTCGCCAGTATTAAATAACGGTAAAAACGCCAGCCAAGGAAAATTTAGTGTGCTGTCGTTCGACCCACTAGTAAAGGGTAAAGTAGGGCGCTAAATACAGCGTATAAACCATACGCCACGCACCCGCTGCGTGGCTTTTTGGTGCAACTTTTGAGCCTTTTAGCCCCAAAATGGTGCTAAGCGCTCAAAAGTTATTTTTAGTGTTTTAATAAATATCTGATTTGTATTCATAAAATATTCAATTAACAGTTGGCATAATTCTTTCAAAGTACAGATGTGTTCAGTGAAACTTTCAAGGAAAATACCATGGCTAACCTATACCACACCCTTTACCTACTATGGCGTTTAGACATTAGCGTATGGCAGGTAAACGATCCGAGTAATACCCATACCACGTGCGACAAAGAGCGAGTTTACAGCCGATAAATTTCGTATTTATAGGCTTTGCAAGCGCGGCCATTGCGTTGTATTGTTAAGTAACTAAAAACAATATGATTGGAACGTGTATGCACGCCTTAGAAGTAAATTTTGATGGCTTAGTTGGCCCTACTCACAACTATGCGGGTTTATCGTATGGTAACGTTGCCTCGTTAAATAATGCGGCAAGTTTTTCAAACCCTCAAGAAGCTGTGTTACAGGGCCTTGAAAAAATGAAAGCCATGCACGACAAAGGCCTAACACAAGGTGTGTTTGCGCCCCACGCACGCCCCGATTTAAACGTACTACGTCGCCTAGGTTTTACCGGCAACGACTCGCAAGTTATTCATAAAGCATTTAAAGCAGACCCTATTTTATTGCGCGCGTGTTATTCGGCCTCTGCAATGTGGACCGCCAATGCCGCTACTGTTTCTCCATCGCCAGATACCCTCGATGGCAAAGTGCATTTTACCTCAGCTAATTTAAACAATAAGTTTCATCGCTCCCTAGAGCCAGCTACAACTACCCGCTTACTAAAAGCCATGTTTAATAACGATAGCTACTTTGCACACCACACGCATTTACCCGATCAGGGCTTTTTTGGCGACGAAGGCGCGGCTAACCACACCCGACTTTGCGACAGCCACGGCGAGCAAGGCCTAGAAATGTTTGTATTTGGCGCAAGTGCCTTTAACAGCCAGTTACCAAAACCGGCTAAGTTTCCTGCAAGGCAAACACTAGAAGCCTCAGAAGCCATTTGCCGATTACATAATTTAAAAGAATCGAGCCAAATTTTACTGCAGCAAAACCCAGATGTAATAGATCAAGGCGTGTTTCATAACGATGTAATTGCAGTAGGTAACGCAAACGTATTGCTTTGCCACCAGCAAGCATTTTTAAACCAACACGATGCCCTGCAAGAAATTCGCGATGCCTACACCGGCAGCAAACAGCTATACATAATTGAAGTACCTACTGATAAAGTAAGCATTAGCGATGCTGTAAGCAGTTACTTGTTTAATAGCCAATTAGTAAGCCTAGACGATGGCTCAATGCTATTAGTAGCGCCACAAGAGTGCCAACGTAATAGCGCAGTAAACGCCTACATTGAAGAAATGATTTTAGCCGATAACCCAGTAAACCAAGTGCAGTTTTTTGACCTGCGCCAAAGTATGCAAAATGGCGGCGGCCCTGCCTGCCTGCGTTTACGTGTAGCTCTTAACGAGCAAGAACTTGCTGCGGTAAACCCAGAGGTTATTTTAACCGATACTAAATACACTCAGCTTTGTGACTGGGCAAAACGAAACTACCGCGATAAGTTAGGTGCAAGCGACTTTGCCGACTCAGCCCTACTTACCGAAAGCTACCAAGCACTGGATGAACTCACCCAACTGCTTAACTTAGGCTCGGTATACGACTTTCAATTAGAAGGTTAATACTCGTCAGCAAAAAGCTGATACAAAAATAGCGAGCCAAGGCTCGCTATTTTTATTTGTGCTTATGCAATAGTGTTTAAAGGTTTTATTTACCGTTATTAACCGTTACTGCCGATGCCATCGACTCAGATATATGCAGCGTTCGCTGCGGAAACGGAATACTCAGCCCCGCGCCTTCTATGGCCTCTTTAACGCGTTTATTTAAATCCCACACAGTTTGCCAGTAATCGCCATTTACAGCCCATGCACGTAATTGAATATTTACTGCGCTTTCGCCTATTGAAGTAACCATTACTTTAGGTGCTGGCTCTGCAAGTAGTCGGCTTTCTGATTCGGCAACGTCTTTAAGTACATTTAAGCCAACATCAATAGAGTCGGCGTACGAAATTCCCACCACTATATCCATGCGCCTTTTACCGTTACGGGTAAAGTTTTTAATGTTGCCGCCCCACACTTTACCGTTAGGCGATGCGATATACAGGCCGTCGGTGGTTTTAAAAATGGTCGTAAATAAGTTTATTTCGTTAACTGTGCCAAGCGTACCGCTCGCATCTACAAAATCGCCTATTTTAAATGGCCTAAGTATTAATAGCATAATGCCAGCGGCAATATTACTTAAGGTGTTTTTAAGCGCCAAACCAATCGCTAAACCCGCCGCGCCCATTAGCGCTATTAAGCTTGCCGTATTAACGCCAAAAATATCTAAAATAAACAGCGCAGCAATTATGTAAACTAAATACCCCGCAATGCTCGATAAAAGCGGCAGTAGCGTTTCGTCTACTTTTTTTAATGGCGACTTAGAATTTTTAATCGCTTTTTTTACTGAACGCGCAATAAGCGCACTCGCAACTAAAATAGCCAAGGCTAATACCACTTTGTAACCTAAAGTGATGATTGTTTCTGAATGGCTTTGCCAAAACACAATAAGTTTATCTTTCATACATATTCCAACTATGGGCTGATTATCAGCAAGAATTAAATCTATACACTTCAAAAGAAGTGGCGGGAGTATATAGTAAAAATTTTAAAGCGATAGCAATAAAATAAGTGGAAGGTGTGCCTAAATCAGCAAATTAATTGGGCAAAGTTTTTCTTTTTTTCGCTTAAATTTTCACACTTAAAACCTTTGTGCTCACAAACTAGTTAACCTATGGCGTACATACTTTTGTTCAAAAATGCGCAAAGTAAAATAAAGATTAATTTCAAGTAACTATTCAAAAAACCAGTTCAATTTAAATTCAGCTTAGCCCTTCTACAATCCGCTTTATAAACTAAAGGAGTAAATCATGAATTTTAAATCAACATTAGTCAGCAGCGCCGTTCTTTTCGCATTAGCGGGGTGTGGCTCTTCAAGTGATGACAATGACACAACACCGCCACAATCTAGCGACAAGTCAACCTTTAGCCTTGGTGTGTCAGATGCCCCGGTTAGTGGTTTAAAAGCGGTTAACGTCGTGTTTGATTCAATCACTATTAAAACACAAGGCGATGAAGAATTTAGTTTTGAAACCCGAAGTGAAACTGACGCATCTCAACCACAAATGGTTAATTTGCTCGATTACACCGGGGATGATGTTTTTGAGCTGCTTGACGATCAAGAAGTGCCAGCAGGCGAATACTCGTGGATCCGCGCTCAGGTTATAAATGGCGATACTAATAACCTTAGTTTTACATCTCACGTAGTATACGAAGACGACAGCATTGCTCCGCTCGTGGTAAAAAGAAAAGGGAATGATGGTGTAGGCGAAATACAACTCGATGGCTTTACACTTAACCAAACTGATAACGACTTTGTTTTAGAATTTGACCTAAAAAAATCGCTGGTCGATCCCCAAAATAATGAGGAGATCTTTTTAAAACCTAGAGGCGTACGATTACAAAATCTTTCTGAGTCACAAGAAATTGAAGGCACAGTAAGCCAAGCGCTTATTAATAACTGTGAAACAGACAATATCGCCACTGCTGCTGCAGATTCAACGTTTGGACACGCCGTATATTTATATTCATCAGATGCTCAAATACCTAAAGATATATACGAAATAGATGAGCAAACCCCAGAAGATGCCCCACTTGCGACCGCAAATGTTGTACTTGACCAAGACGATAACCAATATGAGTTTGAGCTTGCTTTCATTACACCGGGAGACTACCAACTTGGCTATACGTGCACCGCACATATAGACGATGCAGAGCTAGAAGATACTGATTTCACTGTTTATCAACTTAAGCAAATTAGTGTACCGCAAACTGAGGACCTTTCAGTTAGCTTTGACATAACACAATAAACGTATAGCGCACTTTAAGGTGCGCTTTTTTTTATAAAAAGTATAACAAAAACGAACACTCCACCTTTGCAAAAACCCATTAAAGCCACTCACCTAACATCATCCAAATAATTCATTCGTAAAGTGACCTGCATTCAAGCCCCGTTAACCCAGAACTGGTACAGTTAATAGCACGTATTAGTTAAACCGTTCTTATCATTTTGAATATGTAAACATAGGAGAAATAATCATGGCGAAAGAAAAAGTAGTTCTAATTACAGGTGCCTCTAGTGGCATAGGTGAAGCGAGTGCAAAAACATTGGTTAATAACGGCCATAAAGTCATTCTTACCGCCAGAAGTGAAGATAAATTAGCTGAACTAGTTGAGTCATTAGGTGAAGACAACGCACTGAGTGTACCCGCAGATGCCACCGACTTTACCGAACTTGAAAACGTAGTAACAAAAGGGCTTAAAAAATTTGGCCGACTAGATGCCGCATTTGCCAACGCAGGTATGGGCGTTTCAACCGCAGGCACTGAAAAAGGCGACCCCGATGAATGGTCAACCATGATAGACATAAACATTAAAGCCCTGCTGTGGACGGCAAAAGCAACCCTGCCTCATTTACGCCAAAACAAAGGCCACTTTATATTAACCAGCTCAGCCGCTGGCCGTAAGCCAATAAAAGGCTCTATTTACGGTGCAACTAAATGGTTTGCTTACGGGTTTGGGCAAAACTTAGCTGAAGAAATGAGCGAGTGGAATGGCCGCTGTACCACCATAGCCCCTGGCATGGTAAACACCCCATTTTTTGATGAAGCTAAACCCGACAAACTCGACCCACAAGATGTAGCCGACGCCGTACTGTTTGCCATTGAAGCAAACCAGCGCAACAACGTGCGCGAGATATATTTAATGCCGACTAATTAACGTTGATTGGTTGAGTTTGAGCTATTAGGTTTAATGCCAATGGCGTTAAACCTGATGGTTGTTTTTGATAAATACTGGCTGGATAGAATGAAGAATTTAAGATGGATGTCTTGTTTATTTATCTTGTTTATTTAGTAATGGTAACGGCACGAGATAACTGTAATTGCTGTATCATCCACGGCATATACCAAACGATTTGTATCATCTATTCTACGAGACCAAAAGCCTGAAAGATTTTCTTTAAGGGGTTCCGGTTTTCCAATCCCATCAAATGGAGAACGCTTAACATCAGCAATTAGCTTATTTATACGTTTCAAGGTTTTCTTATCTTGAGTCTGCCAGTAGACATAACTATTCCAAGCTTCATCAGTCCATGATAATAACCTGTTACTCATCAATAAGTTCTCGTGGAGTCGTTTTGCCCGCTTTATACTGCGCAATTGAACGGTTTAAATGTTCAGCGTTCGCTGGAGAGCGAAGTAAATGAACAGTTTCCATAAGGCTGTTGTAGTAATCTAATGACATTACAACCGCATCTTCAGTGTCACGACGAGTGATTACTGTCGTATCTGCATCATTAATTACATTATCCAAAACGGCTTTTAGACTATTTCGGGCTTCGGTAAAAGACACTATTCTCATTTTGCACCTCACTTGTACATTATATAAGACAAGTTTAGCTGGAAAATTATTACATGTACAGGATACTGTGCATTACTTTGTTGTGGTAGCAAATTTCTAAATAAAGCGCACAGACATGTGGGCTAAAACAAAGGCCACTTTATATTAACCAGCTCAGCCGCTGGATAGAATGAAAAAAATTTAAGGTGGGTGGCTAGTTTATTATCTCCTGATCACTAGCGATGACCTCTTTGATTTTTGTTTGGTGAAGGTTTTCGATAACACTTACCTCTTTAATGCTTCTAAACTTTCCGCCAGTATCAATATACTTTAGAGATTCGTCCTCGACCTTTTCGGACTCTCTGCCTGCAAAATCACACAAATTTTCATAATACCCCTTGGCATAACGGTATGCAGAAACTATTTCTTCTGTTGTTGTGCCAACAGTAAGCAGTTCCTTTCTGTTTCCTTTAAACACTACAGGAACCAATATGCTTTTTTCTGCGAGAGTCTCATAAATTTCTGGGAGCCCAAGTTTCTCGCTTAAGCGATAAATTGTGCTGCATAAATTAGCGATATAAAAATCATATGTCTGTGTCGGGCTTTTATCAGTAATGACAGCATCAAGTTGCCGCCGGGCAAAACTTAACTCACTTTCAATATCTTTGAAACTGCCTTCATTGGGAACAGGGGTACCATCAGCAGGGGAGCCTATGAAAAAAACCTTATGGACTCTTGGGTGGACTTTAAATTTTGCAGTAAAGCAGTCGAAGTAGTTCACTTCACCTATTTGGGAGAAATAGCTGAAAAGTTCACTCCTGTGGGAGTTAAATAGGTCAAGGTTGTTTTTTAGCCGTGTTATCTTGATTTGTTCGGCAGTTTGATTCGTCGCATGGAATCTTGAAACCAGAACAGAAAGTGGAATAGCCAAAGACAGTATTGCTAGAGGTACTTTACTAATCGAAAAAAATGTATTTAACCCCTCTCCAGTTATTGATATTTCATAACCCTGCCAAGCTACAAACCCTAAAGTCATAAAATAAAGGAATGGGCAAAAAATACTTAACCACAACAATCCTTGGCTGGAAAGCCCTTTGTCTGCACTCAGAGTTAGTGCAGAAGTGAAACGTTTACCCCACCACGAGCCTGCCCCTAATACTCCTGCAATAACTATTACGGGGATAAGTGTAGGAAGGGTAACCAAGCAAGCTAGAACAACTACCTCTGACAATTAGAACTCCTTAAGGGGCATAACAATTTAGTCTACGACATTTGTCATTTTACAAAGTACTTAATGTCCCTATATTAAAGTGGTTTCATCCTAGCTATAAAATAAACACCTGTAAACAAATAGTTAGCTTCGCCTTACCTTTTCTAAATGCAGCAAAACCCAAAAATGGTGGAGATAAGTAATATCAGACAAATCGCTGCTTAGTTATGCCGGTTGATTATTAATTAACAGGTTATATTTTAAATATCTGCGTTTAAACCAGTAACGCATACCCCCTTTAACCCTTAATCTTGTAACTCGTTGTTGTTTATAAAATTAGTTAAAAATCACAATCTACTTCTATTGAACCCTTTGTATTTTTACTTCATATTAGCTGAACTACTTTTCAATTATTAGGCTGTTATGTCACTTTTAAAATTTAGCCAAGCACTTATTTTTACCCTTGCGAGTACCCTACCGTTTACAAGCCACGCGGCGCTTAATAAAAACGAGCGTGAAATAGTAAAACAGGTTGAGCAAAATATGCCGCAAGCGCTTAAAGAGATAAAACAAGCGGTAAATATTAATAGCGGCTCGCTTAATATTGAAGGCGTAAAAAAGGTGGGCGCGCTTGCAAGCGAGCAACTAAAAGCCATTGGTTTTGAGGTTGAATGGTTAGATGGCAGCGCGTTTAACCGTGCAGGGCATGTACTAGCAACCCATGAGAGTAATGATCCCGATGCAATAAAAATACTGATGATCGGCCATCTTGATACCGTGTTTGCCAAACACGATAACTTTACTACCTACAAACAAATTGATGAACACACCGCCAGTGGCCCAGGTATAGCCGACATGAAAGGTGGTAATACTATTATAATTACCGCCCTTAAAAGCCTGCAAGCGCTTAATTTACTTGAAAACGTAAGCATCAAAGTACTGCTTACCGGCGATGAAGAAAGCAGCGGTCGCCCGCTTAGCTTATCTAAAAAGGCGATTGTTGATGGCGCAATTTGGGCTGACGTAGCGCTAGGTTTTGAGAATGGCGATAACAATATTAAAACCGCGATGGCGGCGCGCCGTGGCTATACCGGCTGGACGTTAAATGTAACGGCCAATGCTGCACATTCATCGCAAATATTTAGTGACAATGTGGGCTATGGCGCTATTTACGAGGCGTCGCGTATTTTAAATGACTTTAGAGAGCAACTAGCTACACAACCTAATTTAACCTTTAACCCCGGGCTTATTGTGGGCGGTACAAATGCCGATTACGACAGTGCTAACTCGTCAGCCACGGCGTTTGGTAAAAGTAACGTAATTGCGCAAACCGTCCATGTAGCGGGTGATTTACGGGCACTTTCGCCAAAGCAGGTAGAAGGCGCTAAAAAAGTGATGCAGCAAATAGTGGCTAAAAGCTTAAATGGCAGCCATGCTGAGCTTATTTTTGAAGACGGCTACCCACCAATGGGGCTCACCAAGGGTAATAAAAAGCTGCTTGCACTGTATAGCCAAGCAAGCCAAGACTTAGGCTATAACAAAGTGGAGGCTGCAAACCCACGTAATGCCGGCGCGGCTGATATTTCGTTTGCTGCAAACCATGTTGATATGGCGCTTGACGGCCTAGGACTAATGGGCAGTGGCGCACACACTAAAAACGAAACCGCCGATTTAACCTCACTTAATAAAAACACCGCTAAAACAGCACTGCTTATTTACAGATTAGGGCAGTTATAAACGCAGGCTTAGCCTTTATGGGCTAATAGGCTCTAACCGTTTGCCTGCTACTTGCAATGCAAACTTACGCAACGTTTTAAGCTGCGGGCTTTCGGTTTGCCAATAGTGCCAGTACAAAGGTGTATCTATATAATATTCTGGGAATAAATCGACTAACTCGCCTTTTATCAGCGAGTCTCCTAGCTGTAATGTAGGTAATAGCCCATAACCTAGGCCTGCTATCATGGCTTGTTTAAATCCCTCTGACGAAGGGTAAATATGGGTAAACAGTGGGGCTGAGCCATTAATATCTTCTAAAAACTGGTGTTGTAGCTTGTCATACTCACTAAATACCAAGCACGGTAAATGCGCTAATTGCGAAAGCTCAGTAAGCTTATGTTGTTTTATAAAATCGGGGCTTGCAATGGCTTTGTAGCGTATGGCGCCAAGCGGGCTAACTAGGCCGCCATTAACGGGCTCGGGGGATGAGCTAATACACACCATAACCTCGCCGTCTTTCATTCTTTTATGGGCAATGGATTGATCTTCACTAATGACTTCAAAGCGTAATTTGCACGCAAGCTCTGTATCTAATACGGCGAGTGCTTCGGGCAGCCAGGTGGCAAGCGAATCCGCATTAGCAGCAAGCTTTACGCTAAGCGGGGTGTTTAAATCTGTGTGCTCGTTAAGTGCCTCTACATTAAGGGCCACTTCTAGCTGTAATACTTGCTGTAAATGGTTAAGTAAACGTTTACCAAGTGCCGTGGGCGTTGGCGGTTGGGTTCTTATTAATACGGGCTCGCCTAGTTTGGCCTCAAGCTGATGAATACGCCTACTCACCGCCGATTGGGTAATAAATAATTTTTTTGAGGCCTTTTCAAATCCGCCTTCACTTATAACGGCACTAAGCGCATTGAGTAACTGGTAATCAATCATGAGTTTTACGCATATAACAATAAATATATTCATTGGATTTGTAACAGAATCCCCCCTACCCTGCAAGGCATTGGATAACGGGTTTTATTTGAGTGGATTTGAAGTATGTCGTTTTTGTCGGGTGTGATGCTGGGGCTGAGTTTAATTATTGCCATTGGGGCGCAAAATATTTGGATTTTAAGCCAATGTATGGCGGGCGCTAACCGTTTTGTTTTAGCTGCGGTTTGTATACTTTGCGACGCCACGCTAATTATTGTAGGTGTATTTGCCGCTAATGAGTTAAAGCTATGGCTGCCGGGGTTATTACCGTGGTTAACGTGGGGCGGTATAGCTATGTTACTTTACTTAGCATTTGGCTCTGCGCGCAGTGCAATTAAAGGCACATCGGGGTTAAAAGTAACTCAGGTAATAAAAGTGAGCTGGTGGAAAACGGCCCTTGCGGCCTTTGCTATAAGCTTACTAAATCCACATGTTTATTTAGACACCGTATTGCTGCTTGGCAGCATTGGCGCATTACAACCCGCGCCTATGCACTTTGCTATTGGTGCTTGTGTGGCCTCTGTTATTTGGTTTAGTAGCTTAGTGTTGTTTGCGCCAAAATTAAAAAAGGTTTTAAGCTCCCCATTTAGATGGCGCGTATTTGATAGCTGTATTGCGGTTATTTTATGTTTTGTGGCGTTTCAGTTATATAACGTGCCAAGCCAATAAGCCAAAACAGCGGTAGTTATGTATTTAATTACCGCTGTTGTTAGCCGTTTTTTAAAAGACTAAGACATTATTTTATAAAGTAATTCTCGCACTGTGGCCGGTTCAAACGGTTTATCACAAATAGCATCTACTCCTGCTTGCGCAATATTAGCTAGGTGAGTGTCGTTTGCCTCTGAGCTCACCATTAAAATAGGAATATGCGAGTAAGCATTTGAGCCACGTACAGTTTCGGTTAGTTCGCGACCATCCATTTCTGGCATGTTGTAATCGGTAACGATTAAATCGAACGACTGCTCACTAAGGTGCGCTATGGCTTCTTTTCCGTTTTTGGCTTCTACGGGTTCGGGGATCCCCATGCCAGCAAGTACGCGTATTATGTGTTTACGAGCAAAGCGGCTGTCGTCTACTACAAGTACGCGAAGTAGCGTTACATCAAAATGATCAAGCTCTACTTCTTCTTCGCTTATTATATCGAGAGTTGCTTTGAGTGCGCGAGTAATGGCTTTTGCGCTAAAAGGTTTAGGTAAAATAGCCAACACACCGGATTGGCGTAGTTGCTCAAGGTACTTTTTATTACGCTCGCTCGATATAAGCATAAAAGGTTGATGTTCAGTGGCGGGGTTAAGTCTTATTTTTTGCAATAATGAGTCGGCGGTGCCGTCTGATAAGTACATCGAGCTTATTACTAGGTCTGGGTGGTAACTCTCAAGTAACGATAAAACCTGCGCTTGAGTAGCCGCAGTTTCTACTTGTTTAACACCACTTTCTGCAAGCGATTTTATTATTATTTTTTGCTGAACCTCTGAAGGCTCTACAAGTAAAATGGATAAGTTTGCTATTGCAGTTAGGTCGCTCATTCAAGTCTCTTTAGTATTGTTATAATAAGGATAATAATAACATTGTTGACTCGTTAATATTATATAAAGAGATTGTAATATTTAAGAAAACATTAGCAATCTCTTCAAAATATAGCACTTTCTAATTAGATTGGATGTATTCTAATGCATTCATTTTTTTGTACGTTACATTGCTGTGCATTATGTGAACAGGGTTAGGGTCTACCACTTCTACAGGTATGTCGTAATTACGGGCTACTTCTAATGCCATTTGGGTGATATTTACACTAAACGAGGTGCCCATAAATACAATTTTATCGGCGTTGAGCATACGCTGTTGTGCTTCGGTTATTCTGTAAAGCTCAGTGTAAAATTCATCGAACAACAACACAAAAGGCTTAAACGAATGATTAAGCTCAGGTGTTTGGTTTTGAATATTAAATAGCTCAAAAAGAGACTCATGCAGGCGGCTTTCATCTACACTATCCCACGGAGTCATAAGCGGTTTAACGGCTTCGCCTTGCTCATGAAATAACGTCATTTGATCGAGCCTGCCGTGTATAGCAATGTAATTTTTATTACCGGCTTTGCCATCAAGACCATCTATATTTTGGGTTATTAAGTTTTTATCGCTCAGCCAATGGTGTACTTCATTCGGGCCATGGTTACGATAGGCTGCAAAACGATTGTAATACCAAGCTAAAAACTCGCGCGGATTGTTTTGATACATAGCACGCGTGGCCATTTCCATAGGCGTATAGTTTTTACTGCCTATAGTCCAAAAGCCATCTTCGCCTCTAAATGTAGGTATGCCACTAGCAGCACTTACCCCTGCACCGGTAATATAAAGTGTATTCACTGTGCTACCTCGTACCCTAGTACATCGTTTATTACTTGTTGTTGGTTGTTCATACCGCCAATACGATATAAAAAACCATTGTGCTCAAGTAGGCCACGGTGATCCATACTGCCAACAGCTACATTAGGTAATACCTGCCACGTGTTTTGCTTTATATTAAAACGCCACACATGGTTGCTCGCCGGGGCGGGCTGTTTATTGTAACCAATCCCGTTGTAGTTATAGGGGTTATTAGAGCCGCCAATCATGTAAATATTGTTATTGTAGCTAGTAGCAGCCATACGGTAATGCGACTCCCCCGTAGGGTGGGGCAAAGTACGCCAATCTATTTTTAGCGGATTGTTGGCATTTATTGTGCCTTTTAAACACTGAGCAACACCTGCAAACGAGCGGCGAGAATCTGAATTTGCTTGGGTTTTAACGCCATCGCAAATAACAATGGTATTACCACTAATAGCAGCCGCTTGGCCAAATACTGGCTCACCTAAAAAAGGCGACGCCTGCTGCCATGTATTGTTTTTAGTATCGTAAACTTGTACTAAATTTACGTTGCCATCGTTATGCCAGCCGCTAATAAGGTATATGTAACGCTCTTTGTAGCTAATCGCTACGCTGTCATCAACTGGTACTGGCATGCTTGCAAGGTGTTTATACGTATTGTTTTTTATATCGAAACGGTACACATCGGGGCTTGAAATTTCAGTATGATCGCTATCTACGGTGTAGCCACCAAATATATAAGCGTATTCACCTAAGCCAACAGCAGTACTGGCTAAGCGCCCCTTTAATGGCAAACTTGAAGGCACACTCGCTTGTTGCTGCCATGCGCTGTCGCCCAGTTTTAGTGAAAATACCTTATTGTGTACATCTGTGTGTTGTTTGTTTTTACCTAGCCCCATAAAACTCAAAAAATAGCGTTGGTTTTCAACAGTAACCTTAGCTACGGCATTGTTTGCAACGGGTTCGGGTAAAGCAGGAAGGCTTGCTAACGCAATAGAAAAAAGAAGGCTCATAAAAACAAATAATATAAAAGTGACTAATACACTTAGGGTAAATTATTTTACCTGTATGAACCAGCTAACTATAAGTAATTTACCTTATTAATGCATGTGTTTAGGTGTGCTGCGTTTTACATACCATCTAATAATTAATGGCGTAGCCAGCGAGCTAAATGAGATAAGCGAATTTACAAGCAGCGCCTAATGTAGACTGCCTTATTACTTGATTTTGTAGCTTTATTTGTTAATTTTATTTAAAAACTACAAAACTTTAATAATTTAGCGTTAAATTTTAAAACACCCTTACTACTTAGTAATTTATGCGAGTTAGCCTAATAAAGTGTACTTTTAGCAATATAAAGTATGCTAATATTTTGTGGTAACAAATGTTTTACAAAAATATATCCTGTTTTTGATTTTTGATCCCTGTGGAGAAACCTAGGTGAAAATACCTAAAAAGCTATTGTGCTCACTAATTATTGCCTCACCAATACTTGCTGCAGAACCATTAAACGACGATGACTTAGACCTTGACGCGTTAATGGGAATGGATGTTCAAGCAACTTCTGCAATGAAACGAGCACAATCGGCCTTTAACACCGCCTCTTCTATTTATGTGCTAAGCAAAGAGCAAATTACAAGTTCGGGCGCTACCTCTATTCCTGAGGCATTAAAAATGGTGCCAGGCCTTACCGTAAGACAACTTGATAACAATCAATGGGCTATTTCTGCACGCGGTGTTGCTTCAAGGTATTCCAGCAAATTATTAGTAATGATAGATGGGCAAAGCCTATATACCCCCAAATTTGCGGCTGTGTATTGGGAGTCGTTGCATGTGCCTTTATACGATATTGAACGCATTGAGGTTATTCGTGGTCAGGGCGGGTTGTTATGGGGTAATAACGCAAATAACGGCGTGATCAATATCATTACTAAAAATAGCTTAGATACACGCAACACTTACGCTAAAGCAATTACAGGTAATCAAATAAATGCCGACATAAGCCTTCGCCATGGTGGTGATATTTCTGATATTGGTAGTTACAGGGGCTACTATAATACTAAAAATACCGCCCCTTCTAAAAAAGGCAGCCGCATTAAACCTAATGACTTTACTAAACAGCACGCTGGCGGCTTTAGAGCTGATTTTACGCCAAGCGATGAGTGGTCAATCCTCCTACAAGGGGATCATACCCACACAGAGCACGGCCAAAACCTTACTGGGGTAGTAGATGCGTCTAACCGCAGTCAGCAGTTTCCAACTATTGCAGATAGGCGCGATACGCGATTAATGACCCGTATTGAGCATCGCCTTTCAGATAATGCAAACCAAATGCTGCAAATGTCGTGGCTTAAACAACATGGTGAACAACCCTATATAAATGAAGATTTTGAATCGATTGACGTTGATTATCAAATGAACTTTATTACCGGTGCACTCCAGGTAGATTGGGGGCTTAATTATCGATTTAATGATATTTCTTTTCAAGACAGCATTTTTATTAATAGCGATAAAGACCTAGAAGACCTTCATCAATACGGTTCCATGCTGCAAGCGCAATACAGTGTTATTCCAGATACGTTAAACCTCATTGTAGGCACAAAAATAGAGCATAACGATTTAACCGGTTGGGAAAATCAACCCCTTGCCCGCTTTACCTATCAGCCAAATAGCGAGCACCTAGCATGGGGTTCAATTTCACGAAGCGTACGTATTCCTACACTAATTGAATTTAACGATAACTTTAGAGTAAATGGCCAAAAAATCTCAGACGTTATTGGCATGCAGTCGGGTATTGCTGAAATAGATCAATACCATATAGCTACATTTTTAAATGGTAACGATAAAGTAAAAGCCGAAAATTATATCTCGTACGAGCTAGGCTACCGTATATCAAAGGCGGAGTGGTCTTTAGATGTTTCTGCATTTAATACGCAAGCGGATGATGTGGCCGTAATTAGCTTAAACCCTCATGTAGAACAATTTATACCTGCATTAAACTTTTACTTAGCCGGGGAAGTGTCACAAGCATTTGCGGCGCTTCAAACAACAAGCTTAGATTACGACTTTGTTTCGGTAGGTGAAACCACCACAACCGGCGGTGATTTATTGTTCTCGATGCAACTAATGGACAACTTAAGCAGCGAAGTTGGCTACAGCTATACAAAAATAGATTACGACTTACCTAATGCAACACGCCCTACTATTGGCTACGACTCAGTAAACAGACAATTATTTACTAAACTGAATTACCAATTAAGTGAGCAGCATTCTATTTTTGCCACGCTAAGAGCCGAAAACTCAAATACTTACAATACAGATAACTACACCGCTGTAGACCTTACATGGAACTGGAAAATAAACAATAACTGGGCCACAGCAGTATCAGGCAAAAATTTATTTGCAGGCTCACACATAGAGTACGCCAATACTCGCGAAACATTTACGGTTCCTAATTACATAGACGAATGTGTAACGTTTTCTGTTAGTGCAACATTTTAAGAGAGCCAATGCTTAAGCCTTTAAATCGATTGCTTTACCTATTTTTTTGCCTTGCGCTTTGTACAAGCTCGAGCGCGTTTGCGGTGCAAAAAGAATATGTGCTTAAAGCAGGCTTTTTATATAACTTTGCCCGCTTAGGGCAATGGCAATCTGCACCCGAAAACGGCTCCGACTTTTTAATTTGTAGCCCCGACAGCCAATTTATAGCAATAGCAAATGCCGCCCTAGAAAACAGAAAAGTACATAACCGCCACTTACGAAATAAACTAACACCCCTTGAAGCAACTGCACTTGAGAGCTGTGATATAGTATTTATTACCGATAATACTTATAACATGTGGTTAGATGCCCACCCCGCGCTTAATTTAAAAAATACAATGATAGTTGGCGAAACCGATGGCTTTATAGCCGCCCAGGGACATATTCGATTTTTCCTTTCAAGTAGTAAGGTGCGCTTTGAAGTTGCTCCAAGCAAGCTAAAAAAAGCAGGCATTACTATGAGCTCAAAAGTGCTGCGCCTAGCACGTGTAGTTGAGGGGTAAATAATGAAAAACTACTTCTCACTCAACTCAATGAGTAAAAAGCTGCTGTTTATTTTAATGAGCGTTGCGCTTATTTCTACGGCTAGCGTTACTGCTGTTTTTAGCGCGTATGAGCTAAAAACAGCAAAACAAGAACAAACACAAAGCCTAAAATCACTCTCGCAAATATTAGCCCCCAATATTAGTACTGCTTTAATATTTTACGACACCGCCGCAATAAAAGAGCTGATTGAGCCGTTATTAATGCGCTCCGATATTGTATCGGTAGAAGTGATAAACAATTTGAGCCAACAAATTGCAAGCGTGACCTCGCCTAAATACAGCCAAGAAAGCTCAGCCCCGCATACAATAGAAGTAAAAACAGCATTAACAATTGACGCTCAACGCTACGGTACGCTGATTGTGCGCGCCGACGACAGTGACCTAAACGACAGAGCCGCTTTTTATGGCCGGTTTATTATTGTATTAATGATTTTTAGCTTTATTTTAAGTTTGCTTGTATCGCTAATGCTCAGAAAACGTTTTTTAAACCCCATTTTATATTTAGCACAAACAGCAGAGCAAATTACCTCATCTAACGACTATAGCTTACGTGCAAAAGAGCTTTCAAAAGATGAAGTGGGTAAACTAACTAGCTGCTTTAATACCATGCTGCAAACTATAGAACAGCGCGATAACCTGCTAGAAAACCAAGTAAAACGCAGAACAAAAGAGCTCGAAAATGCCAATGTTCAGCTGCATCAATATGCCTATCAAGATGGCTTAACCGACCTACCTAACCGCCGTTATTTTTATGAGCACCTGCAACAGCTTGTAAGCACACCTGAACAACCATTTTCTTTGGTATTTATTGATTTAGACGGCTTTAAAGAAGTAAACGATAGCTTAGGCCACGACTTTGGTGATTTATTACTTCACGAAGTGGCTAAGCGACTTCGCCGCTGCTTAAAACAGCAAGACATAGTGGCGCGCTTAGGCGGTGATGAGTTTACCCTAATACTAAAAGGAATAAGCGATACAACAGCGGTTTCGCACATTGCACACGATGTAATGAAAAGCCTGACCCGAACGATAACCATAAAAAACGAACATGTGCAGGTAACCGCGAGTATAGGCGTGGCGTTTTTTCCGCATGACGGCATATCGGTCGAAACCTTAGTTAAACGAGCCGACCAAGCGATGTATTTGTCAAAAAGTAAGGGCCGAAACAGGTTTGAGTTTTTCTCATACGAAATGGAAGAACTGGCGATTGAAAAGCGCCGCCTTATAGAAGAAATACGCATTGGCTTAAATAACAACCAATTTGAACTTTACTATCAGCCAATATGGGACCCCCATTCACGTACGCTAAAAAAAGCAGAAGCGCTGATCCGTTGGAACCACCCAGAGCGAGGCATTATTGGCCCTGTTGAGTTTATCGATATAGCAGAGCAAAATGGCTTGATAAAAGAGCTAGGCGAATGGGTTAAATCGCAAGCTGTTCGCGATGCGGTGCAGTTTAATAAACTAAGCTATACACCGGTGCAAATTAGTGTAAATACCTCACCTTTAGAAATTGATCGCGACGGTGTTTGGGTTACCCAATGGGTAGAGGCGTGCAAACTTTATAATTTACCACCTCATACTATATTAATTGAGATAACCGAAAATAGCTTAATGGACCCAGATAATGCTATACAGCACCATTTAAAACGCCTTAATGCGCTTGATATAGACATTGCCATTGATGATTTTGGTGTTGGGTACTCATCGCTTGCGTACTTGCAGCAGTTAGACATTGATATACTTAAAATAGATCAATCGTTTATACAAAATATTGAAGCTAATAGCAGCAGTATAGCGCTAATTAAAGCCATAATTACTATGGCGTATAACTTAGGGGTAGAAGTGGTCGCAGAAGGGGTAGAAACCCCAACCCAACAAGCACAATTAATCGCGTTGGGCTGTGATTACATTCAAGGCTACTTATATTCTAAACCGCTTTCAAAGCAAGATTTTATAAATAGCCATTTGCAAATAAAAGCAACCGTTGAATAACCTACAACCAGCGCGGTACAGTTTGCTTATATTTTAGGTAGTCATTATTAAAACGCGTGACTAAATGCGCTTCTTCAACGGCTATTTGTTTATAAAGCGCATATAGGCCCACAGCAAGGCAAATTAAGCTAAATAAGCTTGGTAATGCTAAAAAGAACCCCAACTGAGCAGTTGCCACACCAACATACATAGGGTTGCGCGAAAAACTATATAACCCGGTAGTTTTAAGCGTTTGAGGCCCATTTGGGTCTATACCCGAGCGCCAAAGTGACGCCATATGAAAATGAACAACCATACTGAGCACAAAGCCCGCCGTGAGCATAATATTGCCAAACATAACACCCGGCCACCCATTTAAGGTATAAAACATACCTAAGTAGTTATCGGTGGCAGGCACAAACACACGCAGCACACACACAAACCATATAGCAGCTCTAAAAAACTTAAACGCCATATGATTCCACCAGCTAGTACAAAACTTAGCGCCAGGAAAAATAACACCCGCAGGCGTTGAACGATTTTTATAAATAATTCTAACGGTGTAAAACCCCGCCACAAACGTATAAAAAAGCGCTAAATACACACGCGTAAATTCGATTAGTGAAGCAGAATCATCTATAAACGGTTGGTAACTCATTAACCAATAACTTTTTATCCATCAAATATTAAACCATATTAGTATTCATGTAATTAAGAAACAACCCCTATACGAGCAGTGAATAAAGTTTAAATAAAATGAAGTAGCTCATGTAATTCGTCAAACTCAATAAATTGCTATTTAATACTATGGATTCGCAAAAAATGTTTAATTTCTCTTTATTTTTATATGAAGCTTTTTTTAAAGCCAATTAAATAAATAGATTTATCAAAATACCTGCGCTAGAGTTTATAGCAAGAGAGTAATTAATCAGCTGCTCTCTCCTCCATAGCTAAGCGCCTCAAAATTTTCAAAAGAGCGTACCCTGATTCTGTAAATATTAAATTTTTCTATAATAAGCTTACAACTTTTTGTGAGCTCATTAAGTATTTAGATAATTAAATTTATATGGAAATTTACTTATGAAACCAAAAAAGAAATTAGTTCTAGTATTAAGTTGCTGTTTAATATTCAGCTTTAACTCGCTAAGCACCCAAATGAACCTTGACCCTAATAATGATGGTTTATACAGTGACCAAGAGCGCTACCAGCTATTAAATTTTTTAGCTAATGAATACCCCGAACTTGAAGGTAACTATGATGTTGATAATGACTCAAAAGTTACTATTTTAGAACAAACTCAAGGGCGTTTACCCTTATCTATGCGCATTCCTGAGCGCGCAATTTCAAGTGAGAAAAAAGTACCCTGGGCGCTAAACCTTTTCCCAGAGTGGCTTATGACTGCGTATTTTCAGGAGGATGCTCAAGTAGGTAAATTACCCAAACATTCTTCCCGGGGCACAATTATTGCCAATGCAACTCAAACTACAGACGCTTTGCAGCCTGTTAAAACGGACGCAAAAAAAGGGATTGAATTTTTAGAAAATACGGGAAGCTACTTTGCAGTTCCTGGCCAGCGTGATGCTAGGTGGAATTATAGATGGTGTATTTTTGTATTTAGAATTGATGCCGAGACAGGCAACGATGAAAAAACAACTCTTGTAGATATAAATCAAGGTAATGGATCGAATAAATCATCGCCCAAAATTTGGTATGACAAATCAAATGGGTTGAATATTCAATACGTTGGATTAAATAGCTTTGGGCTCGATAAGCGTATTATTACAACCAAAAATGAAGTTATCGCAGACGGTAAAACATGGAACGTGGTTGTAACAGGGATACGATATGGACAGCTATTTGCTTCTGTAAATGGTGTATCGTTATCTACTGACACTGAGCAACCAGATCGATTTTCTGGACAATGGCTATATGAGCCGAGTTCCTACCTTGGAGATAAGAGCACCGGAAATATGGCTTGGGCTTACGACACTTTAGTTTTTGGCTTAACTGAGCCTTCAGAAGCAATGGTTCGTAAAATGACAGGGTGGGCTGCACATCGCTCAGCTGCACTCGCTGATTCGACTAATAGCCAATTAAGTCCAATTGATTTACCAAACGACCACCCGTACAAAGATACTCGCCCGGTTATGGATAAAGAAGATTTTCCTTATAGATATATCCACGATGAACAGGAATGGACTGAATGGGGTAAATCAATTAGCCCTTCACAGGTTCGGGTAAATAGTGGTAAAGAAAGAGTCGTGCCTGAGGGGTTTGAGAGAGTATTTTATGATGACTTTCGCCATGATAGAGTAAAACATAGTGCCAGTGGCGAGGCCGACCTATGGGCTGCCCCAGGTTTTAACCCTGCAGTCGGTGCGAGCGCTCAGCTCATTGCTCCTAATGGTACCTACAACGCTTATCCTCACGATAGTGATGACAAAATCCAAACGTTAGCGCTCATTAAAAAAAATGATCGTTGGAGAGGGAGTGCTTTTTACAGTGTAAATGATCTGGGTCATGGTTACACTTGGAGCGGGCCGAAAGTATTTAGGATACGGTATATGCTTCCCAAAGTAGCCCAAAGTGACTTACCAGGTGGGTTATTCCCAGCTTTTTGGTCGTACAACCCTGACTTTTTATTTTGGCGAACTGCTAACCGTATTGAAGTCGACTGGTTTGAGCTCGACGGCCTTAATGGTCAGTGGTTAAATGGCTTGTCTTCACATTATCATTATACTGCTGTAAAAAATATTTTTGCCAAACAATCCTCAAGTTATAAAAGTTACAAAGCTTATTGGGGGGAATTAACAGAGCAAAAAAGTAATATTGAAGGTGGAATGGAGTTTTGGGATGGCAAATACCACACTTGGGAGTTTATTGTTGATACTGACATGACGTATATCAATGTTACTATTAGTGATGACTCAGGTAATGAAAAGTGGGTAGAAGTTGGGCGTGTCCCCACCCCTGCAACTTACTTACAAAGGCTAGATATACAATTAGACTATGCTCTAAAATCACATAATGGTAACCCAACAACAGAGCAAGAAAACTTTAACATTGATTTTATTGAGGTTTTACAAAAAACCTCAGAAATCGAAAAGCTCCCAGAGCCATTTCTAGCGAGACCAAAGATCGTCGGGGATGCCCTTGCAGGAAACACTGTTGAATGCCAAGCAAACATTCAAGGCGTTAAAGATGTTCGCTATTACTGGTTTGCAAGTGGTTACCCACTAACGTACACGGTAAAAAACACCTTCGAATTGACCAATGAATTTGTTGGAGACGAAATTCGCTGCATGGTGAAAGCTGTTGGAGCCCTTAACATGCCTGAGGCATGGTCTTCGAGCGTTACTATTGAGCAGAGTAATTTTTCTAAAACGCTAGATAATATACTGCGCCCAATCAGATCTTTTTTTGCCGACAATAGTTCTATTAATGAATAGCAAAATGGCAACCTAAGCCTAGTATAACGGGCTTAGGTTGCTCCTTTAAAAACTATAATTTATACCCGCGTAGTAGCGCCTACCTGAGTAACTTGAACTTAATAAACGCGCATCGCTATCATTACCTAAACGCGTAACAGTTTCCGATTTAGTTAAGTTAATAACAGAGGCTGTTAAACTTAAGCCATCAGATATATTAATGGCGGCATTTACATCAACTTGCTCATAAGGGTCTTGGTATACATTTAAACCACTATTTAAGCCAAGTACTGTTTCGCCGCGTTTATTATACGACGCGCGAAGAGTAAAGTACTCGCCTTCGTAATAAGCAGAGGTGTTGTACTGGTATTTAGCGCTTCCAATTAATGGCGATTGGCCAAATTCTTCACCATTTACACTTACATCGGCTTTATTGGTTTTGTTATAGGTGTAATTAGCATAAAAACCAAAACCACCTGCAAATGCATGTTGAATAAATACTTCAGCCCCTTTTGATACCGCATCGGTGCCGTTACCCACTGTGCTGTATGGCGCAACGGTAATTACACCGCTTTCTACTATATTTTCTTTGCCTGCAAAATCTTGCTGCATATCTATTACCAGCGGCACAACAAAGTTATCAACCTTTTTATGAAACAGCGCTAACCCCAATGCAGAGCCCTCGGCGTAATAATATTCAATAGATAAATCGGCCTGCACTGATTCAAAAGGTTTTAAATTTTTATTACCGCCACTGCCACTAAAGCCTGCAAGCTCGTTGAATGCCGCTCTGTCTTCTGCCCATTCATTTGATACAAACGTAATACGCTGCTGCGAGCCTAAATCGCTGTAATCTGGTCGCGCCATCACTTTAGCAATAGCGCCTCTAATTACTAAATCGTCGGTGGCATCCCACGCTATGTTAAAGCTTGGTAGAATTTGTGTATCGGTGTTTTTTTGTGTAACCAACTGATAGTCTTCTACAAAACGTGCATCGCCAGTTACCGGCTCGCCTGTTTCATCATTGGTGTGATCAAGTTGATAAGTATATAAATCGGTAGAAGAGGTTAATGTTTTAGTTTGTACTACGCGCACACCTAAATTACCTCTTACTTCACTAAATTCAAAATCGCCTTGAATGTAAAACGCTGATATTTTTTCTTCAATATCGTATACAAAGTTATCTTCTATGCGGGTATAAGGCGTGTAGTTGTCGGTTACTAAATCTCGGTATTTATCCCAATCTATGCTGGGCATTTGGTTTATATTAAACCCGCCAACTATATTGGTTTGATTAATAAACACATCCTCGGCAAGTGGCATACCGCCATTCCATTGGTAGCTATCAAATTGCGTTATACCTTGCTCACTCGCCTCACCTGCAGCAATATCAAAGTTAGGATCTAAAAAAAACGTATTACCGGTCTCGCGGTGTAAGTTGGCATGGCGATATTTAGCCCCGGTTCTAATCGTTTTTAAAAATCCCCAATCAACATAAATGTCGATGTCGGCTTGATAATAATTCTCTTCGAGCTCGCTGCGTACAAAGCTTGAATTTGACGAACCCGCATCACGCCCACCGCCCAAGCCACTTTGCAAGTTAGCTAATGTGTTGGGATCAATACTCAGCGATACATTATTTTCATTTAAAGACCACGCTGCGCTTTGCGATGCGTTTTGAATAACGGTTTCGTTTTCACCGGCGTTTGAGCTTTTATATGCGGCTTCCCAGCTTTCTTCAGGGCCGCCCTCAGATTGAGTGTTACCAATAACAAAGCGGGCTTTAAAGCTATCGCCTTCGTAGGTTAAATTAAAATCGATAGTATCGGAGGTAGACTCTTCTCGTACATAACTGCCACGCATCCACGGAAATTGCATATCGTTTTCAACACCGCTAGCACTGGCATTGTATTGCATACCCGTTGCAATAGTGCCTGTTTCATCCAAGTTTACTGCGGTTAAAAAATCAGGATTGAGTGACCACTCGGGGATATCAATGACTGATTCGGTTCTGTCTTGCCCGAGTGTAAAACCAAAGTAGTTAAACCCTAGCTCTAAGCGATTAGTCGGGCGCCATTGTGTACTAAATTGAATACCTTCACGCTCACGTTTTTCATTAAGCACAGAGCCACGTACAACTTGCGGAAACCACACGCCATCATAACGATTACCGCTGGCATCACTTATCGTATCCCACCCGTTATTGTTATCAACGGCATTACCATTAATATCAGTAGGTTGACCGTCACCCGTGTAACGCCATACATTTGCATCGGTGCTGCCTGTTAAAGTGCGATTAGTACGCTCTTGATAGGTATAACCTAGTAATACGCCAAAGGTGTCGTCGTCATTTTTCCACGAATATAAGCCACTAAATTGCGGCTCGTACTCTTTTGTCACATCGGCGTAAGTAGATTCAACGTTAAATACACCTGAGTTTGCCTCCATGCTTAAAGGCTTGCGGCTATGCATTAATACTGTGCCGCCCACGCCGCCTTCATCTAAACGCGCTTCTGGCGATTTATACACTTCTACGCTTTCTATCATGGCAGAGGGCAGTAAAGTGTAATCGAACGAGCGTGAAGGCTCCCCAGGTGATGAGGCTATAAAATTGCCATTAAGCTGAGTAAATGTGAGCTCAGATGATAAACCACGAATACTCACCGATGCCCCTTCTCCGCCATCGCGTTCAATAACAACGCCAGGTACTCGCTGCAACGAATCCGCTACATTTTTATCAGGAAATTTGCCAATATCTTCGGCTGTAATTGCATCCACCACAGAGCCAGACATACGCTTAACATCTAAGTTCTCAGCCATGCTTGAGCGTATACCCCGTACCTCAATTACTTCCATATTTTTTTTAAGCAGAGTTTTAGCGTTTTGTGAGGCAGCATCATCAGCTAAGCTAAATGGGCTTGAGGTAATAAGTGATGCGCAAAATAAAGATTTATATACTTTAGATAAAGGGTAATGACGTAGGCAATTAATCATTTTTTACAGCTATTCCATTTACATTGCTTAGGCTAAGCAAATCAGTGATCCATTAGCGTATTGCAGTACGTAATGGCAAATTGCTGCAAAGTTTACATGGCGAAACTTAATGTATTGTTAACGCCTGGCTTAATTTAGTCTCAACTGTGGTTAAAAAATGACTCACACCTTACTATTTAACTTAACTAGGGTTTATGCGCCCGTTTTTAAGCTATTTAATGCTAGCTAAAGTGGAAATAACCCCTTTTAATAAAAATATTACCCGCCGCTTTACTTAACCTAAACTCCGGTTAAGAGACTTACTAACAAATTAAATTACAGTGATAGTTAAATTTATTTTCTCTAGCCAGAGGTAGGTATATTACCCACAGTTCAAATTACTTAATATGTGCCAGTACGCATTCTTGTTAAAGCAAAAAACCGCTTTCGCGGTTTTATTTTATGCTTGTTGTTTAAACGTATTTACTCAATCAGTTATTAGAGTTTAATTGGCTGGTAAATTGGCCCACCGCATTTACCACTTTTTGGGCTCCATCTTGAATTTCTGCCATAACCTCACCCGACTCTTTAGAAAGCGCTAAACCTTGCTCTGCTTTTTCTTTGCCTTGCTCAATAACCGCTACCGTACTTTGGGTTTGTGACTGATTACGCTGCACCACTTCCACAATTTCTTCTGTTGCTTTTGATGTTCTTGACGCTAAATGCCTTACTTCATCAGCAACCACAGCAAACCCGCGCCCTTGCTCTCCTGCACGCGCAGCCTCTATTGCAGCATTGAGTGCAAGTAAGTTGGTTTGCTCGGCAATACTACTTATGCTTTGTACTATGCTGGCTATTTGTTGAGATTGTTGATCCAGCGCCGAAATTTCGTTAGCTGCTTGCTCCATGTTTACAGCCAGCTCGTTCATAACAGATACGGTTTCTTGTAATACGCAGCTGCCACGCTCTGCGGTTTTATCTGTTTCTGTAGAGGTGCCATAGGCTATTTCGGCTGCTTGCGAAATAGCAATTTCACGGTTTACTTGCTCAGTAATTACGGTGGCAAATTTCATTACTTTATAAAGCTGATCCGCATCATTCGATATAGGGTTGTAGGTGGCTTCTAACCAAATTACATTGCCATATTTATCTATGCGTTTAAACCTGTCGGCAATAAATTGGCCTTGCCTAAGCTTGCTCCAAAACTGTTGGTATTCAGCCGAATTAGCTTCTTCGGTTTCACAAAACACCCGGTGATGCTGGCCAATTATTTCTGATTCATTGTACCCCATGGCTGACAAAAACTGATCGTTTGCCGTCAACACATGCCCCTGTAAATCAAATTCAATCACAGCCATAGAGCGATAAATCGCTTTTATTGTGTCGCTTTGTTCTCGAGAGGTTGTAATGGTTTTAGTAAGTACGGTGCCAAACACCGAAAAATACAATAACTGATTTTGCTCGCCCACCACAGGGTGCACAATTAATCTTAGCCACTCTGCATTGCCATCTTGGCGAACAAATTCAATAGCCCCACTCCAGTGGCCTTCTTTTTGGAATGCTTTTTCAAGTTCTGCGTATTCAGGTGATAGCCGCGACTGATCAGCAATAAAATCGCCTAGCTGATTATTTGTTAAATTATCTTCGTTATAACCTAATGCGTTTAAAAAGTTATCGTTAGCATGCGAAATTCGCCCATCATAAAGTACATTAAGTACCAGCATTTCTTTGTAAAGCCCTTCCCACACTTGCTCTAAAGGGTACAACTGGGCTTTTAAAGCGGCTATTTCGTTTTGCTTACCTTTTGAAAAAAACATTAACTTCCCTACCAAAAAACACTAAATCAAGTTACTTCCAGTATAGGAGGTATTAATGATAACGCGATAATTAATAAGTAGTTTAAGCTAATTTTTTGCTAAATTTTTAAGCATATGTTCCTTTTTATGTGCTCAGCCTTCACTTTCAACTAGGTTTACATACTTTTGTGCGAGCTGCTCAAGTGACTCCCTATTTAAAGGATCGCTTTTAATGCAATTAATGGGGCACACTATGGCACACGTTGGTTTATCGTAATGCCCCACACATTCAGTGCACTTATCTGGGTCTATTTGATAAGTTTTTGACCCCATAAAAATCGCGCTGTTGGGGCACTCATCTACACATACATCACAGTTAATGCACTTGTTATTTATAAGTAGAGCCATGCTAGCGCTTACTCACTTGCTACTTTTTTATAGGGGTTGCGGGTATCTTGGTGCTCATCTAAATTGCGCATTAATATTGCGTGCTCTAAATTAATGCTCTCATCTAATGAGATTTTCACAATATGCCCAGAGCCTTTCGCATCACTAATACTTTCGCCCTTTTTGTTTTGCATATATTCAAGCTCAAAAGTAATGTTCCCTTGTGGTGTCATAAGCTCTAAAGAATGCCCAACGCAGAATTTATTTTTTACCTCTATTTCAACTAAACCATCAGCATGGCGCCCTATTACTTCCCCAACAAATTGCTGTTTAGTAGAGACCGAGTGACCGAATTCGTAGTTTTGATAATCTTGATGGGCATGGCGCTTTAAAAAGCCTTCGGTGTAGCCTCTATGCGCTAAGTTTTCGAGTGTTTTAAATAAGTGAGTATCGAATGGTTTACCCGATGCCGCATCATCTATGGCTTTACGGTATACTTGCGCGGTGCGCGCTACGTAATAAAACGATTTTGTCCGCCCTTCTATTTTTAGACTATGTACGCCCATTTTTGTAAGCTGCTCAACATATTGCACGGCGCGTAAATCTTTTGAGTTCATAATGTAGGTGCCGTGTTCATCCTCAAAGGCTGGCATATACTCCCCTGGGCGCCCTTGCTCTTCAAGCATGTAAATATTATTTGTTGGCGCACCTTCACCGAGACTTGGTATAACTTGGTTAGGGTCAATTTTATGCACCATGTCGCCCGTTTCGTTTTCAACGCCCGGTTTTACATCGTAATTCCAGCGGCAGGCATTCGTGCAGGTGCCTTGGTTAGGGTCGCGCTTATTTATATAACCCGAGAGTAAACAGCGCCCTGAATACGCCATACATAAAGCGCCATGTACAAACACCTCAAGCTCAGTATTTGGGCATAGCGTGCGTATTTCTTTTATTTCTTCAAGCGAGAGCTCGCGCGATAAAATAACTCGCTCAATACCTTGTTTTGCCCAAAACTGAACACTTGCATAATTAACCGCATTTGCTTGCACCGATAGGTGAATAGGCATGGCTGGCCACTTTTCTCGTACCAGCATAATTAATCCAGGATCTGACATAATCAGCGCATCGGGTCCCATAGCAATCACTGGTTCTATATCACGTAAATACGATTTAACCTTTGCGTTATGCGGAGCAATATTTGAAACCACATAAAACTTTTTATTTTGCGCATGGGCTTCATTAATCCCTATTTGTAATGTCTCTAAATCAAACTCATTATTACGTACCCGCAAACTGTAGCGAGGCTGGCCGGCGTAAACGGCATCGGCTCCATATGCAAAGGCGTAGCGCATATTTTTTAAACTCCCCGCAGGGCATAACAGTTCGGGAATAAAAGAAGTTACAGAAGAAACAGCTGGCATATGCGCTCCGTACAGCTAACCGAGTACAAGTCAGTTACATGATTAATTAATTTACAAGCGCGGCATTATAAATGCGCCAAACAATGTGCTTTTGATCAAGATCATAAAACTGCAACCAAACTGGTTTTTAATAAAATTAGGTTTTTTCAATTAAAACGCGTATAATTCGCGCCCGTAAATATTCACACTTTTATTTAAAAATTATTGGAGCATAAAGATGGCTTTAGAGCGTACTTTCTCAATCGTAAAACCTGATGCAGTAGCAAAAAACCACATCGGCGCAATCTACAACCGTTTCGAAACTGCGGGTCTTAAAATCGTTGCAGCTAAAATGGTTCACCTTTCAAAAGAGAAAGCTGAAGGTTTCTACGCAGAGCACAGCGAGCGTCCTTTCTTCGGTGCTTTAGTATCTTTCATGACATCTGGTCCAGTAATGGTTACCGTTCTTGAAGGCGAAAACGCTGTTCTTAAAAACCGCGAAATCATGGGTGCTACTAACCCAGCTGAAGCACTAGCAGGTACTTTACGTGCAGACTACGCTGATAGCATCGACGAAAACGCTGTTCACGGTTCTGACGCTGTTGAATCTGCTGCTCGCGAAATCGCGTACTTCTTCGCTGACGAAGAGCTTTGCCCACGTACTCGTTAATTCGAGTTTTACAGTTAACGCTGTAATGCAAAGTAAGAAAAGGGCTTTCGAGCCCTTTTTTAGTCATTACGTAAAGTATCCTTAAGTGCATTTTTGATATTTTACTTAATGATTAAAGTGGGTGAATTGTGTACAATTCGCCCTTGTAAATTTTATCTCCACCGTCACCGATTGAGGTTGTTTCATGACCGAGCAAAAAAAGATTAACTTATTAGATTTAAACCGAGATGCAATGCGCGAGCTATTTGTATCATTCGGTGAAAAGCCATTTCGTGGCGACCAGGTGATGAAATGGATTTATCATTTTGGCGTTGATAACTTTGACGACATGAGCAACGTTAATAAAAAGCTTAAAGAAAAGCTTAAAAACGAATGCGAAATTGTTGCGCCAGAAATCTCTGTTCGCCAGCAAGCAAGCGACGGCACAATTAAGTACGCATTAGTGCTTGATGGCGGCCAAGAAGTTGAAGCTGTATGGATACCAGAAAAAGACCGCGCCACCTTGTGTGTATCTTCGCAAGTGGGTTGTGCCCTTGAGTGTACGTTTTGTTCAACTGCGCAACAAGGCTTTAACCGTAACCTTAAAGTGTCTGAAATTATTGGCCAAGTTTGGCGTGTAGCTAAAGACATAGGCCTTGATGGCAATAGCGAAAAACGCCCAGTTACCAACGTAGTAATGATGGGTATGGGCGAGCCTCTACTTAATATTAAAAACGTAGTGCCGGCAATGGAACTTATGATGGACGACTGGGGCTTTGGCTTATCTAAGCGCCGCGTAACATTAAGTACCTCAGGGGTTGTACCTGCCCTTGATTTATTAAAAGAAAAAATAGACGTAGCACTTGCTATTTCTCTTCACGCACCCGATAACGCATTGCGTGACGTACTTGTACCAATTAATAAAAAGTACCCAATTGAAGAATTTTTAGCCGCGTGTCGTCGTTATATCGATGGCTCTAAAGCAAATAAAGACGTGACCATTGAATACGTTATGCTAAATGGCGTTAACGACAGCACCGACCAAGCACATGAGCTGGTTAAAACGCTTAAAGGTACACCTTCTAAAGTTAACCTTATTCCGTTTAACCCGTTCCCGGGTAACGAATACACACGCTCTAGCAACAGCCGTATTGACCGTTTTTCTAAGGTTTTACAAGCTGCGGGGATTACGTGTATTGTTCGTCGTACTCGTGGTGACGATATTGACGCCGCCTGTGGGCAATTAGCCGGCGATGTTGTTGACCGTACTAAACGTATGGCGAAAAAGAAAATGCGCGACGATAACGCAATTAGCGTAAATATCCAGCAAGCATAAGCCTGTAACCACCCTGCGTATATTCCTGTGCAGGGTGGTTAAGTTGTTTATTTTTAAATAAATGATGCAACACTAAGGGTTTTAGGTAAGATAGGCGTTATGGATAGAAAAACAGAGACAAGGTAATGCGATCTTTACTTGCTTTAACACTTTCAACACTTGCCCTTACAGGATGCGTAAGTGAAAGTAGTTATAACGGCAGTGACAAACCCGTCGTCGAAAACAAAATCAATAATGCAGGCGCAGCACGCACACGTATCGCCCTCGCTTTACAATACTTAGAAACTGGCAACAACTCGCAAGCAAAGTATAACCTTGAGCGAGCTATAGAATTTGCCCCAAATCTACCTGAAGTACATTACTCTCTTGCTTATTATTACCAACAAGTAGGCGAAAAAGAGCGTGCCGATAAAGCCTATCAAAAAGCATTAGCAATTAAGCCTGACGATCCGAACACGCTTAATAACTACGGTGTGTTTTTATGTAGTATTGAAGAGTATGACCGCGCGACCGATCAGTTTTTAAAAGCAATTGATATTCCAAGCTATATTCGCGTTGCCGAAAGCTACGAAAACCTTGCCTTATGTGCCATAGAATTTAACGACTTTGAAAATGCAGAGAGTTACTTTAAACAAGCACTTAATCACAGCTCGCAACGTACATCGACCCTAATAAGCTTAGCCGCCCTTTTTTATGCTAAAAGCGATTTACATAAAGCCAGCGAAGTATTAAAGCGTCATGACGACACCGGCCGAGTGTCTGCACGGGCTTTATTGCTTGGTTATTTAATTAAGCAGCGCATGGGCAGAATAGAAGAAGCAGAAAAAATTGCCGCCACCATAATGCAAACTTACCCAACAAGTAAGCAAGCCTATGCTATTCGCGATAATCGTACTAAACAAACTGAGTTTGAAATACTGCGCGAAAAATACCGTAAAGCGCAGCTCGAAGAGCTTCAAGAGCAGTATGGCGAAGAGCAAATCAGTGTTGAGCAACCAAAAATTAAAATTATCCGAAAAAAGCGCCCAACTACCGATAATTCGACCAGCTTAATTTCTCCAGGGGTTGAGCCTTCAAGCCCAGTATTAAATGAGACGGCAAAAGCACAGGCAACCATTGCCGCAGCAAACAAACAAAAAACCGTAGCTGAGCAAAATGATGACGCTGCCACTTTCACGCCAGCGGCTCAACCAACGCAGGCTGAAGTAGTTACAACAACAAAAGCAGTAGTGCCAGCTGCGGCAGCGGCTCCAACCGTAACAAATACTGCCCAAGTAGCAACTACAACTACAACATCTGCGCCTGCAGAGTCTAAAACAGATACCGCAGCGGTGCTTTTGGCTTTAACAACGGATCACCAAACGCAACAAACGTCTACTCCCACAGCTGAGCCGCCAAAAGCCGTCGCTAAACAAGCAGCCCAAGATGATGACGAAGTAAAAATAATTTCATTTGGTGCGCCAAAACAAGCTAACTTTAACACCCCACAAAATACACGCCCTGCTGCAAATGGCACACAAAATACGAGCTTAAATAATTCGGTAGTATTTTATGAGGCTAAAAAAGACAGTGCGGTATTTAGTAATAACCCATACAGCGACAGTAACGACATTACACTAAAAAACTACCAACCAAGTGTAAAACAAGAGCCTCCCATGCTTAATCCAAAAGTACCCCCTTTAAAGGTGCCTTTTCATATTATTGAGTTTGGTGAAAACCTATTTAGCATTTCAGTGCGATACAATGTTAAACTACAAAAACTCCTGCAGTGGAATGGTCTAAAGGAGTCGGATCGTGTTATCAACGGAAGTAAAATTTATTTAAACGATCCTAATATTTATTACGAGATTAAAGCTGGCGATACCCTTTACGACATAGCTACCCAGCGGCATGTATTAATTGATGAATTAATGCGATGGAATAAATTAAGCCCAGATATAGAACTTACACCTGGGCACAGACTATTACTAGTGGATCCAAATTCGTACCTATTATGACAGAAGAAACTACGCAACAAAGCGATGAGCCAAGTGTTGGGCAACTATTAAAAGCGCACAGAGAGCAAGCGAATGTAAGCTTAGAGTCACTTACTAGCCCACTCAAGCTTTCTATTTCTCAGCTGCAACGCTTAGAAAGCGATCAGTACCAAACGTTAGGCCCTATTACCTTTGTAAAAGGCTACATTAAAAACTATTGCCGTGAACTACACGTCGATAGCGCCCCTATATTAGCCAAATTGCCTGCACCGCCCGAGCCTACAAAGCCGGCTAACATGCAAAGCTTTTCGCGCCGCACAGAAAAAGAAGCCCACGACAGCCGCCTAATGCTGGTGAGCTACATTATTTTAGCCATTGTTATTGGCTCATCTGCCTTATGGTTTTGGCAAAATGCTACGCCTATCGATGAGCAAACAAGCACTATCAATATTGAAAATTCAATTTTAGATAACCAGCAAAATAACAACGCGCTAAATAACGAAAGCGAGAACCCCTCGCAAATGCAAGCAACACAGGCCGTTGAGCGCACACCGGCTGTAATGCCTTTAAGTGCTGAACAAGTCCCCTTAAGTGAAGCCGTTAATGCCACGGCGCCTATTGCCGCTAGCACCCAAACAGCCACTAACGAGCCCGACACGCAAAGTAACACCAGTACAATTAACATGGTGTTTAACGATGAGAGCTGGGTAGAAATACACGATGGCGAAGGTGAGCGCATAGCATTTGGCGTAAAAAAAGCAGGCTATAAAATGGCTGTAAGCGGCACCCCGCCTTTTTCAGTTGTGCTGGGTAAGCACGACGTAGTTAGTGTTTCTCTAAACGGCGAACCAGTTGATATTTCTGGTTATCCTAAAAATCGTTTAGCCAAATTTAAATTACCATTAGCAGAGTAGTCGCTATGTTTTCAGAATCTCCAATTAAACGCAGAAAATCAACCCGCATCAATGTAGGCAACGTGCCTATTGGTGACGGTGCCCCTATTGCCGTGCAGTCGATGACCAATACCGACACCATGGATATAGATGCCACGGTAGCGCAAATTCAAGCAATACAAGATGCCGGCGCCGATATAGTGCGTGTATCTGTACCAACTATGGATGCAGCAGAAGCGTTTAAAAGTATAAAAGAGCAAGTTAGTATACCGCTTGTAGCCGATATTCACTTTGATTACCGCATAGCGTTAAAAGTG
This sequence comes from Pseudoalteromonas agarivorans, assembly GCF_024518735.1. Lineage (NCBI taxonomy): Bacteria > Pseudomonadati > Pseudomonadota > Gammaproteobacteria > Alteromonadales > Pseudoalteromonadaceae > Pseudoalteromonas > Pseudoalteromonas agarivorans. The sequence continues at coordinate 408,439 of NZ_JANIGJ010000003.1, forward strand.
GCAAAATATGGCGTAGATTGCCTACGTATAAACCCAGGAAATATAGGCAGTGAAGAGCGTATTAGAGCCGTTGTAGACTCAGCACGCGAGCATAATATCCCTATTCGTATTGGTGTAAATGGCGGCTCATTAGAGCGCGACCTACAAGAAAAATACGGCGAGCCAACTCCCGAAGCATTACTTGAATCAGCAATGCGCCATGTAGATATATTACGCCGCCTTGATTTTGACCAATTTAAAATATCGGTAAAAGCATCAGACGTATTTTTAGCTGTAGGCGCTTATCGCTTACTTGCTAAAGAAATAGATCAACCCCTGCATTTAGGGATCACCGAAGCCGGCGGCATGCGCTCAGGTTCGGTTAAATCGGCTGTAGGCTTAGGCATGTTACTTGCCGAAGGTATTGGCGATACGCTACGTGTATCACTTGCTGCCGACCCAGTTCAAGAAATCAAAGTAGGTTTTGATATTTTAAAATCGCTGCGTATACGCTCACGCGGTATTAACTTTATTGCCTGCCCTAGCTGCTCACGTCAAGAGTTTGATGTAGTGAGCACCATGAACCAGCTTGAAGAGCGCCTAGAAGATGTTGTTGAGCCAATGTCTGTTTCGGTAATTGGTTGTGTCGTTAACGGCCCAGGCGAAGCCCTAGTTAGTGATATTGGCCTTGCCGGTGCAAACCGCCGCTCAGGTTTATACATTAATGGCGAGCGTCAAAAAGCGCGTATTGATAACAACAACATTGTTGACCAGCTTGAAGGCTACGTGCGCGACTTTATTGCTCAAAAAGAGCAGCAAACACCTATCGACATTAAAATAGTCGAATAAATACCGTATAAAGCGCCAAACCACGGTGTTTGGCGTTTACCTTTATAGCTAGAGGATACCCAAACGACCCCAAGATACAGAATTCAGCGTTTCACAGGCTCTTAATATCAAGGCGTTACTTTGCAAGAATGGCAATCCCTTTTAAAAAGTAACAACGATGAGAGTAAGTGTCTGTGAACCGCCCAACGGGTTGGTTTAAAAGCGATTTATACTGCGTTATTGATTTTAATAATAGAACCACTATTACTTTCAATCAATGCCTTGCCTAAATCGCTTTTAATTCAAACGACGCTCGCATCATGGGGTCATTTGGGTATATAATGACGGGTCAATTTTTAGCATTCTTGTTGTGTAAGCATTTTTTTATTACACATAAACAGTAATTAGGATTTATCAGTGGCAAAACAAATTCAGGCAGTTCGCGGTATGAACGATTGTCTGCCGGGCGACACGCAAGTTTGGCAGAAAGTAGAAAACATTTTACGCGAGACAGTAGCATCGTTCGGTTATCAAGAAATTCGTTTTCCTATTGTAGAATCAACCGACTTATTTAAACGCTCTATTGGTGAAGTAACCGATATAGTAGAAAAAGAAATGTATACCTTTGCCGATCGTAACGGCGACATGCTAACCCTTCGCCCAGAAGGCACCGCAGTGTGTGTACGTGCAGGTAACCAAAATGGCTTGCTTTATAACCAAGAACAGCGCCTGTGGTACATGGGCCCGATGTTTCGTCATGAGCGCCCTCAAAAAGGCCGCTACCGTCAGTTTCACCAATTTGGTTTAGAAACATTTGGTATTGCCACAGCCGACATAGACGCAGAAGTTATTTTACTTACCGCGCAATTATGGAAAGCATTTGGCATTAACGAACACGTACGTTTAGAGCTTAACTCGTTAGGCTCAAGCGAAGCACGTGCTGATTACCGCGATGCACTCGTCGCCTACCTTGAACAGCATACCGACGTGCTTGATGAAGATTCAAAGCGCCGTATGTACTCAAACCCATTACGTGTACTTGATAGCAAAAACCCAGACGTGCAAGCAATCTTAGTGGATGCGCCTAAATTGTCTGAGCATTTAGATGCTGAATCAAAAGAACATTTTGCAAATTTATGTGAACGTTTAGACGCAGCTGGCGTCATATACACGGTTAATGAAAAGTTAGTACGTGGTTTAGACTACTACAACCGCACAGTATTTGAATGGGTAACAGATAGCCTAGGCGCACAAGGTACAGTGTGTGCTGGCGGACGCTACGATGGCTTAGTTGAGCAACTTGGCGGCAAAGCAACGCCCGCAGTTGGTTTTGCTATGGGTCTAGAGCGCTTAGTACTGTTACTACAAGCACTTGAGTGTGTAGGTGACATTCGCCGCAATGCTGATGTATATTTAGCGGCAATGGGCGACAAAGCCAGCGTACAAGCCCCAGCCATTGCAGCGCAACTGCGTAGCGACGTACCCGGTTTACGCGTTATGGTGCATGCCGGCGGCGGTAACTTTAAAAAACAACTAAAACGAGCTGATAAAAGCGATGCACTAGTGGCTGTTATTATTGGCGAAGATGAATTAGAAAAAGGCGTTGTGACCATAAAATATTTACGTGAGCGTAAAGAGCAAGTCACACTAGAATTAGAACAAGCTAAAGCGCTATTAGCTGAGCTTATCAATAGCTAAGCTAACTTAAGAGGTAATAATGGACATTTATTCAACAGAAGAACAACAAGCAGAAGCCATTAAGCGCTTTTTTCGCGAAAACGGTATTTCACTTGCGCTAGGTGTAATTGTAGGTTTAGGCGGCTTATACGGTTGGAAAGCATACAACCAAAACCAAATTACAACTGCTGAGCAAGCGTCTGACGAATATACAACACTTGTACAAAGTGACGATGTACTTGGCGCAGCCGATACATTCATTAAAAACAACCAAGACACAAGCTATGCAACTTTAGCCGCTTTTGTTGCGGCAAAAGACGCTGTTGATGCAAAAAAATTAGACCTTGCTAGCGAAAAACTTAGCTGGATTGTTACAAACGCCCAAAGCGAAGAGCTTAAAGCCATTGCCATTACGCGTTTAGCACGTATTCAACTTGCGCAAAGTAAATTTGACGAAGCCCTAAATACATTAAACTCACCCCTACCTGAGGCATATAACGCCAATGTAGCTGAGCTAAAAGGCGATATTTACATTGCACAAGGTAATAAAGACCAAGCTCGCACTGCGTATCAAGCAGCTGCCGATGCAGGCGGTTTAACAACAAACCCTTTATTACAAATTAAATTAGACGACCTAGCAGTAACTAGCCCAGCGGCATAAGGTTTTAGGTATGAAAAAAATAACAACAGCAACTCTAGCACTGTGCATGGCAACGCTAATGGGTTGTTCATCAAGTGATGACGAAGACGAGTTAGTACTTCCTGAAATTGTTAATCAATTTGAAACAGACGTAGTGTGGCAAGAGTCGGTTGGCAGTGGTGTAGAACATTATTTTTCTCGCTTATCGCCTGCTGTATACAAAGACACTATTTATGTAGCTAGCCGCGAAGGCCAAATTGAAGCGCTTTCGCTTACCAATGGCGACACGTTATGGGAAACCGACGTACGTGAAGACTTATCGTTTTGGCCATGGTCAGATAACGGCACAGCTAAATTATCAGGCGGTATATTACAAGCTTATGGTAAAATTTACGTCGGCTCTGAGCACGGATTTATTATTGCCCTTGACCGCGAAACGGGTGAAGAAGTATGGCGTAAAAATGTGCCAGGCGAAGCGTTATCAAAACCAGCTGCGGGCGATGGCCTAATTTTTGTTAATTTAGGCTCGGGTAAACTATTAGCACTGCACCCAGATACAGGCGAAGAACGCTGGAACTTCGAACAAGAAGTACCACCGCTTACATTGCGTGGCCAAAGCTCACCAACAGTTGCAAACGGTGGTGTGTTAGTAGGCTTAGAAACAGGTAAATTAAGTGTACTCATTTCTGAGAGCGGTTATTCAGCATGGAGTGCAGAAATTGCCGTTGCTAAAGGCGCATCAGAATTTGAGCGTTTGGTTGATGTAGACACACAACCAATTATTAGCGGCCCTTACGCTTATGCTATTGCATACAACGGTAACCTAGCAGCGGTAGATATTCGCTCAGGCAATGTTGTATGGAAACGTGAATACAGCAGCTACCGCGAAATAGCGATGGATGCACAAACTATTTACCTAGTAGATAGCGAAGGCGTAATTTACGCATTAGATAAAAATTCAGGTATTGAACGTTGGAGCCAACCCGCTCTACGTGGTTGGTACCTAACAGGCCCTGCAGTTGCAGGTAGCCACTTAGCTTTAGGTGACCAAGAAGGTAACCTACATTGGCTAAACAAAGACACTGGCGAGTTAGTATCTCGTGAAGAATTTGACAGCTCAGGCTTTTTTGTTGAGCCGGTTGTAGCCGACGACAAGCTAATTTTATACACCCGTGATGGTGAAGTTAGTGTGGTAAACACCCCTAACTAACTAGCTAACACTTAAAGGTTTTTTGTAAGGCTTCGCACTGCGAAGCCTTTTGTTGTTTTTTAAAGAGGTAGTTTATGCTTCCCGTGATCGCTCTAGTTGGGCGACCCAATGTGGGCAAATCCACATTATTTAACCGTTTAACACGTACTCGTGATGCACTCGTAGCCGATTTTCCAGGTTTAACACGAGATAGAAAATATGGCCAAGCTAATTACGATGGCTATGAATTTATCGTGGTAGACACGGGTGGTATTGATGGCTCTGAAGAAGGCATCGAAACCGAAATGGCCGACCAGTCGTTACTTGCCATTGAAGAAGCCGATATTGTGTTGTTTTTGGTTGATGCCCGCGTAGGCATGACCGTTGCTGACCAAGCAATTGCTAATCACTTGCGCAAGCAAGAGAAAAAAAGCTTTGTGGTTGCCAACAAAACAGATGGCATTGACGCCGACTCAAACTGTGCTGAATTTTATCAATTATCATTAGGTAATATTCACCATATTGCAGCAGCACATGGGCGTGGTATTACTCAGCTTTTAGAGCACACTTTACAGCCTGTAATTGCAGAGCTTGCAGCACTAGATGAAGACGTTGCTGATGACGATGAAGAGTTAATCGACCTTTATCAAGAAGCTGAAGGCGACGATACAGACCACCAAGCGTTTGCCGATAAACCAGTAAAACTGGCTATTATTGGTCGTCCTAACGTAGGTAAGTCTACACTTACAAACCGTATACTCGGTGAAGAACGTGTAATTGTATACGATATGCCAGGCACCACCCGCGACTCTATTTATATTCCGATGACTCGAAACGACAAAGAATATATTTTAATAGATACCGCAGGTGTTCGTAAGCGTAAAAAAGTAAGCGACGTAGTTGAAAAGTTCTCAGTAATTAAAACGCTTCAAGCTATTGAAGATGCAAACGTTGTATTACTGGTTGTTGATGCTCGCGATGGTATTTCTGATCAAGACTTAAGCTTATTAGGTTTTGCGCTTAACTCAGGTCGTTCATTGGTTATTGCCGTGAACAAATGGGATGGGCTTGATGATTACGTTAAAGACCGTATTAAAACAGAGCTTGATCGCCGTTTAGGTTTTATTGATTTTGCACGCTTACACTTTATATCTGCACTTCACGGTACAGGTGTTGGCCATTTATTTGAATCGGTTGATGAAGCGTACGAGTCAGCAACTAAACGTATTAGCACCGCAATGCTACGCCGTATTATGGACATGGCACAGGCAGATCATCAGCCACCACTTGTTCGTGGTCGTCGTGTTAAGCTTAAATATGCGCATGCCGGTGGTTATAACCCGCCACGCATTGTAATTCACGGTAACCAAGTTCACGATTTACCAGATAGCTACAAACGCTACCTGATGAACTACTACCGTAAAGCACTTAAAATTATGGGCACCCCGATCAAAATTGAATTTAGAGAAGGTGATAACCCATTTGCAGGGCGTACTAACAAAGTAACGCTTTCGCAAAAACGTAAAATACGTGCCTTTGCCAAAGAAAACCGTAATAAATAAATTCGTTAGAGTTAATTTACTACAAAAAAACGGCTTACTTTTTAGTACGCCGTTTTTTATGCTTTATACCAATTAGCTTAATTAAGTGATTTATTTTGAGGCTTGGTATTAAAGATTAAGTAATGCCAATTGCACCAGCCGTTCAACGGTGGTGTCTTGGCTATTTTTAGGCGCTTTGGGGTAATACTTAGATTTTGGCGGCTTAATAGATATAAACCCATGATTGGTGGCCATTTCGTGCGCTAACAGCTTTCGCTCTTTCGGTGTTAGGTGGTTTTCGTGTATTTTTGCAAGCTCCCCACTATCAAGCCATATGCCAGCGCAACCTGGGCACTCGTCTATCTCAACCACTTTGAGCGGTGAAAAATACCGGCGCATCATCACTATGCTTGCGCACTTTGGGCAATTTACTCGCGATGATACATCGCCCTCACCTTCAATGTAATTACTCAAATACTTAAGTAATACCTGACCATGCTTTAACTCTGGCGAGCTAAACTTAAAAATTTGGCTGTTATCAAAAAATACGCCGCCTTGCGCTGACGTAAAAACAGTAATGCCGCCAACAAGTAAAGGTTCAAGTGGCGTATTGCTACGAGGACAATACATTTAAAATTCCTTTTTATTTTAAATTTTTATTATTTACTCAAGCGCTTTATGAATAAGCCCAACAAGCGGCGCTGGCAATGTAATATTACCTGCAAGTACAAACTCATGCGCGTCATCTGACATTTTTTGCCATGTACGGCGAATAATACCTATCCATTTTTGCTCATCGTAATCAGGCTTACTATTAGCAAACCCGAGCATGTAATGCTCAATAAATACCAGGCTTGCTACGTCTTCTACTAATTGGCTATCAGGGTTACGTTTAATATTTTTTTTAGCAACTGCATCGTACACTCTGTTTTGCTCAGCATCGCTGTACCCAGCTTGCTGCATAAGCGCAACAACACTACTTGCATGAAATATATAAAGCGCACTGCGCCACTGATGATAGCCTTGCTTGTTCATTGCAAAGTCGCTACGCGGCGATTGCCAACGTTGTATATGCTGCCCACGCACTGCAATTTGCATAAGCTCGTCAGCACCTGGGTTAAAACGGCTAAGCATATCGCTCATACGCTGTGAGTATAAATACTCTTTTGGAAAACTTTCTCCATTGTGCTGCTCAGTATTCGGGTCTTGGTTATTAGCTTCATCAATCAGCGTTATTACTTTATTAAACATGACGGTCATTTTTTATAGTAAGTTTTTATCATTCTAAACGCTGATAAAACAATAAACTAGTGCGCCACTCAGTTACGCAGTGAAATTTGTTCAATCAAAAGGTAAAGCCTAGAGGTACATGTTATAAAAGTAAGCGCATTGATTAAGTTAACTTGGTACTATATTGAGCACAAATTAAAATAAAAAAGCGCGACTAACTCGCCAATAACGGATCACTATGTTTAAAAAACGTATTTTAGCTATTTGCTTAGCAGCCACCTCGCTACCAAGCCTTGCCGACAGTAACAGCGACTTAAAAACCATTATTGATAACCACTGGCAAAATGCTAAAGCTGAAAAAATATTTTTTCGAACCGATCCAGACGGCTGGAAACCAAACGGCACATTACCAAATTGGAGCGAGCAAGCCATTGCTAAGCGCCAAGCCTATAACAACAGCGTATTAAAAAGCTTAGCCAACATTGACCCTAAAACGCTCAACAACGAGCAGCTAATGAACTACCGCTTATTTAAATATGAGCGAGAAACCGAGCAGCAAAGCTACCTTTATCAAGATAAGTATTTCCCGGTAAACTTTTTAAGTGGCTGGCATACCTACTTTGCAGAAGCACCCGCTAATATGGCTTTTTTAACAGCTGATGATTACAACGCATTTTTAATCAGCCTTGCCGACTACCCGCGCTTTAATCAGCAAAATATTGATTTAATGAAAGAAGGAATAAAAACAGGATTTACCCATTACTGTAAAACCTTTGAAAATTACAGCCAAAGCATTAGCGCGCACATAGTCAAAAACCCCGAAAACAGCGCCCTTTACGAACCCTTTACACGTATACCTAATACCTTTAGTGCATCGCAAAAAGCAAACTTAAAACAAAAAGCCCAAGCCGTAATTAAAGATAAAGTAATTCCTGCGTATCAGCATTTTTACGACTTTTTTGAAAATGACTATATGCCACATTGTAGAGCGCAGCCGGGCATAGCAAGCGTTAAAGGCGGGCTTGACTACTACAAGTACACAGTTAATTACTACACCACAACAAACGCCACACCCAAACAAATACACCAACTAGGCCTTAAAGAAGTCGCGCGTATTAAAGCGCAAATGCAAAATATTATTGATGAAGTAGGCTTTGATGGCACCTATAGTGAGTTTTTAGAATTTTTAGCAACCGATGAGCAATTTTATGCAAAAGACGCGCAAGACTTGCTAGAAAAAACCGCGTTTATAACGCAAAAAATGTATGGTAAATTGCCCACTTACTTTGGCCACTTACCGCGTAACACCTTTACTATTAAGGGCTCAGCAAGTCGTGGGGCGTTTTATATGCCACCGCCAGATAACCGCTCACCAGGTACTTACTTTTTAGCCTCAACACCTAAACTGCAGCCTTTATATAATTTAGAAGCACTTAGTCTGCACGAAGCCATACCCGGGCACCATTTACAAAACGCCATTGCTATGGAGCTAAATGTCCCCGAATTTAGACGCACACTTAGCCACTCTGCATTTGGCGAAGGTTGGGCACTATACACAGAACGCTTAGGTAAAGAAGCCGGCTTTTATCAAAACCCATACAGCGACTTTGGTCGTTTAGGCTACGAAATGTGGCGTGCAGTGCGCTTAGTGGTTGATACCGGTATTCATGCCTTTGGTTGGAGCCGCCAAAAAGCAATTGATTTCTTAGCCAGTCACACCGCTTTACCACAAAGTGCGGTGGAAGATCAGATAGATCGTTACATTTCATGGCCAGGCCAAGCGCTCTCTTACAAAATGGGCGAAATAAAAATACGCGAACTGCGCACAAAAGCCGAAAAAGAACTCGGCGCTCAATTTGATATACGCAGCTTTCACGACACTGTTATTGGCCAAGGCTCATTGCCTATGGCAGTGCTTGAAGACGTTATAAACGATTGGATAGCAAAACAAAAACCAGTAAGTTAAAACAATACTTTTAAACACGACTTTTAAACACTAAAGGGCGGTAAGTTTATCGCCCTTTTCAAACCGCATTAAACACCTCAAAACTAATCCCTATCCGCTTTTGCTTCGTAAACTTAATGATTACAAAAACCAGAGCATAAGTATGAGCAAACGCATTTTATATTGGCTACAAAACGATTTACGCCTAACCGACAACCCAATTTTTAGTGACCTTATGTTGCAGCAATGCGCGCTTGATATTGTATTTGTTATTAACCCGCACTGGTTTAAAAATAATAACTACCAACAAAAACCTTACGGCATACACAAACAGCAATTTTTAATGCAAAGCTTGTACGAACTACAACAAGCACTTATTGAGCGCGGGCAAACCCTGCATGTGCTTGAGGGCGAACCCGTATCGCTTTTAAAAGCGCGTATTAATGAGCAAAATATTGATGAAGTTGTATACAGCGAACAAGTTGGCGTGTACGAGCAACGCAAAATAAGCTTACTCAAAGCACATTGCCCCAATACACAATTTACAGGGTCGCAGCAAGACACGCTCTTTAAGCAAAGTGACCTCCCCTTTGATTTAAGCGAATTACCTAAACACTTTACCCCGTTTCGTAAAAAGGTAGAGGCCGCTAATAGCCCTATTACACCAACAACTTTGCCAAACGGTTTGCTCCCTAAGCCAATAATTTTATGTGCAAAAAAACCTATAGAACGTATAACAAATAAAGGCGTAATGTATGGCGGGCTTAACAGTGCGCAAGCTCATTTAAAGCAATACTTTGCAGGCGCAATGCCAAGTACTTATAAAACGACTCGCAACGAACTTGATGGCTTTAACAACACCACCAAATTTAGTACTTGGCTTGCCTTTGGCTGTATAAGTGCAAAACAAGTTTACAAAGCCGTAGAAAATTACGAGCAATGCAATACGGCAAACGAGTCTACTTATTGGATTAAATTTGAACTACTATGGCGAGAGTATTTTAAATGGCATGCACTTAAAGCAGGTAACAGCCTGTTTAGCTTTAAAGGGCAAAAACAAACTAAACCGCTGACTACTTTTACACCTACACGCTTTGCTGCTTGGTGTAACGGCACAACGCCTTATCCGCTTGTAAATGCCATTATGAAAGAACTAAACACTACGGGTTACATTTCAAACCGAGCAAGGCAAATTACAGCAAGCTGTTTAGTAAACGAGCTTGGCCTTGATTGGCGATACGGCGCAGCCTATTTTGAGCAACAACTTATTGATTACGATGTAGCAGCAAACTGGGGCAACTGGCAGTACATAGCCGGTGTGGGGGTTGATCCGCGTGGCGGCCGCCACTTTAATATACAAAAGCAAACGGCGCAGTTTGATCCAAATGGTATTTATACCAATAAATGGCACGGGCACAGTAATAAAACACAGCAGCTCGATCACTTAAACGAAGTAGATTGGCCTATTTAAGCCAATCTACCTCCACCAGGTTATATTTAAAACAGCTGCGCAATACCTATATTAATGGCAAAGCCAGCTAAGGTTAAAAACAAAAATAAACAACCTGCTAATAACAGTGGTTTTATACCCGCTTGGCGAATAGCGCCAACATGTGTACGCAGCCCAAGTGCGACCATGGCAATGGTAAGTAGTATATTATCAAACCATATAATAGCGCTTGTAGTACCTTGCGGAATAACCGATAACGAATGCACGCCACTTGCCACTATAAATAACACTGCAAACCAAGGGATTGTAATTCCTGATTTTTGCTCGCCGCCATGTGCGTTTATGTTTGCATGCTTTTTACTTTGCCAAAACGATAAGCCTACTAAAAATGGCGCAAGCATCATTACGCGTAGCATTTTTTCAATCACGGCGGTGTCGGCCGCATTGGCACTTACCGCAGTCCCTGCTGCTACCACTTGTGCAACTTCATGAATGGTTGAACCAACAAAAATACCGTACGCATGCTCACTCACACCCATATATTCAAACATAATTGGGTAGGCAAACATACTTAACGTGCCAAACACCACAACCGTTGCCACCGCTACAGATACTTTATGCGCTTGTGCTTTTATAACTGGCTCAGTTGCCATTACCGCTGCGGCGCCACAAATAGAGCTACCCGCACCTATTAGTATGGTTGTTTGTTCATCAAGCTTAAAAACGCGCTTACCTAGCTGTACTGCTAATATAAACGTACCTAGCAACATCACCACATCGGTTAATAGGCCATGCCAACCTACACCCGCTACTTGCGCAAAAGTAATCCTAAACCCAAATAAAATAACGCCCGCTTTGAGTAATATACTTTTAGCGTAATCAACGCCTACATCGGTACGCGTAGCAATGCGCGCAAACACGCTGTTGCCCACAATAATGCCAAGCACAATACCAATTGTTAAGGAGCTAAATTGCGCACTTTGCATTATAGGTAACTTACTTAATGCAACAGATGCCCCCGCTAACACAACCACCAGCAGCATACCTAACCACCAGCGCGTATCGCCGTATTGCTTAGTATTAATACCTATAGGCTGAAAACTATTTTTAATAGCGCTAAGCATAATATTCCCTCACTTAAACCAAGTTGATGTGTTGACTTAATTGTAAAAAAGCCCAAAATATAACTCCAATATATTAAAATCATGATTTGATAACTTAAAGTTATACAATTTGAGGTTGTTCAATGAACTTACATGCACTTAGGGTGTTTTATACAGTGGCTAAATTGGGTAGCTTTTCAGGCGCAGCCGAAGCGCTTTTTATAAGCCAGCCCGCTGTTTCTAAAGCGCTAAAAGAGCTAGAGCATCAGTTAAACATTCAACTTATTGAACGTGCATCTAAGGGTAAAAAGCTCACCCTAAGCGAGGGCGGCCAAGCCTTGTATGATCACGCCCGCAGTATTTTTGCTATCGAAAAAGCCGCCATTGAAGATATTAAATCGCGAACAGGGCTTAAGCGCGGTACATTAGTTATAGGCACCAGCACCACCATTGCCAGTTATTGGCTACCGCCTTATTTAGCCAAATTTTGTGCGCAGTACCCGCATATAAAAGTAGAAGTACAAGTGGCAAATACCGCACACATTGAACACGCACTACTCGAGTGCACCATTGATTTAGCGCTGGTTGAAGGCACACCTACCGAGCCGCACATTATTAGTAAGCACTGGCAAAATGATTTAATGAGTGTGGTTATACCGAGCAACTTTAAGCCCACTAAAGACTTAACAGCATGGTTAAATAAGCAGTTTTGGTTATTACGTGAGCCAGGCTCTGGCACGTTAGAAATGTCGGTAAAGTTATTAGCACAACATGGCGTACAGGCTGAGCAAAGTATGCAATTAGGCAGCAACGAAGCCATAGCTAGGGCCGTTGCTCAAGGTATGGGGGTCGCTTTATTGCCAAACGTAGTCACAGAAGATTTAGTGCAGTTAGGTAAATTAACACGCCTGAGCCAAAAAAATAACAAGCAACTCTCTCGGCCGCTATACCAACTGCATTATAAAGACAGACCGTCTTCGCATGCTGCGCAAGCATTCGAAAAAAGCCTGTTTAGTGAATAGTGATTATGTGAGTAAAATTAGAATTGAGCTGTAAGTCGTGTATATATAAGAAGCTGAAGGTCGAAGCATTATTGTTTGTTCTGCTTTGACTACAAATGCTTCTTAGCATATGAGCTCAGTGCTCTGCTTGACTCATATAAATCGAGGGCAATTTGAAACCAATGTGTCCAATGAATATTGTTACTCTTTTTGAGCAAGGAGATCATTTCTTTAAGCGTATCTGAGTAAAAACCTTAGATTACTCATAAATCATAATGCAAAAGCTGGTGCAAACTGTTAAGCGCTGGCTGATTTTTTATGTTTTTTTGAGTCTTATTTTTTCCCATAAAGCCCTCAGATTAATACCGATTCCCATAAAATTTGGTTTCAATTCTACTATTTTTTCTTCAATTTTCGATTCTTTGGAATTAACTCCAGCCTCATTACCTTTGGCTTTAAAACCTTCAACATTTTTGACTTTAGCTAAGGTTTTTTTTGAGGTCTTATTGTTCTTTAAATCAACATCTTTTGAATCTTCTATATCGAACATTGACATATCCTATCCTTTGCTATTCAAGTACCCTATATACCATCTAACTATTTGTGCAATAGCTGAAAGACGGAACGATGTATTTGCTTGACTAACATCATCTGTACAGTTGGAGGCTTTTAATCCTCTGACCTGCCTTGCCTTTACCCCCGTATTAACATTTAAAAATTTTGCGCCAGTAATTTGTACATCATCGCTATTAGAAATATCAATACCAGTTTTAAGGTTAGAGAATCCACCATCAATTATTGTAACATCCCTACAGTTGTCTAATTTTATTCCAATAGACACTGGACTACCCCTTTAAATATAATCTAACATTTTAACAGTACGAAAATCGCACACATCTCTGGCGATGCTAGTCCATTTTTCTACATTCATACAGTTTTAACAAATTGCCTAAGGTATTACTATCAAAAAGATATTTTATATTTACAAACCCTGCGTTAAATCTTGTGCCAGTGTGCCCGTTGGTTTTTCAATTACGCGTACTAACTCTTTACCATTATCTTTTACTATAAACGTTGGCGTGTATTGCAAGTCGTGCGCCTGTGCTATTCCGGCGTCGTCTTGCTTGTTGTAACCCACGGCCACATATTTAACGCTTGCAAGTTTTACCTTAGACGCATCAAGTAACTTAATAAGCTTTGGGACTTCGCGTTGGCTGTCGTGACACCAAGTGCCAAATAATACAACTAATGCCTTGCCTTCTAGCTTTTGCATTAAGGCTATATCTTGCTCGGTTGGCGTAAATGCGTTGTACTGCTTATTAAACTTATCGTAATCGCTTAATAGTACATCAGTTGTAATGTCGCCCGAAAATGGCGCAGTAGCGGCAGTACTTACAAGCGGCATGCTTAACGCGCACAATAAAATTAATTGTTTAAACATAAGGTTAAAGTAACTTTTAAAGTGAGTAATTAAGCTCACTATACTGAATATTACTGAATGTTTACACATTGTTTGCACCTTCTATTTTTATAGTTTGCCCACTTTAATAAAATAATAAGCGTGCATACATGAATATAAAACCTTTTATATTTTATTCAGTTATCGCCTCTACTACATTTTTATATGGCTGTGGCGGTACTGAGCAAACAACCGATAGCAGCACAGAGCAAACTGATTCATCATCAACAACCACCTCAACGGGCTTAGTTATTAATGAAATTGTCGCAAGCCCAAGCGATACCACCTACGACTGGATTGAGCTATACGCCACTGAAGATATAGCCGACTTATCGGTATTTTCACTTGTTGATGATAACGCCGACAGAGAGCCTCAAGCTTTACCTGCAGTAGCGCTTTCCCAAGGTGAGTTTATTGTTATTCAAGCCATTGATGAAACCGACACCCCGCCCGATAGCGGCTATTACGTTACCTTTAAACTAGGGAGCGACGATGCGGTTACATTATACGAGGACGGCACTGCGGTGTCTGTACTTGATTGGGAAGAAGGCGAAGCCGCTGAAGGTTTTAGTTACGGCTTATACACAGATGGCACCGGCACCGCGCAAACACTAACGCCCACAGAGGGCGCAGCTAACCAAACAGCCGATACCTCTACACTTGTTACAACGCTAATTGCTGAAGATGCACCACTTCGTATAAACGAAGTAGTAGCAAAAGACAGCAGCGGCGACGAGGACTGGATAGAGCTTTATGTAACAAGCAGTAGCGATGTTTATTTAGCCGACTACACACTAAGTGATGACAATAACGAGCAATTTGCTCTACCTGATATTACGTTATCGCCTGGTGAGTTTTACCGCATTTACGCAAGCACCGATGATTTAGGCGACCTGCCAAGCGTAGCGTTTAAATTAGGCGCAAGCGATACCGTCAGCCTTTACAGTAACAATGTAATTATAGAGCAGTTATCGTGGAATAAAGGCCAAGCGCTAAGTGGTTACAGCTATGGCCGCTACCCAGATGGCAGCGATGCAACTACAGTACTCACTCCAACAGAGCTTAGCTCAAACAGCCAAGCAACCCACGGGCCACTTGTTATTAACGAAATAGTGGCAAGCGCCGCAGATAATGGCAGTGATTGGTTTGAGCTATACAACAACAGCGAAAATACAATTAACTTAGCCAACTACCACGTTATTGATGAAAGCGACGACATAGACCCCGTAACCCTGCCCGACATAGATTTATACGCAGGTGAATACATTACTATTTATGCCACCGATGAAGACCCAGGCACTTACTACGTCCCTTTTAAACTAGGCAAAGAAGACGAGCTAAACTTAATACTCAACGATGAAGTAATTGACTACATTGACTGGGACGAAAGTGATGTAGCCACAGGCTTTAGTTACGGCCTAAGTAGCAGTACGGGCTTTACTCATGCGTTTTTAACACCTACCCCAAGTAGTGAAAATACAGTTGCAACCGCCTTTACACCTTCGGCCGTTAATACGCTTTCTATTACAATTAGCGATGAAAACTGGCAAGACATTCTAGATAACCCACTTGATGAGCAGTACCACGAAACCGCTATTACCTTTAATGGGGTAACACTCGATAGCGTGGCTATTCGCACTAAAGGCGGCTCAAGTTTAAGCAGCGTTGCCAACTCTAGCAGCGACCGTTACAGCTTTAAGGTCGATATTAACGAATATGTGTCGGGGCAAAAGTTTTTTGGGCTAAAAAAATTCACACTACAAAACTCGTTTAACGACCCGTCGTACATGCGTGAAGTAATCGCCTACGAGCTTATGGATGAAATGGGCGTGCCAACGCCTGAGCATGCTTACGTTAACTTTTATGTAAACGGCGAACTATTTGGTTTGTATTTAATGGTAGAAGCCGTAGATGGCGAATTTGTTGAAAAACACTTTACCAACAGTAATGGCGATTTATACAAGCCAGATGGCACAGGCAGCGATTTATTATGGCTAGGTGACGACATACAAAGTTACACCGATATAAACCTACAAACCAACGAAGACACCACCGATAACGGCGCCTTTATTAACTTTGTAGAATCGCTTGATAAAGGCGAAACCAGCGCCATAGATATAGACACGCTGCTGCGTTATATGTCGGTTAGTACTTCACTATCTAATTTAGATAGCTACCACGGCCCGCTTGCACATAACTATTATATTTACGATGACGATGGCGTATTTAGCATTTTACCGTGGGATTTTAACGAGTCATTTGGCACATTTAACATGGATTGTAATAGCGTAGATGTAAGAGAGCTCTACATTGATGAGCCAGTAAGCGGGGCATTAAGCGAGCGTCCATTAATTGCTAATGTATTTGCCGAGCAAAGCCACCTCGATACGTACCACAGTTACTTAACGCAGCTTATTAATGGCTCACTTTCAAGCGACACATTTAACGCACGCGTAAATGAAATAGCCGATTTAATTCGTGAGCACGTACAAAACGACCCAACTAGCTTTTATGGCTCAACCTACTTTGAGCAAAACCTAACCTCTACCACGGGGCAGTTTTACGGCTTAACCTCGTTTATGGAGTACCGCGTAGCAAATATGGCCGCGCAGCTTGATGGCACATTGCCCTCAGCGGGTGATGGCAGCGGATTTTGCTCTAGATAAACAACCCATCCTTCATGCGGTGTCAGCACACTGGCACTGCACTCTATTACTTTGCAATTTAATAATCTGAGAAAATTATGACAATTCAAGCACGTTTTAAGGATGAACTTTTTGAAAAGGATACTTCAATCTCACCAGTAGCAATTACTGCAATAAACACTAAAAATAAGCAGGCTCAGCCTCAAGAGTCAAACGCGCATGGCTCATTAACAAGCTTAATTAACGAGTTACTTATTCCGTTTGAAGGTTACGGATTAAACGATCTTAATAACGCTAATTTAATGAACCGTGTAGACAGCAAGTTTATGCTGCCACTGTCTTTTTTACCTGAGCTACTTACTCATATACAAGGCCAGTACCGTGTACTTGATATACAAGGCAAGCGTTTATTCTCTTATTATAATCAGTACTTTGATACACCCGAACTTGATTTATATAAAGCCCACCATAACGGTAAGCTTAATCGCTACAAAGTACGCCAAAGGCGCTACGTTGATACAGCCACCGAATACCTAGAAGTAAAACTAAAAAACAACCAGAGCCGCACAGTAAAAACACGTATAAAGCTCGCGCAAACTAACAACGAGCAAGCTAACAGCACGGCGTTTATTAAAGAGCAAATGAAAAACAGCTTTGCACATTTAAACGTAACCCAGCAAAGCGGCTATAACCGCATAGCCCTAGCTAACGAAGAAAAAGCCGAGCGTTTAACGCTTGATTTTAACCTGTGGTACAACACCCCAAAAGGCGATAACAAAATAACCTTACCGGGCTTTTTTATTGCCGAGCTTAAACAAAGTAAAAAAACAAAACGCTCGCCATTTTATAAACTTATGAGCAAACACCACATATTCCCAGCCTCGTTTAGTAAATACTGCATTGGCTGTGCTTTGCTCTACCCCGAGCGCTTAAAAGTAAACCGCTTTAAACCTGTTTTAGCCCGTTTAAAACACCTTAACCGCACTAACCCCCTTTTACCTTTAGAGAATAATTAAAATGACCAAATTAGATCTTATTTTTCTTTCCCGCTTTTTAGTAAACATCCTATCGCTGGCTGTACTTTGCTATGGCTGTTACTTTCGCGTAAGTAAAAATGCAGTGGTAGCAGGCTCGTTTATTTTATTTGGCGTAGGCGTTTTTATTATTACCTTTTTGCTGCACGGCGTTGATATGTCGATGGAATTTGCATTTGGCCTATTTGCCGTATTTACCATGCTAAGGTATCGCACTGAGTCTATTTCGATTAAAGAAATGACCTACTTATTTCTTGTTACTGCCATTGCTTTACTGACCTCTGTAGGGCAAATGAGCTTAATTGAGCTAAGCATTCTTAACGGTATTATTTGCTTAATTGCCTTTTTGATTGACTCAAGCGTATTTGTAAAACGCTACGAAGTACAAAGCGTTTGCTACGAGCGCATAGAAAACATAAGCCCGCAAAACCAAGCCACACTAATCGATGATTTAAAACAGCGCACAGGCCTAAACGTCGTTGCCGTAGATATAGAACACATCGACTTTTTAAGAGACGTAGCGCAACTAAAAGTAAGTTACTTAGCCGAAAAACAAACAAAGGCAGCCCAACATGACCTCTAAACAAACGATTACTTATGCGGCACTTTCAGCGCTTTGCTTTGTTAGTAACACAAGCTTTGCCAAAATTAACGACGATATAGACCTAAGCGGCTATATCATGCTCGACTACAACAAGTTTGATACCTCTTTGTTAGAGGGGCAATACGACAGCAGCAGCTCAGAAAGTACCTCTGAAATACGCCGCGCACGCCTAAGTTTTAAATCAGACATAAGCAAAGACTGGAAAAGTAAATTTCAGCTTGGCTTTGCCGATGGCGAAACCGAAATAAAAGACGCCTACCTAGAATACTCTGGCTGGAAATATGCCGATTTAACCATAGGCCAACAAAAAGAAGGTTTTGGCCTAGAAAAACTAACTAGCTCGCGTAAATTACTAATGCTTGAGCGTAGCATGATAAGCGAAGCGTTTTCACCAGGACGCAGCTTAGGTATTAGCCTTTCCGGGGACATAGCCTCAGTAAATTGGCAACTTGGTTATTATCAGCCCGACGAAGACGAAGCAACATCAGCTATTACAGGGCGGGTAGCTTGGGTGCCGTGGCAGCAAGATACCAACCTTTTACACCTAGGCATCGCCTTTAGTGAAAGGCAGTACGACGGTAACGAATTTAGAGTAAATGAACCTCTTGAGGTTTATACCGCCGACTCATTAATAGAAGGCGATAAAATTAATGCAGATAGCCTTTCGCAACAAGGCGTAGAGCTACTATGGCTTAAAGATAGATTTACCATGATGGCCGAGTGGCAACAAGCACAAGTAACCAGTATTGAAAATACAACTAACGATTACGAAGGCGGCTATTTGCAATTTGGTTATCAGCTATCGGGCGGATACCGTAAGTATAAAAACGCAAAACTAGGCGCAAGCTCAGAGCCAGGCTGGGAAATTACAGGCCGCTACAGCCTACTTAAGCTCAAGCAAGAAAACCAAGACGCAAAAACCTACGCCCTCGGCGTTAACTACACCGTAAACAAAAACATAAAGTTTATGGCCGACTACATTAAAGCCGACTACTTTGATGCAGGCGGTACTATCACATCGGGCAATGCAATCTCATTAAGGCTGCAGTATTCGTTTTAATGCGTTTGGTGTTTAGTAGGTTAGCAAAACTATAAAGCCCTGTGTTAAACGTTGCGTTTAATACAGGGGCTTATTTTAATAGAGCTGTTATAAACTCTCTAAAGGTTACTTATCAGGCTTGTACTTATTCCACTAATTACAGTAAGGGATTTAAGTTTACCTGTTCACTAATTAATATCGTTCAATAAAAATGAACACCAGCATTTAGTGAACAAAAGATGGACAAGGGCTAATACAGGCAGCTATCGAAAAACTAAACTTGCAAACGAGTTTAGGCACAAAGCAATAAACTTTTAAAAAAGAGTGTACTGAGGGCGAACACGCTTTGCCTGATGTTAAAAGCAATGCATAGTAAAAACGCTGCCCATGCCGAATCACTCTTAATTGCTTTGTTAGCTGCGTTTCAAAATTGGCAATACTTCAGGTATTTCAGTATCTAACATTTCCAAAACGCTTTTAAAACCATGTATAGGTAACCACCCTAATTTGTCACATGCTGATGATGAATCATATACGCGATCTAAGCTTTGAGGTAGTTGCCAATCTCTTTGTTTAAATGCTAGCGCGATGTCAGGACATTGCCGCTCGATGACAGATGCAGCATCAGTATATAGCGCTTCACAATCAGAAAGTTGAAAAGGTGTAGCGCCTGAGATTATAAAACGATTAAAACCACTTAAGCGTTTTTCCACAGAACATAAATGAGCGTTTGCTACATCACGAGCATCTATGCCACGAGTAAGGCGAAATACTGCCATTAAATCCGCAGGTTCAGGAAAACATCTCGACATTTGCAGCACAGTAACTGGAAGCTGAAACAACTTTGAAATTTCTTCTAGCTTAGCTTCAGCCGCAATTTTACTTTTATGATAAATCGACTTGGGTTGAGGTGTGACGTCTTCATTTATCCAACCTGCAATACCTTTAGGTGTTGAAGCATAGCCGTACAATGCAGTAGTGCTGGTAAAAATAAAGTGCTTAATACCTGCTTTTAATCCAGCCAGAGCGAGTTTCTCGGTCGCGTCTACATTGATAGACTGAAACTCTGAATCAGGTACTAAACCCACATGAGGGGCGTGTAATGCGGCTGTATGAATAACGACATCAACATTTTTAAGAGCCCGCTCAATCAGATCACTATCAAGAATATCACCAATGTAATCGGCTGTTGAGCAAGGCGTTTTATCAATGCCGACCACGTCATGGGTGCGCATTAATTTAATATAGATTGCACGCCCGACTCTACCGGCAGAGCCTGTTACTAAAATTCTCACTATGACACCTTACTAATGATTAGTCTCAAAGCAACTAACACCCCGCTTAGGGGCAATAACACGTGGGCTAAAATTTGGAGCGAAGCGACTGAGCCCACGTGTTATTGTCCCAGGGAGCTTGCGACCGACTACAGCGGTTTGTTAGGCGTTTTTAAACTAATTTTCTTCTTATTTGAAAGTTCTGACATTTGTGTTAATGGGTCTAGAAGGGCTTTGACCGCCACATCAATTTCTTCATCTTCATATCCCAAATTACGCAGCATAGAAATTTGGTTAGCTAATATTTTTTGCTGCCCAGCTTGTTCCTTGAGTTTGTTCATTTCTGCTTTATGCCGGTTTTCTTCTCGCTTAGCCTCTTTATCAAGTTTGTTGGCATAAAATAAATCTCTAATTAATCCCCTTAATTGAACTAGTATTTTATCAATACCAAGTAGGTTGAAGTCACCCGGGGAATGTATTTCAATGGATTTAACAGTTAGCCTATGTTCATCTTTAACTCTAGATAGTGAACCATTTAAGGCTGGCTTCAACTTAACGATACGCTGTTTTTCATTAATATCATCTAAAACAGCTAGACGATTATATAAGATATTTAGTTGATGAAAAAAACTGTAAAAGTCCTCAACTAACCAATCTTCGACAGCATCAAAACCAATTTCAGAAAATTCTTCAGACATTTTTATTTCCTACAGCGCCTAACGCCCGCGTAATAGGCGCGAGCTTGCGAGCGTCCTAATTGACGCGCTTGTTATACGTTTATGAGTCACGCTTTTCAATTGCCTCTAAAGCACCAGACGGTAGTGCTTCGTAAAGTGCTTTAACTTCATTCGGGCGCGTAATTCTGTCATGTACAATCAAGTTAATTAGTTTAAAAAGTGAATGAGCTATTTCCGGACTATCGTCTAAATCTATTTCGCCCGGATGAACCGCGTTGTTACCTACAACGCGACAAATATCTAGAGATTGCTGAATTAACGGTGGTAGACCTTGTTTAACTAGTTCAGCAATATCTGCATTAATGTTTTTACCTGCTTGCCCAAACTCAATCATCAACTGTTGAAGGCAAAGCCTAAGCAAAGCTGCTGCACCCTTAGGTGATACACCAACGACATCTCTAGCTTCTATAAATATTTTTTTGCAGCTATCCGGCATGTCTGATGCAGGTAACTCCACAGATCCTGTGCTAGGAATAAGCATGCGCTGCTCATTCCAATATGCAACCTCGTTACAATGAGCACACCTGCTGATACTTAAGTCAGTGTCAAAGTGCTGTTGCCATAAAGAATAGTAGCAATCAGCCCAAGACAGACGGGCATATACACCGCAATAAGGGCAATTGAATTCTTCTTTTCTATACTCTGGTGAATAATGAGTCATAACTTCCCTTTACGTATAACATTTTAGTATTTATGCGACACGCTGTTTGTGTTGCATAATCGCTTGTTGGACTGAGCCGCTACCTGCTCGGTGTGTCAGAGTTGGTGTTGTTTATGCTATGGGAATTTGCTTTTTGGAGGCTC